>JAQBEY010000054.1:0-21522 GCA_032123655.1 Betaproteobacteria bacterium
GTCGACTTCGCGCTGTCGCTTCCCGAGGCGCGCGGGCAGGCGAAGACCTGCATCGTGTCGCACACCCGCGGTGGCTACTACGCGCTCAAAGCGATGGTGACGAAGCAGCGCCAGGCGAAGGTCGCCTGCTACGTCTCCTACTACCCGCATTGGCAGCATCCCGAGGCGCCCGAGGCGATGCAGGTCTACCAGTATGCGTCCGAGGTCGACGGCCTCACGGTACCGGTGCTTGTCTTCCTCGGCGAGCACGAGCAGTATCAGCGCGCGCGCTCGATTCTCGCCGGCATCGATTCGCTGCAGAAGAAGAACCGCGAGGCGCGCGTCATTGTCTATCCGGGGGTGGGCCGCGGTTTCGATTTCCGCGCGCCCGAAGTGCGCACCTTCGCCGACGACCTTGCGGCGCGGGATGCGCTACAGCGCACGGCGGACTTCATTCGCGTCAACTTGCGATAACGAGCATCACCATGAACCTGACACGTCTCTTCCGATGGCTCGCGCTCGCGGCGCTGCTGGCGCTGCACGTGCTGCACGTGCTGCAACGCAGGCGCGGTTGAACGGGAGGGCCGGGAACGATCTCAGGCCCAGCACTCATGAAGTCTTGCGCCCCGGTTCTGTGACCGGGGCGTTTTGTCTCCGGAACCTGGGGTTTCATCCTGCGCTCGCACAGCGTGATTTCGGGCAGGGCATTCGCGTGCCGGCGCCGACGTCAATCGCGCCGCGCGCATCATGGCCTCCGCACACAGCGGCCCCCGCCTTGTCAGGCGTCGGCAGCATCGCCCCTGCGCATCACGTCGATGGTGAGCCGCAGGAGCTTCGCCAGCGCTTCTGCATCCGGCAGCGTGTCCTCGGTCACCCCGATCGAGCGCAGGTAGGTCGCGCCGGCGCGCATGGCCCGTGCGCGAGTGTCGAGCGGGACGCTGGCGTAGCGCGAGCCGTAAGCCAGGCGCAGCGCATCGGTCAGCGCCAGCGCGAGTTTTTCCTGCAGCAGCGATCCGGCAGGCTCCTCCATGCGCATCGCGCCGTGGCCGGTGAGCAGCCAGTGCAGGTTGATGTTGCCGACCTCGGCCAGCCGCAGCAGGTAGTCCTGCGTGGCCGAGTTGCGGCGCTCGGCATTGGCGACGGAATTCTCGTGCACGCCGAGTTCGCCCGCGAAGGCCTTCTGCGAGCGCGCGCCGCGAACCAGGCGCAGGCGTTCGCCCAGCGTCATCGGCCTTGCCCCGTCGTGCCGTTCGCGATCGACATGCCGTCAGAACCTGTGTGTTGTAAATTTGTCAGCGGCGGCCGCGCGATCTGCGGATTCTGCTTGCGTCGGCGGTACGGCCGACACTATTATCGCAGTAACCATTTACCTCGCGGGCTTAACCGTCTCAACCACACCGATGCTGACCGATAAACGCACATTCGAAGGCTTTGCCTGGGCGCACCACGCGCCGGGTCGCGCCATTGATGTTGCCATTTCGGGCATGCAGCGATGCGTATATTCGCCGGTCAATTCCGGCGTGCTGATGACGCAGTAGCCCCATCCGACCGGACGACAATCCGCCGGATGGACAGGCGGAACAGTCGGAAGGTCGTCGCAGTACCCACCTTCTGCCCTCCGACCGTTGTGCCAGCCGCACAGGACTGGGCATTCGCACGGCCACGCGCATCCGGCGCGCGGCCGGCGCGGAGGAAAGGAGCGCGACCGATGACAGCGACCAATCGCATACCCGATGGAACTCCGGTTCTGCGGCCGTCCCCGGTCGCGCGCGCTTCGGCGCGGGCCTCCGGCGGCATGGGCTGCGAGTGGCCCCCTCGCAGCGCGAACGCCGGCAACGGCGCTGCGTTTCGGGTGAATGAATCGATCGAAGGCAGCCGGCATCGTGCCGGGGGGAGGGCGATGTAGCGCGCCCGCACTCCGCGGAGGTTCCGGGCGCCAGGCAGGCTCCGGGGACCCGTTGTTTCCTGTGGCCACAACAATAGACATACATGAGGCACTCGAAATGACACGGCTATTGGAAGAATTCCAACGGCCCTACGGACGGGAACGCGGCGAACTCGTGCGCGCAGGGTGTGAGGGGACGTACTGGCAGGCGGCGGACGGGCTGATCGTCCGTCTGGCGGCGGCGGAAGCGGCGCGCGAAACGGAGGCCGTGGCGCGAACGCTGCTGGATCTGGCGGTTGCCTACGCCCGGGGCAGGTAGGGTTGCATCACCCCGGCGGCAACGCCGGGCGCAGGACTCCGGTTGCGGAGCGGGGCGGGTTGCCGCCCCGGTTCCAGCCGGACGCAGGGCCGGCGCGTCAACCGACGCGCCGTAATGGAAACATCGAAACGGGTCGACGTGCGGGCTGCCGCATCCGCTCGCCCGGCCTGCCGCCAGATTCAGGCGGGGAGGTGCCACCATGAGCAACAACCATTTCCGGGGGTGACTCCGGACGCAGTGCCGGCGATTTCGAAGGCTGTTCGCGGCCTTCCCAACCGACCATCGGGATCGCCGCCGCCTCGCCGGTTCGCCGGTGAAGCGGTCACCAGTCGCGGCAAGCCCGGCGGGACCCCCTCCCGCCGGGTCCGTGGCGAACGCGGGACGTCCGGCCAGCCGGGGCGTGCCAGGCGGCCACTGCGCCAGCGACAGGAAACGCGTCGCGCCCCGATTCCGGCCCGCGACGGCCGGAAGTCGTTTCCAGCCCCACTTTCATGCATACTTTACGGCACGATTGCAGGGCCGTTGGGTGCAAGCCGGATGCTCCGGCCAGACCGTCAAATGGAACCACTCGTTCTCACCGTCGACATGGCAGGGCTACCCCAGGCGTGGGTGGCGCTCGAGGAAGCCATCACCTATCACGCCAAGCAGATGGTTGCCTGGTCGATCGGGCACACGGTGCGCGAGTTTCGCGGCGGCTGGCAACGAAACGGCGAGCGCTCGCGGCTGGCCACCAAGTCCATCCTGGCGATCAAGGGGTCCGGCGCCGGTGCGCATCTGCATGCGCCCGGCCTCACCAATCCCATGCTGTTCGCGCGCGACCGCCAGTTGTGCGCCTACTGCGGACGGCGCTTTCTGGTTCGAGACCTTTCGCGCGACCATGTGCATCCGGTATCGCGCGGCGGACGGGATATCTGGACCAATGCCGTGACCGCCTGCCGCAGCTGCAACACGCGCAAGGGCGGACGCACGCCCGAACAGGCGCGCATGCCGCTGCTCTACGTCCCCTACGTACCGAACCGGCACGAGCATTTCATCCTGCGCAATCGCCGGATACTCTCCGATCAGATGGAATATCTGCTGGCCGGCGTTCCGCGCAGCAGTCGGCTGCATGTTGTCCAGAATGCGGGCGGCCAATCCGCTCACCTCGCCTCCAACTGAGCGACCCGGGTCCCGTTTCCGGCGCGCGCGGACACGCGCCGTGCTCCGCCGCGTGTGTTTCCTGCCGTAGAATTGCGTATCCGCGCGACGCGGGTCCGGCACGGCGCCGGCCGACAAAAAACACGATCCACGGGGTGAGGCAATGTTGAAACGACGCGATGTGTTGAAGACGATGACGGTGGCGCTGGCCTTCGTGCTGGGCGCGGGCGCGCCGGCGGCGCTGGCACAGGGCAAGACCAAGGTGGCGGCGATCTACACGGTGCCGGTCGAGCAACAGTGGGTGAGCCGCATCCACAAGGCGCTCAATGCCGCCAAGGACCGCGGCGAGATCGAGTACGTGTTCTCGGAGAAGGTCGCCAACGCCGATTACGAGCGGGTGATGCGCGAATTCGCCGAAAAGGGCAACACCTTCATCGTCGGAGAGTCCTTCGCCGTCGAATCGGCGGCGCGCAAGGTCGCCAAGGACTACCCGAAGGTCTCGTTCCTGATGGGCAGCTCGGGCAAGCCGCAGGCGCCGAACTTCGCGGTGTTCGACAACTACATCCAGGAGCCGGCCTACATCACCGGCATGATCGCCGGCGGCATGACCAGGACCAACAAGATCGGCATGGTCGGCGGCTACCCGATTCCCGAGGTCAACCGGCTGATGCACGCGTTCATGGCCGGCGCCAGGGAAGTCAATCCGAAGGTCGAGTTCATGGTCACCTTCATTGGCTCGTGGTTCGACCCACCCAAGGCAAAGGAAGCGGCGTTCGCCATGATCGAAAAGGGCGCGGACGTCATGTACGCCGAGCGCTTCGGCGTGTCCGACGCCGCCAAGGAGCGCGGCAAATTGGCCATCGGCAACGTCATCGACACGCAGGCGCAGTATCCGGAAACGGTCGTGGTGTCGGCGCTGTGGAACATGGAACCCACGATCGACACGGCACTCAAGGCCGTCAAGGCCGGCAAGTTCAAGGCCGACGACTACGGCCAGTACTCGATGATGAAACACAAGGGATCCGAGGTCTCGAAGCTTGGCACCTTCACGGCCAAGGTCCCGAAGGACCTGCAGGCCAGGGCGGCGGCGAAGCAGAAGGACATCCTTGGCGGCAAATTCAAGGTGCCGGTAGTCGAGAGCGAGCCCAAGTCCACGGCCAGGTAGATCCACCAGCGTCGCGACGGCGCCCCGGTACTCGCCGGGGCGTTTTTGTTTCCGCTCCAGACATGACGACTGTCGACACCACACCGGTGCTGCGCCTGACCGGTATCACCAAGCGCTTTGGACCGTTGCTCGCCAACGACGCCATCACGCTGGACATTGGGCGCGCCGAAGTGCTGGCGCTTCTGGGTGAGAACGGTGCCGGCAAGTCGACGCTGGTGTCAATTCTGTTCGGACACTATCTGCCGGACGCGGGTGACATCGAGGCCTTTGGCGCGCCGCTGCCGCCGGGCGACCCGGCGGCAGCGCTGGCCGCAGGAATCGGCATGGTGCACCAGCATTTCACGCTGGCGGACAACCTGTCGGTGCTGGACAACGTCATGCTTGGCACCGAATCACTCTGGCGTACGGTGTCGCGACGCGCTGCCGCGCGGGCGCGGCTGGTCGCGACCGGTGCGCGTTTTGGCCTCGCCGTCGATCCGGATGCGCGCGTGGGCCGGCTGTCGGTTGGCGAGCGGCAGCGCGTGGAGATCCTGAAGGCGCTGTACCGCGACGCGCGCGTGCTGATTCTCGACGAACCGACTGCGGTACTCACGCCGCAGGAATCCGAATCGCTGTTCGCGACGCTCAAGGAGCTGGTCGGGCAGGGTCTTTCGGTGATTTTCATCAGTCACAAGCTGCCCGAGGTGTTGCGGGTATCGGATCGCATCGCCGTGTTGCGCGGTGGCCGCCTGGTTGCGACGCTGCCTGCAGCCGATGCGGATCGAGACCAGCTTGCCGGGCTGATGGTCGGACATACGGTGGCGCGCGCGGTGCCCAGACCGCACCAGCCAGGCAACGCCGTCTGCGCGGTCGAAGCCCTGTGCGTGAGCGACGCGCTCGACGGCGTGTCGCTTACGCTGCGTGCCGGCGAGATCACCGCGATCGCCGGAGTGTCGGGCAACGGCCAACAGATGCTGGCCGACGTGCTCTGCGGCCTGGTTGCGCCGGACGCGGGTGGCGTCACCCTGTCCGGCGACGCGATGCCGGCGGACCCGCGGGCGTGGATCGAGGCGGGTGTGGCGCGAATTCCCGAGGACCGCCACGCAGTGGGCAGCATCGGCGAATTGCCGCTGTGGGAAAACGCCATCGCCGAGCACTACCACACGCGCTTCGCCCGCAATGGCGTGGTGCGTCGTGGTCCGGCGCGCCGCTTCGCCGCAGAGGTCGTCGAGGCATTCGACGTGCGTGCCGCGCGCGGCGTAGACACGCCGACGCGAACGCTGTCCGGCGGCAATATGCAGAAGCTGATCCTCGGCCGCGCCCTGGCCGGGGCGAAGGCGGACGCCGAAGCGGTGCCGTTGCTGATCATCGCCAACCAGCCGACCTGGGGACTGGACATAGGTGCGGTCGCCTTCGTTCATCAGCAGCTGCTCGACGCCTGCGCCCGGGGCACGGCGGTACTGCTGATCTCGGATGACCTGGACGAAATTTTTGCGCTGGCCGATCGCGTCGCCGTGATGCACGCCGGCCGGCTGACCGCGGCCCGGCCGCGCGGCGACTGGGATCTGGCGTCGATCGGACTGGCGATGGCGGGCTCTGCGGTCGAAGGCGAGAAGGCGCATGCGGCTTGAGGCGCGCGGCGAGGTCTCGCGACTGATGCAGGTTGCCGCGCCGTTCGCGGCAGTCGCGTTCACGCTGGTCATTTCGTCGTTGTTCGTGGCCTGGGCCGGCGCGCCGCTGGGACGCACCTACGCGCTGATCTTCGAGGGCGGCTTCGGCTCGCGCTTTGCGTGGAGTGAAACGCTGACGCGGGCGACGCCGCTGATTTTCACCGGTCTAGCCGTGGCCGTCGCGTTTCGTGCGCGCTTCTACAACATCGGCGCGGAGGGCCAACTCTACGTCGGTGCGCTCGCTGCGGTGGCGGTGGGCGGCCTGCATGGCGGCACGGGTTTGGACGTCCACCCCGCGCTGCTGTTTCCCGCGATGCTGATTGCGGCGATGGCGGCCGGCGCCGCGCTGCTGATCGTGCCGGCGTTGCTGCGTGAACGTTTCGGAGTCGACGAGGTGGTCACGACCTTGCTGCTCAACTTCGTCGCGCTGCTGTTCGTGTCGATGATGCTCGATGGTGTGATGAAGGATCCGCTGGCAATGGGCTGGCCGCAAAGCGTGGCGCTGCACGACGCACTGTCGCTGTCGCGACTCGTCGAGCGCACGCGCGTGCACACGGGACTGCTGTGGGCGCTGGGATACGCGGTGCTGCTGTGGGCCGTGATGAAATACACGACCTTCGGTTTCGCGGTCCGCGCCGTCGGCGCCAACCCCCGCGGTGCCGCCTTCGTCGGCGTCCCGGTGCGTCGCACGATGCTGACGGTCGCGCTTTGCTCGGGCGCGCTCGCCGGCTTCGCCGGCGCGATCGAGGTCGCCGGACGGGCCGGCTACGTGACGCTCGACATGTCGCCCGGCTACGGCTACACGGGCATCGTCATTGCGATGCTGGCGGGTTTGAATCCGCTGGGCGTGGTCGCGGCGGCGATCTTCGTCGCCGGGGTGCTGGTCGGTGCCGACAGCATGAGCCGCGGCGTCGCCGTGCCGACCTATATTGCCGACGTCATTGTCGCCATCGCGCTGTTGTCGATGCTGGTCGCGACCGCGTTCGCGCGTTACCGGCTGCGGTGGAACTGATGCCCGCGGAAATCGCCGGCATGCTGGTCAGCGTCGACTTCTGGGTCGCCGTGCTGCGCATCGCCACGCCGCTGATCCTCGGCACGCTGGGCGTGCTGCTGTGCGAGCGTGCCGGGGTTCTCAATCTGGGCATCGAAGGGATCATGGTCGCCGGTGCCTTGACCGGATGGCTGGCGGTCCATGCCGGCGCCGGATTGTGGGCCGGCGTGCTGGTCGCTGCCGCGACCGGCGCGGCCTTCGGGCTGTTGCACGCATTCCTGACGGTCCCGCTTGCCCTGTCGCAGCATGTGTCGGGACTGGCCATTACGCTGTTTGCCAGCAGCGTGTCGTACTACGCGTATCGGGTGATTTTTCCCAACGTATCGACGCCGCCGACCATCGAGCCATTCGTTGAAATGGCCGCGCTGGGCATACCGATCCTGTCGCGACAGACGCCGATGACGTTGCTTGCGCTGGTGGCGGTGCCGGTGCTGGCGTGGTTTCTCTACCGCACACCGCTGGGGCTGGCCGTGCGCATGGTCGGCGAGAATCCGGCTGCTGCCGAAGGCCAGGGCCTGAACGTCAATGCCATCCGCACCGGCGCGATCGTCGCGGGTTCCGCGCTGATGGGCGTGGCCGGCGCCTTTCTGACGCTGTCCGCGTTCAACGCCTTCTTCTTCAACATGGTCAATGGCCGCGGCTGGATCTGCGTCGCACTGGTGGTGTTCGCCAGCTGGCGGCCCGGCAAGGCGTTGGCGGGCGCACTTCTGTTCGCTTTCTTCGACGCCATGCAGCTGCGGTTGCAGCAGGGCGGCAGCGAGGGCGTGCCCTATCAGGTCTACCTGATGCTGCCCTACCTGCTGTCGATCGTCGCGCTGGTGCTGGTCGCGCGGCGCGCGAGCTACCCGCAGGCGCTGATGAAGCCGTATCGAAAAGGCGAGCGGTAATTCGTCTGAACGCTGCGCCGGTCAGGGTTTTTTCGGCAGTTCGATACCCGGGAAGATCTTGATCACGGCGCTGTCGTCCTCCTTGGCGAAGCCCGCCGTCGACGCCTGCATGAACATCTGGTGCGCAGTGCTCGACAGCGGCAGCGGGAACTTGCTGGCGCGCGCCATGTCGAGAACGATGCCCAGATCCTTGACGAAAATATCCACGGCCGACAGCGGTGTGTAGTCGGCGGCCAGCACGTGCGCCATCCGGTTCTCGAACATCCAGCTGTTGCCCGCGCTGTGGGTGATGACTTCGTAGAGCGCGGCGGCGTCCACGCCTTCGCGCAGGCCCAGTGCCATTGCCTCGGCGGCGGCGGCGATATGCACGCCGGCGAGCAGCTGGTTGATGATCTTGACCTTGCTGCCGGCGCCGGCGCGGTCGCCCAGCCTGTACACCTTGGCGGCCATCGCATCGAGAAATGGTTGCGCGCGCGCGTAGGCCTCCGGCCTGCCGGAGGTCATCATGGTCATGTCACCGCTGGCCGCCTTGGCGGCGCCGCCGGAAATCGGCGCATCGATATAGAGCAGGCCCATGTCGGCCAGTCGTCCCTCGAGCGCGATCGACCAGTTCGGATCGACGGTGGAGCACATCACGAACACGCTTCCCGGCTTCATCGCGGGCGCGCAACCATCCGTGCCGAACAGCACGCTTTCGGTCTGTGCCGCGTTCACGACCACCGACACGATCACGTCGCAATCCGCCGCCAGTTCCGCGGGCGACGCGCAGGCCACGCCGCCATCCCGGGCAAAGGCCTGGCCGACGTCGGCCCGCACGTCGAACACGCGGACATCGCGGCCGGACCGGCGCAACGACCGCGCCATGCCGCTGCCCATTGCGCCCAGGCCAATCACGCCTACGTTCGATGCCATCGCTTGCCCCGCTTCGAGCCTCCCACCAGGCAGTTTACCTATTTCGGTACCGGGTGGTCGGGCGTCAGCAGCTTCGAAATCTCCGCGATGATCTCGTTGCTGGGATTTATGTCCGGAGGAGACGCGGGGCTAAGCGATATTGTCACCGCGAGTGATATTCCGGTCGTCGGATCGTAGGCCGCCGTCGTGTGCATCCCCCAGTACGCGGCTCGCTGCACGATCCATGGCGGGTAGACCAGCGTCCCCAGCCCGAAATAGCCCTTTGCGGTATTGCCGCCGAGCCCGACATTGACCGGCGAAACGATCTCCGCTCTCATTGCTGGCGAGAGCAGCGACCCGGTGCCAAACGCCCGGTTCCATTTGCCGAGGTCGCAAATGTTCATGGTCAACGCCGCCCAGGATACAAACGAGGGATTCCAGTAGGTCGAATCCTGGAAGTCTCCCTCCTGCAGGGTGTGCAGCACCGGCAGTTGCGGCTGCGCATCGAGCTGGAATCGCGTATCGCGCAAACCCAGAGGATCGAGAATAAGCTCCTGCAGCAGGACGGCGTATTTCTTTCCGCTGACTTTCTCCAGCACCGCACCCAGCATGACGAAGTCGGTGTGGGAATAATGCCAGCCCTTGCCCGGATCAAAATTTTGCGGTTGCTGGTACGGCGGGACGCTGCGCGCGATGAGATCGTCCGCAGTCCAGACCCGAAGCGGATTCGCGGTGAGATCCTGCTCGAAAGGCGGCAAGATGTAGTCACCGAAGCCGGTGCTCGACGCGGCCAGCATGCGAACCGTCGCCAGATCGGCTTTGGGATAGTCCGGGTACCACTTCGAAACGCGATCGGTAAGCGCAAGCCGGGTCGGATCCTGCTCGACCATGCGCAGCAGGACCGTCGACAGAAGCTGCCACCCGACGCCCCCAACCCTAAAGTGCATCTCGGTCGTGGCAGGTGTGCCGTTCGTCGACACGCCGAGTGCGGTGCGATAGAGCGGCTTGCCGTCCTGCTCGACGCCCAGGATGATGGCATTGAGCTTGTATTTGTTCTTGATGCTGTCGAGCGATGCCGAGATCGCCGCGGACGTTGCCGCCGGGGTTTCCAGGACGGGATCGCATTGCGCAACGACCGAATCGCTGACGCACCCTTGAATGGCGCCGAAGCTGGCCGCCAGGATCAACAGCGTTGCGAGCTTTGCGCGCGCGGTCTTCGTGTGTGAGATCTGCATCCGTACATTATAAAATAGGACCACAGGTTTGAGCGATGGTCAGGACCTGCTTGACGGGCCGACCCTGAATCACGTTGGCTTCGGTTCGCTGTCGCAGTTCGCGTGCGAGACGCTGCAGCCGTCAGGCGCCGATGTGCCTGTGCAGGAAGCGCTCCATCGCCTCGTAGAAATCGAAGCGATTTTCCTCGTTGTGAAAACCGTGGCCCTCGTCGTCCTTGACGATGTACTCGACCTCAACGCCTCGCTGGCGCATCGCCTCCACCATCTGGTCGCTCTCGGCCTTGACCACGCGCGGGTCCTTCGCCCCTTGCGCGATCAGCAGCGGCGCGGTGATCCGGTCGGCGTGGAACACGGGGGAGGCCGCCTTGAGCATCGCCTCGTCGGTCTCCATGTCGCCGACCATTTCCTGAAGCATCGCCAGCATGGGCTTCCAGTACGGCGGAATCGAGCGCATGAACGTCAGCAGGTTGGAGACGCCGACGTAATCCACGCCGGCCGCGTACAGATCCGGCGTGAACGCCAATCCCGCCAGCGTCGCGTAGCCGCCGTAGCTGCCGCCGTAGATCGCGACCCGTTTCGGATCGGCAATCCCTTCCTTGACCAGCCAGTGCACGCCGTCGCTGACGTCGTCCTGCATCTTGCGACCCCACTCGCGGAACGAGGCTTCCCAGAACCGGCGGCCATAGCCGACGGACCCCCGGAAGTTCATCTGCAGCACTGCGTAACCGCAACTCGCCAGGAACTGCACCTCCGGGTTGAAGCCCCAGACGTCACGCGCCCACGGTCCGCCGTGCACGTTCACCACCACGGGCAGGTTGACGGGCGGAACATCCTTGGGCAGCGTGAGATAGCCGTGAATCATCAGGCCATCGCGTGACGTGTACTGCACGGGCGTCATCGCCGCCAGTCTGTCTTCGGGCAGCCAGGGCGTGACGTCGGCCAGGAAATCGAGCTGCCTGGTGGCCTTGTCGTACAGGTAGCGCTTGCCCCGCGTGCGGTCGCTGAAGGATGCGACGATGAACCTGTCCTCGGCCTTGTTCATCGACGTGAATTCGATTTCATAGCCGGGAAGCTTCGCCTCGACATCGCGGAACATCGCCTCGGTCTCCGGATCGAAGAACCGGCGCTCGGTTTTCGCGGTGACCCAGCGCGCCGTCGTCAGCAGCTTGCGTTTGCGCGAAAAGCTCAGGCCTTCCACGTCGACGTCCGGATGCTCGACCAGGAGCCTGCCTTCCTGCGCGGTGGCGGGATCGAACTCGAAGATCGCCGCCTTGTCGCGGCCCCGGTTGGAGGCCACGTAGAGGCGCTGGTTGTCGAAGGTGAAGAACAGCGGCGCGACCGTTTCCTTGAAGCTGGTGGTCAGCAAAGGCCTGAACTCGTCCTGCTCCGTCGCCCGGTACAGGAGCGTGGTGGTCACGCCATCGGCCGTGCCGGCCACGCGCAGCCTGCCGTCGTGATCCGTGCCCCAGCTGGTGATGTTGCCGGGGTTCTGCGCAATCAGTTGTTCCTCGCCGGTACGCACATTGATCCGGAACACATCGAACGCTTCGGCGTCGCGACGGTTATGCGAGACGATCAGGTGGTCGTCGTCCTCTTCGAGACTGTCCACGACCTCGGCTTTCACCTGTTCGCCGGGCGTCAAGTCCCTGAGATCGGCGCCGAGAATGTCGATCGAGACGACGTGGAAATTCTCGTCGCCGCCGAAATCCTTCTCGAAGACAATGCGCTCGCCCTTCCAGAAATAGCCACTGATGTCGCGCGCGGTTTCCGAGGTGACGCGCGCGGTGGCTCCGCCCGCCAGCGGCCGCACGAACACGTTCATCCGTCGCTCGTAGGGAGCAACCCAGGAAAGGTAGCGCCCGTCCGGGGAAATCTGGTGACCGGCCTGCTCGGGATTCCTGAAGAAGTCTCGCAGCGGCACTTTCGCCGCGGTGGTGGATGACGGCATGAAACATTTCCTTTGACTTCGAGTGGATCGCGAATGATAGCCGCAGTGGCCTGGGCCATCCGCGCGAGCGTGAGCGGCATGGCATCGCCTGGCCGGCGGCCGCGGGCAGGCGTCCGCCCGGCGTCAGCGCGCCCGTGCCGCGAGAAACCCGGTAACGCCGGCCCAGTAGGCGTCCGGGATGCTCACCGAGTTGTGATCGGTCGCGGCTACGACCAGCCAGGACTTCGGTCCGGCCCAGGCATCGTAGAGTGCCTGCGAATGCCGCAGAGGGATGATCGAGTCGTGGTCGGCGACGATCGCCAGCAGCGGCGCCTGCACGCTCGGCGCATCGGCCAGAGAATCGAAACGGTGGCGGAGCAACCAGCCGACCGGCAGCCACGGATAGTGGGTGCTGCCCACTTCGACCATGCTGTCGAACGGCGAGACGAGGACCACGCCGTCGAGCGACCGCGCCGCCGCGAGTTTCACCGCGACACCGGTGCCGAGGCTGCGGCCGAAGGCGATGATCCGCCGGGGATCGACATCGGGCCGGGCGGCGATCGCGTCGTGGATGGCGAGCGCGTCGGCGACCAGAGCGGCCTCGCCCGGCTTGCCTTCGCTCGTGCCGTAACCGCGATAATTGACGGCGACGATCGTCCAGTCGCGCGGCCAGCGCGGATCGGCAAGCGTCCACGAGACCTCCTCCGCATTGCCGCCGAAATAGACCACGACCGGCGCGGGCGTGGCCTGCGCCGCGCGCAGCCAGCCGCGCAGCCGAACGCCGTCGCCGGCGACGACCTCCAGCGGCTGCGCATCCGCCGGCAGCTGCGCCGTGGAGGCGACGGGCTGGGGAAAAAAGATCAGGTGGTCCTGCGCGAACCACGCTGCGGCGGGCACGCCCAGCACGAGGGCGGCAACGAGGACGATCCATTCCATCGGCGTGCGCATGGCGGGAGACGCGGGTGGCGTCGTGACGGCGATTATCGCAGGTACACCGGCGCAGGACATGAGCCCGGGTTGCGGTGTGTCGGAACCGGCGTGCCGCTGCTGGAAGCGGTAGGGAAAAAAAAGCGGCAGGCGCGTCCGCACGGCGAGCGGTATAGTCCTTGCTTGGAGCCAACACCATGAGCACCGAAACCACGCCGACCAAACACATCCGGCTCACCTCGCATCCGGTCGAGGGCGAGCCCGGCATGCTGCCTATCCACTGGGGCCAGGCCGATCCGCATTTGCGTCGCCCCGTCGTCGGCAGCACGCACAACCGCAGCCAGCGCAATGTGATCGGCACGCACAGCGGTTCCTACGGTGTGTATCGCGCGCTCGCGGTGGCGGCCGGCGCGCTGACACGCAGCCACCGTCCCGACCTCACCAACACCATGCCCACCGACCCCCTCGGTCCGTATCCGGCGTGGGGTGACCCGACCAAGATCGTGTCGATGGACCCGTTCGGTGCCATCGTCGCCGAGGTGTTTGGTGACGAAATCGCGGAGGGCTACGATATCCGACCGACGATCGCGATCACCAAGGCACACATCGATCTGCCCGAGGTGCGCGAAGCGATCGCCGCGGGCCGGCTGGTGGCCGACGGACGCATCCTGCACGCCAACGGTTCGGCGGTGGTGACCAAGGCGGCGATCGAGCCGGTGTGGTGGCTGCCCGGTGTCGCGCAGCGCTTCGGTTGCAGCGAGGCCGACCTGCGGCGGGCGCTGTTCGAGGAGACGGGCGGCATGTACCCGGAACTGGTCACGCGCAGCGACCTCGAGGTGTTCCTGCCGCCGATCGGTGGGCAGACGGTCTACATGTTCGGCAATCCGCACGACCTGGCCAACCCGGCGGTGACGCTGACCGCGCGCGTGCACGACGAATGCAACGGTTCGGATGTGTTCGGCTCGGACATCTGCACCTGCCGGCCCTACCTGACACATGCGATCGAGGAGTGCATCCGCGGCGCGCAGGACGGCGGCGTGGGGCTGGTCGTCTACTGCCGCAAGGAAGGCCGCGCGCTGGGCGAGGTGACCAAATTCCTGGTCTACAACGCGCGCAAGCGCCAGGAAGGCGGCGATTCGGCGACCAACTACTTCCTGCGCACCGAGTGCGTCGCGGGCGTGCAGGACATGCGTTTCCAGGAACTCATGCCCGACGTGCTGCACTGGCTGGGCATTCGCCGCATCCATCGCCTGGTGTCGATGAGCAACCTCAAGTACGACGCCATCGTGAATTCCGGCATCGAGGTGGGAGAACGCGTGGCGATTCCCGCCGGACTGATTCCGCTGGATGCGCTGGTGGAAATGGACGCCAAGAAGGCGGCGGGCTATTTCACCGAGGACGTTGTGCCGGACGCGCTGCGGCTCGCGCAGACCAAGGGCCGGGTCTTGTGACGGCGGCCGTTGCCGTATCGCCGGTCGCAGCGCTGCGGTCGACAACGGCAATCCGCGAACGCTGCGCCAACATCGCCGCGGCGGTGAGCGCGGGCAACTCGAATCACTTCCGCATTCACCGCGACCGCCTCGCGGATGCGGCGGACCGCGTTGCCGCGGTGACGCGTCGACGCTATCCGACGCTGGCCATTCCCTATCACAGCCGCTGGCGGCACTTCGCGGCGGGTGGCGTGGACCGTCGCGTTGAACTCGACCTTGCATTGGCCGGCCGCGCGGCCGCCGAACGGGCGCGGGCGCACATCGATCTCGCCATGGTCAGCGTGCTGCTCGACGCTGGCGCAGGTCCGACGTGGCGTTACGACGAAGTGGAGTCGGGACAACGCTTCACGCGCTCGGAAGGGTTGGGCGTGGCCAGCATGCGCGCGTTCATGCGCGGCGCATTCTCCTCCCGTCGCGACGATCCGCTGCGTGTGGATGCGGCGGCGCTTGCACGGCTCGACACGGACACGCTTGCGGCAATGTTTCAGGTCAGCGCCGACAATCCACTGGTCGGCGTCGACGGACGTGCCGCGCTGCTGCGGCGATTGGGCGCCGCGCTGACTGCGGAGTCGGAAATTTTCGGCGACGCCGCGCGTCCCGGTGCGCTGCTCGATACCCTGACACGGGGCGATCCGCATGCGACTGTCGGCGCACCGGATATCCTGCGCGCGTTGCTCGACGGCCTGTCGCCAATCTGGCTGACCGGCAGTGCGCAGGACGGCGTTGCGCTGGGTGACGTGTGGCGCCATCCGCATGCGGGCGGTGCCGGACCGACGGCGGGCTGGGTGCCCTTTCACAAGCTGTCGCAGTGGCTTGCCTACTCGCTGTTCGAGCCATTCGAATGGGCAGGAGTGCGCCTCACGCAGCGCGACGCCTTGACCGGGTTGCCGGAGTATCGCAACGGTGGCCTGCTGCTCGACACCGGTGTGCTGACGCTGCGCAACGATGCGCAGGCGCGCAGTGACACGGCACTTGCGGTCGGCAGCGAAGCAGTGGTCGAATGGCGCGCGCTGACCGTCGCGTTGCTCGACGAACTGGCGCCGCTGGTTCGCGCCCGCCTCGACGCGCCCGAACTGCCATTCGCCTGCATACTTGAAGGCGGCACCTGGGCTGCCGGCCGTGAGCTTGCGCAGCAATTGCGCGGTGGCGCCCCGCCGCTTTCCATCAGCAGCGACGGCACCGTTTTCTGATCCGACCCGTTGCGCCAAACACAGGAGGCCTCATGACGTCCAAGGTTTACGTGCTCGATCATCCGCTCATCCAGCACAAGCTGACGCTGCTTCGCAAGCAGGAGACCAGCACCACGAGTTTCCGCCGCCTGCTCACCGAAATCGGCGCGCTGATGGCGTACGAGGTCACGCGCGAAATGCCCATGCACGATGTGCAGATCCGCACCCCGCTGGAATCGATGAGCTCCCGGCTGATCGACGGCAAAAAGCTGGTGTTCGTACCGATCCTGCGCGCGGGCATGGGCCTGCTCGACGGCTTCCTGCAGGTGGTGCCGGGCGCGCGCGTCGGGCACATCGGCCTTTACCGCGATCCGAAATCGCTGGTCGCGGTCGAGTACTACTTCAAGATGCCCAGCGGCATGGCGGAACGCGACGCGATCGTGCTCGATCCGATGCTCGCCACCGGCAACTCGGCGGTGGCCGCGGTGGAACGGCTGAAGGAAGCCAAGCCGCGCTCGATTCGCTACGCTTGCCTGGTCTCCTGTCCCGAGGGAATTCGCACCTTTCATGCGGCGCATCCGGACGTGCCGCTGTATACGGCGGCCATCGATCGCGAATTGAACGAACACGGCTATATCCTGCCCGGACTGGGCGATGCCGGCGACCGGATCTTCGGCACCAAGTGAACGCCCAACTGCTCGTTCGCAACGCGACGTTCCCGGACGGGCGCACCGGCCAGGACGTGCTGGTCGCCGATGGACGAATCGTCAACGTGGCGCCGCGGATCGACGCCGCGGCCGAGCACACCGTCGATGCGCAGGGGCAACTGCTTTCGCCGCCCTTCGTCGACGCGCACTTCCACATGGATTCGACGCTGACCTACGGCATGCCGCGGATCAACGCCAGTGGCACGCTGCTTGAAGGCATCGCGCTGTGGGGCGAGTTGAAACCCACGCTGACGCAGGAGGCGATCGTCGAGCGCGCACTGGCCTACTGCGACTGGGCGGTGGCGCGTGGCCTGCTGGCGATTCGCTCGCATGTCGACGTTTGCGATCCGCGGCTGTTGGCGGTCGAGGCGCTGCTGCACGTGCGCGAGAAGGTAAAACCCTGGCTCGACCTGCAACTGGTCGCGTTTCCGCAGGATGGCGCCCTGCGCAGTCCCGGCGGACTCGAACAGGTGCGCCGCGCGGTGGCCATGGGTGTCGAAGTCGTCGGCGGAATTCCGCATTTCGAACGGACGATGGCCGACGGCGCCGAATCCGTTCGCCTGCTGTGCGAACTTGCGGCCGAATCCGGCGCTTTGGTCGACCTGCACTGCGACGAGACCGATGATCCGCTGTCGCGGCACATCGAAACGCTCGCCTTCCATACCAAGCGGCTGGGGCTGCAGGGCCGCGTGGCCGGCTCGCACCTGACGTCGATGCACTCGATGGACAACTACTATGTGTCGAAGCTCATCCCGCTGCTGGCCGAGGCGCAGTTGCAGGCGATCGCCAATCCGCTGATCAACATCACCCTGCAGGGACGCCACGACAGCTATCCCAGGCGGCGCGGCATGACCCGCGTGCCGGAATTGATGGCAGCGGGCGTGAACGTCGCCTTCGGCCAGGACTGCGTGATGGATCCCTGGTATCCGCTGGGCAGCGCCGACATGCTCGAAGTCGCGGCGATGGGTCTGCATGTCGCGCAGATGACCGGCCGGGATGGCATGCGTGCCTGCTTCGACGCGGTTACCGTGAATGCCGCCCGCATCCTTCAGCTCGACGGCTACGGCATCGCCCCCGGAAAGCGCGCGGATTTCGTGCTGCTGCAGGCACACGATCCGGTCGAGGCGATCCGCCTGCGCGCGACGCGCCTCAAGGTGTTTCGCGCCGGAAAACTCGTCGCCGAATCGCCCGCCGCCGTGGCGTCGCTGCATCTGCCGGGCCGGCCGCAGGTGGTCGACTGGATGCCGGCCGACCGCGCGGGGCAGTGAACTCGCCGCTTTCGCGTCAGGCGGGCGGCGGTGCGCGGCATGAAGGCGCCACGCGGCGCGCCCGGGAGCCGCGCCTGCGGAAGTTTGCGAGGTTCGGTGCCGCGTTCGCGCACATCTGTCTGGCGTTGACTTCGAGCGCGGGCGCGTCGGCAGGCATGGAGATCGCTGCCAATCCAGCCGCACTGGCGCGGGCAATGCACGGTCGCAGCATCGTGTTGCTCGGCGAGGTCCACGATAACGCCGGGCAGCACGCGCTGCGCGTCGCCGCGCTGCGCCTACTCGTTGCTGATGGCGCACGGCCCGCCATCGCCTTCGAGCAGTTCGACCGCGAACGGCAGGCCGACATCGATCGCGCACGCCGCGAACGTCCCGGCGACGCCGACTACGTGATCGCCCAGGCCAAGGGCGCGCCAAGCTGGAACTGGTCGCTGTACCGGCCGTTCGTCCAGCTGGCGCTTGATCACGACTTGCCGATCGTCGCCGCCAATCTTTCGCGGAATGCAGCAATGAAACTGGCCATGGATGCCGCAGCGACGGGCACCGGGTCGTCGTACGACAAGCTCGCCGCGGCGTTCCGGCGCGCGCACGAGGACATGATCGCCAAGGGTCACTGCGACCTGCTTCCTGCCGCTGCGTTGCCGGGCATGGCCGGCGCGCAGATCGCCCGCGACCGCGCGCTCGCGCTGTCGATCCGGCCCTACGCAACGAGCGGCGTCGTGTTGCTCACCGGCAACGGGCATGCCCGAATCGACATCGGCGTTCCCTACTGGCTGACGGCGGACGAGCGCGCGACCTCGGTCAGCATCGGCATCATCGAACGCGGTGAGGAAGCGCGCGGCGGGGAACACGCCGAACAGTTCGACGCCTTCGTCCTGACCCCGCCGGCGCAGCGTCCGGATCCCTGCCTGGAACTGGCCAAGCGGATGGGGCAGGGCGCGCATGGCCCGGCAGCCGGGTCGGCACCAACGGTACAGGCGCCCCCGCGCACGCGCTGAAGCGCCCTCGGCTGGAGCAAGCCGGTGGCGCAATGCGATGGCGAAATGCGGTGGCGCAATGATCAGGCCGCCCGCCGGCCCGGCGCGAGTAAGGTTGGCCAAGGCGTTGCCGACTCAACCTGACCGCTTCGACGCGAGGCGCTGTTGCGCCCGCCGGAATGCGGACTTCTTTGCGGCATAATCGCCCGTTCGTAACGCCTGATCGAAAGCCTTCGCTGCGCCCATGGAATCCATCTATTACGTCATGGCCTGGGCTTGCCACCGCAAGTGCAAGCACTGCTACGAGGACCGTTTCCGGCCCTACATCCGGGGCGAACTCGAGGGCGTCGTCGCCGAGGCCGAGCGCAATTACCCGCGCATCCTCGCCAATTTCCCCGAGCGACTGACCTACGTCGACCTCGACGACCCGCAGCCCGACGGCAGCTTCTCGGAAAAGACCGGGCGGGTGATCCTCTCGGGGGGCGAATCGCTGCTCGATCCGGTGCGCGAACGCGTGACCTACAAGGTGATCGAAGGCCTGCGCGACCGCTATATCGGACAGGGCGGGGTCAAGGTCGTCGTGCAGACCACCGGCGACCTGCTGACCGACAGTATCGTCACCGATCTGCTCGAGCGCGGGGTGTGGATGATCTCGGTGGCCAGCGTGGACGACTTTCACGTCGGGCTCGAAGGCCCAGTGAAGCAGAAGGCGTTCATGGACAAGCTGGCCGCGCTGTTCGAACGTCACGGCATGAAGAAGTCGGGGCTGTTGGCGACCACGCGCAACTGGCATGAAGAGGAAGGTCCGGTCTACAGCTTTTTCGGCGCGACGCCGGACTCGTGGATCGGCAAGTTGTGGCCGCGCGGACGCGCCTGGCAGAACAACCTGTCGCACGCCACTCTGGCTGACAATTTCTGCAACCGCTGGTCGGGCGGGCTCAATTTCCTGCGCCACCAGTACAACGGCTCGGAAGTCTCGATCGAGCCGGACGGCGCGGTCTACCCGTGCTGCATCAAGACCAAATTTCCGGTCGGCAGCCTGCTCGAGGACAACCTGATCGAGATTCTCGATTCGCTCTCCGGCGTGCCGGCCTACGAGGCGATCACCATGGGCCATCCGGAACGCATGGGGCTGGCCGATGGTTGGAATGAGGCGCGCTTCATTTCTGAATCGATGACCGCGAAGCCGGACGGTTCGCCCTATCAGAACCTGTGCATCGGCTGCGACCGGTTTCACGAAGAGGTGCTGGGTCCCGTTCTGGAGGAAGCGCGGTTGCGGCGGCAGGCGGCGAAGGGGCGCGTCGCCAAAGCGCCGCGGAAGATCACCAGAATCGTGGCAGTCAACGCCGGGGACGACTGAAGCGATGCTTGCAAGAATGCTGACCGTCACGCTGGCGGCGCTGCTTTGTACGCTGGCGGGAATGCTCCCCGCCGCCGCGCAGGACGCGCCGTGGAACGAGGTGCTCGCCAAGGCCAAGGGCCAGACCGTCAACTGGAACGCCTGGGCCGGCGACGAAAAGACCAATGCCTTCATTGCCTGGGTCGGCGAAGAGCTGCAGCGTCGTCACGGCGTCAAGGTCAACCACGTCAAGCTGAAGGACACCGCCGAAGCGGTGACCCGTGTGGTCGCCGAAAAGTCGGCCGGACGCGAGCGCGACGGCTCGGTCGATCTCATCTGGATCAACGGGCCCAATTTCCTGGCGTTGAAGCAGCAGAATCTGCTCCACGGTCCCTTCGGCCAACGCCTGCCCAACGCCGCGCGCATCGACACCACCAACATCCGTTCCAACGTGGTCGACTTCACCATCCCGGTCGACGGCATGGAGTCGCCATGGCGGCGCGCGCAACTGGTCTTCGTCCACGACAGCAAGCGGGTGAAGTCCACCCCGCGCTCGGTGCCCGAACTGCTCGCCTGGGTACAGCGCAACCCCGGCCGCTTCACGCATCCCAGCGTGCGCAATTTTCTCGGCTCGACCTTCCTGAAGCAGGCGCTTTATGAACTGACGCCGGACCCGGCGGTATTGCAGCGCCCGGCCACCGACGCGAATTTCGCGGCGGTCACCGCGCCGCTGTGGGTGTGGTACGACCAACTTCGACCGAAGCTGTGGCGCGGCGGGCAACAGTTCCCGGTAAACGGCCCGGCGCAGCGGCAGCTGCTCAACGACGGCGAAATCGACATCCTGATTTCCTTCAATCCCTCCGAGGCTGCGGTGTCGATCGGCGCAGGCCTGCTGCCGGACACGGTGCGCACCTTCGTGTTCGCCAAGGGCACGATCGGCAATACCAGTTTCGTGGCGATCCCGTTCAACGCAGCCAACAAGGAAGGCGCGATGGTTATCGCCGATTTCCTGCTTGAACCCGCCACGCAGGCGCGCGCGCAGGACATCCGCCAGATGGGTAATTTCACGGTTCTCGACCTCGCCAGGCTGACGCCGGCCGAGCGCAAGCGCTTCGAGGATCTGCCGCGTTCGCCGGCGCTGCCGACCAACGCCGAACTCGGCACCACGCTGCTGGAGCCGCATTCGTCGTGGATGACGCGCATCATGGCGGAATGGGAGAAGCGATACACGAACTGAGCGCGCCGCCGCGCCGCGGTGGACTGCGCTTCGCGCCGGCGCTGACGACCGGTGTGCTGTTGCTGCCGATCGCGGCCGGGCTGCTGGGCACGCTGCTGCCGGCCTTCGGCTACCTGCCGGCGATCGGTGGTCACGGTTTTGGACTCGACGCATGGCGAAGACTTTTCGCCTATCCGGGCTTCGACACCAGCCTCAGCGTCACGCTGTTCACGGGCCTTCTCGCCTCGCTGCTCTCGGTCGTGCTGGCGCTGTCCTTCTGCGCCTGGGCGCACGGCAGGTCCTGGAT
>JAQBEY010000055.1:0-38121 GCA_032123655.1 Betaproteobacteria bacterium
GCCGACCAAGGATGGCGAAATGCCGGCGTACCGCGCGATGCCGGCCGCCGGCGGCAATTTCCCGGTGGTCCTGGTCGTGCAGGAGATCTTCGGCGTGCACGAGCACATCAGGGACGTCTGCCGCCGCATTGCCAAGGCCGGTTACTTCGCCATCGCCCCGGAGCTGTACGCGCGCCAGGGTGATCCGACCAAGTACACGGATATTCCAAAACTGATTTCGGAAATCGTCGCCAAGGTGCCCGATGCGCAGGTCATGGCCGACCTCGATGCCTGCGTGGCCTACGCCAGGTCCACCGGCAAGGCCGAAACCACGCGCCTGGGCATCACCGGCTTTTGCTGGGGCGGACGCATCGTGCTGATGTACGCCGCGCACAATCCCGCCGTGAAGGCCGCGGTTCCCTGGTATGGCCCCACCGCGCGCGCCTACCATCCCGGAGACCAGGCGGCCATCGATGTGGCGCCGCGGATCAAGGCCGCGGTGCTGGGCCTGTACGGCGGCGCCGATGGCGGCATTCCCAGCGACACGGTCGAGAAGATGTTCGCGGCGCTGAAGGCCGCGGGCAACGCGCGTTCCGACCATGTGATCTACCCGGACACGCCGCATGCGTTCAATGCCGACTACCGGCCAAGCTATCGCAAGGCGCAGGCCGAGGACGCCTGGAGCCGCATGCTGGCCTGGTTCAAGCTCAATCTCTAGAACCCGTCGCGCGACCGGCGCAGACGCAACGGGCGGCCGCGGCCGCCCGTTGTTCATTCCGGATCCGCCGCTCACTTGGTCCGCGGCAGACGCCCCATCGCGAAAAATTCGTCGTTGGGCCGCATGGCGATCAGGTTGGCCATGCGATTGGACAGCGCGAAGAAGGCGGCGATCGCGCCGATGTCCCAGGCATCCTCGGCACTGAAGCCATGCGGCGTGAGCATCGAGAAGTCGGCATCGTCGATTTCGCCGCTGCGCAGCGCCACTTTGAGCGCGAAGTCGAGCATCGCCTTCTGCCTCAGCGGGATGTCGGCCTTGCGGTGATTGACCGCGACCTGGTCGGCAAGCAGGGGATTCTTCCCGTAGATGCGCAGGAGCGCGCCGTGCGCGACGATGCAGTACAGGCAGTCGTTGGCACCGGAGGTGGCCACGACGATCATCTCGCGCTCGGCCTTGGTGAGGCCGCTGTCGCGCTCCATCAGCGCGTCGTGGTAGGCGAAGAACGCGCGGAATTCGTCCGGCCGATGCGCCAGCGTGATGAACACGTTGGGCACGAAGCCCGCCTTCTCCTGCACTGCCAGGATCCGCCCGCGGATGTCGTCGGGCAGGTCCTCGAGCTGCGGGACCGGGTAGCGGGAGATCGCAGGGGAAGTCGTCGGGTGCGGGCCGGTCGTCATGCGCTCGGTGGCACGTAACCCTGTGGCATCTCCGCGCCGCCGCCAAAGAAGTGCTTTTCCATCTGTTCGGCCAGCCATTTGCGCGCGCGGACATCGGCGAGCGAGAGGCGATTTTCGTTGACCAGCATCGTCTGGTGGCGCAGCCATGCCGCCCACGCCTCCTTGGAGACGCTTTCATAGATACGCTTGCCGAGTTCGCCGGGGTAGGGTGGGAAATCGAGGCCCTCGGCCTCCTTTTCGAGCTTGATGCATTGGATCATGCGTGCCATTGGCGTGTTCCTTACAGCTGTTTGCGGTAGACCAGCGATTTGCGCTGGAAGTTATAGAGCGCCTGCTTGTGCTGCGGCAAGTCGGCGACCGCTGCCTGACGAAAGCCGCGTTCGAGAAACCAGTGCGCCGTTTTGGTGGTCAGCACGAACAGTTCTTCGAGTTTGAGTTTGCGGGCACGGCCCTCGATCTCGCGCATCAGCGCCTCACCATAACCCTCGCGGCGGAAGTCCGGCTCAACCGCAAGGGCGGCGAGCTCGCCCAGGCGATCGGCCGGGAAGGCATAGAGCGCCGCGCAACCGATGATGCGGCCATCGTACTCCGCGACGATGAAGCGCTCAATCTCACTCTCCAGGCGTTCGCGTGACCGACGCACCAGAACGCCCTGCTCCTCGAGCGGTTCGATGATTGCGAGAATGCCACCGACATCGTCGATCGTCGCATTGCGCATATGCGCCAAAGCCGTCGACGCTATCATCGTGCCCACGCCGTCGCGCGTGAACAGCTCAAGCAGCAGCGCGCCATCGAGGCGACGCGAAATAAGATGCGCTCGCTTGACGCCGTTGTTGCAGGCACGGATCGCGGCGGGCAGGTAAAGCTGCACATCCGGCGCCAGCTTTTCCCGCTTGGTCAGCAATGCTTCGGCTTCGGTGGTCGACAGATCCGGGAGCAGCTGACGCCGCCCGTTGCGCACGCCGTCGGCGTTGATCAGGAACACCAGCTTGTCCGCCTCCAGCCGGACCGCGACCTGCGTTGCCACCTCCTCGACCGTCAGGTTGAAGATTTCGCCGGTCGGCGAATAGCCGATGGGCGAGATGAGCACGATGTCGCCGTCGTCGAGCCGCTGCTGGATCGCCTCGGTATCGATGCGACGGACCTCGCCCGTCAACTGCATGTCAATGCCGTCGACCACGCCCTTTGGCTTGGCGGT
Organism: Betaproteobacteria bacterium; assembly: GCA_032123655.1. Classification (GTDB taxonomy): domain Bacteria; phylum Pseudomonadota; class Gammaproteobacteria; order Burkholderiales; family Casimicrobiaceae; genus VBCG01. Next base: position 2,573 of record JAQBEY010000055.1, read on the forward strand.
CAGATAGTTGCCGCTGGACACGCGATTGCGCGCGCCAGCCATCGGCGAATTGGCAAGGCCAAGCGACAGCAGCGCCTCGATGCGCGCACGGACCTGCCCGGCGGCTTCCAGCACGCAGTCCATGGCGTCGGTATCGGTGATGCGCACGCCCTCCGCATACCTGTTGGGAATGCCCTGCGCCTCCAGAATGGCCTCGACCTGCGGCCGGCAGCCGTGCGCGACGACTAGGCCGATGCCCAGGCTGTGCAGCAGATTGAGATCGTGAATCACACCGAGAAACTCGTCGTCCGCGACCACTTCGCCACCGAAGGCGATTACAAAGGTCCGGCCACGGAAGGCGTGCACGTACGGTGCCGCCGACCGGATCAGGTGGACGAAGGCGCGCAGGTTGGCGGCGTTGGCGGCGGGTGGACCGGCGGAGGCGCGCGGCATGGGGGCGATCGATGGGATGACAAGGGTGACGCGCGATTATAGCCGGGAGCCCGAGGGTCGTGACCCGACGGGCTCGGCTATCATCGGTACTCCCCACCGCGATTTCCATGGCCATCAACCCACTTCTCGAAAATCTGAACACCGAGCAACTCGAAGCCGTGACTTTGCCGCACGTCTCGGCGCTGGTGCTCGCCGGCGCGGGCAGCGGCAAGACCCGGGTACTCACCACGCGCATCGCCTGGCTGCTCGGCACCGGCCAGGCCGGCCCGCTGTCGATCCTTGCCGTCACCTTCACCAACAAGGCGGCCAAGGAGATGCTGCTGCGCCTGTCGGCGGTGACGCCCGTCTACACGCGCGGCATGTGGATCGGCACCTTCCACGGACTGTGCAACCGGATGCTGCGTGCTCACCATCGCGACGCCAATCTGCCGCAGCTCTTCCAGATTCTCGACACGCAAGACCAGTTGTCGCTGATCAAGCGTCTGTACCGTACGCATGGCATCGACGACGATCGCTATCCGCCAAGGCAGCTGCAATGGTTCATCGCGGGTTCCAAAGAGGAGGGCCTGCGGCCGAACATGGTCGAGGCGAACGACGAACTGACGCGCCGGCAGGTCGAGCACTACGCGCTGTACGACGCGATGTGCCAGCGTGAGGGCGTGGTCGATTTCGCCGAATTGATGCTCAGGAGTTACGAGCTGCTCGTCGGCAACGACGCGCTTCGCGGGCATTACCAGCGGCGCTTCTCACATCTGCTCGTCGACGAGTTCCAGGATACCAACACACTGCAGTACAAGTGGCTGCGCCTGCTGGCAGGCTCGGATGCGGCAGTTCTTGCAGTGGGTGATGACGACCAGTCGATCTACGCGTTCAGGGGCGCCAAGGTTGCCAACATGCGCCAGTTCGAGCGCGATTTCGCAACGCCGGACGCGCCGGTCAGGCTGATCAAGCTCGAGCAGAATTACCGGTCGCACGGGCACATTCTCAATGCCGCCAACACGTTGATCCGGCACAACCAGGCTCGACTGGGCAAGAATCTGTGGACCAGCGAGGGTGAGGGCGAGCCCGTGCGCGCCTTTGCGGCGCCCACGGATCGTGACGAGGCGGCGTTCATCGTCGATGTGGTCAAGGGTCTTGACGCCGACGGGATCGCGCTCGACCAGGTCGCGCTCCTGTATCGCTCCAACGCGCAGTCGCGCGTCCTCGAGCACGCGCTCTTTGGCGCCGGCCTGCCCTATCGCGTGTATGGGGGCATGCGCTTTTTCGAGCGCGCCGAGGTCAAGCACGCGCTGGCCTACCTCCGGCTCATCGCGCAATCGGACGATGACGGCGCCTTCCTGCGCGTGGTCAATTTTCCTCCTCGCGGCATCGGCGCGCGCACGCTCGAGCAATTGCAGGACGCTGCGCGCGGCCAGGGCGCGTCGCTGTGGCAAACGGCGGCCTCGGGTTCGCTGTCCGGGAAGGCGGGCACCGCGCTCGCCGCATTCGTTCGGTTGATCGAGGGGTTGCGTGAACAGACCCGCACGTTGCCGCTGCCCGAAGCGGTGGAGCATGTCGTCGAGAGATCCGGCCTGCTCGCCCACTTCAAGGCCGAGAAGGATGGGCAGGACCGCGTCGAGAATCTCGAGGAACTGGTCACCGCCGCCGATGGCTTCGTGCGCGAGTCCGAGTTGGCCGCAGACGCGCCAATGCTCTCCGATCGCGTCGATCCGGAGGTGTCGTCGCCCGCGGACGGCGTCATGGAAGGCGCCACCGATTCGCTGACCGCATTTCTTGCGCATGCAGCGTTGGAAGCAGGCGATACGCAGGCGGCCGAGGGCCGGCCGGCGCTGCAACTGATGACGGTGCATTCGGCGAAGGGGCTCGAATTTCACACGGTCTTCGTCACCGGTCTGGAAGAGGGCCTGTTTCCCCACGAAAACAGTCTGTCCGAGGCCGATGGACTCGAGGAAGAGCGCCGGCTGATGTATGTCGCGATCACCCGCGCGCGCCGCCGGTTGTACCTGACCCACGCGCAGTCGCGAATGCTGCACGGCCAGACGCGATACAACATTCCTTCGCGCTTCGTCAGCGAACTACCTCCGGACCTGTTGCAATGGCTGTCGCCGCACCGGCGCCGCGCCGCCGGGTACGACGTCGCCGATTGGGGGCAGAGTTCCTCCGCGCCGCAGGCGACGCCACCGGCACCGGCATGGCGAATCGGTCAGAGCGTAAGGCATGCGCGATTCGGCGCCGGCGTGATCATCGATGCCGAAGGTCGGGGCACCGACGCGCGCGTCCAGGTCAACTTCCGCGACGCGGGGGTGAAGTGGCTCGCGCTCGAGTACGCCAAGCTCGAGGCCGCGTAAGGGGCGCCTGTTTGGCGCCCGGTCAAGCCGTCGGAGGCAGCGGCGCGAGCGTCTCCCCCGCGTGAAACACGTCGCGGTAGCTCACGTAATCGGAGATGTGCAAGGTCGCGGCGAAGAACAGCGAATACGGCAGCAGCAGCGCCACGACCAGGACCTGGCCCGCGGGCGGCGGAGCCACCAGCGATAGCAGGCCGATGGCGAGTCCGGGAACGATGACGCCGTAGAAGAACACACCCAACGCGTAGACTGCCAGTGGTTTCCAGTTCGCGCGCGCCGCGCGCAGGCTCGCTGCCAGCGCGGCGCCGGGCCCGGCGTCCTGGAACACGATGAGAGCCGGGGCCCACCAGGTGGCAATCACCACCGGTATCGAGAGCAGCGCGGAAAAGACCATTCCGAATTGCAGCGATGGCTCGGCGAGCGCGGCGGAGAGGGTCTCCTCCGTCAACGTGCCACCCGCCTCCAGAAGATCGAGCAGCTTGCCGCCGTCGACCAGCGCCGACGCGAAAACCGCCAGCGTCATACCGACCACGTAAAACACACCGATCGGCAGCAGTGCCCAGACATTGGTGCGGAAGCCCTGGAACAGATGCGACAACCCGGGCGGAGAACCGCGTTCCTGTGTCCATGCGGCCGCGAGCAGGCCGACCGCGAATACGGGCTTCATCACCGCCATCGCGTACGGACCGGCGAACGGGACGGCGCGCAGGAGCAGGAGGGCAAGATAGTAGGCAAGCAGCAGCACCACCCAGGCGAGCCGCTGCTGGCGGAACATCGAAAAGGCGTTGGCGAGCCAGACCACGCCCTGGCGAGCCGGGAAGCGGTTGAACACGAACTCGCGCGGCACACCACTCACCGCGGGGCTCCTTGCGCCGGCAGGCGCGCGGGCTTGCCCACGCGATCGCGCAGGATGCGTTCAAAATGCGCCGGATCGTGGGCATGGATCAGCTCGCCCGGCCTCGGCAAGTGCAGGTCGTACAACCGGGAGAGCCAGAAGCGCAGCGCCGCGGCGCGCAACAGCGCCGGCCACGCTTCGCGCTCGTCTGGCGAAAGTGGTCGCACCGCGTTGTAGGCGTGCACAAGCGCGGCGACCAGCGCCGGGTCGAGTGCGCCCGTCTCCGCGTCCGAGACACACCAGTCGTTCACCGTGATCGCGAGGTCATAGACGTAGAAATCGGTCGCGGCGAAACCAAAGTCGATGATCCCGGCCACGGTGCGCTCGGTGAAGAGCACGTTGTCCCAGAAGAGATCGCCATGGATGGCGCCCTTGGGCAACCTGCCGCGACCGAAACCCGCCTGAAACTGGACCTCGGCATCGAGCAGCACCGTCTGGTCCGGATCGAGGAAAGGCTTCACGGCGCGCGCCGCCTGGCGCCACCACGCCGGTCCGCGCCGGTTGGCCAGACGCGCGCGATAGGTATGCGAGGCGACGTGCAGGCGGCCCAGCGCCGCACCGACGAGTTCGCAATGCGGCGCGTCAGGGTGCTCCAGTGGGGCCCCGTCGACTCGCACGACCAGGCTTGCCGGTTTGCCGTTGAGCAACGAAAACAGCGCGCCGGTGCGATCGGGCTTCGGTGCGGGCACCGCAACCCCCGCACGCGCCAGATGCGCCATCAGATTGAGGTAGAACGGCAGTTCGGCAGCGGGCAGTCGCTCGTAGAGGGTCAGGACGAAGCGTCCACGCTCGGTCGTCGCGAAAAAATTCGTGTTCTCGATTCCTGAGGCGATTGGCTGCAGGTCGACGAGGCTGCCCACTGCATAGCGGCTGAGCCAGGCGTCGAGTTCAGGGGCGGTGACTGGAGTGTAGACGGACATGCGGGTTGCGGTCGCGCACCTCGGTGCGCGTCGGCTCGAGTGGGATGTGACGGATCAGCTCACCAGGAAAACAGCAGCCACATTGGTGGCACCAATCCGAAGTCGAGGGATTCCCGACGGATGAAAGTCGCGCCGCCACCGCTCGGTACCAGATAGTACGGTGGCCCTATGCGCGGCGTCACCTTGATGTAGCGCAATTCACCGTTGACGCGGACCTCTTCGTTTGTCTCGCCGTCGCGACGAATGATCGTGACCTGCGGTTCCAGCGCCGGATCGGCGTCGGCATAGGCCGGCGGAGGCGGCGGGAGCGGCACGGCGTCAGGCAGCTTCGGTGGCGCCGGCTGTGCCCCTGCCGCCCCGGCGATCGCGAGCGCCACGAAGACGGCGAATCCGGAGTGCAGAAGCGACATGGGAAAACGAAAATCCACGGGGAAGAGCATCAATTCTACCAAACACGTCGGGTACGACCGCGGGTGACGTGTTTGTTGGCGCGCGCGTTGCTCCGCGTCGCGCCCGCCTCAGAGATTGAGCATCTTCTCGCGCTCCTCGCGACTGGGCACGAAGCCGCGGCTCTCGTAGAACGTGAAGATCGCCTCGACGATTGCTGCCGGATCCTCGATCACCTCGATCAACGCCATGTCGTCTGCGTTGATCGTTCCCTCGCCAACCAGTTTGTCACGCATCCAGTCGAGCAGGCCGCGCCAGTAATCGCCGCCAACCAGAATGACGGGGATGCGGCGGCTCTTGCCGGTCTGCACGAGGGTGAGCACCTCGAAAAGTTCGTCGAGCGTGCCGAAGCCTCCAGGAAGGATCACGTACGCCGACGCGAATCGGACGAACATCATCTTGCGCGCGAAAAAATAGCGGAAGTCGACGGAGATATCCTGAAATGGATTGCCGCTCGGCTCGGAGGGCAGCATGATGTTGAGGCCGATCGCCGGGGACGCGCCGGCGTGGGCGCCGCGATTGGCCGCCTCCATGATTCCAGGGCCGCCCCCCGAGATCACCGAGAATCCCGCATCGGACAGCCGCCTTGCGATCTCCTGCGTCTTCTCGTAATGGGGATGACCGGCCTTGATGCGGGCGCTGCCGAACACACTCACCGCCGGCCGGATACCGCGCAGACGTTCAGTGGCGACGGTGAACTCTGCCATAATCCCCAGCACCCGCCACGCCTCCTGGCCATTGGTCGTGTTGTGCGAGTGCGGGTCGATCAATTCCGGAATTTTGCGGGTCTTGCGCATGCCTACGCTCGTGTTGGTGGACGGGTCATCGTATCTCTACCGCGCGTATCACGCGCTGCCTGACCTGCGCACGGGCAAGGGCGAGCCGACGGGGGCGCTGCGCGGGGTGCTGGCGATGTTGCGCCGAACTGTCGAGGACGGCAAGCCGGATTTCCTTGCCGTGGTATTCGATGCGCCGGGCAAGACGTTTCGCGACGACTGGTACCCGGAGTACAAGGCCAATCGACCGCCGATGCCCGATGACCTCGCCGCGCAAATCGCACCGCTGCACGAGCTGGTGCGCGCGCAGGGTTGGCCGCTGCTGATGGTGGCGGGCGTTGAGGCCGATGACGTCATCGGCACGCTCGCGGTGCGGGCGGCGGCGGCTGGCATCGACACGATCATCTCCTCATCGGACAAGGACCTCGCGCAACTGGTCACGCCGCGGATCCGCATGGTCAACACGATGAGCAACGAGACGCTGGATGAGGCGGGCGTCGTGGCGAAATTCGGCGTACGCGCCGATCAGATCCTCGACCTGCTCACCTTGACCGGCGACACCGTGGATAACGTGCCGGGTGTCGCCAAGGTCGGGCCGAAGACCGCGGTCAAGTGGCTCGCCAAATACGGCACCCTCGACAACATCCTGGCGCATGCGGACGAGATCGGCGGCGTGGTTGGCGCCAATCTGCGTGAGACGTTGACCTGGCTGCCGGAAGGGCGACGGCTGCTCACCGTCAAGACGGACTGCGACTTGCCGGTCGCGCCCGCGGAGCTGGCGATCGTGCCCGCCGATGCGGCGAAATTGAAATCGCTGTACGAGCGCTTCGAATTCAAGGGCTGGCTGCGCGACCTCGACGGCGGGCATACCGGCGGGGACGACCCCGCCGGGGCGATCGCCGCACGCGCGGCGAAGGACGACGCCGGCAGACGGTGGGATCCCGTTGCCGACGCCCTGCCAAGCCGCGCGCCGCCGCCGCCGGCGAAAAAGCACTACGAGACGGTGCTGGACGAAGCGACACTCGCCCGTTGGCTCGACACCATCGATCGCGCCGAGCTGACCTCGTTCGACACGGAGACGACGAGCCTCGATCCGATGCAGGCACGCATCGTCGGCGTCTCGCTCTGCGTCGAACCAGGACTGGCCTGCTACATTCCGCTCGATCATCGTTACGCCGGCGTGCCCGACCAGCTTCCTCGCGAGGCAACGCTGGCGCGACTCGCCGGCTGGCTTGCCGATCCGGCGAAGAAAAAACTCGGTCAGAATTTGAAGTACGACCAGCACGCACTGGCCAACGATGGACTGGTGCTGTGCGGTGTTGCGCACGACACGCTGCTCGAGTCCTATGTGCTGGAAGCACACAAGCCGCACGACATGGACGGCCTCGCGTGGCGGCACCTCGACGTCAAGACGATCACCTATGACGAGGTGACCGGCAAGGGCGTGAATCGGATCGGCTTCGCCGAGGTGGCGCTTGATCGGGCGACCGAATACGCCGCCGAGGACGCCGACGTCACGCTGCGTCTGCATCATGCGCTAAATCCGGCGATTGCCGCCGACGCGAAGCTCGACCATGTCTACGCTGCGATCGAGATGCCGGTGCGCGAAGTGTTGTTCAGGATGGAACGCAACGGCATCCTGATCGACGCGCAACTCCTGGCGCAGCAGAGCCGCGAATTGGGTGAACGCGTGCTTGTCCTCGAACAGCAGGCCTATCAACTCGCAGGCCAGCCGTTCAACCTGGGCTCGCCCAAGCAACTGGGAGAAATTCTGTTCCAGCGCATGAACCTTCCCATCGTCAAGAAGACGGCGACCGGACAGCCTTCGACCGACGAGGAGGTGCTGCAGGAACTGGCTGGTGATTATCCGCTGCCCAAATTGTTGCTGGAGCACCGCTCGGTGTCGAAGCTCAAGTCGACGTACACGGATAAGCTGCCGCAGATGGTCAATCCGCGCACCGGGCGGGTGCACACGACGTTTTCGCAGGCGACGGCGGTGACCGGACGCCTGGCGTCCAGCGACCCCAATCTGCAGAACATTCCGGTACGCACCGCCGAAGGGCGTCGAATCCGGGAGGCGTTCATCGCGCCGCCGGGTCACGTGCTGGTTTCGGCCGACTATTCGCAGATCGAACTGCGAATCATGGCCCACCTGTCGGAAGACGCGACGCTCCTGAAGGCCTTTGCCGAGGGGCGCGATATTCACCGGGCCACCGCGGGAGAGATTTTCGGTGTCGCAGTGGAGGATGTGACATCGGAACAGCGGCGCTACATCAAGGCGGTGAACTTCGGACTCATCTACGGAATGGGGGCGTTCGGTCTTGCGCAGCAACTGGGCATCGAGCGCGGTGCCGCCCAGCAATTCATCGACCGCTATTTCGCGCGCTATCCCGGTGTCGCGGAATACATGCAGCGCACCCGTGAGTTGGCGCGCGAACAGGGCTATGTGGAAACCGTATTCGGGCGGCGCTTATGGCTGGCTGACATCAAGGCGGGAGGCGGGCCGCGTCGGGCCGCGGCCGAGCGCGCGGCGATCAACGCGCCAATGCAGGGCACCGCCGCGGACTTGATCAAGCTGGCAATGCTCGCGGTGCAGGGCTGGCTCGATCGCGAGCGGCTTGCCACCAAACTCCTTCTGCAGGTTCACGACGAATTGGTGCTCGAGGTCCCGGAGCCCGAAGTCGATCGAATCATGCGCGAACTGCCGGGCTACATGACCGAGGTCACCAGGCTGCGTGTGCCGCTTGTCGTCGAAGTCGGTGTCGGTGCCAATTGGGAGCAGGCGCACTGACGCTTTTCCAGGGCGAGCGTCATGCAGGCTTGGGGCTGTTGCTCCGGTTTGCGGCAAGCGTATCCGCATAGCCGGCGTAGGTCGAGCCGAACACCACCGGCCCGATGAACAGCGCGAATATTCCCGCGAGGACGCCAAAGAGCAGAGCGAAACCGACGACCGCGCCGAAGCCCTGGCCACTGAACATCGCCCCTGCGCCGACCAGCAATCCGACTCCGCCGACCAGGAGCAGCACGGCCACGGCGACCGCAATGCCGACCAGTCCGTAGACGGAGAAGGGAATCCAGTTGGCGACGCAGCAGGAGAAGCTTCGCTTCATCGCCTCGATCGCCGTCCTGCCGTCGATTGCCACCAGCGCCGGGGCGAACCAGTTGAGCATCGCCATGACCGTCGCGAAGGCGACTGCCAACAGTCCGAGCAACACGCCGGAAACGCCGACGGCGCCGATGGAATGCATCATCGCACCGAGCGGGTCGCCCGACATGCCGAAGCCGCGCCAGTCGGCAATGCGAAAGCCACCCAGGACGCCGGCAGTAACCAGGAAGCCGATTGCGAGGGTGAGCGCGATGTTGGCGGCGCCGATGATCAGCAGTTGGACGAAATGCGAACTCTGAAAACCCTCGAACAGGTGCGCGACGGACAGGGTGCCGCCGTGGTTCAGCGAACGGCAGCCAAGCATGATGCCGCCCATGAATACCGGGGTGAGCAGCCAGTGCCCGAAATCACCGACCATGGGCACCATGCCGATCAGCAGCGAGATGATGACGTAGACGACCATGATGCCGAGCCAGGTCCAGAAGCTCGAAAAAAACAGGCGGATACCCTCGCCCCACCATGCCGCACCGCGGCCGGCTGCGACGACGCGCGGGACGCCAGTTGCTGGCGACGACGGTGGCATGGGTGCGGAGGGCGGTAGCACTTCAGGCATGGCGAGCGGCGGGTCGACGGCGTTGCGCCTACGTTATCACGATCGCGCCACAGTGACGATGGCTGGGCGCAACCCGGACGCACGCATCGACGCCACTCGTGCGGACGCGCGAGGAAGCGGGCGAAAACTTCTCAGTTGACCGCGGGCGGCGACATCGCCTGCGTAGCGCCACGGATACGCGATGCGAGCTCCGCCGGCGCGTCCCGACGCACGAACCAGCGGATGCGCGTCGTGTCGCCCGCGGCGCTGAAGCCCAGGTCGTCGAGCAGGTGCCCGACCTTCGCGGCATAGCGAGATTCGCGCGGTATCCGGATCACCCAGGTCTTCTGCCCCGGCGGCGTCGCCAGCAGCGCGGTCATAAGCTCCCGTCCCAGGCCTCCGCCCCGCTCCTCGAATTCGAGACCTGCGAGCCAGAGTTCGTAGCCGCCGTCATCGATGGTGCGAAACAGGCCGAAGCCGGCGGGCGCCGATCCGCTGTTCCGGCCATCGGGCCAGAAGACGTAGCCCGGCACTGCGACCGTGTCGATGCGACCGGTGCGCGAGTCGGTTTCGACGAAATACCCGGCGACCAGTGCGCGTTTGAGCTTGTCGAAGAAATCTTCGGCCAAGGACGAATTTCCGGCGAGATCGCGGTCGAAGCTGCCCTCGGCCGCACCCTTGCGGATGAGCGTGCGCAGCATCGACAGGTGTCCGACATGGAGGGGAAGCAGCAGAGCCATGGGCACTCCGGTAGATGGAAGGAACCATAGCGCGTGTGCATGCGCCGCGTTGGTCGCCCTTACAGGCGGTAGGTTTGCGGGTGCGAGCGGAAATGGCGCGGCCAGCGGCAGGTCCGGCGCTGTCGCGCCGCTGCGCAGGTCGGTCCCTGAAAATCCCTTCACGGCAGGGTTCCTGCGTGCCGGCGCGCAGCGTCCGGACGCCGTTGATCCACGTCAACACCCCGCAAGGGCGTGCGTGCGATTCTTGGCCGGCGCAAGGAACCGGGGCGGAGTGTCGTCACTCCGGCGCCGGGTTTCCTGGCGCCGCCTGGCCGTCCGGAATCCCGTTATGAACCATGCCTCGATCCAACGCCTCTTTTGTGCCTTGCTGCTGGGTGGATTCGCCGTCGCGGCGGTCGCCGCCACGCCCGCCCCGGGCGTCAACGCTACCTGCCTCATGTGTCATGGTGAAAAGGACGCAAAGGGCTCCGCAGGCAACTCGATCGCCGTCGACGACGCGGCATTCGCGAAATCCGTGCATGGTGAACTCAAGCTCGAGTGCACCGCCTGCCACACCGATACCTCGCCGAGCAAGATCCCGCATGCCGACAAGCTGAAGCCGGTCAACTGCGGCGCCTGCCACGACAAGGCGGTCAAGGATTACGCCGTGACCGTGCACGGCGCGGCGCGCAGCGGCGGCAATGCGGTGGCGGCAAGCTGCACCGACTGCCACGGCACCCACGATATCCTGCGCGTAAAGGATCCGAAGTCCAGGACGAATCACGCCAATCTCGAGACGACCTGCCTGCGCTGCCACGGCGACGAGGCCACCGTCGCCAAAGGGGGGCTGCCCGGCGGCAACATCGGCAGCAAGTTCCAAGACAGCATCCACGGCAAGGCACTGAAGGGTGCGGCGAAGGCGTCGGCCCCCGAGTGCACCAGTTGCCACGGGGCGCACGACATGCGTCCGAAGTCGGACGATGCCAGCCGTGTGTCGCGCGCGAACATTCCGCGCACCTGCGGCACCTGCCACCAGGTGGAATTCGCCTCGTGGAACAGCGGCATGCACGGCAAGCTGCGCCAGGACGGCGTGCTCGCTGCGCCCGGGTGCACCGACTGCCACAGCGCGCACGCGATCCAGCGGCACGACGTCGCGCAATTCCAACTCGACGTGATCAAGGAGTGCGGCACCTGCCATGCCGATTATGTGAAGACCTACCGCGACACGTTCCACGGACAAGTGACCGCGCTCGGCTACACGCGCGTGGCGACCTGTGCGTCCTGCCATGGCGCGCACGATGTCCTGCCAGCGTCCAATCCCGCGTCGACGATCTCGCCGCAGAACCGGCTGAAGACCTGCCAGAAATGCCATGCGGGAGCAGGCCCGAACTTCGCCAGCTTCGATCCGCACGCCAACAAGCACGACAAGGAACGCAGCCCGCTGTACTACTACGCCGCGCTGATGATGGAGATGCTGCTGATCGGCGTGTTCTCGTTCTTCGGCGTGCACACGGTGTTGTGGTTCTACCGGTCGCTGCGGGAACGGTTCGCCCGCGGCGACAGCAAGAGTGGGGAGAGGCACTGATGTCCATCGCAACTGGCAATCCTGCCGCGACGGCTGCCGGCGGCGTGGCCGGCACGGCCCGGCGCTACTACCGGCGGTTCACGGCGATCGAGCGCGTCATGCACGCATGCCTGATGCTGACCTTCGTCGGCTGCGCGCTGACGGGCCTGCCGCTCCTCTACGCGGACCGGCCCTGGGCGCAGACGCTGGCGAAGTTCTTCGGCGGCTTCGAAAGCGCCGGCGTCATCCACCGGATAGGCGCGTTCGTGATGATCGTCGTGTTCGTCGGCCATGTGGCGCTCGTCTTTTTCAGGGCGTTCAGCGGAGGCCGTCTGAAGGCGATGTTCTGGGGGGCCGACTCGATGGTCCCGCAGCCGCAGGACGCGATCGACTTCTGGCGCAACCTCAAGTGGTTCGTCGGTCGCGGCCCGCGGCCGCAGTTCGACCGCTGGACCTACTGGGAGAAATTCGACTACTGGGCGGTGTTCTGGGGGATGTTCATCATCGGCGGCTCGGGACTGCTGCTCTGGTTCCCGGTGTTCTTCTCGAAATTCCTGCCGGGCTGGGCCTTCAACATTGCCGCGCTGGTGCACGGCGAGGAGGCGCTGCTTGCCGCCGGCTTCATCTTCACGTTCCACTTCTTCAACGGCCACCTGCGGCCGGAGAAATTTCCGATGGATACGGTGATCTTCACCGGTCGGATCTCCGAACATGAACTCAAGGCCGAGCGGAGGATCGAATTCGATCGCCTGACCAGGGAGGGGCGCCTGGAGGAGAAGCTGACCACGCCCCCGACCAGGGAGTCGACCTGGTTCGGGTGGATCGTGGGCGGAACGGCGCTGACGCTGGGCGTCGTGGCGATCGTGTTGATCGTCTACAGCAACTTCCGTTAGTCTTGGCAATGGTTTGCCGGCGAGTGCCACGGGTGGGCACGGTCGGAACGGGTGGGCGAAGCGGCCTGCTTTGGTGAATGTGGCGCCGGCGGTCTTGTCGGCAGCGGGACTGCTGGTTCCGTTGACGCCGGAAAAGGGAGCAGACGATGAAGATCACGCTGGGTCGACGCACGCTGATGCTGGGTACGGTCACCACGCTGGTCCTGGGCGGCCTCGCGCTCGCGCTGCTCGGTGCCGGCGGCATCGTCGCGTGGGAATACAGCAACAGCAACGCGTTCTGCACGAACAACTGCCACGCGGTGCACCCCGAGGAACCGCGCGCCTATGCAGTGGCGTCGCATGCGCGTGTCCAATGCGTCGAATGTCACATGGGCCGGCTGCCGACGCTGCAGCTGATGACGCTCAAGATGGGGCACTACCATGAGCTGCTCGGCATGATCACCGGCTACACGCGGCCGCTTGCCGCCACGACGCTGCGTCCGGCGCGCGATTCGTGCGAAAGTTGCCACTGGCCATCGATGAACCACTCGGACAAGATCCGCACCATGGTTCATTACGAGGCCGACGCGAAGAATACGGAGGTGCGCACCAAGCTCGTCGTGCACACCGGCGCCGGCGAGGCGCGCGAGAAGTCGACGCGCGGCATCCACTGGCACGTCGAGCAGAACGTCGAATACGTGTCCGACGATTTGCAGAAGCGCACGATTCCCTGGGTGCGCATCACCGACAAGGACGGCAAGTCGGTTGAGTATTTCGACGCCTCGAGCAAGGTCGGACGCGCCGAGATGGACCAGAAGCCCAAGCGGAAGATGGACTGCACCGACTGCCATAACGCTTCGGGTCACCCATTCGTCAACCCGGCGGACCGCGTCGACCACGCGATCCAGGATGGGCGCATCAGCCGCGAATTGCCGTCGATCAAGGCACGCGCGGTGGCGATCATCGACAAGGCTTCGTCGCTGCACGGGCCGCTGGAGCAACAGGTCCCGAATTTCCAGAAGATCATCGCCGAGGCGCAACCGAAGGGCGAAATGAAGCCCGAAGTGAAAGAGGCCGAGGATCAGTTCAGTCAGTCGATGCTCGACATACTGAAGCTATCGGAATTCGAGGCCAAGGATCTCACCTGGAAGTCGTTTCCCAACCACGTCGGACACAAGGACTTCCCCGGCTGCTTCCGCTGCCACGACGGCAAGCATTTCAACGACAAGGGTGAGGCGATCCGTCTGCAATGCACGCTATGTCACGACCTGCCGCAGGTGAGCATCGACGGCAGCAGGAAGACGGTTGCGTCGACGGTGAGTCCTGACCTGACGCCGCCACCGTCGCACGACGAGCCGAACTGGATGCGCGAGCATCGCACCAATCTCGACGATTCCTGCAAGGCGTGTCATGGCCCGATCAACTGGGGCAAGGACGGTGGCAGTTTCTGCTCGAACCCGGCCTGCCATGGCCGCAGCTGGCCCGAGGTGAACCTCAACGTCGAGCACCAGGCCGCCGCTGCGCCAGCCAGTGCGCCAGCGAAGGCAGCCGTGGCGAAGCCGGCCGTGCCGGCGAAAAAGGACGCGAAGAAGTAGCGTTCCTCGCGCCGCTACTTCTGGCTTGCACCGCGGTCCGCCGCGGCGGGCCGCGGCCCATGACGCGGGCCGGCGCCCCCGCCTGGCGATGGGCTCCGTCGCCCGATGCGTTCGGGCGTTCCCAGGTTGCCTGAATCCCCCGGGGGTTGATTTAGCCAGCCTCCGCCCGTATTATTAGCACTCGTTGGCGATGAGTGCTAACAAGGCGCTCGTGACAACCTGCGTGGTCTTCCGTTGGCGTGGTCCAAATGCTGGCCACGCCCGATTTTCATACGTAAGGCATTGTTTTTCCGAATAATTCTTACTTGGAGTGAGTGCTAACCATGAAACTGCGTCCCTTAAACGATCGCGTGATCGTCAAGCGGCTCGAAGAAGAGCGCAAATCCGCCGGCGGCATTGTCATCCCGGACACCGCTGCAGAAAAACCCTCGATGGGCGAAGTGATCTCCGCCGGACCGGGCAAGACCGACGACAGCGGCAAGCTCGTCAAGATGGGCGTCAAGGCCGGCGACAAGGTGCTCTTCGGCAAGTATTCGGGCCAGGAATTCAAGCTGGAAGGCGCCGATTACCTCCACATGCGCGAAGACGACATCATCGGCATCGTCGGCTGACCGGCAGCATCGTCACCCCCAACAGAATTCAAAGTTTCAGGAGATAGGAAATCATGGCAGCCAAAGACGTCCGCTTCGGCGAGAACGCACGTAACAGGATGGTGAATGGCGTGAACATACTCGCCAACGCCGTCAAGATCACCCTGGGCCCCAAGGGCCGCAATGTCGTGCTCGAGCGCAGCTTCGGCGCGCCGACGATCACCAAGGATGGTGTGTCGGTCGCCAAGGAAATCGAGTTGAAGGACCGCTTCGAGAACATGGGCGCGCAGATGCTCAAGGAAGTCGCTTCCAAGACCTCCGACGTCGCCGGTGACGGCACGACGACGGCGACGGTGCTCGCCCAGTCGATCGTGTCCGAGGGCATGAAGTTCGTTGCCGCGGGCATGAACCCGATGGATTTGAAGCGCGGCATCGACAAGGCGGTCATCGCCATCGTCGAAGAACTGAAGAAGATCAGCAAGCCCTGCAGCACCAGCAAGGAAATCGCCCAGGTCGGCGCGATTTCGGCCAACGCCGATGAGTCGATCGGCAAGACCATCGCCGAGGCGATGGACAAGGTCGGCAAGGAAGGCGTGATCACCGTCGAAGACGGCAAGGGCCTCGAGAATGAGCTCGACCTGGTCGAGGGCATGCAGTTCGACCGTGGATACATCTCGCCGTATTTCATCAACAACCCGGACAAGCAGGCCGCGTTCCTCGAGGACCCGTACATCCTCCTGCACGACAAGAAGATCAGCAACATCCGCGATCTGCTGCCGCTGCTCGAGCAGGTCGCCAAGGCCGGCAAGCCGCTGCTGATCATCGCCGAAGACGTCGATGGCGAAGCGCTCGCCACGCTGGTCGTCAACAACATCCGCGGCATCCTGAAGACCACCGCCGTCAAGGCGCCGGGCTTCGGTGACCGCCGCAAGGCCATGCTGGAAGACATCGCGGTCCTGACCGGTGGAACCGTCATCGCCGAAGAGCTGGGTTTGAAGCTCGAGAACGCGACGCTGAAGGATCTCGGCCACGCCAAGAAGATCGAAGTGGGCAAGGAAGACACCGTGATCATCGACGGCGGCGGTGAAAAGGCCTCGATCGAGGCGCGGGTGAAGAACATCCGCAAGCAGGTCGAGGACGCCACCAGCGACTACGACAAGGAAAAGCTGCAGGAGCGCGTGGCCAAGCTCGCCGGCGGCGTCGCGGTGATCAAGGTTGGCGCCGCGACCGAAGTCGAAATGAAAGAGAAGAAGGCGCGGGTCGAAGACGCGCTGCACGCAACGCGTGCGGCAGTCGAGGAAGGCATCGTCGCCGGTGGTGGCGTGGCCTATCTGCGCGCGCGCAGCAACCTGAAGGGACTCAAGGGTTCGAATGCCGATCAGGAAGCCGGCATCAAGATCGTGCTGCGCGCGATCGAGGAGCCGCTGCGGATGATCGTCGCCAACGCCGGCGACGAGCCGTCGGTCGTCGTCAACAAGGTCGTGGACGGCAAGGGCAATTATGGCTTCAACGCGGCCACCGGCGAGTACGGTGACCTGGTTGAAATGGGCGTGCTCGACCCGACCAAGGTAACGCGTTTCGCGCTGCAGAACGCCGCTTCGATCGCGTCGCTGATGCTCACGACCGATGCAATGGTTGCCGAGCTGCCGAAGGACGACAAGGGAATGTCCGGCGGTGGCGACATGGGCGGCATGGGCGGCATGGGCGGCATGGGTGGCATGGACATGTAACTGTTCGGCCTTTCCCGCGCGGGTTCGCACCCCCGTGGTTGTACCGACAAAGCCCGGCCTCGCGCCGGGCTTTGTCATGGCGGCCGGGGAATCGGGAGGCATGGCGGGGGTCCCGGACGGCGGGGCGGGGCGCGAACGGAAATGCCTCCCGGGGTCGATGTTGCGCAGGCGCTACACTCGGGCGCCGACCCGATCTGGCTCCGCAAGAGTTGGCGTCATGCCCGGATCGGGGGCGCTCCGGGCCGCAAACCCCTGCCCCGACAGGGTTTCCGGCGTCCCTTGACGCCAACTTGCGACTGCCCGGCGCCATCCGACCGTCGCCGCGGTTGCATTTTGCAAGGCAAAATGCTTTACACTACAAAGAATTATAGGGGAAAGCTCTTGCGCGATCGCGGTCAACTTAAAGTCGTTGTGGCGCACAAGCCGACGACACCGTGTCTGGTTCGGCCCTGATGACGTCCGGCGTCCTTTTCGGGCTGGTCATAGCCGCGTTGGTGATCACCGTGGTCATTGGCCTCGTGCGGCGCAACCGCCAGGGCCGCGGCGCGATCCCCGGCGGCGGTGATCCGCCAAATACCGTTGCGCAATGGACCGAAGGCGAGACCACGCGTCTGCTGTCCTCCGCCGAGTTGCCTGGCCTTTACCTGCTGCGCCCACGCTTTCTGACCAAGGCGGAAAGCGTCGTCTACCTGTTGCTCAAGGCAGCCTTTCCGCGCAACGAGATATTCGCGCGGGTGCGGCTCGCGGACGTACTGCAGGTGAAGATCGGCCCGCAAGGAATGGAACGCCTGCGCGCATTTCGCAAGATCGCCAATCAGCATGTGGGTTTCGTGGTCTGCGACCGCGACATGACCATCATCGCAATCGTCGACGCAAAAGAGCCCGATCAGGTCGTCAATCCGCGCGATCAGAAGCTGGAGGTCATCAAGCAGCGCTGCCTGCAGGCGGCACAGGTGAAGTACATCTGCATCTACCCCCCGCAACTGCCCCGGTACAAGGAACTGCGCGAGCAGGTGCTGGGTCCGGCGGGCGATCTCGTCTGACCGCGGGACGCGGGCAGACGCCGTCGCGCTAGCTGCCGCTGCCGGGTTGCTCGAGGTCGAGCAGCTTCTGCTTGCGCGCCAGACCGCCACCGTAGCCGGTCAGCGCGCCGTCGGCGCCGATCACCCGGTGGCAGGGCACGATGATCGACAGCCGGTTGTCGCCGTTGGCGCGGCCGACGGCGCGCACCGCCTTCGGCTGCCCGATCATGCGCGCGAGTTCGGCGTAGGAGCGCGTCTCTCCCGCCGGAATCGTCTGCAGCGCCTGCCACACCGCCGTCTGGAACGCGGAGCCGGTCAGTACCACCGGCGTGTCGAACGTGCGTCGTGTACCGGAAAAATACTCGGCGAGTTCGCCATCGATCTGCGCCAGATACGGGTGCGCACCGGGCAGCACCCGGGCGCGCAGGCGCCGCTGCAGCATCTGCAGCGCACGCTCGAGAGCGCGGCGGTCGACGAAGTCGAGCAGATGCAGGCCGCGGTCGTCGGCCAGGGCCAGCATCGCGCCCAGTGGCGTTTCCAGCCACCTTGCCTGCAGCACGCCGATATCCTGCGCGCGCGACGGCGCGGCGCCGACGAGGCGATTGAAGGCTTCGCGAAAGCCGCTGCCGGATTCGAAGCCCTGGTCGAGTTGCGCGTCGAGCACGGTCTTTCCCTTTCTGATGTCGAGCAACGCAAGGCCCATGCGTCGCGCGCGGTGGTAGGCCTGAAACGTCATGCCGCAATAGGCCTTGAAGTGGCGGCGGGCGGTGGAAGGATCGATGCCGAGTTCGAGCAGTTCGGCGTCGCGGTAGCGGCGGCCGGGTTCGGTTTCCACGGCGAGCAGCAGGCGTTCGACCACCGGCGGCGGCTTGCGACCCTGGTCGAGCGGACGGCACTTGCGGCAGGGCCGATAGCCCGCATGCAGCGCCTCGGAAGGGGCGCCGAAGAATTCCACGTTTTCCCGATTGGGCGTGCGCGCGCGGCAGGTCGGACGGCAAAAGATGCCGGTGGTGCGCACGCCCAGCCAGAAGACGCCTTCGTAGGCCGGGTCGCGGCGGACGAAGGCGCGGTACATGGTCGTGGGAGCTGGGAGGAACGACATGGGACCGATTCTAGCCAGTCGCAGGTCGGCGCGCCGCCGAAATTCGGGCGGGCAATTCCGATGGCTGCCGATTTCGCGCCGGGGCGCGCGGCGGCGTACCTCGCCGCCACGACACAGGAAATCGCGTTGCCCGGCATCTACATGGATGCCGTCAATCCGACCGGGACTGCGTCCCGCTAGACGGACAGGCCGCGCTTCGCCAGCATCGGTTCCACACATGCGTCGCGGCCTCGAAACGCGCGATAGGCTGCCACAGGGTCGAGCGTGCCGCCCGTGGAATAGATGAATCTGCGCAGGCGTTGCGCCACGGTCGGGTCGAAGACATTTCCGGCCTCGGTGAATGCCGTAAAGCCGTCCGCGTCGAGCACCTCCGCCCACATGTAGACGTAATAGCCGGCCGAATAGCCGTTGCCGCCGAAGATGTGGTTGAAGTGCGACAGGCGGTGCCGTAGCACGATTTCCCTTGGCATGCCGATGCGCGCAAGCTCGTCCCGCTCGAAAGCAGGGATGTCCACATTCGACGAATCCGCCAGCGCGTGCAGCGCCATGTCGACCAGCGCGCAGGCGGTGTATTCGACGGTCTCGAAACCCTGGTTGAATTGCATGGCGTTGCGGAAGCGTTGCAGCAGCGCCTCGGGAATCGGTTCGCCGGTCTGCCAATGCAGCGCGTGCCGGCGCAATACTTCCGGCTCGAACGCCCAGTGCTCGAAGATCTGAGATGGCAGCTCGACGAAGTCGCGCAGGACGCGGGTGCCGGACAGGCTCTCGAAGGTCACGTCGGATAGCAATCCATGCAGGCCGTGTCCGAATTCGTGGAACAGCGTGCGCAGGTCGTCGGCGGACAGCAGCGTCGGCTCCCCTTCCGGAGCCTTGGCGAAATTGTTGTTGTTGACGATGATCGGAACGACGTTGCCGTCGACGCGCGACTGCACGCGATAGGCGCTCATCCAGGCGCCGCCGCGCTTGGTCGGTCGTGCGAAGTTGTCCGACAGGAACAGCCCGACAAGGCCGTCGCTGCGGTCGCGGACCTCGTAGGCGCGCACATCGGGGTGGTAGAGGGCGAGATCGGTTCGTTGCACGAAACGGATGCCGAACAGGCGTTGCGCGCAGTCGAAAGCGGCATCGAGCATCCGTTCCAGCGAGAAATACGGCTTGACGGCGGACTCGTCGAAATCGAACTGCGTTTCGCGAACCTTCTCGGCAAAGTAGCGCCAGTCCCAGGGCTCGATTTCGACCGGTTCGCCGGCGTCGCACGCGGCGGCGCGCAGCGCTTCGAGCTCAAGGGCCGCCTTGGCCTTCGCGGGCTCCCAGACCCGGGTTAGCAGGCCATTCACCGCGGCCGGTGTGCCGGCCATGCGGTCGACCAACGCCAGGTCCGCAAAGCTTGCATGGCCGTGCAGGCGGGCGAGTTCTCCGCGCAGCGCCAGAATTTCCCGCATGATCGGCCGATTGTCGTGGTCACCGTCGTGTTCGCCGCGCCGCGTCCACGCCTCGAACGCGCGCTGACGCAGGTCGCGCCGGCGGGAATGGGTCAGAAACGGAACGACCAGCGAACGCGACAGCGTGATCACCCAGGCGTCGGTCAGTCCTCGTTGCTTTGCCGCCGAGCTGGCCGCATTGCGCAGGTCCACGGGCAGGCCCGCGAGATCGCGCTCGTCTTCAAGTCTCAGACTCCACGCGGCTTCGTCGGCCAGCAGATTCTGGCGGAACTGCGCGTACAACCCCGCGAGGCGTTCGTCGATCTCGGCAACACGCTTGCGTGCAGCGGCGGAAAGTCGGGCGCCGGCCAGCGTGAAATCGAGATGGAAGCGTTCGAGCAGACGCAACTCTTCCGGGTCGAGCCCCAGATCGCCGCGATGTCGGTGCAGCGCGTCGAAGCGTGCGAACAGATCCTCGTTCAACCAGATGGCCGCATGATGCGCGGCGAGTCGTCGCACGACCTCGCGTTCGGCGGCCTGCAACGCCGGCGAAGTCTGCGAGGCAGCGAGATTGAAAAAGAGCATGCTGATACGCGTCAGCAGGCGTCCGCTGCGGTCGAGCGCTACAGCGGTGTTTTCGAAGTCCGGCGCTGCCGCGTTGTCGGCGATCGCTCTGATCTCGCGCAGGTTTTGGTCCATCGCCACGGCGAAGGCCGGCGCGAAATTTTCGGCGCGGATGCGCGCGAAAGGCGGCAGGCCGAACGGACCGTCCCAGGCCTGCGGCAGAGGATTGGTGCCGAGGTCCTCGATCAGTGGATTGGTCGTTGCGTCGTTCATCCGATGAGCCTCCGGTATGCAGGGTTGATGCGCAATGCGGGGTGGGACATTCCAGCGGCACGGTCATGCGGGGTCGTCATCCGGGCTGCTGTTCCGGCAACTTCCGCCTGACGCGTCAAGAATCACCATTCAGCATGCGCCGATATTGTCCCCGGTCGATGTTGCCGCCGGAAAGAATCAGCGCCATCCGTTTGCCCTCACGCTGCGGTGATTTGAGCAGCGCTGCAAGCGGCGCGGCGCCGGCGCCTTCGGCGAGCTGGTGCGTGTCGTCGAAATACGCGCGAACCGCCGCCGCTACCTCTTCGTCGGTGACTTCCACGACATCGTGCGCGCCGCGCCAGATGGTCTCCAGCGCCGCAGGAACGGGCACGCGCACCGCCATGCCGTCGGCGATGGTATCGGCACTCGGCGTCTCGACGATGGACCGCGACCGGAACGATTGAGCGTAGGCGTTGGCATTCGCCGAGACGACGCCGACGATCTTTGTCTCGAGTCCCAGCGCGTCTCGCGCAGCGATGAGCCCGCAGATGCCCGAGCCGCAGCCGATGGGCACGAATACGGTGTGGAGCGCCGGCGCGCCGCGAAATAGTTCCAGCGCATAAGTCGCGACTCCGGTCACCAGCGCCGGATGGAAGGGCCCGACGAAGCGCAGGCCGGACTCGCGCGCGAGCTCCGCGGCGTGTTCGCGCGCCTCGTCGAAGTCTCGGCCGTACTCGATCAATTCCGCACCGAAGGCGCGCATCGCCGCATTCTTGTCACGCGAGTTGCCGTGGGGTACGACGATGGTGCAGGCGAGGCCGTGCCGGCGCGCGGCGCAAGCGAGGCTCTGGCCGTGGTTGCCGCGGGTGGCGCTGATGACGCCGGCAACCCGTTCGGGCTCGGCGGCAAGCCCGGCGAGCAGGTTCAGGCCGCCGCGGACCTTGAAGGCGCCGGTGGGCGTGTGGTTTTCGTGCTTGACCCAGACCTCGCAACCGGCGCGTTGCGCGAGCAGCGGCCACGCAATCTGGGGCGTCGGGGGCATCGCCGCGTAGACGTGCTGCGCGGCGGACTCGATTTCGGCGAGTGTGGGCATTGAGGAAGGCACGGGACGACAGGCAGTTTACCGTGTTGCCATCGGACCGGAAGGCAAACAGCGCCAAACCGGCGCCGGCGCTTCCGCTATTTCAAGCGAGAAAACGGCGCCGGCAGGCAGATGTCGCCACGCATCGTGAGCAGCGGCCGGTGGAACTGATTTGATCGCGCGGGCGTCCGCCGTCCGGACCAGGTGCGATCAGCGCTTCGCGTCCATCGCGTCGAAGACTTCCTGCGCCCAATGGAAGGCGCTGTTGGCGGCAGGCACGCCGCAGTAGATCGCGCTGTGCAGCAGGACTTCCTTGATCTCGTCGCGGCTGACGCCGTTGTTCACTGCGCCGCGCAGGTGCAGCCGGAACTCGTCCGGACGGTTGAGGGCGATCAGCATGGCCAGCGTGATCAGGCTGCGCGATTGCCGCGGGAGGCCTGGCCGCGTCCAGGCCTCGCCCCAGGCGAAACGGGTGATGAGGTCCTGGATCTCCGCGTTGAAGGCGGTTCGGCTTTGGAGCGAGCGGTCGACATGCGCGTCGCCAAGGACGGCGCGGCGCACGGCCAGGCCCTTGTCGTAACGTTCGGAATCGTCCACGGTCGCAGTCTCCCTGTCAGTCGAGGAACGAGGTCAGCGCCGCGTTGAACGCGCCCTCGGCCTCGATGTTGGATATGTGCGCGGCGTCGAGTTCGATGCGCCGCGTGCCCGGAATGCCGGCAACCAGCAACGCGCCGTCGGCGGGCGGTGTCGCCATGTCGTGGGTGCCGACGATGACCAGCGTCGGCGTCGCGATCCGGCCGAGGTCGCCGCGCAGATCGACATCGCGCACCGCAGCGGCGCAAGAGGCGTAGCCGGCGGCAGGAACGGCTGTCATCATCGCCTTCATCCGTGCCAGCATCGCCGGCTCGCGGGCGGCATAGCCGGCCGTGAACCAGCGTCCGAGCACCGCGTCGGCGATGGCCGCCACGCCGCCCGCGTTCACAGCGTCGACGCGCGCGCGCCACAGTTCCGGCGTGCCGAACTTTGCCGCGGTATTGGCGAGCACCAGGCGGTCGAGTCGATGCGGCGCATGCAGCGCGAGCCACTGGCCGATCGCGCCGCCCATCGACAGGCCGCAGAAATGCACGCGCGACAATTCGAGGTGATCGAGCAGCGCCACGACGTCACCGCCGAGTTGCGCGATTGCGTACGGCCCGGGTGACGCGGCCGACCCGCCGTGGCCGCGGGTGTCGTAGCGCAGCATACGAAACCGCGGCGCGAGCGCGGCGACCTGCGGCTCCCACATTGACAGATCGGCGCCGAGGGAGTTGGAGAACATCAGGACCGGCGCGTCCGACCTGCCATCAAGGCGATAGTGGATGCGTCCGGAGGCGAGGTCGGCAATGGGCATGGTGATTTCCAGAAGGTGATCGGGGCCGCGGCGGTTGCCCGGGGCCGGTACCGGGAAACGACGCTATTGTGAACCCGTCGCGAAATGGTGATGAATCAGACTCGCTCGATGATGAGCGCGATGCCTTGCCCGACGCCGATGCACATGGTGGCGAGCGCATAGCGGCCGCCACCCCGCTGCAACTGGTAGAGCGCGGTGGTGACCAGCCGCGCGCCGCTCGCGCCCAGCGGGTGGCCCAGCGCGATGGCGCCGCCGTTGGGATTGACCTGCGGCGCGTCGTCCGGAAGGCCAAGGTCGCGGGTGACGGCGAGTGCCTGCGCCGCGAAGGCCTCGTTGAGTTCGATGACGTCCATTTGGGCGATGGTCAGTTCCGCCTTGGCGAGCGCCTTGCGCGATGCCGGCGCCGGCCCGAAGCCCATGATGCGCGGCGCGATTCCGGCGACCGCGGAGGCGACGATGCGCGCGCGGGGCGTGAGGCCATGGCGCTTCGCCGCGTCTGCAGAGGCGATGAGCACCGCGCAGGCGCCGTCGTTGACCCCGGAGGCATTGCCTGCGGTAACGCTGCCGTCGGGACGCACGATGCCCTTCAATTTCGCCAGCGCCTCCAGCGTTGTTGCGCGCGGGTGCTCGTCCTGCGCGAATGTCACCGGGTCCCCCTTCCGCGAAGGCAGCGTCACCGGCACGATTTCCTCGGCCAGGCGGCCGGCGGCGATCGCGGCGGCGGCGCGTTCCTGGCTGCGCAGCGCAAACGCGTCCTGGTCGGCACGGGCGATGCCGAATTCCCGCGCGACATTCTCGGCAGTCTCCGGCATCGAGTCGATTCCGTACTGCGCCTTCATCAGAGGGTTGACGAAACGCCAGCCGATGGTCGTGTCCTCGATCTTCGCGGCGCGCGAGAATGCGCTGTCCGCCTTGGCGAGCACGAACGGCGCGCGGGTCATGCTCTCCACGCCGCCGGCAATCATCAGCTCGGTTTCGCCGCTCTTGATGGCGCGCGCGGCGATGCCGATGGCGTCGAGGCTCGAACCGCACAAGCGATTGACCGTCGCACCGGCAACCTCGGCGGGCAGCCCGGCAAGCAGCGAGGACATTCGCGCGACGTTGCGGTTGTCCTCGCCCGCCTGGTTGGCGCAGCCGTAGATCACGTCGTCGAGCGCAGCCCAGTCCACGCCGGCATTGCGCTCAATCAGTGCCCTGATCGGAATCGCACCCAGGTCGTCGGGTCGGATGGTGGCGAGTGCGCCGCCGTAGCGGCCGAAGGGCGTGCGAATCGCGTCGCAGATATAGGCATCGATCATGTGCAGATTCCTTTCAGCCGGCAGCGCGTCCCGCGGTGCCGTCGGTGAGCGGCGTCCCGGTGAGCCGCGCGAGTTCGGCGAAGGGCAACCCGTCCACCACGTCCAGCACGACCAGACCCTGCGTACTCACCTCGATGACCGCGAGGTCGGTATAGACGCGGTTGACGCAGGCCAGTCCTGTGAGCGGATAGGTGCAGTTAAGAACAATCTTGCTTTCGCCGGATTTGGTCAGGTGGTCCATCATCACATAGACGTTCTTTGCGCCGATGGCCAGGTCCATCGCGCCGCCGACGGCGGGTATCGCGTCCTTGCCACCGGTGTGCCAGTTGGCGAGGTCGCCCCGGACGGATACCTGGAAGGCGCCCAGCACGCAGTAGTCGAGGTGGCCGCCCCGCATCATGGCGAATGAATCCGCATGATGGAAGTAGGCGCCGCCCGTGAGCAGCGTCACCGGCTGCTTCCCGGCATTGATGAGATCGGGGTCTTCCTGCCCTTTCGGCGGCGCCGGGCCCATGCCGAGGATGCCGTTTTCGCTGTGCAGGAAGATTTCGCGCCCCGGGGGAAGGTGATTGGCGACCATGGTCGGTTGCCCGATGCCGAGATTGACGTACGCGCCGGCGGGAATGTCACGGGCGACCCGCGCTGCAATCTGTTCCCGGGAGAATCGATGCATGGTCGTGATTCTTTCAGGCGACGGCCTGTGGCATGGCAAGCGCGGCCACCCCCACGATCGGCACAACCCGCTGGACGAATATCCCGGGTGTCACAATCGCCTCGGGATCGAGCGCGCCCAACGGGACCGCCTCGCGCACCTGGACAATCGTGCAGCGTGCCGCCGAGGCCATGATCGGGCCGAAATTGCGTGCGGCCTTGCGATACACGAGATTACCCCAGCGGTCGGCGCGATCGGCCTTGATCAGCGCGAAGTCGGCGTGGATCGGATATTCGAGCACGTGGTGGCGGCCGTCGATGAGGCGCGTTTCCTTGCCTTCCGCGAGCAGCGTCCCATAGGCGGTCGGCGTGAAGAACGCGCCGATTCCGGCGCCGGCGGCGCGGATGCGCTCGGCGAGATTTCCCTGTGGGACGAGTTCGAGTTCGATATCGCCGGCACGGAACAGTGCATCGAACACATGTGAATCGATCTGACGCGGAAACGAGCAGATGATCTTGCGCACGCGGCGCGCCTTGAGCAGCGCGGCGAGTCCGACGTCGCCGTTGCCAGCGTTGTTGTTGACCACGGTGAGCTCTTTTGCGCCCTGTTCGATCAGCGCGTCGATCAGCTCCGAAGGAATTCCCGAAGTGCCGAAGCCGCCGATCATCACGGTGGCGCCATCACCGATATCGGCGACCGCGGCGGCGACGCTGGAGACGAATTTGTCGATCATGGCAGGATTCCGTGGGCGCGATTGAACACTATTGGAGCGATCAACGGACCGGAATCCATGCCCGGCCTGTGAATCGCGTTCAAGCACGATTTTTGAAAGCGTTGTTCGATTGGCGAGCAGTGGTCAGGATTTCCACACTCGCCCGTGCGTATTATCCCCCGGCCGCGCGCCTCTTATCCATGGCCGGGCCATCGAGGCGCCTGGCCGAGTCGGCCCCGACACTAGCCGCCGATCAATCCCCCGTTGTCGCGGCGAATCACCACGGTCGCCGAGCGCGGACGCCCGTCGGCACGATAGTCCGGCCAGTTCGAATGTTTGCGCGGATCTGCCGGATCGTTGGCCTCGCCGCCGATCTCTCCAGGATGCTGGATATTGACGAAGGCCGTGCGACCGTCCGGCGTGAACACCAGCCCGGTGACCTCGCAGCCTGACGGACCGGTGAGAAAGCGGCGAAACGCGCCGGTCGCCGGGTCGACCATCAACAACTGGTTGTTGCCGAAGGCCTGGAATTCGCCCTTGTTCAACAGCCGCGGCGACACGTCGGTCATCACCCACAACCGGCCGGACGGGTCGAAGCGCACCCCGTCGGGATTGGCAAACGCGTCGCCAGTGAATTGTCCTCGCCACTCCGGTGTGGTTGCAGCCGGATCGCCGGCCAGCGCCAGCATGTCCCAGCGAAACGTCGTCGCGGTCGGGTCGTCGCCTGATTCGCGCCAACGCACAATTTGCCCGAGCAGATTGTTGGCGCGCGGATTGACTGCGTCGGGGCCGGGTCGGTCCTTGGTCCCGCGTTCCCTATTGTTGGTCAGAGTGACGACGACCTCGCGCGTCTTTTCGTTCACCGCGACCCACTCGGGTCGGTCCATCCTGGTCGCGCCCACCCGGTCGGCGGCGAAGCGCAGCATGATCACCACGTCGGCCTGGTCGCGAAAGCCGTTTGCAGCGGTCAGCCCGTCGCGTCCGTGGATCAGCGGCAGCCACTGCCCGCTGCCGTCGTCGTTGAATTTCGCGGCGTAGAGTGTGCCGTGGTCGAGCAGGTCGCGATTCTTCGCGCGGTCGGACAGGTTCACGCTGTCCCGACTGACGAATTTGTAGATGTACTCGAAGGCCTTGTCGTCGCCGCTGTAGATGGCGAGCCGTCCGTCGGGTGCCAGCGAGGGTGTTGCGCTTTCGTGAGAACAGCGGCCGAGCGCGGTGCGCTTGACCGGCTTCGCGACGGGGTCGAAAGGGTCGATCTCCACGACCCAGCCGAAACGGTTGGGTTCATTCGGGTGCCTGCCGGCGTCGAAACGTTCATCGGCGAACTCCCATCTGGCGCGCGTCTTGGACGGAATCCGGTCGCGCGCCTGCAGGGCGTTCTTCTTCCCGGCGTTGACGAAACGGTCCTGGAAATTTTCCTCGCAGCTCAAGTAGGTGCCCCAGGGCGTCCAGCCGTGCGCGCAGCCGGCGAAAGTACCCAGCGCCTCGCGACCGGCCGGGTCCGCGGCGGTGCGCATCAGGTCGGCGCCTTCTGCCGGGCCACTGATCAGGCAAGGTGTGGACGCTGTGATGCGTCGCGCGTAGCGCGACGGGCGTACCACCTGCCACAGGCCATCCTTGAATTCGACCTCGATGACGGACACTCCGGATGCCGCCATCGCCTTGGCGACCTTGGCTGCCGACCAGTTGGCCGGGCCATCGGGAAAGAGCAGTCCGTCGCTGTGATATTCGTGGTTCATCGCCAGCAGGCCGCGCGACGAGCTGCCGGAGCCGTAGGGCAATGGATAGAACTGCATGCCATCGTGATGCATGCCGGCCTGCAACGCCTGCTCCGCGGCCGAGTTGCCGGCATCGAAACGAAACTCCGGGCCGTCTGCCGCGCTGCCCACAGGATCACCCCACGCGAACAGCGTGGCGGCGCGATAGCCATCGGGCACGACCAGCGTGTCGGCGGCCGAGATCGGCACCGACTTGAACCCCGGCAACGCCGGCGTGGCGCGATCCGGTGTCGCGCAGCCTGGCAAGCCGAACATGGTTCCGATTGCGAATGCGGCGCTGCCCTGCAGCAGAAGTCGACGGGTCACGCCGCTGCCGGGCGCCCACAGATCGGGCCTGGCGCGCGGCCCGGAACGGCTGTTCATTCGGGGGTCTCCTTGCGGACGCGTTACGCCGCGTCGTCAGCACCGATCAGCGCAGAAAATTCAGGTATCCCCAGATCAGGAACAAGGCACCGACGATGGACAGGAACCACCCGGCCGGGTGAAAGCGGCCGCTGGGCGATTTCCACAGGATGCTGCCGATCACGCCGCCGACCAGCGAGCCGCCGATCCCCATTGCCGTGGTCATCCAGAAGCCCATGTTGACCGCACCCGGATAGAAAAACCGGGCGAGCAGCCCCACCACGAAACCGATCATTATCATCCAGATGATGCTCATGATTCCCATGGCAAATTCTCCCGTGAAATGACCTTGCAGGGGCGTTGCGCAACACCAGGAAGGGCCACTGGGGAAGTGCGCGATGAATGTTTGCGCACGACCGTAAGTGCCGACCCCTGGCGCCCGACAGATGAAAATGGCCCGACACAATGATCCTCGATTACGCGCGCATTGGCTATGGCTGGCCGGACTGTTGGCGCTGCCTCTGACCGGACCGGCCGCCGCGGCCGGCTGCACGGCGAAGAGCGGCCCGACGCTGGTGCCTCTGGTGGAACTGTTCACGTCGGAAGGCTGCAACAGTTGTCCGCCCGCCGATCGCTGGTTGAGCACCCGGTTTTCGCCCACCAACCGGGGGCAGGAAGTCTCGGCTATCGCTTTCCACGTCGATTACTGGGATCGGCTCGGGTGGAAAGATCGCTTCGCGACCCCGCAGTTCACCCGAAGACAGGACGATGCCAGCAATGCCAACGGCACGTCTTTCGTCTATACGCCGCAGGTGCTGGTGCAGGGCCGGGACGCGCCGGGATGGTCGCGCGGGGCCGTCGCCACCAATATCGCTGCGGCGCGCAAGCAGCCTGCGCAGGCAGACATTGCGCTCGAGGCGAGCGCCGGCGTCGACGGCGTGTTCAAGCTGCGCGCGCAGGCGACGGTGCCCACGCCCGCGCAGCGGGTTCATGCGGCGCTATGGCTGGCCTACACCGACAGCGGCCTGGTTTCGGAAGTCACCGCCGGTGAAAACCGCGGCGTACGCCTGACGCACGACCACGTGGCGCGCCGCCTGGAGGGACCCTATGCGCTCGACGCCGAGGGCGTTACCCGGGTCTCCGCCACGTGGCCGCGCCCCAGGGAGCGCGGCAGTGATGCCGCGCTGGTGGCGTTCGTGCAGAACACGCGGACCGGCGCTGTGCTGCAGACGCTGACGCTGTCGGGCTGCAGCGCGCTCTGAATCGGCGTTCACCGGTAGCTGCACCGGCGGCCGGTTCAGGTCCGGTGTCCTCCGCAGGAGTCGTCCGCTCAGTTCACCACTTGCCGCAATTCGCCTGATTTGTACCTGGCGGCGACAGCGGCGAGCGACGTGGTCTTGATCTTCGAGGCCATGCCGGCGCAACCGAATTGCTCGTAGCGTTCCATGCAGATTGCCTTGGCCGCAAGCATCGCCGGTTTCAGGAAATCGCGCGGGTCGAACTTGGACGGGTTCCCGGCGAGGTATTTGCGGACGGCCGCAGTCATTGCCAGTCGAATGTCCGTATCGATGTTGATCTTGCGCACGCCGTGGCGGATGCCTTCCTGGATTTCCTCGACGGGAACGCCGTAGGTCTCCTTCATGTCTCCGCCGAACGCGCGAATGTCGGCCAACAAATTCTGCGGCACCGATGAACTGCCGTGCATCACCAGATGGGTATTGGGAATACGGGCGTGAATCGCCTTGATGCGGTCGATGGCCAGGATGTCGCCGGTGGGCTTGCGCGAGAACTTGTAGGCGCCGTGCGAAGTGCCGATGGCGATCGCCAGCGCATCGAGCTGCGTGGACTTCACGAAATCAGCCGCCTGGTCCGGGTCGGTCAGCAGCATCTCGCGGGTCATCGCCCCTTCCGCGCCGTGGCCATCCTCCTTGTCGCCCTGCATCGTTTCCAGCGAGCCCAGACAGCCCAGTTCGCCCTCGACGGTGACGCCGATGGCGTGCGCCATGTCGACGACCTTGCGCGTCACATCGACGTTGTACTCGTAGTCCGCGATCGATTTGCCGTCCTCGCGCAACGAGCCGTCCATCATCACCGACGAAAAACCCAGCCGCATCGCCGACTCGCACACTGCCGGCGACTGTCCGTGGTCCTGGTGCATGACGACGGGAATCTTCGGGTAGCTTTCGACTGCTGCTTCGATCAAATGGCGCAGGAAGATTTCGCCCGCATATTTGCGTGCACCGGCGGAGGCTTGCATGATCACCGGACTGTCGGTTTCCGCGGCAGCGGCCATGATGGCCTGCACCTGCTCGAGGTTGTTGACGTTGAATGCCGGCAAGCCATAGCCGTGCTCGGCCGCATGATCAAGAAGTTGGCGCATCGAGACGAGTGCCATGGCGGCTCCTGTGAGGTGAGGTGGCGGTAAAGGCCGATTTTACGGGAGTGCGGGCCGAAGGACCTGCGCTGCATCAATTCGCCGCTTCATGGTCGGAGCGACGCGACCCGGCTGCCCTGTCGTGCGGGGGGCAGGCCGAACAGCCGCAAGCACCCCGATCGCCAGACGCGTCAGCGCGTTCGAAGTCGATAGGCCAGGTTCCGCATGCCCATTGCAGCGGCAGCGACCAGGCAACCCAGAACGGTGTCGTAAAACCGCCAAAGCAGCAGCGCCGCGTCGCCACCCTTGGGCAACAATGCGATATCCAGCACCAGCATGACCAGCAGCGTAAACGTCGCGCTCATCCAGAAGTAGCTGCGTGCGGTCGCGGCCGGAATGAGCGCGGCGCAGCCCACCGCAATCACCGCGAGCACCCATTGCGAGCCGGCCATGTGCAGCAGCAAAGCGGCAATGGCGATGGCGACCAGCGTTCCGCCCACGCGCTGGGCGATCAGACGAATGCCGGTGACTTGATCCGGATGCATGACGAAAAGCACGGTGAGGCCCACCCAGCCTGGCAGGTGCGCATTCAGTGCGTAGGCGAGGAGCAGGGCCGCGCCTGTGGCGGCAGCCAGCGTGGCCGCATAGGGCAGCGGATTGGTCATCCCCGCCCAGATGGCGCGCCATTCATCCCGTGGCGAGGTTCCCGCGTCACGGACTCCGCGCAACCGGCCCTCGGCAAGAGTGGCGGCGAGCGCGAACAAGCCGCCGCCGACAAAAGCCAGCGCCGCCGCGCGGTCGGCATCAAGGCCGGCCGAAGTGACGACCACTGCCGCCGCCGCGATCTTGCCTACCAGCGTCAGATAGGGGTAGGCCGGTCGCGGCAGGCCCGCGACGAAGGCGATGAACACAACCAGCACGGCCTCCACGCGACGGTCTGCCGCCAGCGCCACGCCAACAGCGGCGGCGCCGACGATCGCGACCTGCGCAAAGACGATGCCCCCGACTCGCCAGCGCTGCGAGCGACGCGGGTCTGTCTGCAACGCAGTCAACGCACCCATGCAGGCAAACAGCGCAGACATGGCATCGAAAAAAAACAGCGTTGTCAGAAACGGCACGCCAACGCCCACGGCGAAAAGCGCTGCTCGAGTCGCCGAGAACGGCGGCGGCGCAATCGTCGCCGCCGCAGGTGGGTTCAGGTCATCCGTCATTCGCGTTGCGAACCATGCGGGTCGCGACGTCGCGCCGCGTTCAACTGCACTCGTGGTGACGCAGCTTGCAGGTTCCCAACACCTCGTCGGGATCGCGCTTCCACCAGTTGCCCGCAGAGAATATTTCCACTTCGTGCATGCCACGGTATCCGGCTTCGCCCATCCGCGAGCGCAGCAGCGGCAGATCGATCACGCCATCGCCCATCATGCCGCGGTCGTTGAGCAGGTCCGTCGTCGGCACCAGCCAGTCGCAGATGTGATAGGCAAGCAGACGTGACGTCCTGGCGTGAGCGGCACGCTCTATCTCCTGCGTCAGCTGCGGATCCCACCAGACATGGTAGGCGTCGACGGCGATGCCGAGGCCTGGGCCGAGTTCATCGCAGAGGTCGTTGGCCTGCGCCATGGTATTCACGCAGCCACGCTCCGCGGCGTACATCGGATGCAGCGGCTCGATGGCCAGCGGCATGCCCGCCGGTCGCGCGTATTCCAGCAGTTCGCCAATGCCGTCGCGCACCATCTCGCGCGTGCCGGCCAGATCCTTGGACGCGATCCGTCCGTCACGGTCTTTCGGCAGGCCGCCGGCAATTACCACCAGGCACTGCGCGCCGAGGGTCAGCGCCTCGTCGACGGCGCGGCGGTTGTCGTCGCGCGCGGCGCGGCGTCCGTCGCGATCGACTGCCGGGAACATCCCGCCACGACAGTACCCGCTGACCGTGAGGCCGGCGCTGCGGATACGCGCCGCCGCTTCCTTCAGTCCCGTTGCCGCCACCTGGTCGCGCCAGGGCGAGATGCCGCGTATGCCGTGCCGGGCACAGCCGTCGATGATCTGCGACAGCGTCCATTGCTGCCGGACCGTCGCGGTGTTGAGGGAAAGCAGCTCGGTGTCCGGCGGATTCATGGCAGAACTCCTGCGATCGCGTCTTTCATGCGGGGACGCCGTTGACGTCGAGAAAGGCGCGCATTCGAGCGGTCGCAAGATCGGCGTCGCGCAAGAGTCCGGCGGCATCGGCCAGTCGGAAGAGCTCGCTCAGGTGCACGAGGCTGCGCGCGCTCTGCTGGCCACCGACCATGGTGAAATGCGACTGGTGGCCGTTCAGCCAGGCCATGAACACCACGCCGGTCTTGTAGAAGCGCGTCGGCGCGGCGAAGATGTGGCGCGACAGTGGCACGGTCGGCGCGAGTATGGCGTCGAAGCGTGCACGGTTGCCCTCGGCGAGGGCGGTGAGCGCGGCCGAGGCGGCCGGCGCGATCGCGTCGAAGATGCCAAGCAGGGCGTCGGAATGACCGGATGCGTCGCCGCCGATCAACTGGGCGAAGTTGAAGTCGTCGCCGGTGTACATGCGCACGCTCTCAGGCAGTTGGCTTCGCAACGCGACCTCCTTGCCGGCATCGAGCAGCGACACCTTGACGCCGTCGATCCTCGCCGCGTTGGCGGCGATCACCGCGGCGCAAACCCCGGTGGCCCGGGCGTGGTCCGGATCGCCGGCGAGCCCGCCTGCGCCGACCCAGTAGCCGGCGAGCGCCGGATCGAACATTTCACCAAGCCAGTGCAGGATCACCGGCGCGCGGACCTGGCTCAGCACGTGACCGTAGACGCGCGCGTAGTCGTCCGGGCCGCGCGCGCACGCCGCGAGCGCCCGGCTGGCCATCAGGATGATCCGACCACCGGCGGCCTCGACCGCGGCGCACTGCTCGTCGTAGGCCGCGATCACCTGTTCCAGGGTCGTCGCGGTGGACGGCGACAGGTGGTCGGTGCCGGCACCACAAAAAACGACCGCACCTTCGACGCTGCGCGATTCCGCGACGCTGCGCCGGATCAGTTTGAGCGATGTCGGCCAATCGAGACCCATGCCGCGCTGCGCGGTGTCCATTGCCTCGGCGACGGCGAAGCCCTGTGCCCAGAGATGGTGACGGAAGGCGAGCGTCGCGTCCCAGTCCACGGCTGCGGCTGCGGCGAGCCAGGGATCGACGTTGGCGCGCGGATCGGCGACGACGTGCGCGGCGGCAAAGGCAACGCGGTTCCAGCGCGTTGGCGATGAAGGCGGCGGCCAGGTCGCCGTCGGACGCAACGTGTATGGCGCCAGCGTGCCGTCGGCGCAGGGGAGGTTGAGGGTGGTCATCGTCGTCAGGCGGACAGCGGGGGCACGTCGATCCAGCGTCGCTCGCGCCAGCTTTGCAGACCCAGTTCGGCGAGTTGCACGCCCTTCGCGCCCTCGAGCAGATTCCAGCGGAACGGTCCGCCGGCGACGACGTGACGCAGGAACAATTCCCACTCGACCTTGAAGGCGTTTTCGTAAATACAGTTGGCCGGCATCTGCTGCCAGCTGTCGAAGTAGTCGATGGTCTTCGGCACGTCGGGATTCCAGACGGGCTTGGGGGTGGTGGCGCGCGGCTGGATCACGCAGTCGGTGAGGCCGGCAACCGCGGAGCCATGCGTGCCGTCGACGTGGAAGGTCGTGAGGTCGTCACGGCGCACGCGCGTGCACCACGAACTGTTGACCTGCGCGACGATCGGGCCGTCGCGCCCGGCGAGTTCGAAGGTCGCGTAGGCGGCGTCGTCGGCGGTTGCTGCGTAGGCCTTGCCGCTTTCGTCCCAACGCTGCGGAATATGCGTCGCGCCCAGGCAACTCACGGCTGTGACCGTGCCAAAGATATTGTCCAGAACATAGCGCCAATGGCAGAGCATGTCGACGATGATGCCGCCGTCGTCCTCCTTGCGGTAATTCCACGACGGTCGCTGCGCGGGTTGCCAGTCGCCCTCGAATACCCAGTAGCCAAATTCGCCACGCACCGACAGAATGCGGCCGAAGAATCCCGAGTCGACCAGCATGGCGAGCTTGAGCAGGCCCGGCAGCCACAGTTTGTCCTGCACGACACCGTGCCTGACGCCGGCCGCCTCGGCCAGCCGATGGAGTTCGAGCGCATCCGCCACGCTCGGTGCCACCGGCTTTTCGGTGTAGATGTGCTTGCCGGCAGCGATCGCCTGGCGGATCAATTCGGGTCGCAGGCCGGTCGAGGCCGAGTCGAAGTAGACACTGTCGTCCTTGTTCGCCAGCGCCGCGGTGAGGTCGGTCGTCCATCGTTGTACGCCATGCACGCGGGCCAGTTCCTCCACCTTGGCCGCATTGCGCCCGACCAGAATCGGATCGGGCATGATCCGCGTGCCGGCGTCGAGCACGACGCCGCCCTGCGCGCGGATCGCGTTGATCGAGCGGACGAGGTGCTGGTTGGTGCCCATTCTCCCGGTGACGCCGTTCATGATGATACCGATTCGTATGGTCTTCATAGCCTGGTCCTCTCCTGCGCTGTCGGAATCAGCTCCGCGTTCAGCGCTTTTCGGTGTCTGTCCGCCAGCTGCGGATGGCGTCGATGATTGCGGCGTGGTCGAGATCGCCCGCGCCGTCGGCGATGGCGGCGTCGAGCAGCGCCGCGTGCGTGGTCGTCAGCGGCAGCGCAAGTCCCGCGCGGGCGGCGGCTTCCGCGATCAGGCCGAGATCCTTGCGGTGCTGCCGGATTCGCGATTGTGGTGGTGCGAAGTCGCCGTCGATCATCCGCTGCCCCTTGGCGTCGACGGCGCGCGAATGGGCGGGTGTCGCGCGCACGAGTTCGAGGAACGTCGGCAGGTCGAGCCCCAGGCTCTTTGCGAACACCAGCGCTTCGGCGAGCGCTGCACGATTCAGGCCGAGCAGCAAGTTGGTCGCGAGCCTGGCACGCGCGCCGCTTCCCGGTGGCCCGAGCAGAAACCTGCTGGGGGCGATCGCCGCGAGCAC
>JAQBEY010000056.1:0-5066 GCA_032123655.1 Betaproteobacteria bacterium
TGCGGGTAGAACTGCGAGCGCGTCGTGTTCAACCGGGCCAGGAAGGCATCGACGCGCGCGGCGGCAATGATCAGGTCGCGATTCTCGCGCAGCGCGGCATCGATCAGCTCGACCAGTACCGGATCGTTGAATGCCGCCCACCAGCGCGTGTTCGCGACGCCCGTTGCCTGCCGATATTCGATGTTCCATGACGCCGGCAGGTCGACCTTCGGCTTGACGAAATCCGGACCTACAGTGCAACCGGCAACAACCGCAGCGACTGCGACCGATACCGCGAGGCGGGCGAAGCGCCGCGAGTTCGTACATACCCCCCGAACGGCGCTGCGCGCCGCTCCCCCCGGGGGGCGAGTGCCTTGGGGCGGCCCGGCGGAATTTATCGGTTCCCCCCGAACGGCGCTGCGCGCCGCTCCCCCGAGGGGGCGAGTGCCCTGGGGCGGCCCGGCGGCACTCATTTCGCTTCCTCCGGCGGCACCGCAACGGGCGGCACGCCGGGTGCCGCGTCATTGCCCTTGCGCGCGGCCTTGCCGGAAAGCGTTTCGAGCATCCAGAAGAAGAACGGGGCGAAGATGATGCCGAGGATCGTCGATGCCGCGATGCCGCCGATGACGCCGGTGCCGATGGCGCGCAGGCTGTTCGCCCCCGGGCCGGTGGCCAGCGCCAGCGGCACGCAGCCCAGGCCGAAGGCCAGCGAGGTCATCACGATGGCGCGCAGACGCAGCCCCGAGGCCTCGAGCGCGGCCTGCTTGACCGGCATTCCCGCTCGTACGCGTTCGATCGCGAACTCGCAGATCAGAATCGCGTTCTTCGCCGACAGGCCAACCAGCGTGACCAACCCCACCTGGAAGTAGACGTCGTTGTCCAGGCCCACCAGCCAGGTCAGTCCCAGCGCGCCGAACACTGCGATGGGCACCGTCAGGACGACCGCAATGGGCAGGGTCCATTTTTCAAACTGCGCGGCCAGCAGCAGGAACACCACGATGATGCCGAACAGGAAGGCAGTCGCCGAAGTGCCGCCGGAGGATTTCTCCTGCAGCGACTGGCCGGCCCAGGCGTACGAAAAATCAGCGGACAGGTTCTCGCGCGCCAGGTCCTCCATCGCATTCAGCGCCTGCCCCGAACTGTAGCCGGGCGCCTGCGCACCGGTGATCTTGACCGCCGGAAAGCCGTTGAAGCGGGTGACCAGCTTGGGCGAGGCGACGTACTTGGTGGTGATCAGTGCCGACAGCGGCACGTTGACGCCGGAAGTCGAGCGCACGTAGACCTTGTCGAAATCCGCCGGGTTCATCCGGTAATTCGCGTCGGCCTGCAGCACCACCCACCAGACGCGGCTGAACTGCGCGAACTGGCCGGCGATCTGCGAGCCGAAGAACGACTGCATGGTCTGGAATACCTCGGACACATGGACGCCGAGCACCTCGGCCTTGCTCCGGTCGAGGTCGACGAACAGCTGCTGGGTCGCGGCGCGGAAGGTCGTCGACACGCCGGCGAGTTCCGCGCGCTCCCGCGCCGTGTCGATGAGCAGCTGGGCTGCGGCGCCGGTCGCGCGCGGCTCGCCGGTCCCGCGGTTCTGCAGGTAGAACTCGAACCCGCCGGTCGTGCCGAGTCCCGGAATCGACGGCGGATTCAGCGCGAAGACAAAGGCCTCGCGGACCGTGCCGAACTGCGCATTCAGGCGCTTCAGCACGTCGAAGGAAAGCAGCGACTTGTCCTTGCGCTCGTCGAAGGGCTTGAGCGAGACGAAGATCACCGCGGCATTGTTCTGGATTTGGCTGTCGAGCAGGCTGTAGCCGGCAACCGTGGCGGCGTCCTGCACCGCCGGGTCGGCCGAGACCATCTTGCGCACCCGCTCGGTGAGTTCCGTGACCACTTCGAGGGTCGCTGTATCCGGCGCAACGATCGCGACGAAGAAATAGCCCTGATCCTCCTCGGGCACAAAGCTCGACGGCAGGGTGCGGAACAGCAAGACGACGCCGACCAGCAGCGCGCCGAACACGATGATCGCCGCCGGCCAGAGCTGGATCGAGCGCGCAACGACGCCGACGTAGCCGCGCGTCAGGGCTTCGAAGCCCCTGTCGAACCAGCGGAAGAGGACATTTTTCTTGCCATGGTGAGCACGAATGATGATCGCCGCCAGCGCAGGCGACAGCGTCAACGCCATCACCCCCGAGATCACCATCGAGATGGAGATGGTGATCGCGAACTGCTTGTACAGCGTGCCGGTCACGCCACCGAGAAAGGTGACCGGCATGAACACCGCGACCAGCACCAGCACGATGGAGATCAATGCGCCGGCGATCTGCGTCATCGCCTCCTTCGAGGCCTCGAGCGCGGACAGGCCCTTCTGCATCATGTTGGATTCGACGTTCTCGACCACGACGATGGCGTCGTCGACGACCAGGCCGATGGCCAGGATCAGTCCGAACATGGTCAGCATGTTCACCGAAAAGCCGAGCAGGTACATGCCGACGAAGGTGCCGATGATCGACACGGGGACGGCGAGAATCGGGATGATCGTCGCCCGCAGTGATTGCAGGAACACGAACACCACCAGCACGACCAGCGCGACCGCCTCGAAAAAGGTGTGGATCACCTTTTCGATGGAATTTAGCGTGAACAGGCTGGTGTCCAGCGGAATGCCGTAGTCCAGGCCGGTGGGGAACTGCGGCTTCAGTTGCTCCAGCCGTGCGCGAACGGCATTCGAGGTCGAGACGGCATTTGCGCCGGGCTGCTGGAAAATCGCGATGGTGGTCGCGGTCTTGCCGTTCAGGCGGCTGTTGACCGAATAGTCGAGCTTGTCGAGTTCGACCCGGCCGATGTCCTTGATGCGTACCATCGCGGTACCGGCCTTGGCCGCGCGCACGATGATGTTGGCGAATTCCTCGGGCTTGGTGAGCAGTCCCTGCGCCGTAACCACAAAGCTCTGTTTGGTGCCCGGCACCGTGGGAGAGGCGCCGATCTGACCGATGCCGAAGGTCTGGTTCTGGCTCTGGATGGCGTTGGCGACCTCCTGCGCG
Source organism: Betaproteobacteria bacterium (assembly GCA_032123655.1). Taxonomy (GTDB): domain Bacteria; phylum Pseudomonadota; class Gammaproteobacteria; order Burkholderiales; family Casimicrobiaceae; genus VBCG01. The sequence continues at coordinate 3,015 of JAQBEY010000056.1, forward strand.
GTGATGCCCATCTGCGCCATCCGGTCCGGCTGCAGCCAAACGCGCATGGCGATGTCGGGGAGACCGAGCACCGATGCCCGGTTGGCGCCCGGTACGCGCTTCAACTCCTCCAGGACGTACAGGTTGGTGTAGTTGTCGATGTAGGTCGACGAATAGCGGTCATCGTTGGAAAAGATGGACAACACCATCATGATTCCCGACGACTGTTTTTCCACCGTGACGCCCTGCTGGACAACCACCTGAGGCAGGCGCGAAGTTGCCTGGCTGACCCGGTTCTGCACGTTGACCTGGTTGATGTCCGGGTCGGTCCCCGGATTGAACACCACGTTGATCGAGACGTTGCCCGACGACGAACTCGTCGATTGGAAGTAGAGCAGGTTGTCGATGCCGTTCAACTGCGCCTCGATGGGCGCCGCCACGGTATTGGCAATGACTTCGGCGGTCGCGCCCGGGTAGCGCGCGGAGATCGCGACCTGCGGCGGCGCGAGCTCGGGATACTGTTCGATTGGCGAGACGCTCATCGCGACCGCGCCGGCGAGCACGAACATGATCGAGATGACCGCCGACAGGATCGGCCGGTCGATGAAGAAGTGGGTGAACATGGTGGGCGCCGGCCTTTACTTCTTCGCCGCGGCCGGTGACCTGGCAGGCGGTGACTTCGCCTCGGCAGCGGGCGCCTTGGCCGGCGCTGGCTTCGCGTCGGCGGTCGGGGCCGCGCCGGCGGCAACGACCGTCACAGTATTGCCCGGCACGACCTTCAACACGCCGTCGACGACCACGCGGTCCGCCGCGTTGAGGCCCTGCAACACCATGATGTCGTCGGTTCCGACGTATTCGCCTACCACCACCGGCCGGACCTCCGCCACGTCACCGGTCTTGATCACATAGACGAAATGCCCGTTGCTGCCCTGCTGGACCGCCAGCTGCGGCACCACGATGGCGTTGGGCCGCATTGCGCCGTTCATGTTGGCGGTAACGAACATCCCCGGACGCAGTTCCATTTTCGGATTCGGAAGCACAGCGCGCACCATGAACGAGCCGGTGTCCGGGCTGAACGACGGATCGGAAAAGCTGATCTTGCCCTTGTGCGGATAGGGGACGCCGCCGGGCAGGACGATGTCGACCACATAGTTTTGGTTGGCCGGAGGGACGACCTCGCCCTTGCGCGCTGCCGCATTCCAATTGGATATCTGGTTCTGCGAGATGCTGAAATTGACCCAGATCGGATCGACCGCGGCGACGTAGGTGAGCAGCGAGCTGTCGGCCGTGGAATTGACGAACGCGCCCTGGCGTTGCAGCGCGCGACTGGCCAGTCCGGTGACCGGCGAGTTGATGGTCGCGTAACCCAGGTTGAGTTCGGCGCCCTCGACCTTGGCCTTGGCCGAGAACACGGCGGCGGTGGCGGCGTCGAGCTCGCCCTTGGCACGATCGAGGTCGGCCTGCGGCAACGCGTCCTGTTCGGCCAGCGGCTTGACCCGCGCGTAATTCGCCTGCGCGGTGGCGAGTCGTGCCTGCTGCGACTGCATTTCGCCCAGCGCTGCGTTGAGCTGCACCTTGAAGGGTTTGGGGTCGAGCTGGAACATCAGCGCGCCCTCGCGGACCAGCTCACCTTCCTCGTAGGCGATGCGGTCGAGGAAGCCGGAAACCCGCGCGACGATATTGACCTGGCGCGAACTCTCCGTCTGCGCGACGAAGGTAGGCACAAAAGGGATGGTCCGTGGAGTCACTTCCAGCACGACCACCTCGGGCGGCTTCCGTACCGGCGCCGGCACTTCCTTGCTGCAGGCAGTGAGAAACGTCACGCCGGCACAAAGGGCGGCAAGGAAAAGTGGATGTCGAAAGGTTACCCGCGGAATGTTCGCGTGCGTCATGGGGGAGTTCTCGCGGCTGGTGGAGACGCCGGGGCAGGCGCCATCGTGCGAATTGCCACGCGGACCGCGAGGGTCCGGTGGTCGACCGCGCATTTTGCCTGTTTACCTGCCGGACTGTCCAGAAAGCAGCCCTGCGCCAATCAGGGTCATCAAAAAAAGCGGCGGACCCGATCGGTCCGCC
>JAQBEY010000057.1:0-4437 GCA_032123655.1 Betaproteobacteria bacterium
GTCCACCGCACCCTGCGTCATTTCGCGCAGGAGGCGCCCCAGGTCTTCCATCATTTGCGCATTGAGCGGCTGCGGCAATTCGAGATCGGGCACGCCCAGCCCTTTGAGCAGTGCCTGCTGCAGCGCCTGCCGCCGCGGATCGGCCGCGTCCGCGGTTGACACTGGTGCACTGGGGGAGGATTTGCTCGAGTCGGTCATTTGCGGCAAGGGTGTTCCACGACATGCCTGCGACGTTGCAGAGGCCCGTTCAGTGTAATGCAAACCGTACCCGCCGACATCCGGTGCGGGAAACGCAATCCGGCGCCTCAGGGCAACTCGATCGATTCCAGGTATTCAGGCACCTCGGCGCGCCAGCCAAGTGTGTCCTGGATTCGTTGACGCAGCGCGTCGGCGGCAGCGGGCTCGCCATGCGTGACGAACGTGCGCCGTGGCGGCGCCTTGAAATGTCCGAGCCATTGCAGGATTTCGTCGCCATCGGCGTGCGCGGAAAATCCGTCGAGCGAGGCGACCTGCGCACGCACCGGCACCATCCGACCATGAATCTTCACCTCCGCCGCACCACCGAGGATCGACGCGCCGCGCGTGCCTCCGGCCTGGTAGCCGGAGAACAGGATCGTATTGCGTGGATCCGGCGCCCAGGCCACCAGATGGTGGAGCACGCGCCCGCCCGTAACCATGCCGCTCGCGGAGATTACTACGAGCGGAAAGGCCTGTTCATTGAGCGCCCGCGACTCGTCCGGCGAATTGACGATGTGTGCCACGCGGCCCAGTTCCCGACACGCCGCGTCGTCGAGTCGATGCAGCGCACAGAAACGCCTGTACAAGGCGGTCACGTTTGCAGCCATCGGGCTGTTGAGGTAGATCGGGATCTGCGCGGATATGGCATCGGATGCCTTCGCCTCCGCGATGCAGTGCAGCAGCGCCTGCGCCCGCCCGACCGCAAAGGAAGGCACGATCACTTTGCCACCACGTGAAACCGTTGTGTTGATGATCTCGGCGAGCACGACCTGCGGATCCGCGGGATCGTGGCGTCGCCCGCCGTAGGTCGACTCGACCACGAGATAATCTGCGGCCTCGATCGGCAAAGGCGCGCGCATGACGGGATCGGTCGGGCGGCCGAGGTCGCCGGAAAAAACGATGGTCCGGCCTCCCGCGCGCAGCGTGACGCAGGCCGCGCCCAGAATATGCCCTGCGGACGTCAGGCGGGCGAGGACGCCCGGCGCAGCCTCGAATTCCTCGTTGAACGGAACCGGCCTGAATTGACGCAGGCTGCGCCCCGCCTGTTCACGCGTATACAGCGGCAGCGCGGGCGAGTGCTTCGAGTACCCGCGCCGGTTGGCGTATTCTGCCTCTTCCTCCAGTAGCCGGCCGCTGTCGGGCAAAAGGATGCGGCAGAGTTCGAAGGTTGCTTCGCTGCAGCGGATCGTGCCGCGATATCCATTCGCCACGAGCAGCGGGATGTAGCCTGAATGGTCGAGGTGCGCGTGCGTGAGCAATAGCGCGGCGATCGTCGCAGGCGGGACCGGAAACGGCGCGCGGTTGCGCAGACGCAGCGGCTTGTGCCCCTGGAACAGTCCGCAGTCCACGAGCACTCGCGTCGTGTCCGTGGACAGTAGATATTTCGAACCGGTGACGGTCTGCGTGCCCCCGAAAAATTCGAGTTTCATGTCTGCCCGATCATGGCCGGAAAGGCGCGGAGCGTCCCGCGCCGTCGTGAGTCCGGGCGACCTGAAGAACCGCGGCGCCGGTCAGCGTGCCGTTGCGCAAGGCGGTGAGCGCAGCGTTGGCTTCCTGCAGCGGATAGGTCGTTACACGCGTGCGCACGGGCACTTGCGGCGCGAGCGCAATGAATTCCACGCCGTCGGCCCTGGTCAGGTTGGCGACTGAAACGATGCTGCGTTCGCCCCACAGCAACGAATAGGAAAACTGCGGGATGTCGCTCATGTGAATTCCGGCGCAGACCACCCTTCCTCCCTTGGCCACGGCACGTAGCGCCGCCGGTACCAGAGCCCCGACAGGCGCGAACAGCAATGCGGCATGGAGTTGCTCCGGTGGCGACTGGTCGCTGTCTCCAGCCCACGCCGCGCCGAGGTCCCGGGCAAAATCCTGAGCCGCGATGTCGCCGGAGCGGGTGAACGCGAACACCTCCCGACCCTGATACCTGGCGACTTGCGCGACGATATGCGCCGCCGCACCAAAACCGAAAAGACCCAGTCGCCTGGCGTCGCCTGCCATGCGCAGCGCGCGAAAGCCGATCAGGCCGGCGCAAAGCCAGGGTGCCAGTTGTTCGTCGGTGAATCCGTCCGGAAGCGAAAAGCAATATCGATGGTCTACGACGACGTACTCGGCGTAGCCGCCATCATGCGTGCATCCGGTGAACTGCGCCGCATCGCACAGATTCTCCCGACCCGCACGGCAGTGGCCACAGCTGCCGCAGGTCCCGGAAAGCCACGGTACGCCGATGCGCTCGCCGATGCGCAAGTCCTCGACGCCGGCGCCAAGTTCCGCTACCGTACCGACGATCTCGTGCCCGGGGATCACCGGCAGGCGTGCGTTGGGCAGCTCCCCGTCGACCAGGTGCAGATCGGTCCGGCAGACGCCGCACACCCGCACCCTGACCAGCACCTGTCCCGGTCCCGGCCGGGGATCGGCGATACTGCGCCACGCCAGCAGACCGCGGGGAGATTCGAGGATCATCGCGTGCATCGCCACTTTCCCGAGAATTCGCCACAACCAATCCCGCTCGCCGCCCGGGTGCTAGCTTTCATTTCCTGCCGCCGCTGCGCCATCGGCTGGACCGTGTACTTAGCCATCGCCGCCATCGTCGTCGCGTTCTTCGCCGATTGAGCGGCGTGGTTCGCAGGCATGCGCCGGCGCCGGACTGCGTTCACGCTCAATCGCGGGCCAACTCGAACGCCGCGTCGAGTTGCTCGATCCAGTTTCGCTTCTTTGCAGCCTCGGCGAAACTCGCTTCGAAGCCGTTGCGCGCGAGCGCGTACGCCGCCCGCACGTCCAGCTGCGGCAACGCGGCAAAGGTCTGCTGGTAATTGGCGTTCACGTAACCGCCGAAGTACGCGGGATCGTCCGAGTTCAGGTTGGCGCATACGCCTGCGCCGAGCAGCGCCGGCAGCGGGTGCTGCGCAAGCTCGGCGTAGACGCGGAGCTTGACGTTGGACAGTGGGCATACGGTCAGTGGAATTCGCTCGCGTGCCAGACGGACCACCAGATCGGGATCCTCGATGCAACGCACGCCATGGTCGATGCGTTCGACGTGGAGCACGTCGAGCGCGGCGCGGATGTACGCCGGCGGCCCCTCCTCGCCCGCATGGGCGACCCGATGCAGGCCGAGTTCCCCGCAGCGTGTGAATACGCGGGCGAATTTCTCCGGCGGATTGCCGCGCTCGCCGCTGTCGAGTCCGACGCCGATGAACCGGTCGCGAAACGGCAGCGCTTCCTCAAGCGTCGCCAAGGCATCAGCCTCGGACAGATGGCGCAGGAAACATAGGATCAACGAGGCATCGACACCATGCTCGGGCATTGCCTCGGCGCAGGCTCGCGACAGTCCGTTGATGACGGTGGCGAACGATACGCCCCGCACCGTGTGCGTCTGCGGATCGAAGAAAAGTTCCGCGCGAACCACGTGATCGGCGGCGGCGCGGGCGAAGTAGGCCATCGCCATGGCGTGGAAATCATCCTCGGTCCGCAGCACGCTCGCTCCCGCGTAATAGACGTCGAGAAAACTCTGCAGGTCGGTGAAGGCGTACGCGGCGCGCAGCGCGTCGACGTCCGCGTAAGGCAGGCTGATCCCGTTGCGCCTGGCCAGCGCAAAGATGAGCTCGGGCTCGAGCGATCCCTCGATGTGAATGTGCAATTCTGCCTTGGGCATCGCGGCGAGCAGTGCCGGAAGGCGGTCGTCGATGATGCGGTCCGGTTGCATGGATATGCCGGGAAATGGAGTGGGATATCTGCGATGCAGCGCCAATGCGCGGCTTTGCCGTTGCAGGCTGGTCCGGGACTGCGTTGCGTCCTGGCCATTTTGGCATATGGCCCACGGTGGCGGTGTGACCCGCCGGTCACCCGACCCGGGAACCGCACGAGGCATCTTCGAATGACCCGTCGCGCACGATCGCCAGCACAGCGCCGGCTCGTGCGTTGACCTTGCGCAAGCGGGCGTCCACCGACAGGGTTAGACTGGGCGTCGGCTCCAGGAAACCAGTGAATGCCTGCTGATGTGACAACGCCAGATTTCTCCCGCCGCCGCGCTCTCTGGACACTCGGCGGTCTGGCCGCGGTGCCATGGGTGGCATCCGCCGCGCCTGCGCCGACGGGAGTACCGGCGGCCGCAGCCTACACGCTGCGCACCGGCATCGCCCGGCAAAGCGTCGCCGGAGCCGGCCATCCCGACACCTCGGTCTGGGCGTATAACGCCGTCGTCCC
>JAQBEY010000058.1:0-15443 GCA_032123655.1 Betaproteobacteria bacterium
CTCGCCGATCCCCGGCGTCCGCTGGTGGCAATCGTTGCCGGTTCGAAGGTCTCGACCAAGCTCACCATCCTGCGCGCGCTCGCAGCGAAGGTCGACGCGCTGATCGTCGGCGGCGGAATCGCCAACACCTTCATCCTCGCGGCTGGCGGCAAGATCGGCAAGTCGCTGGCCGAGGTCGATCTGGTTGCCGAGGCGAAGGCGATCCTCGACACCTTTCCCGGCAAGGTACCGATTCCGGTCGACGCCGTCGTGGCCAAGGAATTGTCCGCGTCCGCAAAGCCCGAACTCAAGGCGATCGAGAATGTGCTGCCGGACGATCTCATTCTGGACCTCGGCCCCACCTCGATGTCCTATGTGAAGCACGTCATCGCGCAGGCCGGCACCATCGTCTGGAACGGGCCAGTCGGCGTATTCGAAATCGACGCGTTTGCGGCGGGAACCAGGGCGCTGGCCGAATCCATAGCCGCATCACCGGCGTTTTCGATCGCCGGCGGCGGCGACACGGTGGCCGCGATTGCAAAGTTTGGCGTCGGCGACCGCATTGGTTACATCTCCACGGGCGGCGGTGCCTTCCTCGAATTCCTCGAGGGCAACGCGTTGCCCGCAGTACAGGTACTCGAGGACCGCGCCGCCACTTGATCCTTGGCCGCCTGGCGCCGGGGTCCCCTTGCTGGCGGCGCGCCAGGCCGACGCCGAATCCGGCGCAACTTCCCATAGTATCGATCGTTCCATTTCCTCCATTACATCAGGACATCATCCTTGCCACGCAATACAAAAATCGTCGCCACGCTGGGTCCCGCATGCAGTGAACCCGCCGTGCTCGAGCGCATGCTGGCCGCTGGCGTCGACGTCGTGCGTCTCAATTTTTCACACGGTCGCGCCGAGGACCATATCGAGCGCGCGCGGCTGGTACGCGAGTGCGCCAAGCGGCTCGGCCGCGAAGTGGCCATCATGGCCGACCTGCAGGGTCCGAAGATTCGCGTCGGCAAATTCGCAACGGGCAAGATCGAGCTCGTCCCCGGGCAGAGCTTCGTGCTCGACGCCGAGTGCGAACTGGGCGACCAGACGCAGGTAGGACTCGACTACAAGGAACTCCCGCGGGACGTTTCGCCTGGTGCGGTGCTGCTACTCAACGATGGGTTGATCCGCCTCGACGTGGTGGCGGTCGAGGGCCCGCGCATCGTCACCCGCGTCGTGCAGGGCGGAACGCTGTCGAACAACAAGGGCATCAACCGGCGGGGCGGCGGCCTCACGGCACCGGCGCTGACGGCGAAGGACATGGACGACGTCAAGACCGCGGCGCAATTCGACGCCGATTACCTGGCCGTATCGTTTCCGAAGACCCGGCAGGACATGTACGTGGCGCGGCAGTTGCTGCGCGGCGCGGGCGGACGGGCGCTGCTGATCGCCAAGATCGAACGCGCCGAGGCCATCACCTTCCTCGAGGAGATCATCGAGGCCTCGGACGGCATCATGGTGGCGCGCGGCGACCTCGCGGTGGAGGTCGGCAACGCTGCGGTGCCGGGATTGCAGAAGCGCATGATCAAGCTGGCGCGCGAACGCAACAAGCTGACCATCACCGCCACGCAGATGATGGAGTCGATGGTCTACGCGCCGGTGCCCACCCGCGCCGAGGTTTCCGATGTGGCCAACGCCGTTCTCGACGGCACCGACGCGGTCATGCTGTCCGCCGAGACCGCTGCCGGGAAATATCCGGTCGAAACCGTGGAAACCATGGCGCAGATCTGCGTCGAAGCCGAGAAATCCTATGCTGTCGAGCTCGACCGCGATTTCCTCGATCGGACCTTCACCCGCGTCGACCAGTCGATTGCGATGGCGACGTTGTTCACGGCCTTCCACCTGAAGGTCAAGGCCATCGCCTCGCTCACCGATTCCGGATCGACCGCGTTGTGGATGTCGCGGCACAATTGCGGTTGCCCGATCTACGCGCTGACGCCCAAGGTCGAGACGCAGCGCAAGATGGCGCTGTACCGGAACGTACGCCCGCTCTATCTCGAGCAGAGCAGCGGTCGGGACGAAGTGCTGCTTGCCGCGGAGCGGCTGCTGGTCGAGAGGGGTCAGGTGCGCGAGGGCGACCTCATCGTGCTCACCATCGGCGAGCCGATGGGCAAGTCGGGCGGCACCAACACCATGAAGATCGTCAAGGTCGGCGAACTGCGCGCCTGAGGCGGGCGATCAATCCTTCCAGCCGGCATGCTCGGCGAGAAACCGCGCCACATGCTCGATCGCCACGCCGGACTGCGGTAGCGTGTGCATGGCCTGGAAGACGTGGGCCATGTGTTCCCAGACCTCGACCTCGACCTTGACTCCGGCAGCATGCGCCCGAGCGCCGGCGCGGATCGACTCATCGAGCAGCATCTCGAGGCCGCCGGCCTGGAACAGCAGCGGCGGAAATCCGGTGAAGTCGCCGAACAGCGGTGAGACGAAGGGATCGAGGTAGCACTCGGGATCGGCGTAGATCGACCGCATGGCCAGCGTCCCCGGCAGCGTGAACATCGGATCGCGCTTCACGTTGGTGATCAGGCTGCGGCTGCCGAGGGTGAAGTCGACGACCGGAGAGAGCAGCACTGCACAGGATGGCAACGCGAGACCCTCGGCCTTCAATCGATGCAGCGTTGCCAGTCCGAGGTTGCCGCCTGCCGAGTCGCCGGCGATCACGATCGTTCCCGGGTCGACACCCTGTTCCAGCAACCAGCGGTAACCGGCTACGCAGTCGTTGAGCCCCGCCGGGAAGCGATGCTCCGGCGCCAGCCGGTAGTCGGGCATCAGCGCACGCGCGTTCAGGCGACGGCACCAGCGCGCCACCATGCCCGCATGCACGGCGGGAAACCGGAACATGAACGCGCCGCCGTGCAGGTAGTAGAGCACCCGCTCGTCGCGGGCACCCGGGACACTGACCCATTCCGACGGAACGCCGGCACAGTCGACCGGCGTACGCAACATGTCCGGCTCCGCGAACGCCATTTTCGCGTCCATCACGGCCTGCTGCGCGCGCAGCTGCGTGATATTGACATCGAGCGCCGGCATCCGCTTGACCGAGAGGCGCAACATCAGATGCAGCCAGAAGCGCCGCCAGGATCCGCCGGGAGAGGACACCCGCCGGACATAGTCCGGTTGACGCAATGGTCTGGAAGCGAACGTATGGTTGGTGTTCATGTCCGATCAAGCCTGCCGCAAGTCCGTCGTCGGCGCAAGCCGCGGTCGGAAATTGCCCGGTGCTTTCAATCGCCGATCTGCTGGAGGAGGTAGAGGCGCTGGTAGATGCCGTCGGCGATGGCCATCAGCGCCTCGTGCGTGCCCTCTTCGGCAATCCGGCCGTGATTGAGCACCACGATTCGGTCCGCCGCGCGAATGGTCGAGAGCCGGTGCGCAATCGCAATCACCGTCGTCGCGCCCGACAAGTCCGCGAGCGCGGCCTGGACCCGCTGCTCGGTCTCGCTGTCGATGCGCGAGGTCGCCTCGTCGAGGAAGAGAATCCGCGGTCGTCCCGCCAGCGCACGCGCGACGGCGACCAGCTGCTTCTGCCCGGCAGACAGCCGCGCGCCACCCTCGCCCAGCGGCGTGTCGTAGCCCTGCGGCAGGCGCTCGATGAATTCCTCCACCCTGGCGGCCCGCGCAGCCGCAACAATCGCGTCGTCCGGAAGCCCGCGTCCCATGTCGATGTTCTCGCGCACGCTGGCGGCGAGCAGGAACGGCTCCTGCGGCACCAGGCCGACCTCGGCCCGGAAATTCGCATCGCCTATCTGCTCGACGGGGATTCCATCGATCTCGATTCGCCCCGATTGCGGCGAGTAGAAGCGCAGCAGCAGCGCGAGCAGCGTCGACTTGCCGCTGCCGGTATGACCAACGATTCCGATGAAGCTGCCCGGCGCCACCGCGAGCGATAGATCGTGAACGACCGGCCGCTGCGGATCGTAGCCGAAACTCACCTCGGCGAGTTCGACTCGCCCGGCCGCGATCGACCGGTTGGAATCGACCCGCACGCCCTCGTCCTCGAGCAGCAGCGTATTCACCCGCGCGGCGGCGATTATCGCCTGCTGGAGCGACGAGAATTGCAGCGTGATCTGGATCAACGGCTCCACGATGCGTGCCACGTAGGTGATGAACGCGTACAGAAGTCCAACCTCGACGCCTTCGAACTGCTGCGTGCCTACCGCAGTGACGATCACGATGATCAGCAGGATATTCAGGAAATCGAGCGCCGGGCGCAATAGCCAGGCATTGGCGCGCACCTCACCCATGCGCGCCACGTACTGCAGATCGTTGGTGCGCTCGAAACGCGACCGGAAGCGGCCATCGGCGCCCATCGCCTGCAGGACGCTCATTCCCGCGATGCCCTCTGCAAGCTGGGCGTTGATATCGCTGCGCAGCTCGCGCGAGCGCGTGACCGCGCCGGCCGACAGCCGTTGGTAGCCCAGGACGATCAGCGCGGTCGCGGGGACCAGCAGCAACACGATCAGCATCAGCCGCCAGTCGAGCCAGAGCATCGCCACGACGACGCCGAACAGCACGGTGACGCCGACCAGAAGTTCGAACAGCACCTGCGTGTAGAGCTGCTTGACGGCTTCGGTGTCGTTGGTGATGCGGCTGACCAGTTGCCCGGTGATCGCCCGGTCGAAGAACGGCATCGGCAGGCGCAATACATGCGTGTAGACGGATTCGCGCAATCGCCGCACCGAACGCATCGCCAGCCCGGCGAGTCGCACCAGCTGGAAGTACCGCACCAGCGAAGCGCCCCAACCGGTCACGAGGTAGCCGGCGACCAGCAACGCCATCATCGGCCAGTCGAGCTGGCGCGGAAGCAGGTAGGCGTCGATGAACATCTTGCCGAAAATCGGCCCGGCCGCGTCCAGCAATCCGGCGACCGCCAACCACGCCGACGCGTGGACGATGTGCTTCTTGTCCGGGCGCGCCGCAAGCCACAGCAGCGCAAGCGCATCGCGGCGCTCCGGAGCGCCGGCGCGACGCAGGTCGGGGTGGTCGGCGTGGTCGTCGGATCGCGCGTTCATGGCAACAACCGGGCGCCGATGCGCGCGATGTTCATGCAATCGCCTCCGCCTCGAAACGCGCCTCGAGCTGCTGATAGCGCCACTGCGCCGCGTACCAGCCGTCCTCCGCGAGCAGGGTCGCGTGCGTGCCGCGTTCGACGATTTCGCCATGCTTCAGCACGATGATCATGTCGGCGTCGGCCACCGCCGAGAGCCGGTGACTGACGATCACCGCGGTACGCCCGCGACGCGCCTCGCGCAGGTGCTGCAGAATCCGGGTCTCGGTGCCGGTGTCGACGGCGGACAGGGCGTCGTCGAGCAGAAGCAGCGGCGCTTCGGCGAGCAACGCACGGGCAATGGCCACGCGCTGGCGCTGTCCACCGGACAGCGTGACGCCACGCTCACCCACCCAGGTATCGAAGCCATGAGGCAGACGGCGGATATCGGCAGCAAGGTCGGCGAGAAGCGCGGCCTGTTCGATCTCGGCACGCGTCGCCCTAGCGTTCGCCAGCGCGATGTTGTCAGCGAGTGTCGCCGAAAAAAGAAACGCCTCCTGCGGTACCCAGGAGAGCGACGCGCGCAGCGCACGCAGCGGGTAATCGGGCAACGCGGCTTCACCCCAGCGAATGCACCCGGACGTCGGCTCGTGGTGGCGCAGCAGCATTTGCAGCAACGTCGACTTGCCGGCGCCGGTGGGGCCGACCACGCCAAGCGTGCGCCCGGGCTCGAGTTCGAAATTGATTTCGCGCAGCGCGCAGCTGGCCGCGGGCGTCGATGGCACTGTCTCGATGGCCGTCTTCGACACAGCCCCGGCCTTCGCGTTCGACTCTGCCGCCGCCGGGGCAAACGAAGGGTAGGCGAACGACACATCCTCGAACCGCAAGCGGCCGTCGGGAACACCATCCATCCTGCCGTGATCGTCAACCGACAACGGCTCGCGCAGCAGCGGATCGAGTCGCGCCCACGCGGCCTTGCCGCGCTCGAGCAGCGACAGTACCCAACCGGTCGCGAACATCGGCCAGATCAGCTGACCCAGGTACATGGTGAAGGCGGTGAGTCCGCCCACGGTGAGTTGGTCACGCCAGACGAGCCAACCTCCCACCGACAACGTCAACACTGCGGCAAGGGTCAGGGTCAGGCCAACGGCGGGCTCGTAGGCCGCCTCCCATTTCTGCGCGTCAAAGCTCGCGTCGGCGGCATGCCCGGCGCGCGCGGCGAACTCCCCGCTGACGCGCGCCTCCAGACCCAGCGCACGCAGCGTACGTACGGCGGCCACCGTCTCCTGCACATGCTCATTGAGCCGCGAGAATCCACTGAGCGACCGCCGCCAGGCGTCATGCACGTGGCGTGAGATATGCCAGAAGGCCCAGGCCATGAACGGAAACGGCAGCAATGCCACCGCAGCCAGTCGCCAGTCGACGCCCAGCGTCATCATCGCCACGACCAGCACCAGCGTCAGCGTTCCATCGAATCCGGCGAGAAACGCCTCGCCAGCCGCCATTTCCACCGCGTCGACGTCGTTGGTCGCCCGTGCCATGAGATCGCCGGTGCGCTGACGCTGGTAAAACGGTGGCCCCTGCAGCGACAGCCGCTCGTATATGCGAACGCGCAGTTCCACCCCCAGCCGGAACGCGGCCGAGAACAGCTGCAGCCGCCAGCCCACCCGCAGCAGGTAGATCGCCACGCCCATGGCCACCAGGATCGCGATTTCGCGCCACAGCGCGCCGTCGACCAGCGTGCCGGCGACCAGACCGTCGATGATCACGCCCACACGCCGCGGAACCCAGACAGTGAGCACCGCAATGGCGATGAGCATCAGCGCCGCATTGGCGTAGGCTCGTCGATGTCGCCAGACGAAGCCGGCGAGAAGTTGAAAGAGTGTCACGGCGAGGCGCGAAAAATCATTACCCGGCCGCCCAGGTCGGGGGTACGGCGCAAGGACGCGATTCTATCGCGTCGGGACGGGCGCGCGGACCGGCGCCACAGGCAGCGGTGCCGTCAGACCGGGGCGCACATGATCGCCGCATCCGGGCCGTAGCCCTCGGCAACGTAGCCTTTGGTCAGCATCGTGTCCCGGACCGCCAGATCCGCTGTATACCGGTGGTTCGAGTCGGCGCGATTGTTCCAGAGCCGGAATACTGCCACCGTGGCGGGCGGGCAGCCGCCGGTCACGGTATCCGGCAGGGCAATGTGCATGACGTCCGCAGCCTCGAGCACGAAGTTCGGAAATTTCGCCTCCACTTCGGCGCATTCCTGCGCCGATGCCGAGTAGAAGTGCGAGTCGCCGTGCACCGGAGGCAGATAGAAACGACACACGGCATCGGTACCGGCGACCGCTGCGGGATAGGCATTGAACGTGTGGCCGGTACGCATCCAGCCCTTCAAATCACCGGAGTCGAGCGCGGCGATGTCGGCGGGCAGTGCGCTCATGAAGTAGTGATCGAGGCCGCCGTTGTAGTACTCGACCACCGGGACCGCTGCCGGCTGGGCCGGCGTGTACGCGATGACCGCGAGAAAAGTACCGCCCTTGATATGGGTCGCGTCATCGAGGAGCGTCTCCAGCATCGCTCCGGTCGCCGGATCGAGACGACGCACCATGCTGTCCTCCAGCACCAGCAGGCCGCCGTCCACGCCGTATTCGAGGCCGGTCGGACCGAGCAGCTTGCTGTTCAGTGCGCTGACCGTACCACTGCCCAAGTCCAGCCGCAGCAGCTGGCCCGAACCTTCGCCGGTGATCAGCAGGCCCTGGCCATCGCGCGTGGGTAACAGCCCCCGGGCCAAGGCCAGGCCACCACCGGCGCGCGGAACCGCGATGCCGGACTGGCCGGTGCGCGGATCGAAACGCACGACACTGCTGGAGTAATAGCCGGGAATATACAGATTGCCGTCGGCCGCGAAAGTGATGCCGTTGTCGGGGCCGTGCAGCCCGGCAGCGCCTTTGACAACCGCCACGCCCAGCGCCACGCCGGCGGCAGAAAGCCGACGCACGTCGTTGGTCCTGAACGCAGCCACGTAAACATCGCCATTGGGCGCGAAGGCAAATCCGGTAGGGTCGGCGCCCGGGATGGTCGCGAATACGTCGACGAAGGCCAGCGTGTCGTTGCGGTACCTTAGAATCTGCTGCTTCATCTCGCTGACCACGTAGATCAACCCGTCGGGCCCCAGCTTCACGGCCTGCGCACCGGCGATACGGGCGTTGCCGTCGAGGTCGCGCAGATAGGCGCCGGTACAGGCGTCATAGATGTGAACGGTGCTGAAATACCCGCTGACGAAGAGCCGGGCGGGACAAGTCGGCGCCTGCGCGGACGCAGCGCCGGCGCAAACGAGACCCAGGATGGCAAGGACGAACTTCAGCATGATGCGACTCCACTGGACGGGATGGATGATGACCAGAGCCTGCGACAGCGGGCCGATGCGCGTCCTGAGTTCTTCCTCCCTTTTTTCTCCCTTTGCTCCGCTTGCCGTCTGGTCATTGATCGGCAGACGTTCGTGCTGACGCCCCCCGCCTGGCGCAGGGCCACGCCCTTTCGGCTGCACGACGTTGACGTGCACCCCGCGTCCAACGAAATCACCGCCGGCGGCGCGCGCCTTCGGCTCAAGCCACGACAGATGGAAGTGCTGCTGCGCCTGGCGGCATCGCCGGGGCAAATCGTTACCCGGCAAATGCTGCTCGACGACGTGTGGCCGCGGCGCATGGTCAACGACGACGTCCTCTCCCGGGTGATCGCCGATTTACGCGATGCGCTGGGCGACGATGCGCGCGGGGCGCGCTACATCGAAACGCTGCCCAAGGTCGGCTACCGGCTGATCGCGCCATTGACGGCGTATTCGCCGGATCGGCAGACTTCGGAGGGCGGCGCGGCGCATCCGGGCGCGGCTTCGCCAATCACGCCGCAGGTGTCATCGCGCGCGCCTTTCGGTCCCGCGTCCGGCGACGCCGTCGCCGCGCCTCCGCCGCGCCGGCGATGGACACGTCGGCGCATCGCCGGCGCGCTGGTCGCGGGCATCGCGCTGGCCGCTCTGGTCACTCTGCTCGTCCCGCGCGAGCCCCCCAGCTTTGACGAACAGCGCGTCCGCCTCGAGGCGCAACTCGCCCGCAGCGAGCCTTTTTCCTCGGAATCCGCGCTGGAATTGCGCCCACGGTTTTCACCGGACGGCCGGCGGATCGCCTACGCACTGGCTACGGGCAGTCGCGCGCAGATCGTCGTGCGCGACGTCGCCAGCGGAGAGCGGCAATTGCTCGGCGATCCCGACGAAGCCAATCTGACGCCGGTTTTTTATCCCGACGGGCGGCGAATCGCCTATTTCCGAAGGAGCCAGAGCGGCGATTGCTCGATCGTTGCTGCGGGACTCGACGGCAGCGCTGCGCAAACGCTGCTCGATTGCGCGCGACGGCCGCACCCGGGATTCGACCTCGCACCCGATGGCAGCCGAATCGCCTTCGTCGCCGTGACCCGTCCACTTTTTCCGGCGGGCATCATCGAGCGCGACCTCACCTCGGGCGCCGAGCGCGTCTTGACGGCGCCGGAGCCCGGAATGGGCGACGACCTGCACCCGCGTTACTCGCCGGACGGCAGGCGCCTTGTATTTTTTCGCGGCACGCAGTCGCATCAGAAAATGTGGCTGGTCGATACCGCCGACTCATCTACAGCGCACGACACGGGATCGCCTGCGGGATTGACCTACGGGGCGGCATGGCTGGGCGCCGATGGGCCGCTGCTGGTCGCGGCCGACTGGACCGGACAGCGCGCGCTCAATCTTCTCGATCTTGCGCACGGCACAGCGGTGACCGTCGGCGCGCGCGGCGCACGCTTTCCCGACAGCGACCGCACCGGCAACATCGTTTACGAAAACGCGGCCTATACGGCGAATCTGTTCATCGTCGATCCACAGGCAGTGGCAACCGCACCACGGGAACTTTGGCCGTCGACCCGCTATACCAACCAGCCGGAATATTCGCCGGATGGGCGCGAAGTGGTATTCACGTCGAACCGCGAGGGGCCACCGGCGTTGTACGTCGGCCGACCCGAGGCCCCTTCCGACGCGCGACGCATCGCGCTGTCCGACGACTTCCTCTACCTGCGTCCGCACTGGGCACAGGATGGGCGCGCCATCTATGCGGTCCGGGCCAGCCGCCGCGAGGACGGTCAGCGGGTCCAGCAGGCGCTGCGCATCGCCTGGCCAGCGGGCACCGTCGAAGTGCTTGCATCGCTGGGGGACGCGGTATTCGACGTGCGTGAAGCCGACCAGGGGCGTGCACTGATTGTAGGTGAGATGACCGGCAACGCGGCACGCGTCTGGCGCACGACGCCCGCGGCAGCGCAACTCGCCGAGCGGCTGGCCTTGCCACTGATGGCGCAGTACCAGGTGCACGGCAATCACATCGCCTTTGCGCAGCCGCAGTTGCCGGGTCTGACTCTGTGCGATCTCGGTTCGCTGCGGTGCGATCCGCTGCCCTTGCCGATCGACGAGAGCAACCGCTTCGAATGGCTGCTCACCGGCGACGCCTTGTGGTATCGGACACCGGCGCCTCCCTTCGAGCTGGTCCGCCACGATCTCGCCCGGCGCCGTGTCGTCTGGCGCAGCGCGTTCGCGCCAACGGCGTTCGGCCAGTCGATCGCGGTTCGGCCGGGCAACGGGGCGCTGCTGGTCGCCCGTCAAGCGCCGCCGGCCATCGATCTGATGCTCGCGCCGCGCCACGCTCGATGAACCGCAGTGTCCCGGTTGCGCCCAAGTAACCATCTGGTTAACATTGACGAATGCCCGCCGCCACTTCCACCGCATCGCCCCGCCGAGCAGCTGCGGCGGCGCAGGTGGCCGTGGCGCGACCCGGCAGCCGCAGGCCGAAGCGTGACGCCGAGCGCACGAAGGCATCCATCCTCGCGGCGGCCACGAAGGAATTCGCCAGCCATGGCCTCGGCGGCGCAAGGGTCGACCGCATCGCGCTTCGGGCGAAGACCAACAAGCGGATGCTCTACTACTATTTCGGCGGCAAGGAGACGCTGTTCCTCGCCGTCCTCGAACGTGCCTACGAGCACATCCGCGGCGAAGAACAGGAACTGCATCTGACCGAACTGCCGCCGGACAAAGGCGTGCGACGGCTGATCGCCTTCACCTGGGACTACTATCTTGCGCATCCGGAATTCATGTCGCTGCTCAATACCGAGAATCTGCATGGGGCGGCGCATCTGAAGCGTTCGCGCAAGGTCCGGGCAATGCACTCTCCGCTGGTGGCTACCCTGTCGGAGGTGCTGGCACGTGGCGTTCGCGAGGGCGTGTTCCGCCGCGGCGTCGACCCCATCCAACTCTATGTGTCGATCGCCGCGCTGGGATATTTTTACATGTCCAACCGCCATACGCTGTCGACAATCTTCGGCCGCAACCTCATGTCGGCGGCGGCGAAGGCCGAGCGACTCGCACATATCGACCAGCTGGTATTGGGCGCCCTTCGCCGATGATTTTCCGCCACGAGGACCCCTTGCAAACCCGCCGCCTACCGCGTTATTCTAATTAACCATCCGGTTACACCATCAACTCAGCCGAACCCTGCGGGAGATGCCGCCGCAGTCCAACCCAGGCACGATGCCCCCGAGGAGGAAACCCATGGATCCAAGCAAACGCATCTGGCTCGCCGCAGGCGCTGCCGCCGCGCTGACTTTCGCACTCGCGACGCCCGCGTCGGCGCAGGCCACGTGGAAGCCGAACAAGCCGATCACCATCATTGTCCCGTGGTCGCCCGGCGGTTCCACCGACCAGGTCACCCGTGTGACGGCGGCGGAGCTCGAGAAGGCTCTGGGGCAGAAGGTGGTCGTCGTCAATCAGCCCGGCGCATCGGGCTCCATCGGAGTCAAGAATGCGCTGGAAGCGCCGAAGGACGGCTACACCTGGGCATCCGGCGGCGCCAAGGACCTCGGAACCTACATCGTCCTGGGAATGGTGGACACCAAGATTCAGGATTGGGCGTTGTTCCTGAACGTCGCCAACGTATCCACACTGTCGGTGAATCCGAAATCGCCGTACAAGACCGTGGACGAACTCCTCGCCGCGATGCGGGCCAAGCCGGGCCAGATCAGCGTGGCGACGGCGGGGGTCAATTCGAGCGGCCATAGCGCGATGGAAGCCATCGCCAAGGCTGCCAACGTCAAGTACAAGCACGTCACCTATGACGGCGGCAACCCCGCGGTGATCTCCACCGTCGCCGGCGAGACCGATGCGACCACGCAATTGACCGTCGAACAGGCGGAAATGATCCGCGGGAAGCGGCTGCGTCCGCTCGCCGTCATCGGCGGCGCGCCGGTCGAGATCGATGGTTACGGCACCATCCCGCCCCTGACCAAGTCGATGCCCAGCTTCAAGGAGCCGCCGAATTACTTCGGCGTGTTCATCCCGAAGAGCGTTCCGCCCGAGGTCATCGCCACCGTCGAGAAGATCTGGAACGAGCAGATCAGCAAATCCAAGGCGCTGAAGGATTACGCAAGCAGCCGCGGCGCGCAGTTCGCGCCGGCATCGGGTGCGGCCGCGCAGGCAGCCGTGATGCCCGCCATACAGGTCAACGCCTGGCAGGCGTTCGACGGCGGCAAGGCCAAGATCTCGCCGGACACGGTGGGAATCGCCCGGCCCGCCAAGTAGTCGCAGCACCGCCGGGACCGACCAGGTCCCGGCGGTTCCTGGTTCATTCACGCCACCGGGAATAGTCCGTGACGTCCTATACCGTCCACCCGCGCAGCGATCTGCGCAGCGGCTTTTTCTGGGTCGCATTGGGCGCGCTGATCGTGCTTTCGTCGTGGCGAATGGACCGCCTCGAGAATCAGGGCGCCACGCTCTACAGTGCGCCTGGACTCTGGCCCGGAATCGTTGGATTGATCCTCGCGCTGATGGGCGGAGCGCTGGTCTGGCGTTCGCGCCGTCGCGTCAGGACGTCGAACGCGAAGGCGATCGTGGCCGCGGACGACGGGCCGCAGCTCGTTCCCCGTATGCATTTCTGGCTGGCCGCCACGATGTTCTTCGTCTATGCGGTTCTGCTGGTTGGCCGCGGGCTGCCGTTCTGGTTCGGCACCTGGCTGTTCGTCACCGCCTACGTCTGGGTGTTCCGGCGTGCGCAACGCGCGCCCGATGTCGTTTTCCCGCAATGGCGTGACGCGCTCTTCGCGCTGACCTGCGCTGTAGCCACCGCCACCGTTGTCCCGTTCGTGTTCGAGCGCCTGTTCTACGTGCGATTGCCCTGATGTTCGACGGTCTTGTCGCGTTCGGGCATTCGCTGACCACGTTTCTCGATCCGCTGTCGATCGGCATCGTGCTGCTTTCTTCGCTGGTCGGGGTGATCATCGGGGCGCTGCCCGGTTTGACCGCGACCATGGGCATCGCATTGATGACCACGCTGACCATCAAGCTGCCGTCGAATCAGGCGTTGCTGGTGCTGGTGTGCACCTATGTCGGCGCGATCTACGGCGGCTCACGCTCGGCAATCCTGCTCAACATTCCCGGCACGCCGGCGTCGGCTGCCGCCTGCCTCGATGGTCATGCGCTGGCAAAACAGGGCCTTGCCGGACGTGCCATGGGCATCGCCACCTCCGGTTCGGTGATGGGCACGATGATCGGCATGTTCTTCCTGGCGCTGTTCACGCCGATCCTGGGTGACCTGGCGCTGAATTTCGGCGCGTTCGAGTTCTTCTGGCTGGCCGTATTCGGCGTGGTGATCGCCGGCACGCTCACGGGCGACGATCCGCTGAAAGGCTGGATCGCCGGCGTGATCGGAATTCTCTGCGCCACTGTCGGCCAGGAGGGCATCTATGCCTACGAGCGGTTCAGCTTCGACAACCGCGACCTGGCCGGCGGCTTCAACCTGGTGCCGGCACTGGTCGGCGCCTTCGGTTTCGCCGAACTGCTGATGGCGGCGCGCGAGCGACCACCGCCGGTGGCGGTCGATCGCTTCGACTCGGTGATTCCGCGGCTGGCCGACCTGCTGGCGCACTGGAAGACCATCGTGCGCTCGGGCGTGATCGGCACCTTCATGGGCATCCTGCCGGGCGTCGGCGAGGACATCGCCGCGTGGTCGAGTTACGCTGCGGCCAAACGCGCGAGCAAGGTGCCCGAGACCTTCGGCAAGGGCTCGATCGACGGCCTGATGGCGGCGGAAACCGGCGACAACGCCTGCGTGCCCGGCGCAATGATTCCGGTGCTCACGCTCGGCATCCCCGGGTCCGCGCCCGCGGCGGTGCTGATGGCGGCGATGCTGATCCACGGCGTGCGTCCCGGGCCGATGATCATGATCGAGGCGCCGAGTTTCGTGTACGACGTGGTGGCGATGATGTTTTTCGCCTCGCTGGGCATTCTGTTCTACGGGCTCACCCTCACCAAGGTACTGATCAAGGTGCTGATGGTGCCCAAATCCATCATCGTCCCGATCATCTTCGTGCTCTGCGTCGTCGGTTCCTTCGCCATCGCATCGCGCCTGTTCGACGTTTGGGTGATGCTGGGATTCGGCGTCCTCGGTTATGTGCTGCGCCGCCTCGACTATCCGGTGGCTCCGCTGGTGCTCGGCATGGTATTGGGCGACCTGATGGAAAAAGGCCTGCGCCGCGGCCTTGTGCTTTCCGACGGCAGCCTTGTTCCCTTCCTCACGCGGCCGATCTGCGCCGCGCTGTGGATCACGATCGTCATTGTCGTCCTGCTGAAATTCCCCGCGGTACGCGCGATATTCCGGCGGCGCAGCGCCGCCGCATCCTAGCCGGAAACCACCGACATGTTCGACGCACGAAGCGTCAAGTCCACTTGAACCCCGCCACGCATCCGGTCGGCGTGATCGGCATCGGCCTGATGGGGCTTGCGGTGGTCGAGCGCCTGCGCGCAGCACGCATCAAGGTGCTGGGCTTCGATATCGATCCGAAGCGCTGCGAAGCGCTGACCGCTGCAGCCGCGGTCATCGCCGACAGCGCCAACGACATATTTGCCGCTTGCGACAACATCGTGCTGGCCTTGCCCGACGGCGGCCAGACCGCGGTGGTGGTTCGCGAAGCCATGCCGATGCTGCGCGCGGGAACCCGCATCATCGACTGCGGGACCAGCGACCCGGACCAGACCGTGGCGCTCGCGGTGCGACTGGCCGCGCGAGGCGTCCGCCTGATCGATGCGCCGCTGTTCGGACCCGGTGCGCAGGTCCGCGATGGTACGGCAGTGATGATGGCAGGCGGTGACCGCGACGACTGGGACGCGCTCGAGCCCGTGCTCGCGGCGATCGCCCCCAGCAGGTTTCTGCTCGGACCGCCTGGAAGCGGCGCGCGCGCCAGGCTCGCGATCAACTTGCTGCTCGGTCTGAATCGTGCAGCGCTCGCCGAGGCGCTGGTGTTTGCAAAGAGCCTGGGGCTCGACCTGCCGACGTTCCTCGAACTCGTGCGCGCGACACCCGCCCATTCGCGTGCCGTCGACGCCAAGGGG
>JAQBEY010000059.1:0-4227 GCA_032123655.1 Betaproteobacteria bacterium
ACAATTCCTGCGGCTCGCGCTCGATCGCCTTCGGCAACATGGTGCACAACGTCCTTGCCATCGACGCTCTCCTGGCCGATGGCACGAAGGCGCACTTTGGCGTCGAACGTGACATGAACGGGGCGACGCCGGGCGTAGGTGCGCTGATGAGCGGATTGCGCGCCATCGGCGAGCGCGAGCGCGACGAGATCGCGCGGCAGGTGCCCGGGACCATGCGCCGTGTCGGCGGCTACAACATCGACGTCTTCCATCCCCAAAGCGAGCGACCCTACACGGCCGACGGCAGCGTCAACCTGGCGCACCTGCTGGTCGGCAGCGAAGGCACGCTGGCGCTGACCCGCGCACTCACGCTTCAGTTGGCGCCGCTGCCGGCGCATCGCACGCTCGGCGTGGTCAATTTCCCGACGCTGCGCCGCGCGATGGAGTCCGCACGCCACATCGTCGGACTCGGCCCCTCTGCGGTGGAGCTGGTCGACCGCACGATGATCGATCTCGCACGGAGCAATCCTGCGTTCCGGCCGGTGATCGAACGCGCGCTGCTGGGTGCGCCGGAGGCCATCCTGCTGGTCGAATTCATCGGTGAGTCGCCCGATGCCTGCGTGCGCCGGCTGGACGACCTGGCCGCGCTGATGGGCGACCTTGGCCTGCCCGGCAGCGTGGTCGCGATGACCGACGCCGGCGCGCAGAAGGCGCTGTGGGACGTGCGCAAGGCCGGGCTCAACATCATGATGAGCATGAAGGGCGACGGCAAGCCGGTGTCGTTCATCGAAGATTGCGCGGTGCCGCTGGAACATCTCGCCGACTACGTCGACCGGCTGTCCGAGGTTTTCGCCAAACATGGCACGCGCGGCACCTGGTACGCGCATGCGTCGGTCGGCACGCTGCATGTGCGGCCGATCCTCGACATGCGCCGCGACGGCGCCGCCAAGATGCGCGCGATCGCCGAGGAGGCGAGCGCCATGGTGCGCGAGTACAAGGGCGCGTTCTCCGGCGAGCACGGCGACGGCCTGGTGCGCAGCGAATGGGTGGGCTGGCAGTTCGGCCCGCGTCTCACCCGCGCCTTCGAGGAGATCAAGGACCTGTTCGATCCGCTGGGTCTCATGAATCCGGGCAAGATCGTCCGCGCGACGCGCATGGACGACGCCTCGCTGTTTCGCTTTCCGCCCGGGCATCGGGTGCTCCCGCTCGCCACTGCACTCGACTGGTCGGGCTGGGATGTGCAGGTCGACCCGGTCGCCGACCGCAGTTCGGCGCCGGGCACCGGTGGCGATCCGGCGAAGGGCTTCGCCAAGGCCGTCGACATGTGCAACAACAACGGCCATTGCCGCAAGTTCGACGCCGGCACCATGTGTCCGAGCTATCGGGTGACGCGCGACGAGCAGCACCTGACCCGCGGCCGCGCCAACACGCTCAGGCTGGCACTGTCCGGGCAACTGGGCCCCGAGGCGCTCGCCTCCGAGGCGGTGCGCGAGGCGCTAGATCTGTGCGTCAGCTGCAAGGGCTGCCGCCGCGAATGTCCGACCGGTGTGGATATGGCCAGGATGAAGATCGAATTCCGGCATCATTGGCAGAAGGCGCATGGGATGGGGTTCGCGCAGCGGATGATTGCGCAGCTGCCGCGCTGGGCGCCTCTCGCGGCGCGACTGCCGTGGCTCGCCAACCTCCGCGACGCGCTGCCGGGCGCGGGCTGGCTCGGCGAGCGGCTGCTGGGGATTTCGGCACGACGTTCGCTGCCGCGCTGGCGGCGAGACAGCTTTCTGCACGCCGACGCCCACACTCTGTCCGGGACTACGCGGGCCGACGCCGCAGCGGCGGAAGTCGTGCTGTTCGTCGACACCTTCACCAATTACTTCGAGCCGGAGAACGCACATGCGGCATTGAAGGTGCTGCGGGCCGCGGGCTATCGCGTACAGGTGGCGCGCGCGGTGTCCGGTGACGCCGACGCGGCGCGACCGCTGTGCTGCGGCAGGACCTACCTCGGGTCGGGCCTGGTCGATGAAGCAAGGCAGGAGGCGCGCCGCATGGTTGCCGCGCTGCTGCCGCAGGTGGAGCAGGGCGCCGTCATCGTCGGGCTCGAGCCCTCCTGCCTGTTCTCGCTGCGCGACGAATTCCTGGTGCTGGGTCTGGGCGATGCCGCGCGCAAGCTGGCGGACAACGCCTTCATGATCGAGGAGTTCCTGGCGCGCGAGCACGAGGCCGGCCGCCTGCGCCTGCCGCTGAAGGCGCTGCCGCAGAAGCGCGCGCTGCTGCACGGCCATTGCCACCAGAAAGCCTTCGACGCAATGACGCCGACCCGGCGGGTGCTGGAACTGATCCCGAACTTGCGCGTCGACGTGGTCGAGACCAGCTGCTGCGGCATGGCCGGAAACTTCGGCTACGAGGCTGCGCACTATGACGTGTCGCAGCGGATGGCAGAACTTGCGCTGTTGCCGGCGGTGCGCGCCGCGGCCTCCGACACGCTGCTGGTCGCAGACGGCACCAGCTGCCGGCACCAGATCGCCGACGGCACGCGCGGCGGCGGACAGCGCGAGGCGGTGCACGTGGTGCGGGTGCTGGAGCGGGCGCTGGCCACGGATTTGCGGTCGTGATGCCACGCTTCGCGGTGGACGAAATTCGGGCGGTCGCCCCGATCGAATGCCGTGCGGTCCATGCAGGGCAGCGGAAGAGCGGGCCCGAGCCAAAGTAGGTTGGTCAACGACCGGCAACAGCGCTGCGCAAATCGGTCTGCATCGGTGATTCCGCTATAATTTCAAGCTTTTACCGGACCCGGCGCGCTTCCCGCGCGTCGTTGCTGCACATGGAACTCGCCAAAAGCTTCGAACCGCACGCCATCGAGGCGCGCTGGTACCCGTTCTGGGACTCGCAGGGCCTGTTCAAGGCGTCGATGCAGCCGGACGCGCCAGCCTTCTGCATCCAGCTGCCGCCGCCGAACGTGACCGGCACGCTGCACATGGGACATGCGTTCCAGCAGACGCTGATGGACCTGATGATCCGCTACCACCGGATGCGCGGCGACAACACGCTGTGGCAGGTGGGAACCGATCACGCGGGCATCGCCACGCAGATCGTCGTCGAGCAGCAGCTGAAGGCCGAAGGAAAGACTCGCCACGACCTTGGTCGCGAGCGTTTCGTCGAGCGCGTCTGGAAGTGGAAGGAAGAGTCCGGCTCGGCGATCACGCAGCAGATGCGCCGACTCGGCACCTCGGCCGACTGGTCGCGCGAACGCTTCACCATGGACGAGGGATTGTCGGCAGCGGTGCTGGCGACGTTCGTGCGCCTGTACGACGACGGCCTCATCTACCGCGGCAAGCGGCTGGTCAACTGGGACCCGAAACTTGGGACCGCGGTGTCGGACCTCGAGGTCGACAGCGAGGAGGAGCAGGGAAAAATCTGGCAGATTCGCTATCCGCTGGTTGACGGCAGCGGCTCGGTGGTCGTCGCGACGACGCGGCCGGAAACCATGCTCGGCGACGTGGCGGTGGCGGTCAATCCGGCGGATGAGCGCTACACGGCACTGCTTGGAAAACAGGTAACGCTGCCGCTCACCGGACGCAGCATTCCGGTCATCGCCGACGATTATGTCGATCGCGAATTCGGCACGGGCGCGGTCAAGATCACCCCGGCCCACGATTTCAACGACTGGCAGATCGGACAGCGGCACCAGCTCGCGCCGATTACCATTCTGAATCTCGACGCGACCATCAGCGACAACGCGCCGGAAAAATATCGCGGCCTCGACCGGTACGCCGCACGCAAGGCGGTATTGGCCGATCTCGTGGCCCTGGACCTGCTCGTGTCCGAGAAGGCGCACACCATGGTGGTGCCGCGTTGTGGACGCACCGGCGAAGTGGTCGAGCCGATGCTGACCGACCAGTGGTTCGTGGACATGCGCAAGCCCGCGCCGGCGAGCCATCCGTTTTTTCCGGGCAAGTCGATCCAGGATCTGTGCCAGGCAGCGGTGAGCGAGTCGGGGCTGCCAGGGGGTGCGCCAGGTGCGGGTGAGAGTCTGCGCTTCGTGCCGGGCGAATGGCTGTCCACCTATCACCACTGGATCGACAACATCCAGGACTGGTGCATCTCGCGCCAATTGTGGTGGGGACACCAGATTCCCGCCTGGTACGACGCGGCGGGCAAGATCTACGTCGCGCGCAGCGAAGAGGAAGCGCACAGGCAGGCAGGCGGCGCGAAGCTGCGCCGCGACGAGGACGTGCTCGATACCTGGTTCTC
>JAQBEY010000060.1:0-15940 GCA_032123655.1 Betaproteobacteria bacterium
TCCCCCCGTTTGACGCCACCCGCAAGTTCAGGCTATGGTGACTGGCTGCATCCCTAAACGGAGGTAACCCAATGATCAAGCTGCGCCATTTTGCTGCCTTCGCCGCGGCGCTCGCCGTCGCGGTGCCGTCGATTCCCGCCGTTGCCCAGAACGCTCTCGACACGATCAAGAAGCGCGGCACGCTGATCGTCGGCGTCAAGGCCGATTACAAGCCCTACGGCTTTCGCGATCCCAGCGGCAAGCTCATCGGCATCGAGCCCGACCTCGCGCAGGATGTCGCGACCAAGCTCGGCGTCAAGCTGGAACTGGTACCGGTAGTGTCCTCCAACCGGATGCAGTTCCTGGACCAGGGCAAGATCGACCTGATGATCGCGACCATGAACGACAAGCCGGACCGGCGCAAGGTCGTCTTCATCGTCGAACCGAGCTATTACGCGTCCAGCGTGAACGTCATCGCGAAGAAATCGGCCAAGCTCAAGGACTGGAAAGACCTCAAGGGCAAGAAAGTCTGCATGATCCAGGGCGCCTGGTACAACAAGCAGCTGCAGCAGGATTACGGCATGGAGGACGTCGCGTTCAAGGGCACCGCGGAGGTCTTCACCGCGCTGAGGGGCAACAACTGCGTGGCCTTCGCGTATGACGACACGCTGATTCTCGCCACGCTGCTCGAGCCCGAGTGGAAGGACTACGAGATGCCGTTGAAGTCCGTGCTCGAGGACCCGTGGGGTCTGGCAGTCAAGTTGGGCGAGAAGCCGTTCTACGATTTCATGTCCAAGATGATCATCGACTGGCACAAGACCGGCCGCATCATTGCGCTGGAGAAGAAGTACGGCATGGGCAACACTGCCTATGCGCTGCGGGCGCACGAGAAATACAAGTAATCACCTCGACCGCGGGCGGGTAGGCTCCGCGGATCTGAACTGCGCACAGGGCGGAGACTTTCCGCCCTGTCGTCTTTCCGGAGGCAGGGCGGACCATGGATGCGTTCTTCGAATGGTTCCGCTGGTTGAATGACACGACCGGCATCAACCTGACCATCTTCTACGATGCGTTTGACCGCAGGCGCTTCGTTGAGGGATTCTTCACCACGATCCAACTGGCGGTCAGCTGCATTGTGTTGTCGGTGCTGATCGGGATCGCCGGTGCCTGGTTGCAGGGCTCCCGGCTCCGCCTCACTCGGCACGTGGTGCACTGGTACATTCAATTTTTCCGTAACACGCCGCCGCTGGTTCAGCTGTACTTTTTCTACTTCGGCGTCGGCGCGTATCTGAAGACCACCGCCGGGGTACCCATGGTGTCCAACGTCACCTGGGCGATCCTGGGACTGTCGATGTACGCCGGCGCGTTCAATGTCGAGATTTTTCGCTCGGGCATCGAGGCGGTCCCCAAGGCAACCGTCGAGGCCGCCGAGTCGTTTGGCTTCTCGCGGTTGCAGGCGTACCGGCATATCGTGTTGCCGCTGGCGTTCAGGGTCTGTCTGCCGGCGCTCAACAACAATCTGGTCAACCTGGTCAAGACCACCAGCATTTCCTTCGCCATCGCCGTGCCGGAGATGCTCTACGTATCGTCGCAAATCTGGTCGGATTCGGTCAACGTCAAGGAGATGATGAACGTGCTGCTCATCTGCTACGTCGGACTGGTCGGGCTGTTCGTTTTCGTGATGCATCGCTGGGAACGGGCGATGCGCGTGCCGGGATACGGCGCATGAGCGTCTGGCGCCCTAAATCGCGAATCGGGAGTTGGGCGGAGTCCGTTCGCCCCTTGCCTGCGGGCACCGACTTGCCGGTGCTGTTGCCTCCCGCCGCGGCGCTGGCGCAGCGTGCCGGGAGGGAGCGGCTTCTGGGCAATCCGCTCGCGCGCCTGGACGCACGGCACGGCTGGTTTCTGTTCGTCGCGTTCCTCCTTGCCGCCGGCTACGCGCAGGCGCAAGCCCCGGCCGGGCACCCTTCGATCATCGCCACGCTCTGGAAATGGACGCCGCTGCTTGCCAAGGGCTTTGCTTTCAACATCGCGATCAGCGCGCTGGCGATGGCAGCTGGAACGCTCGCCGGCGCTTTTCTCGGCATAGCACAGCTCTCGCGTCTGACACCGGTTCGCGGCACGGCACGATTCACCACCCATTTCTTCCGCAACGCGCCCTGGCTGGTGTTGCTGTTCTACTGCATGTTCCTGCTTCCGTTCCAGATCACCGTCTTCGGCGTGACCGTGCCGCTGCCGGATTGGTTGAAGGCGACATTCGGCCTGTCGCTGCCGGTGATGGCGAACGTGTCGGAAATTGTCCGCGGTGCCGTGCAGTCGATCCCCACCGGGCAGTGGGAATCGGCATCGTCGTTCGCCTTCTCCCGCCGCCAGACGATGTGGATGATCATCCTGCCGCAATGCATCAAGCGGATGCTGCCGCCGTGGATGAACCTCTATTCGATTCTCACCGTAGGTACCGTGCTGGTGTCGGTAGTGGGGGTGTCGGAAGTGATGACGCTCGCCGGTGACGTCCTTGCTGCGGAGAACCGCGCCGACCTGCTGATGCCGTTCTATTTCTACATTCTGGTGTGGTTCTTCCTCTACTGCTACCCGATCGCGCGCTGGACCGTTTACCTGGAGCGTCGCTATGCGGTCAATTCCTGAGACAATGATATTTCTCCCGGAGTGCGACAGATGTCCGAGCAGTCGATAGTCAGCGTCAGGGATATCCACAAGTCGTTCGGCGATGTGCAGGTGCTGAACGGCGTGTCGTTCGACGTCGCAAAGGGTGATGTCGTATGCATCATCGGGCCGTCCGGCTCGGGAAAGTCGACGGTACTGCGCTGCATCAATGGCCTGATTCCAATCGACAGCGGTTCCATCCGCGTCGCCGATTTCCAGGTCGAGAAGCTGAAGTCCGACCGCGACATGATCGCGCTGCGCAAGGAAGTCTCGATCGTGTTCCAGCAATACAACCTCTACCCGCACAAGACCGCACTCGCCAACGTCATGATGGCGCCGATCCACGTGCTGAAGGAGGATCCGAAGGAGGTCGAAGCGCGCGCGGTTGCGCTGCTCGCCAAGGTACGGCTGGCGGAGAAGGCGGACAGCTATCCGGGCGAACTTTCCGGCGGCCAGCAGCAACGCGTGGCAATTGCGCGCGCCCTGGCGATGCGGCCGGAGATCATCCTGTTCGACGAAGTGACGGCGGCGCTGGATCCGGAGACCGTCAAGGAAGTGCTGGTGACCATTCGCGAGCTGGCCGACGAAGGCATGACCTGCATTCTGGTCACGCACGAGATGGGCTTCGCCCGCGAGGTCGCCGATCACATGTATTTCACCGACGGCGGCGTGATCGTCGAGGAGGGCCCGCCAGCGGAATTCTTCGCCAACCCGAAGCACGAGCGTACGCGCGCTTTCCTATCGCAGATACTCTGATCGCTGGGCAGCTTTCTGGAAAGCGGGCCCCGGTTCACGTCCGCTCTTTCGTCGGTGTCGATTCCGGGAAAGTGTTTGCTGGAGAAGAGCAGGCTTGGCTGCAAACGCCGGTGGCCGAATGGAGTTTCGTAGTATCCGCCATGGCCACCAACGATTGGCACATTCACGAGCTGCCTCCCGCACCAGAGGCGTCTTCGGACACCGCCACCAACGCCATTGCGTCCGACGCCCACCGCTTCAACAGCAACCGGGCAATATCGATATCGAAGTTGCCCCGAGGCGGCGTGGCGAGCAGGGCGTCAAGCTCGCCTTCGTCGCGCGCCGTGCCCAGCCAACACCAATCGCGCAGCACGTGCACGTCGACGCGCTCGCCATCCGGGCGCGCTTCGCGAATCAGTCCGGGGCCCGGCAGCGGCCACGCGGGAATCTCCGTCGGCGACAGCGCGGCCAACAGACGCTCGTCATGCGCCGCAGCGGATTCGGCACCGACGCAGGCTCCGGCGCAGCGTTTGAGCTGCCGCTGGAAGCAGGGACCGTCGGCGCGGCGCTCCAGGCCCAGGCGACGCCAGCACAGCGCGTGTTCGGCGGCGAGCGCGCGCAAGGCTTCGCGCGCTGCACGTTTCGATCCGTAGGGACCGTACAGGCCGGAGAGCGCGCCCGGTTCGATGGCGGCTGCGGAAACGAAGGTCGGCGCGCCTTCCTCGTCGAAAGCAAGTGCACCGGCCTCTTCCTTGCGCCTCAGCGCACGGTTGTGCGCGGGCAACAGCGATTTCACCAGCGCGGCCTCGCGCAGCAATGCGCCCAGTTCGCCCGCCGTCTCCTCGAATTCGATCCTGCGGATTTCCTGCGACAGTCGCAGATCGGTTTCACTTCTCCAGTCGCCGGAAAAATGTGCGGCCACGCGCTCGCGCAGGTTGACGCTCTTGCCGACGTATAACGGCAGGGGGTTTTCCCCATAGAACAAATACACGCCGGGCGCCTCGGGCAGGACTTCCAGACAATCGCCTGGGAGCTGCGGCGGCAGGCTGGGAATGCGCAGCAGGCGGCGGACCGCGGTCTCGATGGTCTCGGCGGGCCATTCGCGATAGAGCGCTTCGATGAAGGCCCAGACTGCCCGGGCGTCACCCAGCGCGCGGTGTCGACCCGCTCCATGCAGAGCGTGCCGGGCGATGACCGCATCCAGACCGTGTCCCTCGGCGTCCGGATACAGCCGGCGCGACAGGCGCACGGTGCACAGCGCCCGGGCCGAAAATGGTCTCCCGGCACGGGCAAAGGCATGCTTGAGGAAACCGTGATCGAAGCGGGCGTTGTGGGCAATGAAGACGCAGTCGCCGAGCCGCTCGGCGATCTCGCCTGAGACTGCGGAAAACGTCGGTGCGCCAGCCACCATGACATCGGTAATGCCGGTCAGCGCCTGGATCGCTGGCGGAATCGGGATCTCGGGATCGACCAGCGTGCTCCACTCGTACACGCGGGGCGGTCCGCCCCCGGCGTCGGCGTCGACCCGGACGATGCCTACCTCGGTGATTCGGTCCGCGGCTGCCCGCATCCCGGTGGTTTCGAGGTCGACGATGGCCAGCGAAGGGGCGAACAGATGCATGGGCGAGTGGACGGTGGCGCGGGTTCGAGCCGACGAACGGGCCAATTTAGCCCTTGACGACGAGAACGATCGTTCGTATTCTACGACAATGTCGAACGATCGTTCCTACCTCTCCTCCTTGCAGGACTACTACGCAAGGTATCGGGCGTTGCCATCGTATGCATCGATCGGCAGCCTGCTCGGCCTGAAGTCGAAGTCATCAGTCGCGGCGCTGGTGGCTCGACTGAAGCTCGCAGGGTATCTTGAATCAACCCCGGACCGGCGCCTGGCGCCGACTCGAAATTTCTTCGCCCGACCGCTGGCGGATTCGCCCGTGCGTGCCGGACTCCCCGACGCCGTGGACGACAGTGAGGCGGACGCGCTCACCATCGACGACTACCTGATCGAGCGGCCGTCGCAGACGGTGCTGATTCGCGTCAAGGGCGACTCGATGATGGATGCCGGCATTTTCGATGGCGACCTGGTCGTGGTGGAAAAGCGGCCGACCGCGCAAAAGGGCGACATCGTCGTGGCCATCGTCGACAACCAGTTCACGTTGAAGCGCCTCGATCTGGAAGCCGGACGCTTCGTGCTGCGCGCCGAGAACAAGGCCTATGCGGTCATTCGCCCCGAAGGCACGCTGGAAATTTTCGGCGTGATGGTCGGCCTGGTGCGCAAGCTCTGACGACGCACCGGCACGCCACCAGGCGCGACTCAGCGAATTCGCCCAAGCCTCGACTCAGGCGCGCGCGACCTCGACCAGACAATCATAGAACGTCGCGGCGCGGCCCAGATCGGTCAGCGCCTGCGAGGTCACCGCGTTGGCGTTGCAGCCGTCCGGCGAGAGCTTCTGCCACCACACCGAGGGCGCCACGGCCACCCCCGGACGGGCGCGATCGCCGATGCGCGCGGCAGCATGAAAACTGCCTCGATCGTTGAAGATGCGCACGCGATCGCCTTCGCCAATACCGCGGGCTGCGGCGTCGTCACGATGCAGGTCAAGCGTCGGCGCGCCTTGTTCGGCCGTGAACGTCGGCAGGTTGGCAAAAGACGAATTGAGAAAATTGCGCGCGGGCGGGGAAATGAACGCCAGCGGGTAACGCTTCGCCAGCGCCGGATTCGTCCCGACCGACTCGCGCGGCGGCACGTAGTCCGGCAGGGGATCGAACCCTAGCGCCGCCATGGAAGCGCTGGCGAATTCGCATTTGCCCGACGGCGTGGGAAAGCCCCCCTGCGCAAATGGCGCGTCGCCACCCGGCGTGGCCAGCCGCTGCCAGCCTTCCCGGCTCAAGTGGTCCCAGTCGAGGCCGCGTGCCCGCGGATCGTTTCGATTCCATGCCTGGCGCGCGAGGTCCTCGTCGCTGTCGCCGAAGCAAGCTTCGGTGTAGCCCATGGTCGCGGCCAGACGGCGAAACACCTCGGTATTGGGCAGCGCCTCGCCCAACGGCGCGATCGCCGGATTGTTGGCCAGCGCGTAGAGGTGTCCGTAGGAAGAATGCACGTCCAGTTGCTCGAGCTGCGTGGTCGCCGGCAGAAGTATGTCGGCAAAGTCGGCAGTGTCGGTCTGGAAGATCTCGTGGACGACGCAGAATAGATCCTCACGCGCAAAGCCGGCGCGCACCCGCGCCGACTCGGGCGCGATCGCGACCGGGTTGGAGTTATAGACGTAGATCGCCCTCACCGGCGGGTTGGCGTCGTGCAACGCGTCGCCCAGCGTGGTCATGTTGATGGTGCGCGGGTTGCCGCGGATGAGGTCGGGGCGCTCGAGCGCATTCTGGTCAACCGGAAACGACCCGGAAGAGGAAAGCAGGGCACCGCCCGCCGGATCCCGCCAGGCACCCACCAGCGCGGGCAGGCAGGCGATGGCGCGCATCGCGTTGCCGCCGCCGGCGTTGCGCTGCATGCCGTAGTTGACGCGTATCGCCGCCGGCCGGGTGGTGCCATAGGCGCGTGCCAGCGCGACGATCTGCGCGGGGTCGATGCCACAGGTAAGCGCAGCGCGTTCGGGCGTCCACTCCGCAGTGCGGGCGGCCAGCGCGTCGAAGCCGACCGCATGACGGTCGATGTAGTCACGGTCGACGAGATTTTCGGCAATCAGCACGTGCATGAGTCCGAACGCCAGCGCGCCGTCGGTGCCGGGCAGTAGCGCGATGTGCTCGTGGCATTTTTCGGCAGTGGCGCTGCGATAGGGGTCGATGGCAATGAGGCGCGCACCCCGTCTCTTGGCCTCCTGCGCCTGCGTCCAGAAGTGCAGGTTCGAGGCGATCGAATTGCTGCCCCAGATCAGGATCAACCGGCTGTGTTCATATTGTTCGACGTCCATGCCGACCGACGCGCCGATGACCGCCGACCAGCCAGCCTTGCCGGCACTCGCACAAATCGTGCGGTCGAGCAGAGACGCACCCAGCCGGTGGAAGAAGCGCCTGTCCATCGACCCGTATTGAAGCAGGCCCATGGTCCCCGCATAGCTGTAGGGAAGAATGCCTTCCGGACCCTCGGCAGATCCGGCGATGTCGGTGAAGCGCTGCGCAATCTCCCCAAGCGCCTCATCCCAGGAGATGCGCGTGAATCGACCCTCGCCCTTGCGGCCGGTGCGCCGCTGGGGATATAAAAGGCGCTGGTCCGAATAGGTGCGCTCCAGGTAGCGGGCGACCTTGGTGCACAGCACGCCGGCCGTCGGCGGATGCGCGGCGGCGCCGCGGATGGCGATGGCGCGACCGTTCTCGACCGTCGTTTCGAGTGCGCAGGTATCCGGACAATCGTGCGGGCAGGCGCCGCGCACGACACGGCGGTTGGAGGTCGGCGTGGACGCGTCGTACATCGCTCGATTCTACCCGCGGATGGGCAAGGCCTGCAGCGGCGGCTATGCTAGTGCCGATGCGCGATCTCAAACCAATTCGCACGGTGGCCTTTCCCGACGGTACTTCGGTGCCGGCGCTGGGCATGGGCACCTGGACCATGGGCGAGTACAAGGAAGATGCGCGGCGCGAAGTGGCGGCGCTTCGCCGCGGACTCGACCTGGGCCTGACCGTCATCGACACGGCCGAGATGTATGCGGACGGCCACGCGGAACAAATCGTGGCCAGAGCGCTCGCCGGTCGCCGCGACCAGGCGTTCATCGTCAGCAAGGTCTACCCGCATAACGCCGGCAGGCATGACGCCATCGCGGCCTGCGAACGCAGCCTGCAGCGCCTGAAGACGGACCGGGTGGACCTCTATCTGCTGCATTGGCGCGGCAACGTTCCGCTGGAGGAAACGGTCGACGCCTTCGAGCGACTGCGCCAACAAGGCAAGATCCTGCGTTGGGGGGTGTCCAATTTCGACGCCTCCGACCTGGCCGAACTCGCTGCATTGCCGGAGGGTCACCACTGCGCCACGAATCAGGTGCTCTACAACCTCCATGAACGGGGCATCGAATGGAAACTGCTGGAACAATGCCGGATGCGGCAGATTCCGGTCATGGCCTACGCACCGCTTGCTCAGGGCGCGCTGGCGGTCGACATTCAGTTGGAGGCGATTGCCAAGCCGCTTCGACTGAGCGCGGCGCAGCTCGCCCTTGCCTGGGTGCTGCATCGCCCAGGCGTGATCGCGCTCGCGCAGTCGTCGAGTCGGCGCCATGTGACCCGCAACCGGCTGGCAGCGGGTGTCGAATTGTCTGCCACAACGCTTGGCAGACTTGACGCGTTTTTTGCGCCGCCAGCGGAAGAACAATCACTCGCGGTCATCTAGCTTGGGGCAGCGATTTGCCGGGGACCGGCCGCTTTTGTTTCACACAGGAAACCTGAATTCAAGAAAAATCATGAGGATGGCCGGCCTCCGGTGACGTTGGCACGCTTGCTGCTCTTAGGGATGTGTCGGGACTTCGGTTCCATCAATCCCAGCCAGGAGACGCGGCGTGAACTACACCCACTACGACTATCTCGATCTGTCCCCCGGGGCCAGCCCCGCGCGCATCGAAGCTGCGTATGCTGCCGTGCTCGAGCGATTTCAATACGGCGCATCCGACGCAGGTCAGGACCTCTCGGGCCTGGTGCGGATGATCCACGCGGCTTATGAAATTCTATCCTCGCCTGAACGCCGTCGCGACTACGACGCAAGGCTCCTGGCCGAGGCCAGGGTAGCCGATGAGGAATTGAAGACCTCGCTCGACACCCTGCCCATTTCCGCCAAAAGACGTGTCCAGGAAGTCCCGGCGGGACTGCGCTACTTGATGCCACAGCTTGCCGCGTGATGGCGAGCCAGGCAACACGACGATTACGGCCGCCGGGAAGACTCATTTTTCCAGACTGCAATCAGCGATGCGGTCGGCGGTCGTAATCACCAGTCGGCAGCGCCTCTCGCGGCGCACGGCGCCACGTTGCGGCACTGATTCCGCGTCGGGCGGGCGTCCGCGGCGCCACGGCGCAATGCAGAAAGTCCTGCGCGGCAATCGCGATTTCGCCACGAAGGCCATTCTGCGCAAGGCGGTGCAGTGCGCACGTCGCATCGCACCTCGCGTGCGGCCTCCACTACCGCAGCAAGGAGATTTTGTTGCCTTCGTCCTGCACTGAAGCTTTGGTTGGCGGCACGATGGCGCGTTCACCGCGGGTCAGCCATTGGTGCCATTGCGCAGATCGCGTCGCAGCAGTTGAATCTACGAATGGCGTCGGATGCACGAATGCTTTCGACATCCGGCTCCGGCAGGAAAATTACCGCGCTCTGCGGTCACCGTTTCCAATCATGACGCCCTCGGCGGCGTCCTAGACCTCGAGAGAGACCACCGTGGACAAGTGCCTTGCCTGCCAATTTTACGATCGCCAGCTTGCCAAGCCCAGCGACGCCAAGGGTACCCAATGGGGACAGTGCCGCAAGAACGCACCGATGCTGCATCCGATCAACGCCAAGTCGTACATGATCGAGGGGGTATGGCCGCATGTGCGCGATGATGACTGGTGCGGCGAGTGGAAGCAGGGCGCGCGCCGCCCCGAGCCAAGGATTGCCACCGAAGTCAGTGCCGGCGTGGTCGCGGCGAGCGTCAGACCGGTAGTCCCGGCTCCACGGCCGGCACCATTTTCCACCGTGTTCGGTGGTGCTTCGAAGATCGGCGCAACGCCGGCCGGCGTGGCCAATGCCCCCGCAGGACGCGGCGACTAGATCTCCTTGACGGAACGCCGGATCCGCGTGACGCGGCCGGCCGCCCCGAAGAACTCCGCGCGCTGCGCGACGCGGCGGCGGCCGGCGCGAAACCTGTTACATTCGTGCGCACTCGGGCAACACGCCCGCGGCCACCGGCGCGTGCCGCCCTGCGTACATGATCAGCGTCGATCTCGCCACGGCAATTGCCGACGGCGTCACGGTAATCACCCCCAACAAGCGCCTCGCCAGGCGAATTTCGCTCGATTACGCCGCCGCGGAAATGGCGACAGGAAAGCGTGCCTGGGCAGAACCCCGGGTCATGCCCTGGTCGGCGTGGCTGGAGAATCTCTGGCTCGAGGCGCTGGCTGCGGGCGCGCTTGACGAGCCGAGGCCGCCACTGCGGCCACTCGCCGCCGGATTCTTATGGGAGCGCATCGTCGGGCAGGACGGCGGGCTTCTCACCGTGCGTGGCGCTGCGGACCTGGCCCGCGATGCATGGTCGACATTTCACGCCTGGCGCCGTCGTGATGAGTTCTTCGACGCCTGGGCGCATTCGGATATATCCGACGATGCAGCAAGCTTTGCGCGTTGGGGGATTGCGTACCGCAAGGCATTGGCCGGTGCCGGCCGCATCGACGCCGCGAACCTGGCCGACGTGGTCTGCGCCGCGGCCGCCGCTGTGCCCGCCTGGCGCTCACTGAAAATCGTATTGGCCGGCTTCGTCGACCAGAGCGTGCAGCAAACGCGTCTGGTCGACGCATTGGATGCGGCGGGCGCCACCATCTTTCGCGTATCGCTGCCGGCGGCGCGCGTCGACAATTGCCTGCGGGTGACGGCGCCGCACCGCGAAGCGGAGCTGATCCAGGCCATGGAATACGCGCGGACGCGAGTTCAGGAAGATCCCGCAATGCGAATCGGGATCGTCATCCCCGATCTGGCGGAACGCCGCGGCGCGGTGCTCGCGGCCGCAGATGACGTCCTTTGTCCGGAGATAGCGCTGGCGCCATGGTCGGATCGCCCGCGCCCTTATGGCGTCAGCCTTGGCATCGCCTTGGCCGACGTTCCGCTGATCTGCACGGCGCTCGACCTTGTCGAATGGTCGGTCCGACCGCTGCCGGTGGGACGGGCGGCAGCGTTGCTGCGCTCGGCCTACTTGCCAGGCGATGCCGTGGCGTGGATGCGCCGGGCCATGGTCGAGCGCGGCTGGCGCGACACCGGTGCCACGGCGGTCACGCTGGCCGACGCGGCACAGGCGCTGGGGGCGGGGCCGGATCCGGTGCTGGCCCGAACCTGGAGCGCCGCTGTGGCACCGTCCTCGCGACGCCAAGGTGCGCGCGGCTGGGCGACGATGTGGCAGGACTGGCTGACGGCGCTGGGATGGCCCGGCGAGCGCAAGTTGTCGAGCCACGAATGGCAGGCGCGTGAGGCCTGGGCCGAACTTCTTGGCGATTTCAGTGAACTGGCCACCGTGGCGCCCGTACTCTCCTGCGACGAGGCGATCACGGCCTTGCGCGCGGCCGCGACGCGCGCCGTCTTTCAGCCCGAAACTCCCGAAGCACCGATCCAGATTCTCGGTGTCCTGGAGGCCTCTGGGCTCGCCTTCGACGGACTCTGGCTTGCCGGAATGTCGGCGCAGCGTTGGCCACCGGCGGCTTCGCCGAATCCATTGTTGCCGCTGCCGTGGCAGCGCGCTCGCGAAGTACCGAGGGCAGACCCGGCGCAGGCGCTCGCGTTTTCCCGCACGCTGACCGAACTGTTCGCGAAATCGGCAACTGAAGTCATTGCCAGCCATGCCTTGATCGAGGATTCCCAGGAATGCGCCGGGTCGCCGCTGGTGGCCAGCTGGCCGAGCGCGCCGGGGGAGCGGTTCGCGCACGAGGGTGGCTACACCAGGCTGCTGGCGGCGCATCCGGAGCGGATGGACCGTGTCGTCGATACGCACGGACCTGAACTCCCCATGGGTACGGTTGCGCGGGGCGGGGTAGACATCGTCGAGCGGCAAAGCGCCTGTCCGTTCCAGGCCTTCGCACGGCACCGGCTCGGCGCGGACGAGTGGCCGGAATTGGCGGTGGGCCTGACGGCGCGCGAGCGCGGAAGCCTGTTGCATCGGGCGATGTCAGCGTTCTGGCATCCGCACGACGGCCCGGAGACATTGACCGCACTCGACGCGACTGCCCTCGACGCGCGCATCGAGGCCGCCGCGGAAGCCGCCTGCGCGTCGATCGCGCGGTCGCGCTGGCGCGCCTTGCCTGCGATCGTTGCCTCGGGTGAACGGCGCAGGTTGATGGCGACCATCGCCACCTGGCTGGATTCCGTCGAGCGCGAGCGACCGCCGTATCGCGTCCTCGCGAACGAATCGAAAGCAACGCTCGCGCTGGGAGGACTGACGCTGCGCTTTCGCATCGACCGGATCGACGCGATCGGCGAAGGTGTGGCGATCATCGATTACAAATCAGGATTGGCACCTGTACCGGGGCGCTGGTTCGCGTCGCGGCCGTCGGGTACCCAGTTGGGACAGTACGCGCTGGCGCAGCGCGAATGTGCTCCGGAACTGCCGGTGCGCACGCTCGTTTATGGGCAACTCAAGGGCGGCGCGACAAAAGCTGTCGGATTCACCGCCGACGCCGATGCATGGCCGGGGCTGACGACCCCCGACCGGATTCGTCATTTGTCGCTTGGCGACTGGGCCGCGGCGGCGGCGCATTGGCGGGACGCCTACGGGCTGCTGGCGGCCGACTTCCGCGCGGGCCGCGCCGAGGTCCTGCCGCGGGGTCCGGATGCTTGCCGACATTGCACCTATCCAGCGGTTTGCCGCATTCGCGCCGTGAACGCGGATTCCGCTGATGACGAGACCACCGATGACCACGGATAAGGCAGCGCTCGAAGCCGCGGATGGTGTCGCGCGCGCCCGCGCCCTCGACGTGCGCGCATCGTTTCTGGTGCAGGCGCCGGCCGGATCCGGCAAGACCGGGCTGTTGATCGCGCGGGTTCTCGCGCTGCTTGCGGTCGTCGAGCGCCCCGAGGCCATCCTGGCGATGACCTTCACGCGCAAGGCCGCGGCCGAGATGCGTGAGCGCGTGATGCGCGCGCTGCGCGAAGCGGACGAAGGAACGCCGGTCGACGCGTCGCAAGCGCACGAAATGGAGCTGCGTTCGCGGGCCACCGCGGCGCTGGCGCAGGATTCCGCGCTGAACTGGAATCTCCTCGCAAACCCTTCGCGACTGCGCATGGTCACGATCGATGCGTTGGCAGTGGGTCTCACCCGGCAAATACCGGTGACGACTGGACTGGGTGCTCCGGCGACCTTCGTCGACGACGCCGGCGCGCATTACCGGGAGGCGGTTCGCGATGCCCTGGCCGAGGCCGGCCCGGATGATCCCGACTGGAGGATATTCCTTGGACACGTCGAAAACGACGCGGCGCGTGCTGTTGCGTTGCTCGCCGGCATGCTCGCGAGACGCGACCAGTGGTTGCGCATGCCGGTCGGCCGCGGTACCGGCAATTTGCGCAGCACGCTCGAGTCGGCTCTGCGGCACGAGGTAGACGCCGGGATCGCACGCGTGGCGGCGTTGCTGCCGTTGCCGCTGGTGGCGGCGTTGCCGCAACATCAGCGCTACGCCGCCGCCGCACTGGCCGAAGGCGCGCCAGGATTGGCCGCGGCGCTGACGGGATTCGCCGACCGTGGAGGATTGCCCGACGCGAACGCCGATCACCTCGAGGCATGGCGCGAACTCGCCAACTGGCTGCTGGTGAAGGGCGACGCAAAATGGCGGGTGCGGCTGGACAAGAACGTGGGATTTCCGGCCAAGGCCAAGGGCAAGGGCAAGGGTGAGGGTGCCTTGGAGCGTGAGTCGGCCAAGCGCGAGATGGACGCGTGGCTGCTTGGTGCCGGCGAGGTTCCGGGCCTCGCCGCAGCGCTCGATTCGACCCGCGGGCTGCCATCACCGTACTACGAAGACGCGGCGTGGACCTTCGTCGCCGCGACGCTGGCGCTGCTGCCCCAGCTGGCGGCGCGTCTCGCGCTGGTATTCGCGCGGCGCGGTGAAATCGACTTTGCGGAGGCCACCCTGCGCGCCCTCGCAGCGCTTGGCGACGCCGCGGAGCCGGGCGAATTGCTTCTGGCGGCGGACCATCGCTTCGAACACATCCTGATCGACGAATTCCAGGACACTTCGGCAAGTCAGATCGAACTGCTCCAGCGCCTGAGCGCCGGATGGGAACCCGACGACGGCCGCACGCTATTCGCGGTCGGCGATCCGATGCAATCGATATACCGGTTCCGTGAAGCCGAGGTGCGTTTTTTCCTCGAGGCGCAGGAGGCCGGCCTGATCAATCACGTGGCGGTCGAAGGTCTTCGCCTCACCCGCAATTTTCGCTCGCAACGACCGGTGATCGACTGGGTCAATGCGGTCTTTCCCGGTGTACTGGCGCCGGTGTCCGATCCCGAGCGCAGCGAAGTTGCCTATGAACAGGTGGTCGCCACGCGTTCGTCGCCCGGGGATCCGGCACCTTCGGTCGAGATTGCGCCGGATCCGGAACACGAAGCAGCGCTGACCGTTGCCCATATTCGCCACGCGCTGGCGGAAGGCTCGCAGGAGATCGCGATCCTGGTCCGCGCGCGCTCGCACCTTGCGGCGATCCTGCCGGCCTTGCGTCGCGCCGGCATCGCCTATGGCGCCGTCGGACTCGAGTCGCTCGCGCAGCGGCTGTCCACCCGCGATCTCCTGACCATGGCGCGCGCGCTCTTGCAACCCGACGACCGCATCGCCGCGTTGGCGCTGCTGCGGGCACCCTGGTGCGGCTTGGCGCTTTCCGACCTCCTGGCCATCACGCAGGCAGTCTCCGAGGGACCGCTGCTGGCGTTGCTCATCCATCAACCAACTCCGTCCGGGGTCTCGGCAGACGGCGTTGCCCGCATCGATCGCCT
Source organism: Betaproteobacteria bacterium (assembly GCA_032123655.1). Classification (GTDB taxonomy): domain Bacteria; phylum Pseudomonadota; class Gammaproteobacteria; order Burkholderiales; family Casimicrobiaceae; genus VBCG01. Next base: position 15,021 of record JAQBEY010000060.1, read on the forward strand.
GCGCGAGATTCTGGGCCCGGTTCTGGAGTCGCGTGGACGGGCAACGCTGGTGCAGCGCCTGCGCGCCGCCTGGCTTGCACTTGGCGGCCCGGTTTGCGCGGAGAACGAGAGCGACAATATCGGGGTCGCTCGGCTCCTGTCCTTGCTTGAACGCCATGAGCGAGGCGGCGACGTGCCCGAGTGGGACGAATTCGCCGACGCTGCGGCGGCGCTGTACGCAGAATCGAACGACGCCGTCGTCGCGCCCGTTCAGGTAATGACCTTGCACCGGGCAAAGGGGCTGGAGTTCGACACGGTGATACTGCCTGGCCTTGCCCGGCCGGTTTCCGGCGGCGAAGATCCGCCGTTGCGCTGGAAGCGTCGGGGGCGGGATGTGGACAACGCCACGCTGCTGCTCGCGCCGATGCAGGCGCGCTCCGGTGCCGACGCGGTGCGCGATCCGGTCTATCGGTTTCTGCAATCGCTCGATGCGGAGGAAAGTGCGGCGGAACTTGGCCGCTTGCTCTATGTGGGATGCACGCGGGCGAAGCGGCGGCTGCATCTCATCGCCGCGCTGGATGTCGCCGGACCGGAACCCGGCGCGCCGCTTGCATGGGCGAATCCTCCCAGCGCCTCGGCGCTGGCCCGCCTGTGGCCGGCTGTCGGGCCAGGCGTGGCGCCACCAATTCCTTCGGACGGGCGAACGTCGCCCGCGATTATCGTGGCGCCACCACTGCTCCGGCTTCCTCTCGCCTGGCGTTGCCCGGCACCGCCCGAGGCGCTCGCATTCGAAACTGGCGCGACGGAGCCCGCCGTGCTGGCCCCCGCCTTCGACTGGGCCCAGGCGACGGCGGCGGCCATCGGCACGGTTGCGCACCGGATGCTTGCCCAGATTGCCCGCGATGGCCTGCACGCCTGGCCGCAGGCGCGCGTTATCACCG
>JAQBEY010000061.1:0-22067 GCA_032123655.1 Betaproteobacteria bacterium
CGACCAGATTTGGATACTGTTCGGTCCAGGCGACGCTTTCGGCGCGCTGCGCGGGCTCGAGGTACTCGTTATAGGCCTCGTCCAGCACCACCAGAACATCCGCCGGCACCATCGCCAGGAACGCCTCGATTTCGGTCGGAGGAAGCCACGTGCCGGTCGGATTGTTCGGATTGGCGACGAACACAATGCGCGTGGTGGCGGTGATGGCCGCACGCATCGCCGGCAGATCATGGCCAAGGTCGCGAGCGGGAACTTCGATCCCGACGCCGCCGCGCGCCTGTGTCGCCAGCGGATAAACGACAAACGCGTGCTGCGCATAGACGGCCGAATCACCCGGGCACAGGTACGCCTGCGTGACGAGCTCCAGGATGTCATTCGACCCATTGCCCAGCACGATCTGCGCCGCGTCAATCGACAGACGCTGCGCCAGCGCCGCCTTCAGCGCGAAGCCATTGCCATCCGGATAGCGCGAGGCATTCGCGACCGCAGCCGCGATGGCGGCGGCGACCACCGGGCCCGGTCCGCGGGGATTCTCGTTGGAAGCGAGCTTCACGATACTCGCCGCATCGAGGTGCAATTCGCGGACGAGTTCTTCGACCGGCTTGCCGGGAACGTAGGGGGCGATTCGGCGAACGTGGCCGGGTGCGACCGGAGCGAGGGAGGCCATGATCCGGCTCAGCCGACCGCAGCGGGGTACGACCCCAGCAGCTTGAGAAACGGCGCTTTCGCCGACAACTCGGCCAGCGCGGCAGCCACCGGTGGATCGTCGCGGTGGCCGACAAGGTCGACGAAAAACAGATACTCCCAGAGGCCGGTGCGCGCCGGCCGCGACTCGAATCGCGACATCGACACACGGTGCCGGGCAATCGGCTCGAGCAATTCGTGCACCGCGCCGGGGCGGTTCGGGCAGGACATGACCAATGAGGTCTCGTCGCGTCCGGACGCCCCTGCGTGCAGTCGGCCCAGAACCCAGAAGCGGGTGGTGTTGTTGGGCTCGTCCTCGACGTGCGGCACGAGCGTGGCCAAGCCATAGATCGTCGCCGCATTCTCGCCGGCGATCGCCGCGGCTCCGGGCTCCGCTGCGGCCAATCGCGCCGCCTCCGCGTTGCTGGCGACGGCAATGCGCGGTACGGCCGGCAGATTGCGCGCCAGCCACTGCACGCATTGCGCCAGGGACTGCGCGTGCGAGTAGACCTTGGTCACCGCGGCCAATGAAGTCGCATTCGAAAGCAGATTCTGCTGAATGCGCAGCTTGACCTCGCCGCATACGGCGAGATCGGTCGTGCACATCAGATCCAACGTGCGGCCGACCGCGCCCTCTGTGGAATTCTCGACGGGGACGACGGCGAAGTCCGCCTGGGTCGCGTCCACGGCGCGAAAGATGTCGTCGATCGTCGGCTGCGGCACCGCTTCCACCATGCCGCCGAAATGCTTGCTGACCGCGGCATGGCTGAAGGTGCCGGGGGGACCCAGATAAGCAACACGCAACGGCTGCTCGAGTGCCAGGCAGGCGGACATCACCTGACGGAAAACGCCGATGACCGCAGTGCCCGACAGCGGTCCGGCATTGCGCGCGGCCAGGCCGGCAAGCACCTGTGCCTCGCGCTCCGGCCGGTAGGCTGTGCCGCTTCCCTTGATCTCTCCGATCGCCTGGGCATGGCGCGCCCGCGCGTTCAGTCGTTCCAGAATCTCGCCATCCAGCGCGTCAATCGCCGCTCGATGGGCGACGAGGTCGGGCGCCGTCGGCCCGTCTTCGCTGCTCACCGGCAGACTCCGTCATCGCCGAACGTCGACTGGCGCGCGCGCGGTTTCATTCGTCGCCGTTCTCGTCTTCGGTCTCGGCATCCGCTTCGGCAACCCGCTCGAGTCCGGCGAGTTTCTCGCTCCCGGAAAGATTGATGAGCGTGACACCCTGGGTCGAGCGGCCCATTTCGCGAATCGACTTGACCGCCGTGCGGATCAGCACGCCACCGGTCGAGATGAGCATCACCTCGTCGTGCGGGCGAACCAGCGCGGCCGCGACGACCTGCCCGTTGCGTCCGGATTGCTGGATCGCGATCATCCCTTTGGTGCCACGACCATGCCGCGTGTACTCGACGATGGGCGTACGCTTGCCATAGCCGTTCTCGGTGGCGGTCAGGACCGACTGGGTCTCGTCCTCGGCGACCAGCATCGAGATCACCCGGTGCTTCTTGTCGAGCATCATGCCGCGCACGCCATGCGCGTTGCGGCCCATCGGCCGAACGTCGTTCTCATCGAACCGAACCGCCTTGCCACCGGAGGAGAACAGCATCACGTCGTGCGTGCCGTCGGTCAGCGCCACCCCGATCAGCGCGTCGCCTTCGGAGAGATCGACGGCGATGATGCCCGATGGACGCGGACGCGAGAAATCCGACAGCCGCGTCTTCTTTACCGTGCCCCTGGACGTGGCCATGAACACGTACTGATTCTCGGTGAATTCACGGACCGGCAGGATGGCGGTGATCTTCTCGTTGTTGGCCAGCGGCACCAGATTGACGATCGGCTTGCCGCGCGAGGTACGCGATCCCTGCGGGACGTTGTAGACCTTAAGCCAATACACGCGGCCGCTGTTGGAGAAGCACAGGATGTAATCGTGGGTGTTGGCGATGAACATCCGGTCGACGAAATCGTCCTCCTTGGTCGCTGTCGCCAGCTTGCCGCGACCGCCACGCTTCTGCGCACGGTATTCGTCGACGGCCTGCGCCTTCATGTAACCACCGTGCGACAGCGTCACGACCATGTCCTGTGGCGTGATCAGATCCTCGATCGACAGATCCACGCCCTGCGCAATGATTTCCGAGCGGCGAGCATCGCCAAACTGGTCGCGGATCGCATTGAGTTCGTCACCGATGATCGTGGTGACGCGTGCGGGCCTGGCCAGGATGTCGAGCAGATCGACGATCAGCGCCATGACGTCGCGGTATTCGGTGGTGATCTTGTCCTGCTCCAGCCCGGTCAGGCGCTGCAGGCGCAATTCCAGGATCGCCTGCGCCTGCGCGTCGGACAGCCGGTACCCTGCCTTCGACCAGCCGTACTCGGGCAACAGACCATCCGGCCGCGCGGCGTCGGCCGCCGCCCGCTCGAGCATCTGTTCGACAACGGCGGAACGCCAGTTGCGCGCCATCAGGGCGGCCTTTGCCTCCGGCGGAGTCGGCGAGGCCTTGATCAGCGCGATGATCTCGTCCACGTTCGACAGCGCGACCGCCAGCCCCTCCAGAATATGGCCACGCTCGCGGACCTTGCGCAATTCGAATGCGGTACGGCGGGTGACGACCTCGCGCCGATGGATCAGGAAGTACTCCAGGAACTGCTTCAGGTTCAGCAGCCTGGGGGCGCCGTCGACCAGCGCCACCATGTTCATGCCGAAACTGTTCTGCAACAGCGTGAGCTTGTACAGGTTATTGAGGACGATCTCCGGCACTTCGCCGCGCTTCAATTCGATCACCACGCGCATGCCGGACTTGTCCGACTCGTCACGCAGGTCGGAAATGCCCTCGAGCTTTTTGTCACGCACCAGCTCGCCGATGCGCGAAAGCAGGTTGGCCTTGTTCACCTGGTAGGGGATCTCGTCGACGATGATCGCCTGGCGCCCGCCCCGATCGAGTTCTTCGATATGCGTGCGGGCGCGGATGACCACGCGACCGCGACCGGTGCGGTAGCCCTCGCGAACCCCCTCGAGTCCGTAGATGATTCCGGCGGTCGGGAAATCGGGCGCCGGAATCAGATCCATCAGCTCGTCGATGGTGATCTCGGGGTTGGCGAGCACGGCGAGGCAGCCGGCAATGGTCTCGGTCAGGTTGTGCGGCGGGATGTTGGTCGCCATGCCCACGGCGATTCCCGACGAGCCGTTGACCAGCAGGTTGGGCAGGCGCGACGGCAACACCGACGGCTCCATTTCCTTGCCGTCGTAGTTGGCCACGAAGTCGACCGTGTCCCGGTCGATGTCGGCGAGCATTTCCGCGGCAATTTTCTGCAGGCGGCACTCTGTATACCGGTAGGCGGCGGCCGAGTCGCCGTCCACCGACCCGAAATTACCCTGGCCGTCGACCAGCGGATAGCGCAGCGAGAACTCCTGCACCATGCGGACCAGCGCCTCGTAGGTCGCCGAATCGCCGTGCGGGTGGTACTTGCCCAGAACGTCGCCAACCACGCGCGCGCATTTGACGTACGGCCGGTTCCACGCGATGTTTGCCTCGTGCATCGCAAACAGAACCCGGCGATGGACCGGTTTCAGACCGTCGCGGACATCGGGCAGCGCGCGGCCGACGATCACGCTCATCGCGTAATCGAGGTACGAATGCCGCATTTCGGCTTCCAGGCTGACCGGAAGGGTTTCTTTGGCGAACTGCTCCATGGGGACGGTTCCGACGGTAAGAGGTTAGGGGGAAAGGGCTGTGGCTGGGCCGCAGAAGGCGAAAACCGAGGTCTGGGGCCTTCAGACCGCCCTGCGCGCAGTCCACGGCGCCAGCGGGCGACGGGGAGCCGGACGGTCGGACGGTCGGAGGCCCTTGAATTGGCGGAATTTTATCATGACGTTGTAACGCCGCGACAGTCGGCTTTGCCATGCTCCAGAAGGCGGGCTTTTCTTTGCGACGCCGAAACCCCTGTGCTATATTCAGCGGGGACATAAAGCCTTTGACGCGACAGGCATTTAGGCTTGCCGCGCAAATAAGTAAGTTCGTGTAATTTCGTAGATAACTTGTTCAAAACCAAAGCCAAAGGGGTGCAACAATGACTCGACGTCTCGTTTCCGGTGCAGTGGCCGGCGTGCTCGCCGCTGCTTTCGCCGGTGGTGCGATCGCGCAAACAAAGGGATACGTTCCCGGTACCGCGGCTGCGCCGAATAAAGAGAATAGCGGCTATGTCCAGAACCGTGCCCCCACCCCCACAGACGGCATCGTGAAGAGCGGCGTTTACAACAGCACCCAGGGCATCTCGGGTAACCTGTGCTATCGCACCGGTTACTGGACGCCGTCGATGGCAATCGAGAAGTGCGATCCCGATCTCGTGCCGAAGCCCGCGCCGAAGCCCGCGCCGATGGCCAAGCCGATGGCCAAGCCCGCACCGGCGCCAGCGGCGCGTCCGGCGCCGAAGCCTGCCCCAATGGCGAAAGTGCAAAAGATCACACTGGCCTCGAAGGCACTGTTCGATTTCGACAAGTCGGCGCTCAAGCCGGAAGGCAAGGCGGCGATCGATACCGAGATCATTGCCAAGCTGGGTCGGGTATCCAAACTTGAATTGGTGCTGGTCACCGGTCACACCGACCGCATCGGCTCGCAGCAGTACAACCAGAAGCTGTCCGAGCGTCGCGCCGATTCCGTGCGTGACTACCTGGTCAGCAAGGGTGTAGCCAAGGACAAGATCGAGACGCTGGGCATGGGCAAGACGCAGCCGGTCCCGGGTGTCAGCTGCACGCAGAAGAACACCAAGGCACTGATCGCCTGCCTCGCGCCGAATCGTCGCGTGGATGTGGAGGTCAAGGGCGAAGCCAGGTAAGCGGCGCGCCTCGTTTCAAGGAAGCCCCGCCTAGCGCGGGGCTTTTTTTCGCACTGCGCACACAAGAGCCGCCGTTACCGTGAACCACCCCGAAGCCATCGACCTGCGCATCAACGCGCCCTGGATCGTTCCGGTCGAACCCGCTGGCGTGCTTGCGGAGCACGCCTTGCTGGTGCACGAGGGATCCATTATCGCGGTGGTGCCTGCCGAGGTAGCCGACGTCCGCTACGCACCCCGCGAGACGGTCGACCTGCCGCACCGCGTGCTGATCCCGGGGCTGGTCAACGCGCATTCCCATACGGCAATGACACTGCTGCGTGGCATCGCCGACGATCTGCCGCTCAAGGTCTGGCTCGAGCAGCACATCTGGCCGCGGGAAAGTCGTTTCGTCGCGCCCGATTTCGTCCACGACGGTACGCTGCTTGGCGCTGCCGAAATGCTGCGCGGCGGCATCACCTGTTGCAACGACATGTATTTCTACCCGGAGGTGACGTCGCGCGCCTACGAGTCGGCAGGAATGCGGGCGCTGGTCGGGGTGCCGGTGCTCGATTTTCCGACACCCTACGCGGCCGATGCCGACGCCTACCTGCAACGTGGCCTTGAGGCGCGCGATGCGTTCCGGCATGCCCCGACGCTGCATTTTGCACTCGCGCCGCATGCCCCCTATACGGTCAGCGACGCGACCTTCGCCAAGATCGTCATGTATGCGCGACAGCTCGACCTGCCCATCCAGACCCATGTCGCGGAGACCCGCGCCGAGGTGAAGGCGGCGTTTGCACAGACCGGATCCTCGCCATTCGCACGGCTCGACAGGCTCGGCGTCACGGGACCCGGCTTCATCGCCATTCATGCGGTGCACGCCGACGCGACCGACATCGCCCTGCTGGCCGCGCAGGAATGTCACGTTGTCCACTGTCCGGCGTCGAACATGAAACTCGCCAGTGGCATCGCACCGGTGGTGGCGATGCTTGCCGCGGGCGTGAACGTCGCTCTTGGTACCGACGGTGCGGCGTCGAACAACCGGCTGGACCTGTTCAGCGAAATGCGTCTCGCGAGTCTGCTGGCCAAGGTCGCCGTCGGCGATGCCGCCGCGTTGCCGGCGGCAATGGCATTGCACATGGCCACGCTGGGTGGAGCACGCGCACTGGGTCTGGAGACAACGATCGGCTCACTCGCCGTCGGCAAGCAGGCCGACATGGTTGCCGTGGCGCTGGCGAGTGCCGGCACGCTGCCGGTTTTCGATCCCGTTTCGCATCTTGTCCATGCGGCGGGACGCGAGGACGTGACCGATGTCTGGATCGCCGGTGCGAGAATCGTCGAAAATCGGCAACTCCTGACGATCGACGAGTCCACCCTGTTGGCGCGTGTGCGCAACTGGCAGCAAAAACTGGCGACACCCGTCGGTTAAATGATGAAAACGCCCACTTCGACGTCTGATTCCGTGCCCCCGCCCAATGTAGATGCGGCCGAACTCGCCAAGTTCTCCGCGGTCGCGCATCGCTGGTGGGACCCGCAAAGCGAGTTCCGGCCTTTGCATGAAATGAACCCGCTGCGCCTGTCGTGGGTGGACGCCCAGGCAGAGGGGCTTTCCGGACGGCAAGTGCTCGATGTGGGCTGTGGCGGCGGAATCCTGGCCGAAGCGATGGCCAGTCGTGGCGCCCACGTCACCGGCATCGACCTTTCGGAAAAGGCACTGGGGGTCGCCCGGTTGCACGGACTCGAGTCGGGAATCGCGGTCGACTATCAGCTGGTCGCGGCCGAGACGCTTGCGACGCAGGAACCGGCACGCTTCGACGTGGTCACCTGCCTGGAAATGCTCGAGCACGTGCCCGATCCGGAGTCGGTGGTCGCCGCCTGCGCCGTGCTGGTGCGACCCGGTGGCACCGTGGTGTTCTCGACGCTGAATCGCAATCCCAAGGCCTACCTGTTCGCCGTCGTCGCGGCCGAGTACATGCTGCGACTTCTGCCGCGCGGCACGCACGACTGGTCGAAGTTTCTGCGCCCCGCCGAACTCGCCGCATTTGCCCGTCGCGCGGGGCTGTCGCCGCTGGCAATGTCCGGCATGCACTACAACCCGCTGACCCGCAGGTTCGGGTTGGTGCCGGATGTCTCGGTCAATTACCTTGCGGCCTTTCGCCGACCCGCGCATGGCGACTGAGGCAGTGCCGCGTATCGGCTCGCGCCGCCTGCCGGTCCAGGCTGTGCTGTTCGATCTGGATGGCACGCTCGCCGATTCCGCAAGGGACCTGGCTTCGGCGCTCAACCGCGTCCGCGCCGCCCAGGGCCTTGCGGCCGTGCCCATTGACGAACTGCGTGCGCACGCCTCGTCCGGGGCGCGCGGGCTCCTTGGCGCCGGAATGGGAGTAACGCCGGAGAATCCGCGCTACCTTGCGTTGCGCGACGCCTTCCTGGCGCACTACGCCGCGTGTCTGGCCGAAACCACTCGACTCTTCGACGGTGTTCCCGAACTGCTCGACGCCATCGAGGCGCGTGGCCTGCTCTGGGGGATCGTCACCAACAAGCACACCCGTTTCACCGGTCCGGTGGTGAGCGCGTTGCAACTCGCCACCCGTGCGGGCGTGATTGTCTCCGGGGACACCACCACTCACCCGAAGCCGCATCCGGCGCCGCTGTTGCATGCGGCCGCGACGATTGCCACCGCGCCGGAGGCATGCGTCTACGTGGGCGACGACCTGCGCGATATCGAGGCGGGAGTCGCCGCGGGCATGCCGACGATCATTGCCGCCTACGGCTACATGGGCACGGCGGACGACCCTTCGCGCTGGCCCGCCATCGGAAGCATCACCCACCCGCTCGAACTGCTCGATTGGCTCCCGACGATCAACCGAGGTCCGCAGTGATCAGCCAGGACAGTTGCCGGCGTTGAGCAACAGCCACTCACGCGGCGCACCGGCGCGCGCGCCGCGGATGCGCACCGCCTGATTCGCCGCGAGCGGTTTCAATACGGCGCCGACCACGTCGTCCGGCGTGGTCAACGCGACCCCATTGGCCTGCTCGAGCCGGTCACCTTTTTTCATGGCGAGCATGGCAATGAAACCGCTGTCATCGCGGACGGCGAGCCCGCCCCGATCCGGCGCGACCAGCGCGGCCCAGCTCTCGGGCCTGGCGATGATGCCCTGGAACAATTCGGCGTTGACGCGCAATACCGAGCCCCTGAAGCCGGTCGGCGCCGTACATGCGGCCTTGCGCCGCCCCGCCGCCGCCGCGGACACCGCCGGTACCGCGACCTTGACCGGCGCGGTCGAAGCAGCCGGACGCAGGGCAATGGTCCGCTCGCCGCCCGCGTCGCGAATGGTGATGCCATGAGGCCGCACCGAAACCAGCGCGGCGCCGGAAGCAATCTCCTGACCGGCAGCGACCAGGCGATAACCAGACGGCAATCGGAACAGCGCGTAGCCCTTCCCCTGCGCTTCGGCGATCACGCCGAGCAGGCGCGTATCACCGATCGCGAGGCCGCGATCCACGGGAACCGCAGGCGCGGATGGAGACCTGGGTGGGGCCGCCCAGAGGCCCGAAGCAAGGATCGTCGCCGCCGGATCTGCAGGGGCCGCCGCGGCGATGCGTACCGGTCTCGGACCGAACACCGCCCATCCCCAATGCGCGATCACCGCCATCAGCAGTGTCAGCGCGCCGACAATTGCCACGGCGCGCGCCCCGCGGGCGAGCCCATTCACCGGCGCCACCACGGCGACGGGGTCACCATACCGGTACACCCGATTGAAGAGGCGGCGCATGGCGACGCTTATAATCGGTCGTTTCCCGCCTGGAACCTGGACGTGAATCCGCGGCTCGCATCGTTGCAACCCTACCCCTTCGAGAAACTGCGCGCGCTCACCGCCGGCGTCACGGGGAATCCCGCAAAGCGTGCGATCAGCCTGTCCATTGGCGAACCCAGGCACCCGACTCCGCAATTGCTGATTGACGCGCTGGTCGCGGGCACGGGCACGCTGGCACATTATCCCACGACCATCGGTATGCCCGCGCTGCGCGAAGCCATCGCCGGCTGGCTGGCGCGGCGCCACGTCCTGCCGGCGCTCGATCCCTTGACCCAGGTACTTCCGGTCCTGGGTAGCCGCGAAGCGCTGTTCGCCTTCGCGCAGGTAGTCGTCGATGGCAGTCGTGACGGCGCCACGGTGGTCGTGCCGAATCCGTTCTATCAGATCTATGAGGGCGCGGCGCTGCTTGCCGGAGCGGCCGTCCATTGCGTGAACTCGGACCCGATCCAGGGCTTCCGGCACGACTGGGCCGGCGTTCCGGACGAAGTCTGGTCGCGGACGCAATTGCTATACCTATGTTCACCCGATAATCCGACGGGCCGGGTCGCCGAACTCGATGAATGGCAAGCGCTCTTCGCGCTTGCCGATCGGCACGGCTTCGTGATCGCCTCGGACGAGTGCTATTCGGAAATCTATTTCAATGAGGACCGGCCGCCGCTGGGCGCGCTGGCGGCAGCGCATCGTCTGGGACGAACCGATTTCAGGAGTCTGGTGGTGTTCGGCAGTCTGTCGAAGCGTTCGAACGCGCCCGGCCTGCGCTCGGGCTACGCCGCCGGCGACGCGAAATTGCTGCGGGCATTCCTGCAATACCGGACCTACCATGGCGGCGCCATGTCGGGCGCGGTGGCCGCTGCGAGCATCGCGGCGTGGAATGACGAGCACCATGTGCGTGCCAACCGGGCAGCGTATGCAGCCAAGTTCACCAGACTGCAGCCACGGCTGGCCGCCGCGTTGCCCTGCGCGCTGCCGGAGGCGGCGTTCTATCTGTGGGCGCAAACGCCGATCGACGATGCCGAATTCACCCGGCGTCTTCTGATCGAGGAGAACGTGGCGGTCCTGCCGGGCAGCTATGTCGCGCGCACTGCGCAGGGGGTCAATCCGGGGCGCGGACGCATCCGGCTCGCCCTGGTGGCCAGCCACGAAGAATGCGCCGAGGCCATCGAGCGCGTGGTCGCGTTTACCCGGCGTCTCTAGAAAAACGCCCTCCGCAGATCCGGCGGTGCCCCCTGAAGGCGCTGGGTCGGCGACGCGGCGGTACACGGTAGAATGCGGGTTTTTCGCGAGAGAACGCATGGACAGCATCGCCAGGGTAATCGACGCGGCATGGGAAGCGAGGGGCGAGTTGTCGATCGCCTCCGCGTCGGCCGAGCTGCGGGAGGCCGTTGCGCACGTGATCGCCGAACTCGATGCCGGTCGCCTGCGCGTCGCCGAGAAGGTCGACGCGACATGGATCACCCATCAGTGGCTCAAGAAGGCAGTGCTGCTGTCGTTCCGCCTGAGCGACAACGTCGGCCTCGGGCTCTGCGGTCCCGCAGTCCCGTTCCGTTTTTACGACAAGGTGCCGACCAAGTTCGCCCAATTTACCGACGCCGATTTCGCCGCAGCGGGTGTGCGGGTCGTCCCGCCCGCCGTGGCACGACGTGGCGCATTCGTCGCCCGCAACGTCGTGCTGATGCCGTCGTACGTCAATATCGGCGCCTATGTCGACGAGGGAACGATGGTCGACACCTGGGCGACCGTCGGTTCCTGCGCGCAGATCGGCAAGAACGTGCATCTGTCCGGCGGCGTCGGCATCGGCGGGGTGCTGGAACCGGTTCAGGCCGGTCCGACGATCATCGAGGACAACTGCTTCATTGGCGCGCGTTCCGAGGTCGTGGAAGGCGTGATCGTCGAGGAAAATTCCGTGCTCGGCATGGGCGTGTTCATTGGCCAGAGCACCAAGATCTACGATCGGGCGACCGGGAGCGTCAGCTACGGGCGTGTTCCTTCGGGATCGGTGGTCGTCGCCGGAAGTCTGCCGTCCGGCGAAGGCGCCTGCCAACTCTACTGCGCGGTCATCGTCAAGCAGGTCGACGCGAAGACGCGTTCCAAGACCAGTATTAACGAACTCCTTCGAGCCTGACGAATCCGGCAATGTCGGTGAATATCAAGACGCCCGAGGAAATCGAGAGCATGCGCGATGCCGGACGACTCGCGTCCGAGCTGCTCGACTATCTCACCGAGTACGTGAAATCCGGTACCACGACCGCGGAAATCAACGACCTTGCGCATGACTACATGGTCAATGTGCAACGGACCGTGCCGGCCACGCTCAATTACACGCCTCCGGGCCATTCACCCTACCCCGCATCGCTGTGCACGTCGGTCAATCATGTTGTTTGCCACGGCATTCCCGGCGACAAGAAACTGAAGGACGGCGACACTGTAAACATCGATGTGACCGTCATCGCGGACGGCTTCCACGGTGACACAAGCCGCATGTTCGCCGTGGGCAAGCCGTCGATTCAGGCGAAGCGCCTCGCCGAGATCACCTATGAAGCAATGTGGCGCGGCATTCGCATGGTTCGCCCCGGCGCGCACCTGGGCGACATCGGCGCCACCATCCAGCACTTCGCCGAGGCTCATGGATTCTCCATCGTGCGGGAATTCTGCGGACATGGTATCGGCCGCAAATTCCATGAGGAGCCGCAGGTGCTGCACTACGGTCGACCGGGCACCGGCCTGAAACTGCAGCCGGGAATGATTTTCACCATCGAACCGATGGTCAACGCGGGGCGACCAGGTATTCGCTGTCTCGCCGATGGCTGGACAATTGTCACCGCGGATCACTCGCTGTCGGCGCAATGGGAGCACACTATTCTTGTCACCCCCGACGGATACGAGGTGTTGACAGTGTCCACCGGCACCCCGCCCCCACCGCCGGTCACCTGACGGGCGAGACCGCATGAAGTTGCCCGCCGTGCCGGTTCCGGCACCGGCTTCCCAGCCCGACGACGATCCGATTCCGCGCATTGCGTACTGGCGCGAGGAGCTGCGCGAACGGCGCCAGGCGCTGCGCGATGCGTTCATGGCCAAACCCGGCACCTCGCGCCTGCTGCTGGCGCACGCGCGTCTGCTCGATTCGGTCATCCGCAGCATATGGCGGGAATGCGCAATGCCGCCCGATCTGGCCATCGTCGCGGTGGGCGGCTACGGTCGTGCGGCGCTGTTCCCGCATTCGGATGTCGACGTGTTGGTGCTGCTTCCCGACCGCGGGCCGCCAGCGTCGGGCGTGATCGAGCGCTTCGTTGCAGCGTTGTGGGACGTCGGTATCGAACTCTCGCACGCGGTGCGTACGATTGCCGAGTGCGATTCCGAAATGGCGGCCGATGTCACGGTCAGGACCAGCCTGCTCGAAAATCGGCTGCTCGCCGGATCGCGATCGCTGTTCACGCGCTTCCGCGGTGGTTTTGCGGCAAGCATGGATGTTCACGCGTTTTTCGTGGCCAAGGCGCTGGAACTGGAACAGCGGCACCTCAAGTTTCAGGACGCGATCTACAACCTCGAGCCCAACGTCAAGGAGAGCCCTGGAGGCCTGCGCGATCTCGCCAGCGTGCTGTGGATCGCGCGCGCCGCGGGGTTGGGAAGTACCTGGCCGGAACTCGCGCGAAACGGGTTGATCACTGCCGGGGAAGCCCGGGCCGTGTCCAGCCAGGAACGCTTCATCGGCGGAGTGCGCATCCGCCTGCACTACCTGTTGGGACGGCGCGAGGATCGCCTGGTATTCGACGTCCAGGGTACGTTGGCCAAGGAACTTCGTCTGGCCGACACGCCGGCCAAGCGCGCGAGCGAGCAATTGATGCAGCGCTATTACCGCGCCGCCAAACTGGTTCGTCAGATCAGCACGATCCTGCTGCAAAACCTGCATGCGCAGCTCTACCCCGCCGCGACCACGCCGGTGCCGCTTGACGACGCCTTCCAGCAGGTGGACGAACTGCTCGATCTGCGCGAGGAAACACTGTTCGAGACGCGCCCGGCAGCCATGCTCGAGGCGTTTCTGGCGCTGCAGCGCAATCCGGAATTGAAGGGCATGACCGCGCGCACGTTGCGCGCGCTCTGGCGCGATCGTCGGCTGATCAACGCTGCATTCCGTCGCGATGCCGGGAATCGCGAGCGCTTCATCGCCATGTTTCGCGCGGAGCGCGGTCTCCTGCATGGACTGCGACGAATGAATCTCTACGGCATCCTGGGCCGCTATCTGCCGGTGTTCGGCCGGATCGTCGGGCAGATGCAACACGACCTGTTCCACGTCTATACGGTCGATGAACACATCCTGATGGTGATCCGCAACCTGCGCCGCTTCACCGAAGCACAGCACGCGCACGAGTACCCGCTGTGCTCACGCCTGATGGTGGACTTCGAACGGCGTGAAGTGCTCTACCTTGCCGGCCTTTTTCACGATATCGCCAAAGGACGCGGCGGAGATCATTCCGCACTTGGCGCCCGCGACGCCTTGCGTTTCTGTCGCCTGCACGGACTTTGCAAGGACGATGCGGAACTGGTCTCCTGGCTGGTGGAGAACCACCTCGTGATGTCGTCGATCGCGCAAAAGCAGGATCTGACCGATCCCGAAGTCATCGCCGCGTTCGCCGGCCGCACGGGAAACCGGCGCCGCCTCAACGCGCTGTACCTGCTGACCGTTGCCGACATCCGGGGAACGAGTCCGAGGGTGTGGAACAACTGGAAGGGCAAACTGCTTGAGGATCTCTACGAGGCAGCCCGCGCGGTCCTCGCCGGCACGACCCCGTCGCAGACGGTTACCGACAGCATCGAGGCGCGTCAGGTCGACGCCAGACGACTGTTGCGACTGTACGCTGTTCCAGAGGCCGCCGAAGCCCCGTTGTGGCGGCGTCTTGACACCACCTATTTCCAGCGCCACACGGCCGACGAGATTGCCTGGCATGCCCGCCATTTGTACTGGCGCGTCGACCAGCTCGAGCCGGTGGTGAAGGCGCGCCTGGCCCGTTCGGGCGCCGGGCTCGAGGTGTTGGTCTACCTGCCCGACCAACCGGCGCTGTTTGCCCGTCTCTGCGGTTTCTTCGGCCACGCCAACCTTTCGATCCTCGAAGCGAAAATTCACACCACCCGGCCGGGTTATGCGCTGGACAGTTTCGTGCTGCACGATCCGGGGAATCCGGCCGCGAGCTACCGCGAGACGATCCAGTATGTCGAATTCGAGCTTGCGCGCCTGTTGACGCAGCCACCGGTGCTGGCCCCACCGGCCGAGGGGCGAATCCCGCGGCGGCTCAAACATTTCCCGTTGACGCCGGACGTCCAGCTCTACCCGGACGACAAGGGAACGCACTACATTCTCGAGGTCGTCGCGGGCGACCGCCCGGGCCTGCTCGCGCGCATCGCCTACGCGCTGGCGCAGGCCGGCGTCAACGTGGCCAGCGCGAAAATCAATACGCTGGGCGCGCGCGCCGAAGACGTTTTCCTCATCGACGGCGCCCATCTGCACGATGAGCAGTCGCTGCTGCGCCTGAAGACCGGGTTGCACAAGCAGCTGCGTACCTGAGGCCGGATCGCTGCCGGCCGCCTTGGGTTGCAAGGGCTGCGACGTCAATCGTCCGGCGCGTCGGTGTCGTCAGGGAACAGGACGTCGGTGAACCCGAATTGCGAGAGGTCGGCGATGCGCATCGGGTAGAGAATTCCGTCGAGGTGGTCGCATTCGTGCTGGACGACGCGGGCGTGGAAGCCTGAGCAATCGCGACGAATCGGACGCCCATCGGGAGTGAATCCCTCGTAGCGCAGTTGCGTGTGGCGCGCCACCAGACCGCGAAGTCCCGGTACGGAAAGACAGCCTTCCCAGCCATCTTCCATTTCCGCCGTCAGCGGTGTCAGCACCGGATTCACCAGTTCGGTGTAGGGCACCGCCTCCGCTTCCGGGTACCGCGGATTGTGTTCGACGCCGAAGATGACCACGCGCAACGGCACGCCGATCTGCGGCGCGGCGAGACCGGCGCCAACCTGCGCGGCCATCGTGTCGCGCAGGTCGGCGAGCAAGAGCTTGAGTTCGCGAGTCCCGAAACGGACCACCTCGCGCGAGCGTTCGAGCAGGCGCGCATCACCCATGCGCAGCACATCCCGGATCATCGGCTTGACGCAGCGGCGAGCGGGGCAACGCAATCCAGCAGCGTTCGCACGCGGACCATGGCGGTATCGAGCACCTTGGCAATGCCTTCAAGAGATATAGCCTGCGTGCTCTCCCCGCGTCCAGCGGCATGATTTACGACCACGCAGATCACCGCATACGGCAGCTCGAGTTCACGGGCAAGACCTGCCTCGGGCATGCCGGTCATCCCGACGAGCGTGGCGCCGTCGCGCTCGAGCCGGTCGATTTCGGCGGCCGTTTCCAGACGGGGGCCGTTGACAGCACCGTAGACACCGCCGTCCGCCAGCGCAATGCCGGTGGCCCGCGCGGCATCCAGACAGCGGGAGCGCAATTCGGCGCTGTAGGGGTGGGTGAAGTCGACATGCGCAACCTTCCGATCGCCGCCGTCGAAGAAGGTGGCCTCGCGCCCGGACGTGTAGTCGATGAGCTGGTCCGGTAGCACCAGATCGCCGGGCGCACAGCGGCAGATGCCGCCTACAGACGCCACGGCCACCACGGCCCGCGCACCCTTCTCCTTCAGCGCCCACAGATTGGCGCGGTAATTGACGCGATGTGGGGGTATCGTGTGCCCATGGCCATGGCGGGCGATGAATATGGCGTCACGGCCGGCAATCTGCCCGAAAAGCAGCGCTGACGAGGGATCGCCGTACGGGGTCCTAAGGACTTCCCGATGCGCGACGGCGAGCGTCGAAAGGTTGGTCAGGCCACTGCCGCCTATGACTGCGAGCATGAAATTTGCTTAAGAATCAGGATTGAAGGTAGGAATCCGGGTCGCGGCGCGGCTGGTACGCCAGGTGGCCAACAGGCGCCGGGCATGGAAAGCGCCGGGGATTCATGACATTATCATGGAAAATGACGGCATTGCCTGAATCGACTCGCATCCGCGCATTCTAGCTTCCTGCGGGAATTGTTCCTGCAGGAAGTTTCCGCGGCAACACGCCATTTGTTCGCTGGGGGACCGCCATGTATCTCGATCGATTGTTCAAACTGATGGCCGAAAAGCAGGCCTCGGATCTTTTCATTTCCTGCGGCGCGCCGATCAACATCAAGGTCAACGGCGTCGTCCAGCCCGTGTCGACCCAGTCAATGGACATCGACACCGTGCGCCGCATCGCCTACGAATTGATGAGCAAGGAACAGGCGCGGGAATTCGAAAACACGATGGAGATGAATCTATCGCACCTTGACCGTGCGGTCGGCAATTTCCGCGTCAACATTTTCCGGCAGCGCGGGACGATCTCGCTGGTGGTGCGGTATGTGCGCAGCAACGTGCCGCCTTTCGAGCAACTGAAGCTGCCGTCGGTGCTGCTCGATCTCGTCCTCGAAAAGCGCGGCCTCGTTCTGGTTGCGGGCGCCACGGGTTCGGGCAAGTCGACCACCCTGGCGGCGATGATCGATCATCGCAATGCGACGAAATCCGGCCATATCCTGACCATCGAGGATCCGATCGAGTATCTGTTCGAGCACAAGCAGAGCATCGTCAACCAGCGTGAGATCGGCGTGGACACCGTTGCCTACGCCAACGCGTTGCAGAACGCGCTGCGCGAAGCGCCCGATCTCATCATGGTCGGTGAGGTCCGCGACAAGGAAACCATGCAGCAGGCGCTGCTGCACACGCTGACCGGCCACCTGTGTCTGACGACCATCCACGCCAACAACAGCTACCACGCGTTATCGCGGATCATCAACCTGTTTCCCTACGAGGCGCGTTCGGCGGTGCTTTCCGACCTGTCCATCGGGCTGCGCGCAATCATCTGCCAGCGCCTGGTCCGGACCCACGACGGCGAGCAGCAGCCCGCGGTCGAGATCCTGCTCAATACGGCGTTGATTGCCGACCTCATCAAGAATGGGGAATTCGCGCAGATCAAGGAGGCGATGGAGCAATCGCTCTATCCAGGATCGCAGACCTTCGAGCAATCGCTGAGCCGACTCTACATCGACGGCGTGATCACCTATGACGAGGCGATGATCGGATCGGACTCGCCTACCAATCTTGCCTGGCTCATCAACCAGAACAGTCCGTCTTCGCGCGTCGCTGCGATCGAGAACGACGCCGATCGTGCCCAGCCGCGGCCGGGCGCCGATTTTGCCACGATGACCATCAATACCGATCTGCTCGACCGGACGCATTGATCGGGCATTTGTTAACATTCGCTGCATGACTCATGCGGCTTCGGCGACGCTCGCGCTCGCCTGTGAATTGATTGCGCGACCCTCGGTGACACCCGACGACGCAGGCTGCCAGGAGATCCTTGTCCGGCGGCTGGCGCCGCTCGGGTTCCACTGTGAAACGCTGCGCTCCGGCTCCGTCACCAACCTGTGGGCGCGGCGCGGAAACTCACGTCCGCTGCTGTGCTTCGCCGGACATACCGACGTGGTGCCGCCCGGCCCCCTGACCGCCTGGGACGGCGATCCATTCACCCCTGCCGAGCGTGATGGCTTCCTGCACGGGCGGGGTGCCGCCGACATGAAAGGCTCGATCGCCGCCTTTGTCGTCGCGGTCGAGGCGCTGTTGGCCGAACGACCAGACTTCCCGGGCTCGATAGCGCTGCTCATCACCTCCGACGAGGAGGGTCCCGCCACCGACGGCACGGTCAAGTTCGTCGAGCGCTTCGCCAGGAACGGCGATCGCCTCGACTACTGCGTGGTTGGCGAGCCGACGTCGGTCGAGTCGCTTGGCGACATGATCAAGAACGGGCGCCGCGGCACGCTGTCCGGCCATCTGGCCGTACATGGCGTTCAGGGCCACGTTGCCTACCCGCATCTCGCGCGAAATCCGATCCATCTGCTCGCACCAGCGCTGACCGAACTTGCGGCCATCGAGTGGGACCGCGGCAGCGAATATTTTCCGCCCACGACATGGCAGTGCTCCAATCTCAACTCCGGCACCGGCGCGACCAACATCATTCCCGGCACGCTCGACCTGCTGTTCAATTTCCGCTATGCGCCGCCCACGACGCGGGAATCACTGCAACAGCGGCTGGAGGAGGTATTGAGACGTCACGGCTTCGCCTACGAACTCACCTGGACCGGATGGGGCAAGCCGTTCCTGACGCCGCGCGGCGCGCTGGTCGAGGCGGCCTCGGCCGCAATTCTCGAAGTGACCGGCCTCACCACCGCGCTTTCCTGCACCGGCGGCACCTCGGACGGGCGCTTCATCGCCGATATCTGCGACCAAGTGGTGGAACTGGGTCCCGTCAACGCCACCATCCACAAGGTGAACGAACGGGTGCGCATCGCCGATCTGGATGGGCTGTCGGCGATCTACCGCGGCTTGATCACACGCCTGTTCCTGCCGCAGGCGGCGAATGCCGCAAGCGTGGGGGTCCCATGAGCCGCGCCGGGCCGCCCCAAGCGGCGAATTGCGCCCCCTCCGGGGGCAGCGCAGCGGCGAATGCCGCAAGCGTGGGGGTACACACCCCATGAACACCATGCCCGTAACCGAACTGGAAACGCTGCGCGACTGGCTGCGGTTCGCGGTGACGCGATTCGGCGAGGCGCAGCTCGCCTTTGGTCATGGCTGTGTCGATGCCTACGACGAGGCGGCCTACTTGCTGCTGCACGCGCTGCATCTTCCGCTCGATCGGCTGGAGCCATTTCTCGACGCCCGACTGTCGCAAGCCGAGCGGCAGATGCTCGGCGAACTGTTCACCAGACGCATCGACGAGCGCGTCCCTGCAGCTTATCTGACGCACGAGGCCTGGCTGGGCGAATTCCGCTTCTACGTCGACGAGCGGGTGATCATTCCACGCTCGTTCATCGCCGAAGTCCTGGGCGAGCGCCTCGAGCCCTGGGTCGGGCCGGCACAGAATGTAGCGTCAGCGTTGGACATGTGCACGGGATCCGGCTGCCTGGCGATTCTGCTGGCGCATGCGTATCCGGAGGCGGATGTCGACGCGGTCGACATTTCGGCGGAAGCGCTCGCGGTGGCCCAGCGTAACGTCAGCGACTACGGCCTGGCCGACCGCGTCAACCTCATCCGGTCGGATCTTTTTGCCAACCTTCCGGAGAAGAACTACGACCTGGTCATCAGTAATCCGCCCTACGTCACCGCTTCGGCGATGGAGAGCCTGCCAGCCGAATACCGTCACGAGCCGCGCATGGCGCTCGCCGGCGGCGACGATGGCCTGGAGGCCGTTCGGATCCTGCTCAAGGAGGCACCGCGCTTTCTGAACCACGGCGGCATGCTGGTGGTCGAGATCGGCCACAACCGCCTCGCCACCGAGGCCGCATTTCCCCGTCTGCCGATGGTCTGGCTGGCCACAGCCGGTTCGGACGATGGCATCTTTCTCGTCAAACGCGAAGACCTGGTGTCAGGACGCTGAGCGCAGGAGCCCGAAAATGAAACCCCGCACCGGTGGCGAGTTGCTCGTCGCAAGTCTTCTCGCGCAAGACGCGCGTCTCGCGTTCGGCGTGCCTGGCGAGAGTTTTCTGGCGGTTCTCGACGCCTTGCACGACGTCGACGACCAGTTGCGCTTCATCGTATGCCGGCAGGAGGGCGGCGCTGCCTATATGGCCGAAGCCTACGGCAAACTGACTGGAACGCCAGGTCTCGCCTTTGTCACGCGCGGGCCGGGGGCTTCGAACGCTGCAATCGGAATTCACACGGCGGCGCAGGATTCCACGCCAATGATCGTGTTCATTGGCCAAGTCGGCGGGGACATGGTCGATCGGGAGGCGTTTCAGGAGATCGATTATCGGCGCATGTACGGCAGCGTCGCCAAATGGGCAGCGCAGATCGATCGCGCGGATCGCATTCCGGAGTACGTCGCGCATGCGTACAGGCTCGCGCTGTCCGGTCGCCCGGGTCCGGTTGTACTGGCCCTGCCCGAGGACATGCTTGCCACGGCCGCGGCGGTACCGGATGCCCCGCGCGTGCATGCCGTCCCCACCGGACCGGAGACCGGGGCGTTGGCTCTGGCGCATTCCGTCCTGAGCGACGCGCGCACGCCGCTGGTGATCGTCGGTGGAAGTCGTTGGGACGCGTCGGCCTGTGCCGAACTGCGTCAATTCGCCGAGGCGAACAATCTGCCGATCGCCTGCGCCTTCCGCGGTCAGGATCTATTCGACAACCGGCACCCGCTGTACGCGGGCGACATGGGTATCGGCATCAATCCGCAGCTCGCCGCGCGGGTGCGCGATGCCGACGTCCTGCTGGTAATCGGCGAGCGGCTGGGTGAAATGACGACCGGAGGTTATACATTGCTGGACGTGCCGGTGCCGCGACAGAAACTGGTGCACGTTCACCCATCCGCGGACGAACTCGGCCGCGTGTACCAGCCGTCGGTTGCGGTGGCGTCGACGCCGGGGGCATTTCTGCGAGCGATGAACGCGCTGGCACCGATGTCTGGATCAGCCTGGCCGGACCAGGCGCGGGCCGCGCACGAGCAGTACGATGCCTGGCGAGCGCCACGCCCGGTGCCTGGCGCCGTCGACCTTTGGCGGATCGTGCAATGGCTGGACGATCGCCTGCCCGACGACGCCATCTTGACCAACGGCGCGGGCAACTACACCGTATGGCTGCATCGGCTCTACCGCTATCGCGGCTTTCGCACCCAGCTGGCGCCGTATTCCGGCGCGATGGGCTACGCAGTGCCCGCGGCAGTCGCCGCCAAGGCGGTACACCCGGACCGAATCGTCGTTTCGTGGAATGGCGATGGCTGCTTTTTGATGAACGGCCAGGAACTTGCCACTGCGGTCCAGTACGGGCTCGCGGTGGTCTTCGTGGTCATCGATAACGGCATGTACGGGACGATCCGCATGCACCAGGAGCGCAATTATCCGGCGCGGGTCTCGGGAACCGATCTGATCAACCCCGACTTTGCGGCGCTGGCCCGGGCCTACGGTGCGCATGGCGAAACGGTGACCACCACCGACGAGTTCGCACCCGCCTTCGAGCGCGCGCTCGCCGCTGGCCGACCCGCGCTGGTGCACGTGCGCATCGACCCGCAGGCGCTCACCATGGGCGCGACGCTCGATGCCTTGCGGGCGCAAGGTACGGCGCGCAGCCGTAGCTGAAACGCCGCCGGCGAAGGCCCGAAAGGCGCCCGCCCCGGCTCAGCGCCGCCCGACGCCGCTGCGCACGGCGCGGCCCAGCACGATCCGCCACATGCCGCCGGAGATCAGCATGAACCCGACCAGGATGCCGACGAACTGAAACGAACTCTGCGGCCAGCCTGTCGCAATCACCACCGCGACAATGACCGCCAGTACCCCGTCGAAGAGTACCCATCCCCAGCCGGAATGCGACTTGAGCCGGAAGGCCAGTATCACGTTCGACAGCCCCGAGACCAGCAGAAAGCCACCGATCAGCAGCGTCACCGACGCGATGCCGGCGATCGGAAATACCAGCAGCACGATCCCCAGGGCGAGCGTGGACAACCCGGACGCGAGCTTCCAGCCATAGCCATCCAAGGCGCGCTGCTGGTAGGCATATACGACCTGGATGACACCGGCGAATACAAGCAGCCACGCGAGGAGCAGTGCGAACGCCAGCGCCGCGGGCGCGGGTTGCACGATGGCGGCAACGCCGGCCACGATCAGCAGCACGCCCCAGACGGTGATCCAGATACCTCGCTTGCCCGTACCGGACGCTGTTG
>JAQBEY010000062.1:0-64141 GCA_032123655.1 Betaproteobacteria bacterium
GTGGTCCAGGCCGTGCCACCGCCGCCGCCGCCCGCGCAACCAAGCGAGCCGATTCCCACTTTATCCGAATGGATGCTGCTGCTTCTGGCAGGCCTGGTCGGCCTCGTGGGTTTCGCGCACATGCGGTCGCGCCGCAGCAGCGCGAAGTAATATGCGGTAGCGCCGGACGCCGGGATCGAATGCTCCCGGCGTCGCTCCATTGATTCGTTGCATGGGTATTTTCGGTGACTCGCGGAGCCCATCAGCGGGGCGATGCAAGAGCATGACGCGGACCGCAAGGCGGCATGCTCGTCCGGCTGGCCGGTCAGTCCACCGCTTTGCAGATCGACAACCGCGGCCGCCACAGAGGAGGCCGCGCATTTTTCCGGCCTCCGGACATCGGGACGACGGTTTCCCAAAAATGCTGCAACCGCCGGCGCCGAGAACAGTGCCCGCGTTACTTTGGCTGGATTCTGGTGTTCTTGTTGCCCTGCGGCCCCGCGCCGGCCATCAGGCCCATTCACGAGAAGGCGAAAGAGCAGCTGTCGTCTTTCATCGTCGCGGTGGTCATCGGTTTCACCATGCCTTCGTCAACGACCACGACGCTCGGACCGACGCCAACCTCAAATCCACCCGCGCTGTTTGACGCGCCGCCTGACTCGCTGCCGAGTCGGGCGGCGCTGCCGGCCGCAGCGGACAACGCGGCACCCAGCACCAGCGCCCCACCAAGGCCGACGAACATCACGGCTCGCACGGTCGCGGGCATGCGGCGAAACAGAGGCTGGCTGAATTACATTGCAGGTTTCCTCGTGATTGCGGTGAAACCGGTGGTCAGGTCAAAATGAACGGACGCGTTCTCGCGGACCGTCCGCTGCAGTAATTCCAGACAACGCCGACCAGGAACAAGTCCATGCCTCTCGACAGCCGCGGCCTTCCCCTCTCCACCACCAGCGCCAAGGCCGCCGCTGCCTTCGACCATCTGATCACCGGCTACCTCACCCAGCGCGCCGATACGCCCGACCGCCTCAAGGCCGTGCTGGACGCCGATCCGGATTTCGCACTGGCGCATTGCATGAAGGGCTATTTCGCCATGCTCGCCTTCAAGCAGGCCTCGGTTCCGGTTGCCGTCGACGAGGCGCGCACCGCGCTGACGCTGGCCGCCGGGGCCACCCCGCGCGAGCGCAGCCACGTCGCCGCGCTTACCGCCTGGGCCGAGGGCGAGCTCGATCGTGCCATCGGCATCTGGGAGTCGATCCTGCGCACCCATCCGCACGATGTGGTCGCCTTCCGGCTTGCCCATTTCGTCAATTTCTGGCTGGGTCGCCCGCAGGACATGGTTTCCTCCGTCGAGCGGGTGGTCCCGGCCTGGTCCGAGGACGTGCCGGGCTTTTCATCGATCCTCGCCTGCCACGCCTTCGCGCACGAGGAGGCCGGAAATTTTCTCGCCGCCGAACCCTCCGGGCGGCGCGCGATCGAACTCGACCCCGGCGATCTGTGGGCCGCGCACGCGGTCGCGCATGTGCTGGAGTCGCAGGGTCGTCGCAGCGAAGGCATTCACTTCCTCACCACGCTTGCGCCGAACTGGGAAGGCAGCCACAACCTGCAGCATCATCTGTGGTGGCATTGCGCACTGTTCCAGCTCGAGTACGGCGACATCGCCGCGGTGCTCGATCTCTACGACACCCGCTTCCGCAACCTCGCCGCGCCGCTCACCGTCGCATCGCCCGATGTCTACATCGACGTGCAGAACGCGGCATCGATCCTCTTCCGCCTGCAGCGTTTGGGCGTCGATGTCGGCAACCGCTGGGAGGAGCTTGCCGACAAGGCCGAGGCGCGCATCGGCGACTGCGCCTCTGCGTTCACGCTGCCGCACTGGCTGATGGCGCTGACCGCCACCGGCCGCACCGCCGCGGCGCAGCGCATGGTCGAGGCGATGCGCGAATTCGCCAAGGGCTCCGGCACCGTCGCCCCGATCGTGCGCGACTACGCGCTGCCGATCGCGCAGGCGCAGCTCGCGCACGCCGCCGGCCGCCACGCCGAGGCCGTCGCGCTGATGCGTCCGGCCATCGGCGGCATGTACCGGTTGGGCGGCAGCCACACCCAGCAGGACGTGCTGGAGCAGCTGTTCGTCGACGCCGCGCTCAAGGCCGGCAGCACTGCGGATATCCGCCTTGCCGTCGAACGGGTTGCCGGACTGCGGCCCATACCGCCCGAGCGATTTGTTGGATGGCGGGAGGCGGTCGACCGGGTGGCGCTGGGGTCGATGCAAGGCTGATCGGGCCGGAGCGGGTTGTCGTCCGGGTGGCAGCGACGGCATGACGTCTGCCGCGCGCATCGCGGATCCATCGCTTCCCCGCCGGGAACTTGCGCCCGTACGCACAATGGAGGACCCTCACCCGGCGGATCCCGACGCAATCAGCCCAAGGATGCAGCCAATGGAATGGGACTTCGAGTTCCTGCCGGATCTCGGAATCGTCTCGGTCAGGACCTCCGGCGATCTGGACTACGACAGGATGCTCGAGTTCATTGAGGCCGCTGCCGCCGCGATGGAAAAGCACGGCGTCAACAGGATCCTGGTCGATCACCGTGATGCTGTCTTGAGGATTTCTCCCACGCGGGTGTATCGGATTCCCGCCGTGGAGGTTGCCCACGGCCTCGACCGTCGGCACAGGGTCGCTGTCGTCTACTCTGCGCAGACGATGCGGGACGAGGACGTGTCGAATTACGAGAGCGTGATGCGCACAGCAACACCCTTCCTCACCGCATGTTCCACGATCCCGACGCGGCGCTGGCCTGGCTCCTCGAACGCGAGTGACGCGTGCCGGCCGCGCCGGTACGGTTTACGCGCCCGCACGGTGATGTTCAAATACGAGCACCAGACACGAAGGAGTTCGAAATGATCGGTTACGTCGTTCTCGGCACCAACGACCTGCCCCGCGCCAAGGCCTTCTATGACACGCTGCTGGCCGAGATGGGCGTCAAGCGGATGATGGAGTTCGACGAGCGCGGCTCCGCCTGGGGCGCCGCCATGGACAAGCCGATGCTGTGCATCATGACGCCCTACGACGGCAAGCCGGCCACGGTGGGCAATGGCGTGATGGCCGGCATTGCGGTCGATTCGCGCGACACGGTCGATCGGGTCTACAGGAAGGCGCTCGAACTCGGCGGCACCGACGAAGGCCCGCCCGGCCTGCGCACCGAGGGTGGCGACGGCTTCTACGTCGCCTACTTCCGCGACCTTGACGGCAACAAGCTCGATGTATTCCACTACGGCTGAATCCGGCACGTCAGGCAAAAGGCGCCGCCCTGCGATGAACCGCTTCGTCGTTCTTCTCGCCGCAGTCTTCCTGATCACCGCTGGTGCGACAGCGGCGGACACCACGCCGGGCAAGCTGACCAAAGGGGAAGTCTATTCGCTGCCGCCGTGGTTCAAGGCGAGCTTTCTCGACTTCCGGTCGGACGTCGAGGAGGCCCGCCTGCAGGGCAAGCACGTCATGGTGTTCGTCCACCTCGACGAGTGCCCGTACTGCGCCCGGATGCTGAAGGAGAACTTCGTCAGCGGCGAGAACCGGGAGTTCATGGAGAAGCATTTCGACGTGATCGGCGCCAACGTCCTGGGGAGCCTTGAGGTGACCTGGATCGACGGCGCAACCTACACGGAGAAATCGCTTGCGCGCCACCTGCAAATTTTCGCCACCCCGACCATCATCTTTCTGGCTCCGGACGGCAACAAGGTGCTGCAACTCGTCGGTTACCGCGACCCGCGTGCATTGCGCGATGCGCTGGATTTCGTGCAGAGCAAGAGCTACGGGAACCAGCCGTTCGCCGCCTACTTGGCCGCGCGGAACAAGCGGCCGTAGTGTGGACCGGCAGCTCCGCCACTTGCGTCTCAGTGAAGCACTGCGTTGCGTCGGCGGCGCCTGTTACAAGCAGTACGGCACGTTGTCCCGGCACGAGGCCGTCTACCGCGCCGAGCTGATGAAAAAGAGGATCGACATCGACTTTGCGCAATAGCCGCCGCGCAAAACGCGAGAGGACATGACCACAGGCGCGCACAGGTGAAAGACCATGGAAACGACATCCGGACTCACGATCAGCGGCTTGCAGGTGCGCGCGGTGAACGTGCCCATGCCCATGCCATTGCAAACCAGCGGCGGCACCGTCAGCCTCGCCCCGCTGGTCCTGATCGACCTTCAGACCAAGGAAGGGGTGGTAGGACGCAGCTATCTGTTCTGCTACACACCCCTGGTCCTGAAGCCCGTCGTGGATCTCCTGGACAATCTCGCTCCGGGCCTCGTGGGCCTGTCGCTCAGTCCGCTCGAACTGGATCGCCTGCTGCAGACCCGGTTCCGCCTCCTTGGGACCAAGGGCATCGTGGCCATGGCCCTGGCGGGACTGGACATGGCCGCGTGGGACGCGATTGCGGTGGCGCAGGGAAGTCCGCTGGCAAGAGTGCTCGGCGCGGACCTGGCGGACATTCCCGCCTACAACAGTTGCGGGTTGGGCCTGATCGGCGTCGAACGCGCATCCGGTGAAGCCGCGCAACTCGCGGCACCCGGCTTCGGCGCCATCAAGGTCCGTCTCGGCTACCCCGAATTGAAGGAAGATATCGCCGTCGTGCGCGCGGTGAAGCAGGCGGTAGGCGAGGACGTCCGCGTCATGTCCGACTTCAACCAGTCGCTGTCGGTCGCCGAGTCGGTCAGGCGCATTCGGGCGCTCGACGACGAAGGCCTGTACTGGATCGAAGAGCCGACGCTGGCGGACAACTACGACGGTTACGCCGCCATTCGCGCCAAGGCCCGCACCGCCATCCAGATGGGCGAGAACTGGTGGGGTTCGCAGGAAATGGCGAAGTGTCTCAAGGCCGGTGCGTCCGACCTGGCCATGCCCGACGCGATGAAGATCGGCGGCGTCACAGGCTGGCTGCGGGCCGCCGCGCTGGCCGAATCCGCGGGACTGCCGGTCTCCAGCCATCTGTTCCCGGAAGTGAGCGTGCATCTGCTGGCGGCGACCCCGACACGCCATTGGCTGGAATACGTCGACTGGGCAGCGCCGATCCTGGCCGAACCGATGGAAATCAACGATGGCCTTGCCCGGGCGCGCGATATTCCGGGCACCGGAATTCAATGGAACGAAGCCGGCGTCAAACGCCACCTCGCTCACTGACATCTTCATTGAGAGCCGATCGCCATGGCAACGGTGGGCGCATCGCGGCCGCTGACGTCATCGACGAACTCAACTTCGCGATGACGTGGCTGCGTTAACCCGGTCGCAGCAACGGCACCGTTACCGCCGAGGATGCCGATTTCGGCACCCCGGCAAGTGCGCGTGAGATCATCGCCGGACCCATCGTCGACTCCCAGGGAATCTGCTCGTGAAAATCGCCATCATCGTCGTCTCCGGCTTCATTTTCCAGATGTACCAGCCGGTGGCATTGGCGCTGGACCCGAGTTCGCAGGTGCAGGTGACGCCGGTGCTCAAGTCGCAGACCAGCTGGGACGGGACGCCGCTCGAATATCCGGCAGGCAAAGCTGAAGTCACCGGCCTGGTCGTCGAACTCGCCCCCGGAGCACAAACGGGATGGCACTTCCATCCGGTGCCGTCCTTTGCGCTGATCCTGGAAGGCGAACTGGAAATCGAGAAGAAGAATGGCGAACGCACGCGCGTCAAGGCTGGTCAAGGCGTCGCCGAAGTCGTGAATACCTGGCACAACGGCCGCAATCCCGGGACGACGCCGCTGCGACTCGTCGTCTTCTACACCGGCATCGCCGGAGAAATGGTGACGGTAGAGGAAAAGCGGTGATGGCCGAGGGCGCATGGCCCGCGCAATGCGACGGCGATCGCTGAACTCGATCGAACAGGCTACCGGGCTGTCCCCGCCAGCGGCGCGACTGCGTATTCTTCGGCGCAACCTGTTGGCGTTGCCTCCCCCCGCCTATAATCGCCAACGACGCCGCGACCCGGCGACCTCGGAGGGGCAATCCGTGGAATTTTCCAGCAGTCGATTTGCCGACGTATTCGTGGCCATACCCGTCGGCCGGGTCGACCACACGAATGCGGAGTCGCTGAACCAGGCGCTGGCGCCGCTGCTTGCGCAGAGCGACGGTGTCGCGCCTTCACTCGTCCTTGATTTCGGAAGGGTGGAATACATCAGCAGCGTCGGGCTGCGCGTACTGATGATGGCGGCGAAGCAGGCGCGTTCCAGCCAGGCACGCATCGCCGTGGCCGCACTGCAGCCGGTGGTCGGCGAAATCTTCGCGATCAGCCGATTCAACCACGTGCTGGAAGTATTTCCGTCGGTGCGCGAAGCGCTCGCCGAAATTTCCCCATCCGCGCTTGCTGAATTCGATGCAGCGCAGAAACCCGCGGCCATATGAAGAGGATCCGCTTCTGGGGCACCCGCGGGTCGCTGCCGGTCGCGCTGACCGCGGCGGACGTGCGCAGGAAAGTCGTCGCCGCATTGCGTGGCGCCTCCGGCCGCAGCTTCGCGTCCGACGCCGAGCTTGACGCCTACGTCGACAGCCTCGGCATGGCCGTCGCAGGAACCTTCGGTGGAAGTTCGTCGTGCGTGGAGATCGAATCTGGCCGGCCCGACTACGTGCTCTGCGACCTTGGCAGCGGCGTGCGCGCGTTCGGACAGGCGGCGATGGCGAAGCACGGCGCCACCCCGCAGACCTATCACATCTTCATGTCCCACCTGCACTGGGACCACATCATGGGCCTGCCCTTCTTCACGCCGGCCTACATTCCGGGCAACCGCATCCGCATCTACGGCGGACACGCGACGCTCGAGGCGGCGCTGCGCCGGCAGCAGGAAGAGCCGTCGTTTCCGGTGCCCTTCTCGATCTTTCGCGCGGACATCGAATTCGTGCATCTCGAACCCGGCCGCCGCCACGACGTCGCGGGAATGTCGGTGACGCTCAAATTGCAGCGACACGCGGGGGATTCCTACGGCTACCGCTTCGAGTCGCAGGGCCGGACGGTCATCTACACAACCGATTCCGAGCATCCGCTCGTCGATGCCGTGGAAACGGACAGCTTCGTGGAATTCTTCCGCGATGCCGACGTGGTCATCTTCGACGCGATGTATTCGCTCGCCGACGCGATCTCGGTCAAGGCCGACTGGGGGCATTCGAGCAACGTCGTCGGCGTCGATCTGTGCCAGCGGGCCAGGGTGCGGCATCTGTGCCTGTTCCACCACGAGCCGGCCTTCAGCGACGAGACGATTGCCGGCGTGCTGGCCGACACGCGCCGCTACGAGGAGATCACGCGCACGGGGGCGCCATTGCTGGTCACCACCGCCTACGACGGAATGGAAATCGATTTGTGAGCGGTCTCCGGGCAGCGGGCCCGGCCGCCCGCGCGACCCGGCGCATCCGGGCAACGGGCATCGTCATCCTCGCCGCGCTGGCCGTGGCGATCGCGCTGGCCGACCACTGGAATGGGCGACTGCAGTCGGCGGGCTTTGACGTCTATCAGGCGCTGGCGCCGCGCCGCGTCGAATCGCTGCCGGTGATCATCGTGCAGATCGAAGAGAAAAGCCTCGCCGCGTTCGGACAGTGGCCATGGCCGCGCACCACGCTCGCCCGGCTGGTGCGCGCAATCGCCAGCTACCAGCCGGCCGCGATCGGCCTCGACCTGTTGATGCCCGAACCCGATCGCCTGTCGCCGGAACAGCTGCTCGCGCACGCCGGATACCAGGCGCCGGAACTCGCCCGTCAGCTCGCGGCCTTGCCGTCGCACGACGAGGCGCTGGCCGGCGCGCTGGCGGCCACCCCGTCGGTACTCGGGATCGCGGGATCGCACGACACGACCGGAATGACGCTGCGCGCGCCGCCGTTCATTGTTCAGGGCGCGAACGCCGCTGCGACACCCGACGTCAACCGCTTCGCCGCGGTCAGCGCAAGCATCGACGTGCTCGACCGCGCGGCGGCCGGCCACGGGCTGCTCTCGGTCGACGCCGCCGACGGCGTGATCCGGCGCATCCCGCTCGTGTCCAGCATAGGCGGCACGCTCGCGCCGGCACTCGCGATCGAGATGCTGCGCGTCGCCGTGAAGGCGCCGGCGCTGCGCCTGCTCGCGGACGGTGCCTCGGTGCGCGGAATCGCCGTTGGCGACTTCATCGCACCCACCGAGGATGACGGCGCCGTGCGTCCGTACTACTCGCCGCGCGACGGACGCCGCTTCGTCGCTGCCGTCGACATTCTCGAAGGCCGCGTCGATCCCGAACGCCTGCGCAACAAACTCGTGCTGATCGCGACGACCGCATTCGGGCTCGTCGACTACCAGAACACGCCGCTGGGATACGAAATGCCCGGAGCGGAAATCCACGCGCAGCTGCTCGAGAATCTTTATGACGGCACTCTGCTCACACGGCCGCGCTGGGCGAACGCGATCGAGGTCGCGCTGTTCCTCGTGGCGGGGTCGCTGCTGATTTTCGTGACGCCGGTCTGGCCGCCGCGGCGCGCCGCGCTGCTCGCCGCCGGCAGCATGCTGCTGCCGATGGGCGTGGGTTTCGCCGTCTTCGGGACCCAACGTTTGCTGCTCGATGCCGTGACGCCGACCCTGGGCATCGCGCTGCTGTTCGCAGCGCTGCTGGTGCAGACGCTGGTCGAGGCCGACCGGCGGCGCAAGGCGCTCGAAATGCAGGTCCAGCGCCAACGCGAACGCGAAGCGCGCATGGCCGGCGAACTCGACGCGGCCGCGCGGATCCAGACCGGGATGCTGCCGCGTGCCGACCTGCTGCGCAGCGATGGCCGGCTCGACCTCGCTGCGGCGATGGTTCCCGCGCGCGAAACGGGCGGCGATCTCTACGACTATTTCATGCTCGACGACCGCCGGCTGTTCCTGCTGATCGGCGACGTCGCCGGCAAGGGCCTGTCGGCCAGCATTTTCATGGCGATCAGCAAGGCGCTGTACAAGAGCGCGACGCTGCGCCTGCACGATGCCGACATCGGCGAACTGATGTCGGCGGCGAACGAAGAGGTTTCGCGCGACAATCCGGAGTCGCTGTTCGTCACCGCGTTCGCGGCCATACTCGACCTCGACACCGGCGAACTCACCTACTGCAACGCGGGCCACGACAATCCGTATGTGCTGCAACCCGGCTCGGCGACGCTCTTTCGTCTGTCCGACGGCGACGGTCCGCCGCTGTGCGCGGTCGATGGATTTCCCTATGCGGCAGGACAGTCCCGGTTGCAGCGCGGCGACGTGCTTTGTCTTATCACCGACGGGGTAACCGAAGCGCTCGACCGCGCCGGAACGCTGTACGGCAGCACGCGCCTGCAGGCACTGCTCGCGGAATGCGCTGGTGCGGCGACCGCGCCACAGACGCTCGTCGACGCGCTGCGCGCAAGCGTCGACGCCTTTGCCGGCGAGACCGAAGCAGCCGACGACTTGACCGTGCTGGCGGTGCGCTGGAACGGTCCGCCGACCGCGGCGCGCACTTAGCGGACGAGGATCTCGACGCGCCGGTTGCGCTGCTCGGCAACGCCGTCGGCCGTCGGCACCAGCAATTCGCGTTTGCCGCGCCCGATCGCGGTGACGCTGCCCGGAGCCAGTCCGCGCTTGATGAGTTCGCTGCGAACCAGTTCCGCACGTTGCAGCGCGAGCGCGTCATTCTTCTTGTCGCTGCCGACGGTGTCGGTGTGGCCGATCACCACGACGTCGGGGACCGCACGCCTGGCGATCTCGGAGAACACCGCGTCGACCTGCGGCTTCGACTGTTCGGCGAACTCGTCCTTGCCTTCGACGAAATACAGCGTGAACGACGTCGGGCGGGCGGGCATCGCGGCCAGCGCCGGGCCGAACTTCGCCTCGACTTCCTGCGGATTCGACGTATAGCGCTCAGGACCCTGCGCCGAGGGCTTCGCCGCGGCATAGGGCTGGTCGAGCACGACCTCCTTGCCGTCCTGCTTGACCGCCACGGCGGCTTTCGCCCCGTCCTGCGAGGGCAGCAGGATCACCGTCGTGCCCTTCTTCGGCACCGGCGCAGCTTGATGCGCGCAGGCGCCGACCAGCAACATGGCCGCGGCGGCGCACAGCGCGCCGCGAAGCCACGCGGGGGATTCATTCATCGGCGCTGACCACGAATTCGGTTCCCCGGACTCCGAGAATCGCCGCGGGCGTACGAACGGACATCGCGTCCGGCGATTGCTTGGCGATGCGGCCCGAGACCACGCTGAGCGAACCCTTCTGCAGCGACGTGTCGAACCGGCCGCGCTGCGTGGTCGCGTCGTAGTCGAGCCGGTCCAGCGACAGGACGCTGTTGGGACCCATCGACAGCAGTGAATTGTCGACCATCACCATGCCGACGGAACCATCGGCGCCGGTCCTGACGACGTCGACCGTCTGGACGCGGGTCCCGACGACGGCGGGAAGGCGCGCGCCACTGCGCTCGATCCACACCTCGCCCTTGGCGGACTTCAACTGGCCGATGTCGGTGGCGGACACCGCGGCTGACGCGAGCAGCGCGAGCGTTCCCTGCATTATCAAGAGAAGAAGGAAAACGGGACGCGGGATCGCGCATACAGAGCAGGGCATGGGATCTTCCTCCAGGAAATCGTCTGGCGCACCGGCGTGCAGGTCAATGCTAGCCGAATTCACTGCGCTCGTTCCAGGCTGTTCCCGAAAGCGATGGGTTGGTGCCTGCGATCGAGCGCGGCTGCAGTCAACGGAGCAAGCCGCCGCAAAAACCTGGGCTGCAGCCTGTCTGACGGGCAATTGCCGGCTCAATCCCGCGAGACGACCACAGTGCCTGCCGCGGCATCATGCGCGACGTTTCCGGGGTGCGCGCCCGGCGGTAGCACGAAAGCCGGCGGCGGTTGGTGCGCCGGCGCCGATTGCACCCGGTGGACGACGGCCACGCCGTTCGTTTCGTCAACCACGATATCCCCCGGCCCCGCTCCCGGCGGCAGCAGGGCGATCGGCGGCGGCTCGCCCGCCGGTGCTGATCGCCCTTGCAACACGACGACCACGCCGCGCGTTGGGTCCGGCATGACGTCGCGCGCGCGCGCGCCCGGCGGCAGCACCATGGACAGCGGCCGCGTGAGAGCGCTTTCCCTGCCGGGAGACAAGCGCGCGGTACTTCGGTTCGCTGGGGGTGTGATGGAGTCGCTCCGGAGGTCGCCCGCAGGCATCGGCGCAATTGTGGCGATGCCTCCGGGCGTTTCATCGGACCGACGAGCTGGCGCCTCACGCACTTCCGCGAAGTGCTTGCCGGGTACTTCCGCGGCACTGCCGCTGCGTTCGCCAACGTCGACGGAAGCGTCGAGCCGATACCAAAGCGCCAGCGCGCCGAACAAGGCAAGTCCGGATGCAAATACCAGGCGTTTCCTCATCAATCGTCCCTCATTCCTGCGTACCGCCGAATTCCATACCTGACCGGACGCAGTTCATCGCGCTCGACGGGTCCGATACCGGCATGCTTCACGCACCTGGATTCCGACGCTCGCATCAACGGCCCGCTACGACGGGCCGCCACGACAGCAGACTCAACCCGCCGGATCGGTGTTTCACCGATCCGGCAGACTGAACTCACTGGGTTACTGGGGTATCGAAGGAGAGTGAACGATTGTTCCAGCGCACGCAAGTCTCGTTGGCCGCGACGAAAACCGTGAGGAAGCCCTCGGTGATGTTCTCGGTGATGACCGACGGGCAGACCGCCTGGATCAACCCCTGTACGTTGTTGCGCTGGAGCAGCGCGAATTTGCCCACCACGACCGAGGCGCCGCCCTGGTTCGTCGCGCGCACATCCTGCACCGTCACCTGGGTGGAATTTATCAAAAAAATACTTTGCGAAAAGCCGATGAGCGTGCCGTTGTGGATCTTCACGCGAGCATAGGCTGCGCCGCCCTCCTCCGAGATGCCCTTCGCCACCCCCGAGCCGGCAATGCGAAAACCGTTCAGGTCGAGCGTGACGTCGTCGCTGGCGATCTCGATGCCGTTGATGTCCGGCGGGACGGTCAGGTTGCCGGACAGGCGATAGCTTCCCGGCTGGTCGATGGTCACCGGAAATCCCGGAGCACCACCAACCCCTCCCCTGGTATTTCCGACGAGCGCCGTGTTCTGGTCAATCAATTTCACGCCGTCAACCGCAAAGGCAGCCCCCGCAAAAAATCCGAGAAAAGCGCAAATTGCCACAGCAAACACTGAATACCTGTTCATGTTGGACTCCGTCTGGTGAATGGTTTCTAGCCAGCAATCTGCATCCTGGGCTGTCTGGCCATCGCCAGCCCCGGGGGTCGCAAGTTGTGCATCGGCATTCAGATTAGGCTTTTCCACATTTCCCTGAGTATTGCCGTGGCGGAACAAAGCGGCGTGCGTTGCAGGAAAACACCACGCCTGAAGCGTCTTCGAGAAACCGGCCAGGACTTGGCGCGCGGTCTCCACGCGGTGACCGTGTTCCTGTTGATGCCTCCCGAGAGCCGTTGGCGAGTCTTCGGCGGTGTCACAACCCGCACGCCAGCGTAACGCCATTTTTGACGAAGGCTTGGACTGCAGCAACTTTCGCGCCCAGAAACAAGGAGGCTGCAATTTCATGCAATTAGCCGCGCGGATACGAACCATGGAACAACGGGTGTAAGAAAAGCCGTCACTTTCCTCGAGCCTGGCCCTTGCCCGCAACCGACCGACCGGCACGGCGCAACGGCAATGCCGGGATGCCAATCGGCGTCCTCTCGCCGGGAACGGAAACAGCCGCGATTGGCTGATCGACGGCCAAGGCAGTCGTGAATCAGCATGCGGCGTTCGCGCCCGTCGCCAGCATACCGTGGCCATACCCCGGGAAGTTCCGACCCCCGATTGCCATGTGCGATATCACGTGTACAGAGGACCTATTGAATCCGATCGAGTGCGACGCGCCGAAACTCGCTACCGGCGGCAGCGACGGAGGTGCGCCCGATGACACGCGTCACTCGATTCCCGCCATTCGCCGCATCCATTGCCTTCGCCGCGAAGGTCCTAGTATGGTGTGCGCATCAAATTGAAGCGGAGGATTCCGTGCGCTTTCTTCTCCTCGTCCTAGCCTGGTTCATCCTTTTGGCAGTGAGTTGGCCGCTTGCGCTGCTCGTCTTGGTCCTGGCACCGGTGCTGTTCCTGCTCTTCCTGCCGTTCCTGCTCCTTGGCCTGACGGTTGGCGCGCTCTTCGCGTTGGTGAAACAGCTGCTTTTCCTGCCCGCTCGCATTCTCGGGTATCGCGCGTCGCCGCAATAGGCACCCCGGTTGCGGCCTGACCCGGCGCGCCAGAGAACTTTCCATCCTTGCTTTCCGCAAGCCGCTTCGACAAAGTAATGGACGTCCACAACTCGAGGAAATCTGTGTCGATCAAGCTGACGAAGGATTCGGAGAAATATCTGATCGGATCGATCAAGCGGTTTTTCGCCGAGAACATGGACGATGAAATCGGCGATCTCAAAGCTGCCAGCGTGCTGGAATTTTGTGTCCGGGAGATCGGACCAAGCATCTACAACCAGGCCATCGCCGACGCGCAGGCATATTTCCAGGAGAAGGCGGTCGATCTCAGCGGTTCACGCTACGAGGCAGAGTTTGATTTCTGGAAAAAATCACCGGCCGCCTGATCCGATGCTGCCTTCCGCTCCAGACCTGAGGCGCACCTGGTTGTTCGGCCCCGGTGCCGACGCCGCTGCCCACGAGGCCATGCAGCGCAGTGGCGCCGATGTGCTGATCGCCGACCTCGAGGACTTCACGCCGCCAACGCGTCGTGACGAAGCACGCCGTGGACTGGCGGCCCTGCTGCAGCGCTGGCGCGATGCGGGCAGGATCACTTCGGTGCGCATCAACGCGCTCGACGCCGACGGGTCGGTCGACCTGGCCGCCGCCATGCCGGCCCGACCCGACGTGATCGCCTACCCGATGGCCGCCACCGCCGCGCAGATGCATGCGCTGCACTACGCGCTTGCGCATTGGGAGGGCAGGCTCGACATCCCGCACGGCACGACCGAGATCCTGCCGGTGTGCGAAACCGCGCTTGGCGTGGTGAACGTGCGCACGATCGCCACTGGCAGCTCCCGGATTCGTTGCGCGCTGCTCGGCGCCGAAGACCTGGCCGCCGACCTGTGCGCCGAACGCCAGCCGGACGCCGTCGAGCTTGATCACGCGCGACGACGCTTCGTCCTCGAATGCAGGGCCGCGGCCATCGAGCCGATCGACGCGCCCTACACCTTCGGCGACAGCGATGGCGCCGCCCGCGAAGCTCGCTACGCCCGCCGCCTGGGTTACCGCTGCAAGTCGCTGGTACGTCCGGAGCACGCGGAAGTACTCAACTCGGCATTCACGCCAGGCGACGACGAGGTTCGCCGCGCCACCGCGATCGTGGCTGCATTTGAAGCGGCGCGCGCGCGCGGCGAAGATCGGGCGCTGGTCGACGGTCTTTGGGTGGAGGTGCCGACCTACCGCAATGCCCAGCGGCTGGTCGAGCGAGCGCGCCGCCTGACCGGGCGGGCGTGACGCAGCCGCGCAGGCCGAGCAAGCACCGCCTCCCGGGTGCGTCGCCGCGCAAGACCAACCATTCGTCCAGTCCACAAGCTCCCCGGAATCCGCGAGAATCCAGATGACCACATTCGTACTTGTCCATGGCGCGTGGGGTGGCGCCCACGGATTCCGGCATGTCCGGCGGATTCTGCAGGCCGCCGGTCACCGGGTGACCACGCCAAGCCTCACCGGCATCGGCGAGCGGGTGCATCTGGCCAGCCCCCTGGTCAATCTGAGCACCCACGTGCGCGATGTCGTCAATCATCTGTTGTATGAAGACCTGCGGGACATCGTCCTCGTCGGATTTTCATACGGCGGCTTCGTGGTCACCGGGGCGTTGGAGCACATCGCCGACCGGGTCAGGCATCTTGTCTATCTGGATGCCCATGTTCCAGCGAACGGTGAATCGTGGGCAAGCCTGGTGCACGGCGAGGGGCGGCCGAAGATCGAAATCGGCGAGCAGTGGCTGCTCGACGGGCCGTCACGCGACTTCGACGATCCTGCCGAAGCGCAATGGGTGCAGTTGCGCCGCACTCCACATCCCCGTGGCTGCTTCACCGAGGCCGTCCACCTGGCAAAGCCGCTCGAAGAATTCGGGTTCACCCGAACCTACATCAAGGCCAACGCGGCGGTCGGGAAGGAAGCCGGCGGCGCATCATTCTGGCGGGCCGCGAAGCACGCCGCGGCTTCGCCGGCATGGAGATATTTTGAAATCGAGACCAACCACATGGTCATCAGCAACAAGCCGGAGGAAACAGCCAGGCTGCTGATGACCGCGGCGAACATGGAGGATTGAGCCGCTGTGGGCAGAACCAACGCCCGCCAAGCCGTCTCCCTGCAAAACTCTCGACACGACCACATGAAACCAGGGTACCTCCCGATCTGCGCACTGTTCGTTTGCTCCTCCGTATTTCTTGCGGGTTGTTCCACCAAAGCCTGGTACGGCGGAATGAAATTCGCCGCGCAGAACGATTGCCGTCGTCAACCGCCCAGCGAGGTCGATGGTTGTCTTCCCCGTTTGAATACGATGTCCTATGAGGAATACGAGCGAAGCCGATCGGGCAAGAACCGATGACAGCCCTGACATGCCGAGCGCGCGTCGAGTGGCCGACAGCGCATTTGGCGAAGGTTCCGGCCGGCTGTCGCCGCGGCGTTCCCGGCGTGGCCCTGGCGGTCGTGCTTCCGGCCCATCTACCCGGTGTTCAACGCTACACTTGGCCGAACCAGGACCTTGAGTCGATTATTTTGACACCTTCATCCAATTGGATGTCCTTCGGATTCGCGAGCAGTCCAATCTTCTTCGCATGTCGTTCGGCACAATCATCATGCGCTTAGCCGGCTTTGTCGTCCTCGCCGTTCTCTCGCTCGGCGTTGCCGGATACGCCGTCGTCGCGTATGGCGTCCTTCCCCTGGGGGCTCTGGTCCACCCCGACATTCGGGCGATCTTCACCGAATATCCGCTCGGTATCTACGGACATATCTTCGCCTCGGCGGTAGCACTGGCACTCGGGCCCTTCCAGTTCTCGTCCAGGCTTCGGGCTCGGCACTTGAATCTGCATCGCTGGTCAGGTCGAATCTACCTTGGGGTCGGTGTCCTGGTCGGCGGCGTTTCGGGGCTGTTCATGTCCATGCACGCCTTCGGCGGCCCGGTCGCCCGCCTGGGCTTTGCCTGTCTGGCCCTCTTATGGCTATTCAGCGGCTTTCGGGCATATCAGGCTATTCGATCCGGCGACGTCGTGTCTCATCGTCGCTGGATGGTTCGCAATTTTGCGATGACCTTTGCGGCCGTTACCCTGCGCCTGTATTTGCCGGGTTCCACGGCGTCGGGAGCTTCGTTCGAGATTGCCTATCCCGTCATCGCCTGGCTATGTTGGGTCCCCAACCTCGTTGCCGCCGAACTCTTGTTCAACCAGGTGCGTCGTCCTTCAGTCGAGCGAACGGCGTAGCGCGGCGGCTGCGCTCGTAAAACGTCGGACAGCAAGCCGATCGGCTCGTGTGCGCCTTCTTGCCTGGCCGGAATAGGTGTCTAATTCGCGAGTTGCTCTCGGCCCCAGCCTGTCGCCTTCTACCGAGCCATGCTGACAATTGACGACATCCGGTCCATTCCGCTGTTCTCGACGCTCGCCGAGACCGAACTCAGGCGTCTCGCGCAGACCTCCGCCGACCTGCATCTGCGTCCCGGCGAGATCGCGGTATATGAAGGTGGAGACCGCGCGCTCCAGCAGGCAAGGCGACTCGGGGCGGAGATCCTGGTCACGCGCTCGGTCGCGCGCATCGACACGGCAACGCGTCAGGTACATCTCGATGGCGGAGACGCCGTCAAGGCGAAGTCCATTATGCTCACCACCGGCGTGACCTGGCGCCACCTGGCGATCGCCTTTGTCCACATGTATCTGCAGCGGGACCTGCGGTAGCGTCGTATGTGTCCTGGTCGTCTCCATTCATGCAGCAGCTTGCGCGGGCACGCGCCAACTGCGTGGAGGGCATGATGCCGAAAGTTGGCAAAGCGGCGCGCTAGCCACGCCGAATCCCGGATGGCCTCCCTCGCGTCCCTGCTAGGCGAAGTCCGCGCCTGCGCGTTATGCGCCGATCATTTGCCGCTCGGCCCGCGACCCGTGGTCCAGGTGAGTCGATCGGCCCGCATCCTGATCGCGGGTCAGGCGCCGGGCAAAAGGGTTCACCAAACCGGCGTGCCGTTCGACGACGCAAGTGGTGACAGGCTGCGCATGTGGTTAGGTCTCTCGCGGGGGATGTTCTACGACGCCGAGCGGATTGCCATCCTGCCGATGGGCTTTTGCTTCCCCGGAACGGGAAAGTCCGGAGACCTCCCGCCTCGGCCCGAATGCGCACCGGCGTGGCGCGCAACCCTCCTGTCACGCCTGAAGAACATCAAACTGACGCTGGTCATCGGGCAGTACGCGCTGGCGTATCACCTTCCGGACGAAGCGGCGACGGTTACCGAAGCTGTACAGTCATGGCGAAAGAATTGGCCCCAAACTGTTCCCTTGCCCCATCCAAGTCCCCGCAATAATCCGTGGCTCAAGCGCAATCCCTGGTTCGAGACCGAACTCGTTCCTCTCCTTCGAAGCCGCGTCACCGAGGTGTTGGCGAGTGGCGACTGACCACTCGACTCAGCGAATGTTCCAGGATGGTCGTCGGAAATCGATGCTGGACATCAGTGGAGTGCGACACCTGCGCGCCACGTCGACCCAGGTCAGGTGCAGAGCCAGCCGACGCGCCGGTCGTCAGTCGTCGTCAGCAGGCGAGCATTTTTTGCCGACGTCGCGCCGTGACTCGCCCCGCGGGGAAGCTTGACCCGCGGCAGAGGAGGGGAAATACTTGTCCACCGCGCACGAGAATGCGCAGAAATCCGCGAGCGATGAACATGCCCGATCATGAATTCGTCATCCAGCGCGTCGCACCCCTGGAACGGCGCGTCGATGCGATCCAGGCGGCGCTCGACGACCGCGGCCTGAATGCCACGCAGGCCGTCGAGGAGTTGAGCCAACTCGCCGAGGAGCAATGGGTCCCGCGCAACGGCGCACGCGTCGTGGCCAAGGCCTGGGTCGACCCCGCCTTCCGCGAACGCCTGCTCGCCAATGGCCACGCCGCCGTGACCGAACTTGGCCTGCCGATGCCGAAGCATCACCGGCACCTCGTAGTTCTTGAGAACACGCCAACCGTGCAGAACGTCATCTGCTGCACCCAGTGCTCATGTACGGCTTTCACGATCATCGGGCTGCCGCCGGACTGGTACAAGGACCTGGAGTACCGGGCGCGCGTAGTTCGCGAGTCGCGCACCGTTCTGAAGGAACTGGGATTGGACCTGCCCAGCGAGGTCGAGATTCGCGTCTGGGACACGACGACGGATACGCGCTACATGGTGCTGCCTGTTCAACCGCCCGAAACCATCGGCTGGCCGGAGGAAAAACTGGTCGACATCGTCACCCGCGACGGCATGATCGGCGTCGCGCGACTTTAGGAGGAGCCTGCACATGGATGGCATGCACGATCTGGGCGGCCGGCAGGGTTTCGGCGCGATTCGCCACACGCCCGACGCGCCGGCGTTCCATGCGCGTTGGGAGGTGCGCGCAAATTCACTCTATGCCTTTGCGGTACGGCGAGGCATTTTCAACATGGACGAGTACCGCCACGCGATCGAACGCATGGAGCCGCGCCATTACCTCGCGGCCAGCTACTACGAACGCTCGCTGACCAGTTTGGCGACCTTGTTGGTCGAGAAAGGCGTCGTGACTCGCGAAGAACTCGAGGCGCGCGCCCAGGGGCTCTTTCCGCTCGCGGCGGCAAGCGGCCCGGGACGCACCAACGTGCCGACGCGCGAGCGTCTCAAGCCAGGTGATCGCGTCCGCGTCAGGGCCGACTACGTGCCGGGCCACGTGCGGATGCCGGCGTACATTCGCGGAAAGGCCGGTGTGGTCGTGAGCGAATCACCTGCCTATCCCTTCCCCGACGCCCATGCCCATGGCGTGGAGGCGCAGGACGAGCCCACCTACGACGTGCGATTCCGCAGCGAAGACCTCTGGCCGGATGCGGCCGACGATGCGCTCGTCCATGTCGGCGTATTCGAAAGCTATCTCGAGCGGGTTGGGTAGCGGAAATTTTGCCACGCCGGACGCGGCGTTCCGCCGGCCACCTTCGGCCGTCGCCGAGCGCGATCGTTGGCCACCACGGATCACCAATTCTGCTGTGGGGATTTCAAATTTACTCAAAGACGTTTTTCGCCAGCTGGGCCGACATGGACTTCAACTCGCACATGAAGAACACGGCGTTCCTCGACAAGTCTGCCGACGTGCGCATGATGTACTTCTCGGAGAACGGCTTTCCGATGAAGGAGTTCTCGCGGCTGCGCCTTGGCCCGGTAGTCCTGAACGATGCGGTGGAATACCGCAAGGAGGTCAACCTGTTGCAGGAAATCACGGTGACCCTGGCGCTTGCCGGTCACTCGGACGATGGCAGCCGCTTCCTCCTTCGAAACGATATTCTCCGTGTCGACGGAACGCTCTGCGCCAGGGTCACGAGCGCCGGCGGTTGGCTGGACCTCACAACCCGCAAGCTGATCGCGCCGCCTGAGGCCCTGCACAATGCAATGCGATTGCTCGCCCGGACGAATGACTTCGCAGCGCTTTCGTCCAGCGTCAGGGAACGCGGTGGCTGACCCGTTCGCCGTACGGGCCTTCGCCTACGCGCACCCGCCCGGGCAGCCGCTCTCGTATCCTCGGCCAGGGAACAACCAAGGGACCTCCCGATGATGAGGCGACTTGGCATTGGCCTGCTCTTCGCCGCCGGCGGCTACCTTGTGGCCGCCGTCGTGGGTTACGTCCTGATCGGTCAGGTGTCATCGAATGCCCACGACCGGTCGGTCGAAGCAGCCATGACCAGCCTCTTCGTGTTCGGCCCGCTCGGCGCCCTGCTGGCGTTTATCGTCGGATTCGTTCGCGCGGGCCGCGGTTCCGCCGCCGGCTCGAAACCAGGTGACCCGGCGCCCGAGAGTGCCGCAGCGTCGCCCAACTCGCGCCACCCGGGATGAGCGAACTTCGGCACCGCGTTCTGGCGAGCGGTCTTGGGCCACCCTCTCACCGTCGATCCTCGGAGCATCCATGCCTTTGCAACGTTCCCTGCTGATTGCCATTTTGACTCTTGGCGTGTGTGCCACGGCGCCTGGCCAGGTCCCGGCGGCCCCCTGCAGCGCGGCGGAGCATCGCGCCTTCGATTTCTGGCTTGGCGATTGGAACGTCCATACGCCAAAGGGACAGCTTGCGGGGACCAATCGCATTGAAAAGGAGTACGGGGGTTGTGTGTTGCACGAGCGCTACGACACGGGTCGCGGGTATCGCGGAGAGAGCCTCAACATGTTCGATGCCTCGCGCAAGCTGTGGCATCAGACCTGGGTGGATTCCTCCGGAACGCTCCTGCTGCTCGAGGGCGGATTTCGCGATGGAAGCATGCACCTCGCAGGCGAGACACTAGGCGCGAATGGAAAATCGACAAAGCACCGGATCACCTGGACGCCCAGCGCCGACGGCAGCGTTCGCCAATTGTGGGAAACGACAGATGCCGCCGGAAAGTGGACGGTGGCGTTTGACGGCAGGTACACGCGCAAGTAAAGCGGTTGCACCGAAGCCCGGCCCGGTGCCTGCTCCATTTTCCGCGATCCGGCTGCCGGTTGATTGATCCATCGGACCGCAGGATGGCCCGCGCGAGAGAATAGTTGCGAACCGGGTCCGCCTACTCAAGGGAGCACCTCAGTGATTGAACTCATACCGGATCTTCCCGACCACGTCGTTGGCATCATCGCCTCGGGTCAGGTTACTGCGAGCGACTACCAAACGGTCCTGGTGCCGGCCATCGAGGCCAAGATTGCAGAACATGGGCGGGTACGCGTCCTCTACCAATTGGGCCCTTCATTCGCAGGCATTTCCTCTGGCGCCATGTGGGACGACATGAGAGTCGGCTTCGCCCACCTGAAGGCCTGGGAAAGAGTCGCGGTCGTCACCGACGTCGACTGGATCGCGGGCGCCATGCGTCTGTTTGCGTTCGCCATGCCCTGTCCGGTGATGGTCTTTGCCAACAAGGAAATGGGCGCGGCCACGCGCTGGATAGCCGAAACCTGAATCTTCGCTCGATCGAGCACGCCTTCGGCAATTGGCCGCAGGCGGTATGTGCAATCTCGAATTCGACCGACGACAAGGCAGTTCCAGTGCCGCTGGCGCTTATTGACTTCCCGTCAGGCGGCGAGCCTAATTATCCGGCGCTCCTGGCGAGCGAGCTGCCCGGCGGAGATCAAAGCTCCCATGTCCCGCGGGGATAGCGCGACTCATCAATTCTGTCGCGCAGCAACCTGCGTCGACAAAACCCTCAAGGGGACCAGGCCAGGAGAACTTCCAGTGGAGCAATCCACAACAATGGAATTCGTGCTTTCCGAAACCCGGTTCAGGTGACACCAATGGCATCCGATCAAAGTTACGTGGACTACATCTGTGAACAAGCC
Source organism: Betaproteobacteria bacterium (assembly GCA_032123655.1). GTDB lineage: Bacteria > Pseudomonadota > Gammaproteobacteria > Burkholderiales > Casimicrobiaceae > VBCG01. Next base: position 21,479 of record JAQBEY010000062.1, read on the forward strand.
GACCTTACGAGTGATCTCTCGTACAGGAAGATGTTCGGCGAGTACGCGCTCTATCTCGAGGGGAAGGTCATCGCGCTGGTTTGTGACAACCAGCTATTTGTGAAGCCGACCGCCGAAGGCAGGGCAATGCTCGGCGAGGTGTCCGAGCACCCTCCCTATCCGGGCGCCAAGCCACATTTTCGAATCGACGAAGACATCGACGATCGGGATACATTGAAACGTTTGTTCGTGGTTACCGCTCGCGCGCTGCCATTGCCGAAGCCAAAGAGGTCCAAGCGCCATGGGTAGTCGCCCGCTGCAGAAGTACCAGGGCAGCTGCCACTGCGGCTCGGTCCGATTCGAAATAGAAACTGACTTCCCCGAACTCACCAGCTGTGACTGTTCGATCTGCCGTCGCAGGGGCGCACTCATGGTCAAGGTGCACGAAAGCAGCTTCAAGCTGCTTGCCGGCGCCGAGTCGCTTACCGAATACCAGTTTCATACCAGGACCGCCAGGCATTTCTTCTGCAAGATTTGCGGCATCTATCCATTTCACCGCAAACGCGTCACGCCTGATAATTTCGGCATCAACGTCATGTGCCTCCACGACTTCGAGCCAACGGGTATTCCCGTTCGCCAAGCGATCGGCGCGGCTGTTCCGTGACATCCGTGCAGGTTGTCATGCGGGGCGGGGAGGCGACCCGTATTGGGCAATTCATCCCTCGCTGAGCACGCAACGCGTTGCGGGGGCGCCCGGGAAAGCACGACGCGGATCGAACATACACGTGAGGCCCGCGCCGACTACTTCATGACACCCCATCTGCGCAAGAGGTCGCGCATCTTCCGACGGACACCGAGACGATCGAGAACCGATCCCAGCACCGATGAGAGCTTGTGTGTTGCGCGCATCGAACCGACCATGAGGTTGTTCTTGAAGCCTGTGGGAATCAGGTAGAAATAGCCCTCGAGTCGCGAGCCGGTGCTCAGGCGCTCCTTATAGAGGTTGTCGCCATTGCCGAAGTCGAACTCCGTGACTTCACCGTTCGAAGCGGCAAGATCGGTGATGATTTCGGTGTGCAGGAAAATTCCGACATGATGTCGCGCCCACTCGGGATCATAGCCGACTACGTGCGCATGGTACCGCCCGTGATAAACGTACCCGACCTGGAAAGCGATGGGCTTTTCGTTCGCATAGAGCACATAGCTGCGAAACCATCCGAGCCGGGCAGCACCGAGGTAGCAACGCTCCCGTGCTTCGCGTTCGCGCAGTCCAGACCCGAGTAACCGGTACTGATAGGTGCTTCTCGACACCTCCATTGCACTGGCGAGAAAATCCGCTACTTCGGCGCCCGAGCGAAAACACCTTGTGCGGTAGTTACCCTTCACGTGCGTCACGAATCGCTTCCGATTGGTGCGTAGATCTTTCCGAGTGCCTGAGCCAAGAAGCTTGAGATATCCGTCGAAGCTATCGGGGATCGCGGCAAGACGGTGTCGATAAAGGCACCCGTTTTGAAGCACGTTGAAGCCCTGGTCCAGACGCTTGGCTCCGCCGACCACCTCGAACATGGCCGTTCCCTCCACCACAGATTCCAGAAAGACGACGTCGTCCTGCTCGAGATCTGCTCTCATGTCGCCGAGGAGGTCGGTCAGCATCGCGATCTCCTGACTGTGATCGCCGCTGCCATCGGCCAGAGGTGCCGCAAAGGCGTTGAGACGGCGCACAGGCCGCGAGTAAAACGTCATTTCGCCCAAAGCGAGTGGGAGTGCGGACGGGTGCAGAAGAAATGTGGCCAAGCCAGCAAGACCACCCTGCTCGCGACGCGCATATATGCGACAGCTCCTGTTTCCCTGATCGGCGAGCCATTCGACCCAACGAGGGTCATTGAAGAGCGTGGCCCGTTCCGCCAGAGGGCTTCGCTCGAGCGCGGCGCAGACCTCGCCGAGGTCACCGGGTGACGACGGCTCGATCTTCTGCCAACCCGCGTGGTTTGCCATGCTTTGCGATCCTGACATCGTCTCGATCGCCGTTCGCGAACCCTTATCGGGGGAATGCCTCGGCGCACCGAAGTGTACCGTTCGTCGGCAAAGAACGGGCCGCTTACAAATAGCCACCTAATGCGTTAGATTGTCCACACGGCCAAATGCGTTACCCGCGCGGCCCCAGAAGGGACAACCACGCGGGCAGCTTGATCGGGGGAATCGTTGGATTGCCTTCGTTGGCATGTGGCTTTTGCCTCGGCTCGGCCCAGGAAATGGGGAGGATCAAATCCGTGCGAAGACTACGATTGTTTGCGGGGCGTCCGCCAACGCCGATCGATATTCCACCCCTCGAAGGGTCAAGGCACGCCGACCGGGCCGTGGGCCGTGCCGTTGCTGGATTGCAGGAGACTGCGAGCACCAAGTGACGAAGCACACGCCAAGAACGCGCATGACGCACACAACGACAATTCGAACTGCCTCCTGGAAGTACGAAGGATGGATCGCGGCCAAGGATTTCTTCACGGCGGGAAAACTCGGCTGCCGCCTGATCGCCAGCGTGTTCCCGACCCGCTTCTGGCCCACGGCCGCAAGACTGATCGCTCGTGCCCATCTTCGATTCCGGAGCGGAAGCATTCAGCTGCTGCAAGGTTCGACCGCGTTTCCCCAGCAGGATGCTCGTTCGGTAGCGCAGGCCGCGCTTGCAGCAGACAACCTGTCGAATATTCAGGCAATTCGGGAAATCCTTCCAGGAGGGTGGCGGAGCGAAATTTCGTTGGAAGGCCGAGAGATTCTCGACCAGGCGCTTCAACGGTCCCGCGGCGTCATATTGTGGTCAAGCCCCTTTGCAGGGAGCGACCTGGTGCTGAAAAAGGCCCTGGTCTCGGCCGGATACTCTCCTACGCAGTTGAGTTCACCTACTCATCCATTTTCGTCGACCCGAATTGGGGCGCTGGCACTTAATCCAGTTCGCGTGCGCGCGGTCAACCGATACACTGCTTTCCGGGTGCTCGTGGTCCACGGAAATGCGCGCCCCGCGCTCGACGTGATCAGGCAAATGTTGTCGGAGAACGCTACGGTCCTGATCGCGGCACTCGGGTCTGGGACTCGCTCGATTACATTCCCATTTTTTGGCGGGATCATCGACCTCGCGAGCGGAGCCCCGCTGCTTGCGTACCAAACCGGGGCGGCCCTTGTTCCTGCATTCACGCTGCCTGACCGACAGGGTGGGTACCGCGTCGTACTGGGTCCCGACCTGCAGCCCTCGGGAAAACTACCTCGACAGCAGGCGATTCAGGAGATGACATCCCGATATGTCGACCTGCTGGAGCCCATTGTTCGGGCCCATCCGACGCAGTGGGGAGGCTGGTTTTTTCCCGGAACCTGGCGCTCGACCGCGTGACGGCAACTCCACATTGGAGGTCAAGCCAATGACGGTCCGACTCGAACATGCCAACCTCATCGTCCGGGACATCGATGCCACAATCCGCTTTCTGCAAACGGCATTTCCCGGATTCAGGATACGATTCGACGGAGCCGATTCGCGTGGCATTCGCTGGGTTCATATCGGCACGGCTGAAACCTACATCGCGTTGACTCAAGCAACCGTGGAGCCGAAGGAGCGCGCGACTCCGTATGCGGGCATTCCAGGCGTCAACCATCTCGCTTTCGAGGTTGGCGATGTCGATGCGTTGCGCAAACGCCTCACTGTCGCCGGTTACCGGGATTCGACGGTCCCGAACAGTCACCCTTTTCGGACACGGGTCTATTTCTACGACCCCGACGGCAACGATTGGGAGTTTGTCCAGTACCTGTCAGACGATCCCGAAAAGCGAAACGATTACGGGTTGCCCGACAAATGATCGTTCCGCCGACAGGTCATACCGCGCGCGCCCCGCACCCTTCGACTATGGGGACAAGATGCCGGTAACCGAGCTGATTCACTACTTCGTTCGCGCCAAGGATCTCGAACGGTCCCGTCGCTTCTACTGCGATTTGCTCGGTTTCGAGGTGATGCCCCGGCCGGGATTTCCGTTCTCCGGGTACTGGCTGGGTGTCGACGGCAAGATCCAGGTGCATATGGGCCTCGACGGCATACCGGATGAGGCTGCCTGTTATTTCGGAACCACCGCCAGTTCCACCAGGGACAACACCGGAGTCATCGACCACATTGCATTTCTTGCCACGGAGCCGGAGAAGTTCGCACAGCGCTTTCGTGAGGCGGGCCTGCCCTGGCGCGTCAGGCACTTTGCGGAGATCGAGCTGTTCCAGATCTTCATTGATGATCCGGATGGACTGACCATTGAGCTCAACTTCCCGGGTGTCGCGGCGGTACCCACCCTGGTCAAGCCCGGACCCGCCTGATAATCATCCGGCAGGCGGACTAGACCAACGGAAATTCGTATCCAAGGAGTTGCCATGTCGGCGTTGAAAATCAGGATGCTGTTCGCGGTACTGGCGCTGGTCGCCACGGGCGCATCCGCGCAGGGATCCGCCCCATTCGCGGCGGCGTCCACGGCCGCCGAAAAGATCGGCGAGGCGTATTTCTCGGCGTACATAGCACGCGATTGGGATCGGCTCGAGCCGCTGCTGGCCGAACGCGGGAGTTTCGCCGATCCAACGGCAGCGCTCGTTTTCGGGTCGGTTCAGACAACCGGGAAAGTCGAAATGCTGACGAAATTTCGCAACGGATATGCTGCGATCGCGCACATGTCCTTCGACCGCACCCGCGCGTTTTTCTCCGGCCATTACGCGGTGTTCGAGGGAACGCTCGATTGGAACCTGAAGCTGCGGAACGGCAAGATGGTGGTAACCAAGGCGATGCCACTGGTGACCGTCCTGCGCGTAGAGGACGGCCAGGTGGTGGAACATCGCGATCTGGCCGACTACCATCCATACGTCGCGGCGTTTCGCGCTGTGGTTCCGGTCAAGTAGACATCCTGGTCAAATCGAAGGAGCAGGTCATGAATACCCAAGCTCAGGCTTCCGCGACGCGCGTCGACGAAATCAATGACGGCATTTTTCGCATCAGCACCCCCGTCCCCGCAAGTGTCGTCCCGGGAGGCTTTACGTTCAATCAGTACCTGATTCGCGACGCCGAGCCCCTGCTGTTTCACACTGGTCCGCGCATGCTGTTCGCCGCAGTGTGCGAGGCGATCGCGCGCGTCATCCCGGTGGCGACGCTGCGGTACATCTCATTTTCGCACGTCGAAGCGGACGAATGTGGATCGCTCAATCAGTTTCTCGCTGCCGCGCCGCAGTCCGTGCCGCTGTGCGGGCAGGTCGCGGCAATGGTGTCGATCGCGGACCTGGCCGACCGACCGCCTCGGGCGCTCGCCGACCAGGAGTGCCTCTCGCTAGGCCAGCATACGGTGCAGTGGATCGACGCACCGCATCTGCCGCATGGATGGGAATGCGGGTTCCTCGCCGAGACCACGACGCGAACGCTTTTCTGTGGTGACCTGTTCACCCAATTCGGCGAGGTACACCCGGCCATCACCGAAGACGACATCCTCGAGCCCAGTGAGGCGGCGCGTCATGGCATGGACTATTATGCGCATTCGCCAGACACCGGCCGCTTGCTCGACCGCCTCGCTGCCACGGCGCCCACGACACTCGCCTGCATGCACGGCCCGGCGTGGCGTGGCGATGGTGCGGCGCTGTTGCGCAGCCTCGCAAAGCGGCTCGCACCGGCGCCAAACCGGCAATGATGCAGATCGGCGAAAAATCGGAGCGATCGGCCTTTCCAGGCCCGGCGCCTCTACCGTCCATTGATGTCAATCGTTGGGGTCCATGAAGAATTCACGTCTCGTCGAACCTCGGCTGCTGGGTGCCTGGCAGTCGGATGCCTCACTTACGCTTGCCGATTGGACGTTCGCACCGGATATTTCCGACTCCGATCGCGCGCGAATCGAGGCCTATTTCGGGAAGCAGACTCTGCGGTACACCGCTGCCCAGATTACAAGCAATATGGAGGGAGTCCGTACCGTCTGCCCGTATCGCGTCGCCACGATCGACGGGGACTGGGTCGCGATCGTTCGCCGCACGCGGGGACGCGACGAAATCGAGCACCTTCACTTCGTCGAGCCTGGCGTTTACAGCATTTCAGTCGGCCGCAACCGGGAGTTCTTTCGCCGCACTGGCGCCTGACAGGACGCTGAACGATGAAATGCCTCGATGAATGCGTGCAATTCGCCGCAGGAACTTTCGCATGCCATCGTTCGACGCGGCGTTTGCGCGCCGACGTCCGGAAACGACGGCCTCCGGCGCGCAGGGCATGCTGATCGAGCGCCTCACCCCAGGCCACGCGTCCGAGTATCGAAACCTCATGCTGGAGGCCTACGCACGCCATCCGGATGCATTTACATCCAGCGCCGCCGAGCGCGCGGGGCTGCCGATTTCATGGTGGGAATCGCGCCTGGGTGAAGGCCAGGATTCCAGCGACGTCGTATTCGGTGCAATTTCGACGGGTGCAATCGTCGGCGTGGCGGGGCTCTCATTCCAGACAAGACAGAAAATCCGGCACAAGGCCACGCTGTTCGGCATGTATGTGCCGGTCGCCCGGCGTGGCCGAAGCCTGGGCCGCCAGTTGGTCGAGTACTCGCTTGCGTGCGCCTCGGAGCGTTCCGGCGTCAGCGTCGTCCAGCTCACGGTGACGCTTGGCAATCAGGCCGCAGAAGTGTTGTACGAGCGCTGCGGTTTCGTCCGGTTCGGGCTTGAACCAAATGCGGTCGCGGTTGGCGACGAGTTCGTGGCCAAGATCCACATGTGGCGCAGCGTGGCAAACACGCACGGGCGTTGCACATGACATTTCGCGCGAGCAGGAAGCCGGAGGCACACCACCCATCGTCTCCCACCCGGCGGTCAACCGGACGACTCGGTTCAAGGCTCCTCGCCAGCGCATGGCGGCGCAACGATCGCGCTGAACCAGCGCGATTGGACAATGGCCTGTCGCCATGACTGCAAACACCGTTCGGCGGGTCCGGGCAGGTATCGCGCAGGAGCATGCATGACAGAAAACTGGTACGAGCGGTTTCTGCTCCCCTACCTGATCAATTTCGCCTGCGGCATAAAACCGATTCGGCGGCAGCGGATGAAGGTGATACCGCTGGCGCAGGGGCGCGTACTCGAGGTCGGCTTTGGCACCGGGCTGAACATGCCGTTCTACGACCCCGCACGAATCAAGGCGATCGTGGGCATAGAGCCGTCACTGCGGATGCATCGCCTGGCGTTGAAACGATGTCGGCGCGCCGGCATCGACGTCGAGCTTATTGGCCTATCCGCCGAGAAGCTCCCGCTGGCGGACGCGAGCTTCGACACCATCGTCAGCACCTACACCTTGTGCACGATACCGGACCCCGTGACCGCGCTCAGGGAGATGCGCCGCGTTCTCGTCCCCGGAGGCAAGTTCCTGTTTTCGGAACATGGCCGCGCTCCGGACGAGAGTGTCGCGAGGTGGCAAACGCGCCTGCAGCCCTACTGGAGCAAGATCGCGGGAGGGTGCATGCTCGACCGCGATATTCCAGCGCTCCTCGAGCAGTCCGGTTTCCGGCCAGAAGTGCAGTCACGGTACATTCCCGGCCCCAAGGTGCTTTCCTATCACTACTGGGGCGAAGCAGTCGCTACCTGACCATGCGCGAACCCTCGACGCGCTTCTCGACTCCAATGGCGCCCGGCCGAATGTTTCCGCGGTCTTTCCTGGGTGGCCGCCCTGCGCCGATCACTGGTTCCCCGGTGACAACACCATGAAGCATGACTGCAAGGCTGTCGCTTTCGCCGCCCTGGTCGCGCTGGTCGCGGCAGATGCCGTTGCCGAGAACATCGTCGACGCACGCTACGCGACCCCGGTCGAACGCTACGGGCATTTTGCGCTTGGCCGGCCGCACGAGTACGCGAGCATGACGGTGACGACAGACGCGGGCCATGAGCTGGTGTTCAGCCTGCCGGAGAACGAGGTATTCGAGGACCTCACGCCGCGAATCGTCAGGCTGGCGGCCGGCGAGCCGGCACAGATCCTTGCCATTGTCAGCCAGCGCGACAGCGGGGCGAGGCTCATGCTGATCCGGTTGAACGGCACTCGACTCGAAACAAGCGCGCAATCTCCGGCAATCGGGACCCCGATGCGCTGGCTGAATCCGGTCGGCGTCGCCGACCTCGACGGCGACGGCCGCGCGGAGATTGCCGCGGTGATCACGCCGCACATCGGCGGCACGCTCAAGATCTATCAGAAACGAGGCGTGGAACTGGTCGAGGTCGCCGCGCTCGGAGGGTTCTCGAATCACGAGTACGGCGAAACCGAGTTGGCGCTGTCGGCGCCGGCTTCGATCGACGGCAGGATGCGCCTGCTGGTACCCGACGCGACGCGCAGGCAGCTTCGGATCGTCGGACTGGAGAATGGTCGCCTGGTCGACATCGGCCGGTGCCCCCTGTCTTCGCCGCTAACCGGCGCAATGACGGTGATATCGCCCTCCGAGGTCTCGGTGGGCCAGCGCACCGGGCGACAGATGATCGCTCCAGGCGTTTGCCTGCGCTAGCCGGTCACCGCACCGCGCGGATCACCGTTTCGTAGCGCCGTTCGCCTACCCGACGGGCTTCCGTCAAATGCCGCGGACGTTTTGGTGCAGTACGATGTTCCACCGGCTACACGCCACTCCGGATTTCGACGATTTGAAAACGTACTGTGAGCCTCTCGCGCATTTCTACTGCGCCAACAGGCGCAGGCGCTGTTCCGCCCAGCTGGCAAATCGAGGTCGACGCCACGATGTATCAGATGGTCTGGCGGGCCTCGCCACCCGATTTGGACGAGGCGCGCTTCAGGCGGTCCCTGGACACGCCTCCCGGAGCGAGGGTTGCCGGTTCCTGCGCCCCGGTAACAACGAAGACTATCGATCAGCGACGGCTTTTCGATGTCCGGAAGGAATACGGCAATGAATGAAGCTCAATTTCACGGTGTTTTTCCGTACGTGGTATCGCCGATCGACGAGTCCGGCGTGGTGAACGCGCAAGTGCTGTCCAGGCTTTGTGACGACCTCGTCAACGCGGGCGTCCATGGCCTGACTCCTCTCGGTTCCACCGGAGAATTTGCCTACCTGACGTGGCCGCAGCGCCGGCGCGTCGTGGAAGTCGTGATCGAGGCAGCGAATGGCCGCGTTCCAGTTGTCGCAGGTGTGGCTTCGACCACGATCGCCGACGCAGTCTCCCAGGCCCGCGAGTACGAACGGTTGGGCTGCAGCGGCATCCTCGCCATCCTGGAGGCCTATTTCCCGATCTCCGACGAAGGCGTGTACGCCTACTTCAAGGCGATCGCCGAAGCGGTCGCGGTACCCATCGTTCTCTACACCAATCCGAATTTCCAGCGCTCCGACCTCAGCCTGCCTGTGATCGACCGGCTGAGTCACATCCCCAACATCCGTTACATCAAGGATGCGTCATTCAATACCGGACGCCTGTTATCGATCATCAACCGGGTGCAGGGACGGATGGCGGTGTTCGCGGCTTCGTCGCACATCCCGACCTGTGTGATGCTGATCGGTGGTGTCGGCTGGATGGCGGGGCCCGCTTGCGTGGCGCCAAGGCAGAGCGTCGAGCTCTATGAACTTTGCCGCCGCGGCGACTGGACCGCGGCCGTGGAATGTCAGCGCCCGCTCTGGAACCTCAATCAGGCATTCGCGAAATACAATCTTGCCGCGTGCATCAAGGGTGGACTACAGCTCCAGGGTTACGCTGTCGGAGCACCACTGCCGCCGCAGGCGCCGCTGCCGCCAGAAGGTGTCGAGGAGGTAAGACAGGCGCTGGTCGCGATCGGTGCGCTGTAGGGTATGCCGACTGTTCGCTGCTGATCCCCGGCCCGTTGCTCGACCGTGCCGACCGGCACGACTCCTGGTTGACCAGGGCGAGCGCGGTTCGCCGATGGACGGAGCACAAGGGGAAAACCAAGGGTATCCTGAGCCCTCGACGCGCGAGAAACCCAAGGTTTTGCAATTGGCCACCAGGCTCAAGACCGATCGCTGCCGTGGGTTTGTCGCAGCGCGCATCGACCGCGGCTCCGGATAACCATGATCTGGGAGGATCGACAAATGGCTTCGACAAAAGACATTCTGGACCATCACTTGAAAAGTTTCGGTGAGGGCGATCTCGACGGCATCATCTCTGACTATGCTCCGGACGCCGTCCTGTTCACGCCGGATGGACCGCTCAAGGGCCCCGGCGCAATCAGGCCGATGTTTCAGGCGATGCTCGCAGAGTTTGGAAAACCCGGCGCATCGTTCAGCATGAAGCTGCAGTCCATCGAGGGCGAATTTGCCTACATCCTGTGGACCGCAGAGACTGCCGACAACGTGTATGAGGTCGCCACGGACACGTTCGTCGTACGCGCCGGCAAGATCGTGGCGCAGTCCTTGGCCGCCAAGATCACGCCCAAGGGCTGAAATCGCGCCGTCGTTCCGGCAGCCGCCCAACGGGACGCCAATGCCTGCCGGTCACTCCGGCAGCTTGTCGACGACTCGTTGGGCACCATGCATTGGAACGATCGACCGTGATCGAGGCGACGGGCCTGAAACTCGTGCCGGCCACGATTGCGCTGGCCGTGGGTGATGGTTCGACCAAGCCGGTGTTGGTGGCCCGTTGTGGATTCAAAGGGCCCCGGCAGAACGGGACGGTGGAAATCGGCTACTCCGTCCTGTCACAATTTCGCCGACGCGGATATGCGCCTGCGGCTGAGCCGATCAAGACTCTTCAGCTCATTGAAGGAGAAAATTCACCATGCGGAGCATCGTCAGTATATCGATTGCCGCGACGATCATGTCGACGAGCCTGGCCTCATTGGTTGCGGAGGTGGCCGCGGCGCCGGTACAGTTCACCTGTGGCGGCGCCAAGGTCGAGGCGGCGCGAAAGATTGCCCGGGACAACAATCTGAAGCTCGGCCTGGACCCGAAGGCATGCTTCGGCGAGATGCAGTTGACCCCGAGCCCGCGCAAGCAAGTCGTGGTCGCCGCGCCCTCGGTCAAGTGCAAGGCTGGCAGGTTGCTGGACGTATACGACCGCTCCAGGGCCGGCCCCTGGTATGCGCTGCTCAAGCAGCCGGTCTGCGGAAAGTCGATATCCGCCGGCCCCAAAAGCCCTTATGGTGACAACATGATCACCATCGACGGACGGCACTATATCGACAAGGCCGGGGCGTTCGTGCCGTTCAAATGACTGCCGGAAGCGTTACGATCGACTCCGGGCCTGCCCAATTGCCCTTGCCCGGGGTCGTGCGGCGCTTTCGCAATCTCGTTCCGACCATCCGGATGCCGGCGGCGCGGCGGTGTCACGCGAGGCACAACAATGGTGATCGACGCAGCCCGGCCTGAAGGTTTCGCCCCGTGGCCTCAACCCCATGGCTCCGCCCCGTTTAGCGTCATTCGCTAAAATGGCCTAATCTATGTGCTGTTTACAACCTGACCGAGAAGGATCGTCCATTGGCAAAACCTAACTATTCATTTGCGAAGCGTCAACGCGATCTCGCCAAGAAGGAAAAGAAGGAAGAAAAGCGCAAGCGCAAGCTGGCCGCCACCGAGCCCGCGACCGATGAGTCGACGAGCCCGGAGGCCGCGACCGCAGCGCCGACGAGCCCGGGGTCGGCGACCGCAGTGCCGACGACCGATAGCAGCCCTCCCCAGCCTCCGGAAGTCGAGAAAGCTCCTTGAACCCGGGAGCCTTGGTGTAACGGAATGCCCTTCACCGGCAAACCGCTTCCCGCCAACGTACCTACCGCAAGGCGAAGCGTTAGTACTCTCCAGGCGATCAAGTTCTTGCCGATCGCTGTCAGGAAATGGGAGAAGGGGCAATGCGACTGAGGAAAATCATCGAGGCGGCCGACGCGGTCGCCGTGATCCATACCGGCGATACGGTGGCGTCGGTCGGATACGGCGGCAACGGCACCCCGGACCAACTCTTCGTTTCTCTCGAACAACGCTTTCTCGAAACGGGTGCCCCGCGTGACCTGACACTGGTATTTTCCACCGGCCAGGGTGACATGAAGGAAAAGGGGCTCAACCGGCTGGCGCACGAAGGGCTGGTACGGCGGGTGATCGGCGGCTACTTCGGCATGTCTCCGAAAATCGAGAAACTGATCGTCGACAACCTTATCGAGGCGTACAACCTGCCCGAAGGCGTGATGACCCAGCTGTATCGCGACATCGGCGCGCGCAAGCCCGGCACGCTGTCGCGGGTGGGACTGGGCACCTATGTCGACCCCCGCCACGGAGGTGGCCGGATGAACGCGCGCACCACCGAGGAGCTGGTGCGCGTGATGCAGATCGACGGCCAGGACTACCTGTTCTACAAGGCGTTTCCGATCAACGTCGCGCTGATCCGCGGCACCACCGCCGATCCCGACGGCAACATCACCACCGAGCGCGAGTCGTTGGCGCTGGAGAATCTGGCGCTCGCCGTCGCGGCCCGCAATTCCGGCGGCATCGTCATCGCGCAGGTGGAGCGGGTCGCGGCCGAAGGTTCGCTCGACGCGCGCAGCGTCAAGATTCCCGGCATTCTGGTCGACTGTGTGGTGCTGACCGAAGCGGAAAACCACATGCAGACCTACGGGACCCAGTTCAATCCGGCGTTTTCCGGCGAATTGCGCCTGCCACCGGCGCGCGCGAAACCAGTGGAGCTCTCCGACCGCAAGGTCATCGCCCGCCGAGCGGTGCTGGAATTGGCCCCGAACAGCGTCATCAACGTCGGCGTCGGTTCGATCCCCGACCAGGTGCCGCTGGTCGCCGGGGAGGAACGGGTGCACGACCTGTTGTCGCTCGCCGTTGATTCCGGGGTGATCGGCGGCGTACCCATGAGCGGGCTCGATTTCGGCGCCGCGGTCAATTATCAGGCGGTCATCGACCATGCCTGCGCCTTCGATTTCATCGACGGTGGCGGACTCGATGCCGCGTTCCTCGGCTTCGGTGAATGCGATGCGCGGGGCAATATCAACGCCAGCAGGTTCGGCAGGCGCATTCCCGGATGCGGCGGCTTCATCGACATCAGCCAGAATGCCAAGAAGGTGGTGTTCATGGGTACCTTCAACTCCGGCGGTCTCGAAGTAAACGTCGAGGAGGGCCGGGTCCGGATCGTCACCGAAGGCCGGTTTCCGAAATTCGTCGAGCAGATCGGACAGACCACCTTCAGCGCCGCCTACGCGACGCAGTGCGGACAGGAGGTGTTGTATGTAACCGAGCGCTGCGTGTTTCGGCTGGGGGCGCAGGGACTCACGCTGGTCGAGGTGGCACCCGGCATCGACGTCGAGCGGGACATCCTCCAACGGCTGCCGTTCACACCCGCCATCGAAGGCCCGCGCGCCATGGACCCGACGATATTCCACCGCGCACCGATGCGGCTGCGGGAACGGATGCTCGACACCCGCATGGAAGACCGGCTGAGCTACGACGAAGCGACCAATACCATCTACATGAACTACTCCGGACTGCGGGTGCGGGACGGCGCGGACCTCAAGGTGATGGGCGACGCGGTCGATGCGCTGCTCGGCCCGCTGGGCCAGCGCGTGCACTCCATCGTCAACTATGAGCGATTCACCTGCGACGACGACGTATTCGACGAGTACATCGAGCTGGTCAAGCGCGTCGAGGAAACTTATTACCTCAGCGTCAAGCGCTACACCAGCGGTGCCTTCCTGCGCCACAAGCTCGGGACCGAACTGGAAAAGCGGCATATCTCGTCGGAAATCCTCGACCCTTCCGCGAACCGGTCGTGACGTTTACCCGGACCAAGCCGGAATGCTGGACAATCCCAATCTGAACGGGCGCACGGCGCGCGCGCTGCTCGGTCTATGGAGCGTGACCTGCCTGCTGGTGCTGCTGTTTGCATTCGTCGCGCGCGAGGGCGAGAACACCGATGTCACCTTCGCCTACCTGATGGTGGTGCTGTCCTTTCCGCTTGGATTCCTGTTCAACGCGGGGTTCGGCAACGGCTTCCTGATGCTTTGCGAGGCCATGGACTTCCCCGTCCCGCCCGGATTCGTGCTGAATTTGCTGACCTGGGTGCTGTTCGTCGCCGCCGGCTACCTGCAGTGGTTCGTCCTGCTGCCCAACGCCTGGCGGAAGTTTCGCGGCAACTGACCGGGCAATTTCCCGCTGGAGTATCCGTGCGACCGATTTGCGACCGGCGAACGCGCCGTTTTCCGATCCGTTCGAGCACAAACGTCAACCGCCACAAGGAGGCCGCCGAGCATGACAACCCGGGGATTTGCCGTTTCTCATGCCCGCGATGCGCACTTTGAACGCGGACTGCGCTCGTTTTTCGAGTACCGCGACCTCGGCATCGAGGGGGCGACCGACGGACGCGTTGTAGCGCATGTGATTCGCGCGGCCGCCGGCGCCGATTTTTCGGGCCAGCCCCACCTGCACCAGACCAGTTTTCAGCTTGTCTATGTGCTCAAGGGCTGGATCGAATTCGAGTATGAGGGTCAGGGTATCGTGCGCCTCGAGGCCGGCTCATGCGTGCACCAGCCACCGCAGATTCGCCATCGGGAGGTTGGGCACAGCGACGACATCGAAATGCTGGAAATCGTGATGCCGGCAGATTTCAAGACGGAAGAAGTCGCTTTCGTGGAACGCCCGGCAGGTCAGTGAAGGCCGCCAGCCGTTGCGCTGGCCCAACGCTGCCGGCCCGTCTGTCGATCCGCGCGGATCGGTAACCGGCGAACCGCGAACCGCCGGCGAGCACTCCCGGCCAATGAGGAGTAACCTTCCCGAATCGCGGACACCAAACCGCCCCCGGAAACACGAACAGGCTCATGAACGAAGAGAAAATCAAGGTGCGCGTGACCGAAAACGGTCAATCGCTCGATGTTGTCATTCTGAGCAAACGCGCCGACCGGATCGAGGTCGTTTTCGGAGAAGGCGTGCACAGTGTCCGGTGCGCGCTGAGTCCCACGCGCAATTGCCTGGCCTACGCAGGCAGCGTGATGGGCCGCGAGATCGTGTACGAAAGAAGTCGCGCCGAGGTTCAAGCCGATATCGACGGACGCAATCCAGTATTGCGAAACACCGGCCGGCGTTGAACGCCAGGGGCCGGCCATCGCCCGGCGCCCGGTTGCGAACATCGGCCGATGAACCGGCGGTTGGACCGGGCAATGGACCGGCCCGCCGACTGCGCCGGGCGCTGGAGCAGACATGCGTGTCATCGATGCCGGCGAGTTCACCCTCGAGCCCCAGACCGCTGCGCACGCGGAGGCGATGTTTGCCGTCCTGAGCGACCCGGAAATCTACACGTACGAGAACGAACCGCCGTCCTCGCTGGAGTGGTTGCAAACCCGATTCACCAAACTCGAGACAAGGCGTTCGGCGGACGGGACCGAGCACTGGCTCAACTGGGTCATCCGCCTGCCCAATTCTGAATTGGCCGGCTACGTTCAGGCGACTGTCGGCCAAGACGGCGGTGCCGGCATAGCCTACGTGCTTTCCAGCACCTACTGGGGTCACGGCCTGGCGCGCCGGGCAGTCGAAGCCATGATGCGCGAGCTGGTCGAGCACCACCGGGTCCACAGCTTTTCCGCCGTCCTCAAGCGTGCAAACCTGCGCTCTATGCGCTTGCTCGAACGCCTGGGCTTCCGGCCAGGCTCGCCGGCGCAGCACCTGGCGCACGAGGCCGAACCAGACGAGGCGCTGATGCTTCGCGCAAGCATGGGCCCCTGAGCCAATCGGTGTGCTGAGGTCGGAAGACCTTCCCGGAACATCCTGCGATAATGCCCTGGCAGAATGAGGTGCCAGAAATACCGCCGCCATCATGGGCCGCGTAAGGATTCGGGCGACACCGCCTGTCGTGCCGATCGCTTCGGAATTTCGGGCCCGCCGCGAACGCAGGCGCGGCATCCGGTCAGCATCAACCAACAGTGAGGGAACAACATGTCGAGTGTCGGATACCACGAACCCATCGCCGAATTGACTGACGAAACGCGGGATATGCACCGCGCGATCGTGTCGCTGATGGAGGAACTCGAAGCGGTGGACTGGTATAACCAGCGCGCCGATGCCTGCAAGGATCCGGTGCTCAAGTCCATCCTCGAACACAACCGCGACGAGGAAAAAGAACATGCATCGATGGTGCTGGAATGGATTCGCCGCAAGGATCCTGCGTTTTCGAAGGAACTGAAGGACTACCTGTTCACCGACAAGCCGCTTACCCACGACTAGCCCAGCCGCACGGCCGCAATTGGTCCCGCGAGCGCCGGCATCAGGTTCCGGTCCGCACGATCGTCGCTTCAGGCGCCACGGTGGTCGATTCCTACCCAGGAGAGCTCCGCATGATCTCTGTTTCCGCAACCGTTTTGACGGCATTCATCGCCTGGACAATGTCCGTGCTGCCTTGCCCTCGCAGTCGCGATGGAGGTACCGTTGTGCGTCCATCGTGCGGCTGTTGACGCAGGCACCCGCCCAACCGAGGAAGAAGTGCTTGCCTGGCTCGTCGACATCGTCGGGCCACCGCACTGAAGCTGGCGACCATCCTTGCAACCCAAGCCATATCCGACCTGTCCGACCTGCGGCGCGCCCAACGAATGCGCGCCGGCGCGTACCGGAGATCTCGCTACGCCCTGCTGGTGCGCGAACGTCGAGGCCAGTGTCGCGGCCATTGCCGCGCTACCCGAGTCGCTGCGCGGCTCGGCCTGCCTCTGTCGGCGCTGCCTGACAGCACAGGAGCCGGACCAGCGCCATCCTTGACCCGGGCCGGGTCCGGCAACGACACGACCAACGACACTCGTGATATTCACCGAGCAACACCAAACGCACGACCCGCAGCGCACGCTGAAGGACTTCTTTCAAGGAGGGCCTGGACCGATGCGGTCGATCGCGTCGCGGCGTACGATAGGCCGGCGTGATCCGGCGCAAAGGAGCTTGCAATGGCATTCGACGAAGGGCTGGCGCAGCGCATCCGCGATGCACTCCGCGACCGCCGCGGGATCGTGGAGCGCCGGATGTTCGGCGGACTGGCGTTCATGTCCCACGGTCACATGTCCGTCGGGGTTGTCAACGACACCCTGATGGCGCGAGTCGGCCCGGAAGGCTACGCGGCGGCACTGCGCCGCCCCGGCGCGCGGCCAATGGACTTCACGGGCAAGCCGATGAAGGGATTTGTCTACGTGACGCCGGAAGGCATCGACTCCGACGCGGCGCTGGACAGCTGGATTGTCGACTGTCTGGCTTTCACGGGATCGTTGCCGCCAAAATAGTTTCGCGGCCAGCGAATGCCGGTGCCGCAGCCGGGGAATTTTTGGCGAGGGTACGGCGACGGTATAATCGGCGCTTGCAGCTTTGGTGAAATCGCCACACCCACGGGAGTCGGCGATACTTTTTTGTCGGATCGTTGCACACAATCGCGACCAACCGGATCACCTCGGGAGAATCGAATGAAGCAATACGGCGCAGAGTTTCTTGGAACTTTCTGGCTGGTGCTTGGCGGCTGCGGCAGCGCGGTGATAGCCGCCGCCTTTCCGAATGTGGGCATCGGACTGCTCGGCGTTTCGCTGGCGTTCGGCCTGACCCTGCTGACCATGGCCTTCGCCATCGGACACATCTCCGGCTGTCATATCAACCCGGCGGTCTCGATCGGACTCTGGGCAGGCGGGCGCTTCCCGGCGAACAAGCTGCTGCCCTACATCATCGCGCAGGTCGCCGGCGGGGTCGTTGCGGGTGGTGTGCTTTATGTCATCGCCAGCGGAGCCGCAGACTTTGACGTTGCCAACGGATTCGCGTCCAACGGTTACGGCGCGCATTCACCCGGCGGTTATTCGCTGCTGGCGGCTCTGGTCACCGAAGTGGTGATGACCATGTTCTTCCTGCTGATCATCCTGGGGGCAACGGACAAGAAGGCGCCCGCCGGCTTCGCGCCCATCGCCATTGGCCTTGGGCTCACGCTCATTCACCTGATCAGCATTCCGGTGACCAACACCTCGGTCAATCCAGCACGCAGCACCGGCGTCGCGCTGTACGTCGGTGGCTGGGCGGTTGCGCAGCTCTGGCTGTTCTGGATTGCGCCAATCGTCGGAGCACTGCTCGGCGCGGCCGCGTATCGGCTCATCGGCAGCGACGACCGCTGAGCGCAATTCATGCTGCAGATCGACCGGCTCGACCACCTCGTGCTCACGGTCGCGGACATCGATGCCACCTGCGCGTTCTACGCGCGAGCGCTGGGCATGACGATGGTCGAGTTTGCCGGCGGGCGCAAGGCACTTGAATTCGGCGCGCAGAAAATCAACCTGCATCAGTCGGGAAACGAATTCGAGCCCAAGGCGCAGCGCCCGACGCCCGGCTCGGCCGACCTGTGTTTCATCACCGCGACGCCGCTGCCCGAGGTGCAGCGCCATCTCGCCGCCGCCGGCGTCACCGTCATCGAGGGTCCGGTGCGCCGCACCGGCGCGACCGGGCCGATCCTGTCGGTCTACTTTCGCGATCCGGATTTCAACCTGATCGAAGTTTCTAACTACTTCGACGCCTGAGGGCAGCGGGCGATGGCCGATGCGATGAGCTACGGACGAGGCAATCCGAACATGCCTGCCGCCGCATCGCTCCCGATCCGCCGCGCCCGCGTCGACGAGGCCGTCGAGCTTTCCGCCATCGCCGTGGCGTCGAAGGCGACCTGGTGCTACCCGGCGGCCGCGCTTGCCGGCTGGCACGACCAACTCACCGTTACCACGGACACGATCGCCGGCTGCCCTGCCTATGTCATCGAGGAAGATTTGCGGGTGCGCGGCTTCTACGTTCTTCTGCCCGCCTTGCCGCACTGGGAGCTCGACCACTTCTGGGTTGCCCCGGCGGCCATGCGCAGAGGCGTCGGCCCCGCGCTGCTGGCGCACGCGGCCGGCGTTGTGGCGCGAGGCGGCGCGACCGGCCTGGCCATCGACGCCGATCCCCATGCCGAGGCCTTCTACCTCGCCTGCGGCGCGCAGCGCGTCGGGGCGGTCGCGGCCCCGATCCCCGGATTCCCTGACCGAACGCGGCCGCAATTGCTGCTGGACGTCAACTCATCTACCCTGCAAATGCGCCGGTCGAGGGCATAGCGTCCGCCGCCGCCAAATCATCCGAATTGGAGTCATCGATGCTCGCCTATATCGGTTCATGGGCCGAAACCTCACCGCTGCTGCATGTGTTTGCGGGAATCGTCGCGCTGCTGATGCTGTGCTCCGAGATCGGGCTCAACCTCGGGCGTTTCAATAATCGGCACATCCCGATCACCGACCGCAAACCGCTCGGCGGCGGCGCGACCGGCGCCGTGGCGGGTCTGCTGGCGTTCATGCTGGCGTTCACCTTCAGCAGCGCGGCGTCGCGCTTCCAGGACCGCAAGCAACTGGTGGTCGAAGAGGCCAACGCCATCGGGACCGCGTATCTGCGCACCCAATTCGTGACGGACCCGCAGGGCCCCGCCCTTCGGGATCTCCTGCGTAAGTACGTGGAGGATCGCGTCAACGCGAACCTGTGGGACACCGACGAGAAGGTCAAGCAGGGGATCGCCAGGTCGGAAGATACGCAGGCAAGGATGTGGGTACAGGTGACGGAACTGGCCAGGAGCCAACCGGATTCGGTGATGGTCGGACTGCTCGCCAGCGCCTTCAACGATGTGATCGACATGCACAGCAACCGGGTTGCGATCGGCGTGCGCGCGCGAATTCCATCCAGTATCTGGATGACGGTGATGTTCATGGCGATCATGTCGACCCTGCTGAT
This sequence comes from Betaproteobacteria bacterium, assembly GCA_032123655.1. Taxonomy (GTDB): domain Bacteria; phylum Pseudomonadota; class Gammaproteobacteria; order Burkholderiales; family Casimicrobiaceae; genus VBCG01. The sequence continues at coordinate 41,143 of JAQBEY010000062.1, forward strand.
GGGATACGATCTGGGCCTGTCCGGCAGCCGCAGCTCGCTGGCCACGCTGGCCATGGTGATGACATTTTCCGCGGTGTTGCTGCTGATCATCGATCTTGATCGACCGCATCAGGTGATGTTCAGCGTCGGTCAGGATGCGATGAAGGATGTGCTGAGGGGCTTCGGGCCGCGAAGATCCTGAGACCGGGGACGACGCGCCGGCGCGCCGGTCAGGTGATCGGTCCGTCGAGATCCCCTGCGACAGCGCTCACCTACAGGAAAGGAATTCTCATGCGACCCGGTCGTTCGATCACCGTCACCTGCATTCTCGCCGTCGCCTGCCTGTGCACCAACTCGGCGCTCGGCGCCGGCGGCGGCATTGCGCAAAGCGACCCCGGCGCAATGGAAGGCAGGCACTTCCATCCCAAGGGCAAGCTGCCTTCGAAGTTCACCATCGAGCTGCGCAACGGCCAGCGCGCCACGCTGCCCTTCGACGACAAGCGCGATTTCGAGGAGGCGCAGCGCGGCTTCGTCGCGGCCCCCTCCTACCGGAAGATCATGGCCGAGGCGGGCAATGTGGCCTGGGACATGGCCAGCTATGACTTCCTGCTGCAGGGCAAGGACTTCGACAGCATCCATCCGTCGCTGCAGCGCCAGGCGATCCTCAACATGGCCTACGGGCTGTACGAAGTGGTGCCCGGCAGGATCTGGCAGGTGCGCGGCTTCGACCTCGCCAACATCAGCTTCATCAAGGGCGACACCGGCTGGATCGTGTTCGACGTGCTGACCGCGAAGGAGACCGCCAGGGCGGCGCTGGATTTCGTCAATGAAAAACTCGGCAAGCGTCCTGTGGTGGCGGTGGTCTACTCACACTCGCACGCAGATCATTTCGGCGGCGTGCGCGGCGTCGTCGACGAGGCCGACGTCAAAAGCGGCAAGGTCAGGATCATCGCGCCGACCGGGTTCATGCGGCACGCCATCGCCGAGAACGTCTACGCCGGCAACGCCATGACGCGGCGCCTGTTCTACCAGTACGGCGTGCTGCTGCCGCGCAGCCCGTTTGGTCACGTCGACCAGTCGATCGGCAAGAACGTCGCCTCCGGCAACCTCGGCCTGATCCCGCCGAACGTGACCGTCGAGAAGGAATTCGAGGAGATGACCGTCGACGGCGTGCAGATGGTGTTCCAGAACACCCCGGGCACCGAGGCCCCGGCGGAACTGAACACCTGGTTCCCCCAGTTCAGGGCCTTCTGGGCCGCGGAGAACATCACCGGCACCATCCACAATATCTATACGCTACGCGGCGCGCTGGTGCGCGATGCGCTGGAGTGGTCCAAGCAGATCAATCAGTCGCTTTACGTTTTCGGCCAGGATGCCGAGGTGATGTTCGCCGCGCACAGCTGGCCGCGCTGGGGCAACGCGCGCATCCAGGAAGTCATGCGGGCGCAGCGCGACACCTATGCGCACCTGAACAACAACGTTCTCTTCCACGCCAACCAGGGCGTGACGGTCAACGAGATCCACAATGTCTACGCGCTGCCGGAGAGCCTGCGCCAGCAGTGGCCCGCGCACAGCTACCACGGCTCCGAGGCGCACAACAGCCGCGCGGTGATCAATCGCTACCTCGGCTACTGGGACGCGAATCCAGCGACGCTGATTCCGCTCTCGCCACGCGACTCCGCGCCGCTGTACGTCGAGATGATGGGCGGCTCGGCGAAGATTCTCGCCAAGGGCCGGCAACTCTACAACCAGGGCAAGTACCGGCTGGCGCAGGAGATCCTCAACAAGCTGGTCTTCGCCCAACCGAAAAACCAGCCCGCCAAGGACCTGCTCGCCGACGTGTGGGAGCAGATCGCCTACCAGCAGGAGTCGCCCAGCGTGCGCAGCAGCTTCCTCGCCGGTGCATTGGAACTGCGCTCGGGCATCCCGAGCGGCGTGCCGCCGAAAAGCACCGGCCCCGACCTGATCCGCGCCATGTCGACCGACCTGTTCCTCGACTTCCTCGGCGTGCGCATGGACCCGAAGAAGGCAGAGGGCGTGAATTTCATCGTCAACCTGATGACGCCGGACAACGGCGAGAAATTCGTCCTCGAACTGTCCAACGGCGCGCTTACCCACCTCAAGGGGCAGCAGTCGAAGAAGGCCGACCTGACGATCACCATCAACCGTTCCGATCTGGAAACGGTGATGATGGGCCGGGCCACGTTCGCCGATCACCTCGCGTCCGGCAGGGTCAAGCTCGAAGGCGACCGCAAACCCCTCGATCAGCTCTGGGGCATGTTGATCCAGTTCGATCCGACCTTCGAGATCCTGCCGGGGACCAAGGCGGCGCGGCCGGCAACGGCGCCGGCAGCGAAGACGCCGTTCAAGCAGGCGGTGCCGGCGGCGAGGGATGGAAGCTGATCGGGAAGCCGCCGCGTCCGACCGGATTCGGCTGACCGCGCCAGCGCTGCGCGGGGCCTCGTCCCAGCCGCTGACGACCTGGACGCGATGTGAAGGCGATTGATTCATTCGCCATTGCGGTGTTCAATGCATCATGGCAGTCGACGCCGGATTCAGTTGGGCCTTTATTGCCGCGGGTGCTGGGATGCAAGGCATTGCCCTGCTGCTCGCGCGCCAGCCGCTGCGGCTGTTGCGCGCTGGTGGTCGCGCGCAGGGCGTGGTCACCGGCAACGAAGAGGCCGTCGTCAGCAGCGGCCGCGGTTCGCCGCGTCACTATTTTCTTCCGATCGTCAGTTTCACCACCAGTCAGGGCGAACGGATCGTCGTCACTTCTTCGTCGGGTGGCCGGCGGCCGATGGCCAAAGACGCTCGGGTGGACGTGCTCTACGACCCGGCCGAGCCGCACAAGGCGGTGCTGGCGACATTCAGGAGTCTCTGGCTGTTCCCGCTGATCACCGCGATCTTCGGCGTGCCGTTTCTGCTGTTCGGCATTTCTGGATTGCTCTGAATGTGCTCCCTCTCGCGTCTTGTTTTTTTCCTCGGCCTCGCCGTCGGCGTTTCCGTCGCCCCGGCACGGACGGTCAGCGGCGGCGCGCAGAAGTATCCCGATGTGCTTGCCGCCAAGGTGCAGGCGCGCGGCGCCGACGTCTTCGATTTCGACGTCACCCTGTCCTCGCCCTACGACACGCCGCAGCGCTACGCGGACGCCTTTCGCGTCCTCGGCAAGGAGGGCAAGGTCTACGGCGAGCGCATCCTGCTGCACGATCATGCCGGCGAACAGCCGTTCACCCGCGACCTCTACGGCGTCCGGATCCCCCGGGGCATACGCGTGGTCACCGTGCAGGCGCGCGACATGAAGTACGGCTACGGCGGCAAGACCGTCGAAGTCGTGCTGCCCGGGCGCTGACGCCGTTGAACCCGCGATCCATGAAGCCGCGCGCGTCAGGCTCGGGGCTTGCCCCTGCTACCACCAACGACATTCAGCTCGCAGAATGGGCTGCATGAACTTCGACCAGTTCATCGAAACCGCCTGGAACGATCATGCCGAAGCGCCGCAAGCGGTCGCTGGCCGGCTCGCCGCGTCGCCGACGGTCATTGGCCGCGCGGAGGACATCGCGCCTTTCACGCGCCTGGCCACGCATGTCTACGGTGAGCATCTCGGTCAATGGACGCAGGGCGTCTCCCTGCTTGAATCTCTGCGCTCCCATCCGCAATGCGATGACTCGGCAACGAAGGCATTGAATCGCGGCATTGCCACGCTGCGCTACGCGGGCGGCGAAGCGTCGGCGCTGGCCCCGCTGGCACGCGACGATCGGATCGCCGTGCTGGCCGCGGCGGCGGCCACACTCGTCGGCCGCGGCGACGTGACCGGCGCGCTCGGCGCCTACGACGCGGCGCTGCGGCTCGCCGAGGCCGGCCTTTCCCCCGGTTCGCCGGCGCTGCGCGCGCTGGCGATCGGCGGCAACAACCTGGCGGCCGCGCTGGAGGAAATGCCCGATCGGGACGCGAAGGCGACCCGGGGCATGGTCGCGGCTGCGCGCAGCGGCCTCAAATACTGGACGCTCGCCGGCACCTGGCTCGAGGAGGAGCGTGCGCTGTATCGCCTGGCGCGCTGCCTGGTGCAGGCCGGCGACCCCCATGCGGCCGCCGAAAGCGCGCGCCATTGCGTCGACGTTTGCCGGCGCAACGACGCCCCGGCCTTCGAGCAGTTCTTCGGCTTCGCCGTTCTGGCACTGACCGAACGCGCTGCTGACAATACAGCGGACTTCGATGCCGCGCGTGCCGAGGCGCTGCGCTGGTACGGCCAGGTGCGCGCCGACGAGCGGCCGTGGTGCAAGGCGGATCTCGAGGCGCTGGGCGCGCATTCCCATTGATCCCTGCCAGCGATTGATGCCCGCCGAACCCACGCCCTATCCACTCGCGGGTGGTTGCACCTGCCGCCAGGTGCGCTACCGTTTGCTTACCGCACCGTTGATCGTGCACTGCTGTCACTGTCGTTGGTGCCAACGCGAGACCGGCACCGCGTTTGCGCTCAACGCGGTGATCGAGGCCGACCGTCTGGAACTCACCCGCGGCGATGTCGAAGTCGTGGACACCCCATCGAACAGCGGCAAAGGCCAGAGAATCTCGCGCTGCCCGCAGTGCCGGGTCGCTGTATGGAGCAACTACGCCGGCGCGGGAGACGCCATCCGCTTCCTTCGTGTCGGCACGCTGGACGATCCTGATCGCCTGCCGCCGGACGTGCACATTTTCACCTCGTCGAAACAGCCCTGGGTCGTGCTGTCGCCGGGCGTGCCTGCCGTGCCGGAGTACTACCGGGCCAAGGAGGTCTGGCCGCCGGAGAGTCTCGCGCGACGCGCGGCGCTTTCGGTCGCGGCGCCTTCGTCCTAGCGGGACTGCACCCGGAGAGCACGGTTCGGCTGGTCGCGATGGTCCTCCCGTGCATGTCGACCGCGATTGCGCGCTTCTCGTTGCCCGGACGGTGCCGCGCGGCTACACTGGCCGCAGCGTCATTCGGGTGAGCTACGGGCCTAGGTGCCCCGGCCATCGACGCAGGCAACCAACAGGAGACCGCCATGGGCAATCGCGACAAGCAGCGCAAGGAACCGAAGAAACCGAAACAGCCGAAAAAGCCCACACCCTAGTGAAGGCGCAGGTCGCCGCGCCGGTGCGTGTCCCGGATTCGGGCCGGCATCGGTGTCGGCGTCGACCGACTCGTACTCCGCGTTCATGGCGCGACCGACCGTCCCCAACTTTGACGGTCGCGCTGACCTACCTCGGGAGACCCAATTGAATCGCAAGTTCTTCGTTGCCTGGGTGTTGATGTTCTTCTTCTGGATGGCGGGCAGTTTCGTCGTGCATGGCCTGTTGCTGGGCACCGACTACGCGCAGCTCCCCACGTTGTTTCGCTCCGAAGCCGACTCGCAGCAATATTTACCGTACATGCTGCTGGCACACGTGATCATGGCGGGCGCGTTCGTGTGGATCTACAAGCGCGGCGCCGAAGAGAAACCGTGGCTGCCACAGGGACTGCGCTTTGGCGTCGCCGTCGCGCTGATGACCGTGGTGCCGACCTACATGATCTACTTCGCAGTGCAGCCGATGCCGGGCGCGCTGGTCGTGCGTCAGATCATTTTCGACGGCCTGCTGATCGTCGTGCTCGGCGTCGCCGTCGCGTTCGCCTTCCGCAAGCCCGCGGTCGCGTGAGCGACGGCAGCGCGCAGCTCCGATCAGACGCGCCGGCGCAGCAGCAACGGCATCAGGGCGAATAGCAGAAGGCTGGCGGCGTAGACCGCCCCGGCGAGCGGGTCGCGCTGCGCGATGTAGTCTGGGATAGACAATCCGCGCAGCGACAGCACGACGGAGAATTCGACCGCGAGCAGCAGTGCCAGCGCCAGCCCTCCGGTCGCCAGTCGCGAACCCGCATCCGGCGGCAGCACGAAGCGACGCACGACCCACCGTGCCGCGAGCACGATCGCAAGCAGCATGAACGGCGTCTCGACGAGTTCGGCGACGCGCTCGCCAAGACGAGGCACCAGCAGCGGGACACGGATCGCCCCCAGCGCGAATCCGGTGCCGAACACGATGGTGAAGTAGCTGAGGGCTGCCTTTACGATGCGCATCGTCCGCGGCCGCCGAAGCGTCAGGCGATGCGGTGAAACCACGCCAGCGACAGTACCGCGGAGAGCACCGCCAAAAGCGCTGCCACCGCAGTGATCAACGCCGATACTTCCGTTTCCTTGCGCTCCAGCGCGAAGCGCGTGTTGAGTTTTTCGTACACGGCCTTCAGGTCGGTGGCCGTGCCGGCGTGGAAATACTCGGCCTGCGTGATGCCGGCAATCGCCTTCAAGGTCTCCTCGTCGAAGCGCATGTAGATGGACATGCCGTCGATGTCCACAGGCGCGCCTCCGGCCGAGCCGAAGCCCACGGTGAAAACGCGTACGCCCCGATCAGCCGCCATTCTTGCCGCGTCCAGCGGGGCGGGCCCGGTGGTGCGACGGCCGTCCGTCAGCAAGACGATCGCCGCCGACGCATACGAGCCGGGCGGCACCGGCTTGAATTCGCCCGCGGACTTCGCCTTGGCCTTGTCCGAGTCCTGACCCTGCCTGGCCGATTGATCGATTCCGCCACGTCGCGCGTTGTTGCGCCCGAAGCCGCTGCCGAAAATCGCCGATTCGAGATCGATGCCGTCGTCGGGAAAGATGGTCGCCAGCGACATGATGATGCCGCTGCCGATCGCCGTGTGCCGCTGCAGCTCGAACCGGTCGATCGCCGCGACAAGGTCCTCCCGATTCAGCGTGGGCGGCTGCACGACCGCGGCAGTGCCGGCGAAGGTGACGATGGCGGCGCGCACGTCGGAGGGCAGGCCCTGCACGAATTCCTTGGCGGCAATCTGCGCCGCCGCGAGTCGCGTCGGCGGCACATCGGCGGCGCGCATCGACAACGACACGTCGATCGCCAGCACGATCGTGCGCCCCTCGGTAGGCAAGGTGATGACGGCCGAAGGCCGCGCGCTGGCAATGATCACCGCAACCACGGCAAACAGGAACAACAGCGGCGGCAGGTGGCGACGAAAACGCTGGCCCGGTCCAATGGCCAGCTTGACCAGATCGAGGCGCGCGAAGCGCACTGCCGCCTTGCGCCGGGAAAGCAGCCAGAAGTAGACGCCCACCAGCGCCGGGACGGCGAGTAGCAGCCAGAGGAACTCGGGCCACAGAAATTTCATTGAGCACCTTCCGGACGCGTCGTCTGCGCCGAAACCATCACGAACAGGACCACCGGCGACGCTCGCCAGTGGCGGAAAGGCACTGTAGCACCGCCCCGGAACAAAGGGGCTGGTACCGGAGCCTGTCAGTGCCATGAATCGTGGACAATGGCGTCGCAACCCGCGGCAATTGACCGGATTCCGGAGGATCGCATGAACCAACTTCTTCGCCATTGCCTGCTTGCCCTGCTCGTTGCCAGCCTTGTTCCGGTCGACGCATGGGCCGAGGGCGGCTAGCCCGCGGCAGGCGCGCCGAGGCCGCGATAGCGGTGGCGCCGGAATCCAGTCAGCCTCCCGCACGCCGTTTGTCGGGCGCGCCGCCATGCCATCGCTGAATCTGCAGGGACTGCGCGCGCTGCGGCGTGATGCCTCGTGGTCGGCGCTCATCGCCGGTTTCGTGACCGTGCTCGTCGGATTCACCAGTTCGGCCGTGATCGTTTTCCAGGCGGCACAGACCTTGCGCGCGTCGCCCGCCGAAATCGCCTCGTGGATGTGGGCACTGGGGCTGGGCATGGGCGCGACCTGCATCCTGCTGTCGTTGCGCTATCGCGTTCCGGTCGTCACCGCCTGGTCGACGCCCGGCGCAGCAATGCTGATCACCAGCGCGGCAGGCGTGCCGATGTCCGAGGCCATCGGTGCCTTCGTGGTGTGCGGAGTGTTACTGGCCACCGCGGGTTTCACCGGCTGGTTCGAGCGTGCCATCGACCGAATCCCGCTATCGCTCGCCTCGGGAATGCTCGCCGGAGTGCTGCTGCGTTTCGGCCTCGACGTGTTCGTGGCGATGCAAACGCAGTTCGTGCTGGTATTCGCGATGTTCTGCGCCTATCTGGTCGCGCGCCGGCTCACGCCGCGTTATGCGATCGTCCTTGCTCTGGCGGTCGGCGTGGCCATCGCTGCGGCGCGCGGAATGCTGCAGTTCGACGCCGTGCATTTCGCGCCGGCCGAGCCGGTATTCACCATGCCCCGATTCACGCTGGCGGCGCTCGTCGGCATCGCCTTGCCGCTGTTCGTCGTAACCATGGCATCGCAAAACGTCCCCGGCGTGGCCGTCATCCGCGCCGCGGGCTACCGGGTGCCGATTTCCCCGCTGGTCGGCTGGACCGGTGCCGCAACCGTTGTTCTCGCCCCCTTCGGTGCCTACGCATTGAATCTCGCCGCGATCACCGCCGCCATCGCGATGGGCCGCGAAGCGCATGAAAATCCGGACAAGCGTTATGTCGCGGCGGTCGCGGCGGGCGTGTTCTACCTGCTGATCGGCATATTTGGTGCGACCGTCGGCGCGCTGTTCGCCGCGTTTCCGGGCGAACTGGTACTGGCCATCGCCGGGCTGGCGCTATTCGGCACCATCGGTGGGGGCCTTGCCGCCGCGCTGACGAAGGAAACCGAACGCGAGCCGGCGCTGGTCACCTTTCTGGTGACGGCGTCGGGGGTCACGTTGTGGGGCATTGGCTCCGCGTTCTGGGGACTCGCCGCGGGGGCGCTGACGCTGGCGGTGCTCAGCGCGGGCCGGCGCGCAGGACGCGACGGCTGATCGGTTCGCGGCGCCCGTGACACGGCGATGCGCGTGCCTTTGACACACCGCATCGGCAGGGATGGCCGCTGGCGTTCGCTGCGGAACGCGCTCAAGATAGCGGTTTCGCAGTCTCCATCACGTGAGGTTTCCCATGGTTCTGTGTCCCGTCGCCATCGCTGTCGGCTGCAACAAATGCCCGATCGTCAAAATCTGTCCGGCCAAGGGCATCATCGGTGACTTCAAGAAGCCGGAGGAAGGCAGGCCCGTTTCCGGCCCCGCCTCGAAGCGTTCCAAAAAGAAAAAGTAGCGCCATTTCCTCGACATGCTGGACCGGGTGCTCGCCGATGCTGTGGTCGTCCTGCACCTTGCCTTCATCGTGTTTGTCGTGGCCGGCGGGTTGTTGGTCGCGCGCTATGTCGCCTTGGCGTGGCTGCATCTGCCGGCCGTAGGCTGGGTCGTCTGGCTCGAGTTCAGCGGCGCCGTCTGCCCGCTCACGCCACTCGAGAAACTGCTGCGGGTCCGGGCCGGCGGCGCCGGATACGCGGGCGGCTTCGTCGAGCACCACCTGATGCCGATCATCTATCCGGCAGGACTGACGGCTGCGTTTCAGATCGTCCTCGGCATGCTGATTTTGATGCTGAACGCAGCAGTGTATGCTTGGCTTTGGCGCCGCCACCGCACGCGCAGTCGACGTTGATCGCCGCAGGTGTTTGCGCCTTGACCGGTGCTTCCATCGACCGCCTGCCCAGGCGATGGATCAAATCAATTCCGGGCGCAACCGCGACACACGAGAATTCAGACCAGGCCGGCGGCGAATCGGCGAACGCCGCCGGCAGCACCGCAGCGTAACGCGCACCGGAGGAAATGGATGAATTACGCCGCTATTACCGGCTGGGGCAAGTCCATGCCGCCCGCCGTACTCTCCAACGCCGACATTGCTTCGTTCATGGACACCAGCGACGAGTGGATCACCCAGCGTACGGGGATCCACGAGCGTCGCGTTTCGCATGTGCAGGGGTGCACCCTGGCGTACGTCGCCGCGGCGCAGGCGCTGGCCTGTGCCGGCCTTGCGGCCTCCGAAGTCGAACTCATCGTCTACGGCAGTTGCTCCAACGACGAGGGTGTGCCCAATACCGCCTCCGGCCTGTCGGTACGGCTGGGCTGCGGACACGCTGCGGCGATGGACGTCAACACCGCCTGCACGAGTTTTCTCTACGGCCTGTCCACCGCCACTGCCTTGATCCGAACCGGCGTGGTGAAAAACGCGCTGGTTGTCGGCGTCGAAGTCATCTCACCGTACATGGATTGGAGAAATCGCAACGCCGCCGTGCTGTTCGGCGACGGCGCCGCGGCCGTGGTGCTGCAGGCCACCGACGCGCCGGAAGGCGTACTGGCGGAAAAGCTGGGCTGCTATTCCGAAGCGCGGGGAATCCTGCGGGTGCGCGGGCTTGGCCTCGATTACGCCATCAACGGCAACGTCATGCTGGGTGACACCATCTGGGACTTCGACGGCCAGGAAATATTCAAGCGTGCCGTGCACGGCATGGTCGAGGCTTCGGCCGAAGCGCTCGCCCGCGCCGGAAAGACCGCTGCCGACATCGATCTGGTCGTGCCGCACCAGGCCAACCTGCGCATCATCGAATTCGTCGCCAAGCGGGCCGGGGTGCCGATGGAACACGTATTCCTTACCGTGCACAAGTACGGCAACATGTCTTCGGCCACCGTGCCGGTCGCGCTGGTGGAGGCATTCGAAGCCGGGCGCGTGCCCGCGGGGGGCCTGGTGATGACGCCGGCGTTCGGCGGAGGACTGACCTTTTGCTCGCACGTCATCCGCATGAGCGAGCGGGTCACCCCTCTCGACGTGAGCGACGTCGCGTTGCCACCCTGTGAATCGAGCGCGCTCGACATGGTGAAGGCTTACATGGCGCGCCGCGATGGGCAGGGTCGTTCGGCCGCCGGACTCGCCGGTCCGGTGTTCCCCGAGTCAAGACTCGGCGGCTAGCGAATTCGCAGGCGCGCGATACGTCTGCGCTAGGTGTTCACCAATTTGCGATGCGCCTGCACGCTCATCAGCACACCGAGGCCGATGAACAGCGACACCAATGCGGTGCCGCCGTAGGACAACAAGGGTAACGGCACGCCCACGACCGGCAGGATGCCGCTCACCATTCCCATGTTGACGAAGACGTAGGTGAAGAACATCAGGGTCACCGCCCCCGCGAGCAGACGGGCGAACAGCGTCGAAGCATTGGCGGTGATCACCATGGCTCGGCCGATGAGCATGGTGTAGAGGATCAGCAGCAAGGCATTCCCGATCAGGCCGAACTCCTCGCCGAACACCGCGAAGATGAAGTCGGTATGCCGCTCGGGCAGGAAATCAAGGTGTGTCTGCGTACCGTTCAGCCACCCCTTGCCGATCACCCCGCCCGAGCCGATGGCAATCGACGCCTGAGCGGAGTGATAGCCGGCGCCCAGAGGGTCGCGGCCGGGATCGAGAAAGGTCAGAATTCGTGCCTGCTGGTATTCCTTCAGGTGTGCCCAGAGGAACGGGGCGGCGGCCGCGCCGCTGGCCGCGAGCCCCACCATGACCTTCCACGAAAGACCCGCCAGGAACAGCACATAGAACCCGGAAGCGGCGATCAACAACGATGTGCCGAGGTCAGGCTGGCGTTTGATCAGCCAGAACGGGATGACGATCAGTATCGCGGCGAAAACGAAGTCCTTCCAGCCGATACGTCCCTCGAATTTCTGGAAATACCAGGCGAGCATCAACGGCAGCGCGATCTTCATGAGCTCCGAGGGCTGGATGCGCGCGAATCCCAGATTGAGCCAGCGGCGCGAACCGTTGACCATGACACCGAAGAGCGCAACACCGATCAAGAGCACGACACCCAGGATATAAAGCGGCACCGCAGCGCGGGCAAGCGTTTGCGGAGGAATGTTCGCGACGACCCACATCAGCGACAGCGCGAACCCGAACGACATCGCCTGCGAGCTTACCCGCGCCATGCTCTGGTCGGCGGCAGAAAACAACGTGACCAGGCCAACACCGACCAGTGCCAGTGCGCAGCCGAACAGGAACCGGTCGACGCGCCGCGTCAACAGCTGCCAGAATCGGACGAGGAAGTCGGCAGCGCGCATCAGTCGCTATGATCCTCGGCCTCGCTCGCCGGCGCAGCCGCCGCAGGACCGGGCTCGCTCTGTCCGAGCAGCGCGTAGTCGAGCACCTTGCGCGCGATTGGCGCCGCCGCCTGCGCGCCGAAGCCGCCATTTTCGACCAGCACCGCAAGCGCAATCCGCGGCTTGTCGGCGGGTGCATAGGCGATGAACCAGGCATGGTCACGAAGACGCTCGTCGATCTTGTGGGCCGCGTATTTCTCGCCCTTGAGCGAGTACACCTGCGCGGTGCCGGTCTTCCCGCCCGTCGTGTATTTGGCACTGGCGAATGCGCCAGCGCCGGTGCCTTCCTTGTTGACGCCGACGAAAGCGTTCCTGATGAAGGCAAGGTGCTCCGGTTTCACGGCGATGGTGTGCGTCGGCTGCGGCGCGACCTGGCGTTCCTCGCCGGTCTTCAGGTTGACGATGTTCTTCACGAGATGCGGCCGATACGCAACGCCATTGTTCGCGATGGTGGCGATCGCCAGCGCCTGCTGCATCGGCGTGAAAGCCGTGTAGCCTTGCCCGATGCCGGCAGAAATCGAGTCGCCCAGGTACCACTTGCGATGCTCTTCGCGATATTTTTCACCGGCAAAACGCGTGCGCTTCCACTCACGCGACGGCACCACGCCGATCAACTCGCCCTCGATGTCGACGCCCGTCTTGTGTCCGAAGCCCAACTGATACAGGAAGCGCGCGGACACGTCGATGTCCGTTTCGCTCGCCAGCATGTAGTAGTAGGTGTCGCAGGAAACAACGATCGACTTGTACATGTCGACCGTTCCATGTCCACCCGGCTTGTCGTCGCGAAAGCGGTAGGACGAACCCGGCAGCTGGAAGAACCCGGGGTCACCGATCGCCTGCTGCGGCGTGCGCTTGCCGCTGGTCAATGCGTTGAGCGCCAGGTAGGGCTTGATCGTCGAACCCGGCGGATAGGCCCCGCGCAACGGCCGGTTTAGCAACGGCTTGTCCGGCGATTCATTGAGCAGCTCCCAATTCGCCACGTCGATGCCCTCGACGAACAGGTTGGGGTCGAATCCCGGCTTCGACACGAAAGCCAGGATATCGCCGGTCGCGGGCTCGATCGCAACCACCGCGCCGCGGCGATCGCCGAACGCGGTTTCGGCCACCTGCTGCAACTTGATGTCCAGGGACAGGCGCAGGTTGTTGCCCGATATCGGCGGCGTGCGCGACAGCGTGCGCACCGCGCGACCCGCGGCGTCGACTTCGACTTCTTCGACTCCGGTGGTGCCGTGCAATTCCTGCTCATACGACAGCTCGACGCCGACCTTGCCGATGTAGTCCGAGCCCTTGTAGTTGGCAGACTCGCCCCATTCGACGATGCGCCCGAGGTCGCGGTCGTTGATGCGACCGATATAGCCGACCACGTGGGATGCCACCTCACCGAACGGATATTGCCGAAACAGCCGAGCCTTGATGTCCACACCAGGAAAGCGGTAGCGATTGACCGCAAAGCGCGCAACTTCCTCGTCGGTCAGCCGGGTACGCAGCGGCATGCTCTCGAAATTCTTCGATTCGTCGAGTAATTTGCGGAAACGCTTGCGATCGCGCGGTTGAACGTCGACGACGGTCGCCAATTCGTCGATCGTCGCATCCAGATTGCGGATTTTTGCGGGCGTCAGTTCGAGCGTATAGGCCGAGTAGCTTTGGGCGAGCACGATGCCGTTGCGGTCGGTGATGATGCCGCGATTGGGTACGATCGGCACGACGGCGATGCGATTGGACTCGGCCAGCGTCTGGTAGTGGCTGTGTCGCATGACTTGCAGGTAGACGAAGCGGGTGAACAGGCCGGCAAAAGCCAGCAGCACCAACGCTCCCGCGACGACCAGACGGCGCCGGAACAGGAATAGTTCGCGCTCGGCATTGCGCATCTCCGGCGCGTCGAAGCCTCGCCCGGAGTCGTTTCCGCGGCGGCGGGAGAAGAAGAGGCGACGACGGTTCATCTTGCCAGGTTTGGATTCAGCGATCGGCCGGCGAACGCGCGGGTCGCTGCGGCCACTGGATCAGGACCGACAACAGCGGCCACAGCAACGCGCCGACCAGCGATGGCAGAACATACGTCCAGCGTGGCAGCGCAGCGCCGCCGACGATGCGCACCAATAGCACCAACGCGGCGCAGACAAGCAGCAGTATCGCCACCTGCGCCGCCTGCTGCCAAAGCGGAAAGCGCAGCACGCGGCGGCGGAAATACTCGGCGCCGTAGGCCAGCACGGAGTAGGCCAACGCATGCTGGCCCAGAACAGTCGCATCGGCGACGTCCATCACCAGGCCCAGCACCCAGGCTACGCCAACGCCGACGTAGCGCGGCTCCAGGATGCACCAGTAAAGAATCACGAGGGCCATGAAATCGGGCTTCAGAATCAGCGAGATGCCGGGAGCGGGCGCGATGTTGGCGAGTAACGCCAGGAAAAACGTAAGCAGAATGAACCACGGCTTGACCGGCCGCAGGATCTCCTCCGGCCGGGCAGGCGTGAATGCGCCGGCGCGCGTGAACATCAGCAGCCCCCCGGAGGGCAGCGAACGCAGTGAGCGTGGGGGTCCATCCCGCGCCCGCCGGGCCGCCCCAAGGGCGCGGTGCGCCCCCTCTGGGGGCAGCGAACGCAGTGAGCGTGGGGGTCCATACCCCTACCGTCGGCCCTTGCCGCGGCTGCCTTTTTTCGCAACCTCGGAGGCGGCCGGCTCATCGGGCCGCGGCGGTTGCGCCGCGCCCCGATTGAGGACCAGCAACTGCCTGCTGCGATCGGCGCCCGCGAGCGGCCGCACGACAATGCGGGCAAAGACCTGGCCGGTGTCGCGTTCCACACTCTCGACCTGCGCCACCGCGAGTCCGGGCGGATAGGTCCCGTCGATGCCTGACGTGTGCAAGCGATCTCCGGGACGGATATCGGCCGAGGGCGCCATGAATCGCAGCTCCGGCGCAAGCCCGCCGCCGGCACCGAAGAACACGCTGCGCACGCCGCTGCGTTCGACGCGCACCGGCACGGCGTGATCCTTGTCGGTGACCAGGGTCACCTCGGCCATCGACGGAAACACGCGCGTCACCTGTCCGACCACACCCAGTTCGTCGATCACCGCCTCGCCCGGCGTGATCCCGGCGTCGGCACCACGATTGACGAACACTTTTTGCGTGAATGGATCCCGTCCGGTGTAGAGAACCTCGACCGCGGTCGCGGCACCCGGATAACGCGCCTGCAATTCGAGCAGCGACTTGAGCCTGGCATTTTCTTCCTGCAGCGGCCCGAACGCCTGGATCGAGGGTGCCTGCGTGATCAGCTCGGATCTGAGCGCCGCATTCTCGTCGACCAGTGCCTGCTTCGACCCGAAATAACCGCCGACCCAGGTCAGTGCTTCGCCAGGAAGCTGCACCACTCGCTGCAACGGATTGAGCGCCACCGCAGCGACCTGGCGCGCACCCTCCAGGTAGCGGAAACGCGTGTCGGCGAACATCACCGTCAGCGACAAAAGGCCGAAGAACGCGAGGCGCGCCAGAGGCGACGGTCCGCGATGGAAAAACGGCGGTGGATCGACAGAGATGTGCGCCAATGTCGTTCCGTCATCCGGCGCTCAGCGCCCACCCGCGCCTGTCGGCCGGGGCCGGGACACCGGCGATCTCTGGGGCTGGGTCCTGACGCTGAATCGCTCTCGCGGCCCGGATTGGCATCGAAACCGCGATCAGTCCGACGTGAAGATCGTGGCAAGTCTCTCCATGTTCTCGAGCGCCTTGCCGCAACCGCGCACCACGCAGGTCAATGGATCGTCGGCGACGATCACCGGCAGACCTGTTTCCTCCATCAGCAACCGATCGAGGTCGCGCAGCAGGGCGCCGCCACCAGTCAGCACCATGCCGCGTTCGGCGATATCCGCGCCAAGTTCGGGCGGCGTGCGCTCGAGCGCGCTCTTCACCGCCGACACGATGCTGTTGAGCGGGTCGGTCAGCGCCTCGAGTATCTCGTTCGACGAGACCGTGAAGCCGCGCGGAATGCCTTCCGCGAGATTGCGGCCCTTGACTTCCATTTCCCTGACTTCGGAACCCGGAAACGCCGAGCCGATGGTCTTCTTGATCATCTCGGCGGTGGTCTCGCCGATCAGCATGCCGTAATTGCGGCGGATGTAATTGACGATCGACTCGTCGAACTTGTCGCCCCCAACGCGCACGCTGCCCGAATACACCATGCCACCCAGCGAGATCACGCCGACTTCCGTCGTGCCACCACCGATGTCGACGACCATCGAGCCGGTCGCATCCGAAACCGGCATGTCGGCGCCGATCGCGGCGGCCATGGGCTCCTCGATCAGGTAGACCTTCGACGCGCCGGCGCCCAGCGCCGACTCGCGAATCGCCCGGCGTTCGACCTGGGTCGAGCCGCAGGGCACGCAGATGATGATGCGCGGAGAAGGCGAGAACAGCCGCGAGTCGAGCACTTTCTTGATGAACTGCTTCAGCATCTGCTCGGTCACCGTGAAGTCGGCGATGACGCCGTCCTTCATCGGGCGAATGGCCGTGATGTTGCCGGGCGTGCGACCGAGCATCTGCTTCGCCGCAAGGCCCACCTCCTGAATCACTTTTTTCCCGTTCGGGCCGCCTTCCTGACGGATCGCGACCACCGAAGGCTCGTCCAGAACAATGCCCTTGCCGCGCACGTAGATGAGCGTATTGGCAGTGCCGAGATCGATTGCCAGATCGCTGCCGAAGTAACCTTTGAAAAACTCGAACATGAATACGCAAGCCTGACTGTAATAGCCGCGCGGGACGCCGCAGCGATGGAACCGGCACGGCCCGATGCATGCAACGGACCGCATGTGCTAGAAAAACAGTCGATTATGATAGCATTTCACCCTCGTTCCCTGCGCGCGGTTCGTGTGGTTTCCCGGCATTTTCCCGGACAGCGGGTCGCCTCCGGCCCCCGCCATCGGCCGCGGCTCGACTGCGGTCCGGATTCGCCGACCGCGATTGCCCGGGAATTCACCCTTTTCCAGCCCCCAGGAACCATGGCCCTGACCCTAGCCGACGTCCACCGAATCGCGCATCTGGCACGCATCGACATCGACGCCACCGAAGCGGGCGAGGTCCACCGCAAGCTCGACGCGATTTTCGCAATGATCAACGAATTGCAGGCGGTCGATACCACCGGCATCGTGCCAATGGCGCACGCACAGGACGTGACGCTGTCGCTGCGCGAGGATCGGGTCAGCGAGTCCGACCGGCACGTCCTCTTTCAGAGCGTGGCGCCAGCGGTGGAGGACGGGCTCTACCTCGTCCCCAAGGTCCTCGAGTAAGCCCGTGATCACCGGTACCGTCGCCGAACTCGCCGCCGCGCTGCGCGCGAAGCAGCTTTCCAGCGTCGAACTGACGCGCTCGCTGCTCGACCGCATCGAGCAGGCCCAGCCAGCCCTCAACGCCTTCGTGACCATCGACGCCGACGGCGCGCTCGCGCAGGCGCGCGCCGCCGACACACTTCTTGCTCGAGGTGACGCGCCTCCGCTCACCGGCGTGCCGATCGCGCACAAGGACGTGCTGATGACCGCCGGTCTCAAGACGACCTGCGGTTCGCGGATGTTGTCGAATTTCACCGCACCCTACGACGCCCACGTGGTCGCCGGACTCAAGGCGGCCGGCACGGTGCTGGTGGGCAAGACGAACATGGACGAGTTCGCGATGGGCTCGTCGAACGAGACCTCGTGGTACGGCCCGGTGAAGAACCCCTGGAACCCGGCCTACGTGCCGGGCGGCAGCTCGGGCGGTTCAGCAGCCTCCGTCGCAGCGCGTCTCGTACCCGCCGCCACCGGCACCGACACCGGCGGCTCGATCCGCCAGCCGGCCTCGCTGACCGGAATCTGCGGGCTCAAGCCGACCTACGGAGTGTGCTCGCGCTACGGTCTGGTCGCCTTCGCGTCCAGCCTCGACACGCCCGGCATGTTCGCGCGGACCGCGCAGGACTGCGGGCTGATCCTCAACGCCATGGCCGGCCACGACGCGCGCGACTCGACCTCGCTGCCCCGTCCGCGCGAAGACTACACGCGGGCGCTCGATGAATCCCTGCAGGGCCTGACCATCGGCCTGCCTGCCGAATATTTCGGTGCCGGCATCGATCCGGACGTTGCCGCGGCGGTCGAGGCGGCGCTGGATACCTTCCGCGACCTCGGCGCCACCACGGTTCCGGTCGCGCTGCCCAGCGTCAAGCTGTCGGTGCCGGTCTATTACGTGATCGCGCCCGCGGAGGCCTCGTCGAACCTGTCGCGCTTCGACGGCGTGCGCTATGGACATCGCGCGGCGGACTATACCGACCTGGCCGACATGTACCGCAAGACGCGCGCCGAGGGCTTTGGCGCCGAAGTGAAGCGCCGCATCCTGATCGGTACCTACGTGCTGTCGCACGGCTATTACGACGCCTATTACCTCAAGGCGCAGCAGGTCCGGCGACTGATCGCCGACGACTTCGCGCGGGCCTACGGGAAGTGCGACGTGATCATGGGTCCAACCGCGCCCGCCCCGGCCTTCAAGCTGGGCGACAAGACCGACGATCCGGTGCAGATGTACTTGAACGATATCTTCACCATCGCTGCCAACCTGACCGGCGCACCGGCCATGTCGATTCCCTGCGGCTTCGACCGCCGCGGCCTGCCGATCGGCCTGCAGCTGCAGGGTCATTATTTCGCTGAGGCGAAGCTGCTGAACGTCGCACATCAGTACCAGCAGGCCACCGACTGGCATGTGCGTGCGCCGGCGGGATTCGGATCATGAGGGCCGCCATGACTTCGGGCGCGGGGGCGCGATGAGCTGGGAAATCGTCATCGGGCTGGAGACGCACGCGCAACTCTCCACGGTCTCGAAGATTTTCTCCGGCGCCTCGACCGCGTTCGGCGCGGCGCCGAACACCCAGGCCGCCGCGGTGGACATCGCTCTGCCAGGCGTCCTGCCGGTGCTCAATCGCGGCGCCGTCGAGCGGGCGATACGATTCGGCCTTGCGGTAAATGCGAAGATCAGTCCGCGCAGCGTTTTCGCGCGAAAGAATTACTTCTATCCGGACCTGCCGAAGGGCTACCAGATCTCGCAGTACGAGATTCCGGTGGTCGCCGGCGGCGAAGTGCCCTTCGTGTCGCCGACTCGCGGCGAGATGCGCCTGCGCCTTACTCGCGCGCATCTCGAGGAGGACGCCGGTAAGTCACTGCACGACGATTTCCACGGCATGACCGGCATCGATCTCAACCGCGCCGGCACGCCGCTGCTGGAGATCGTCACCGAGCCCGAACTCGAAAGCTCCGCCGAGGCCATCGCCTATGCCAAGGCGCTGCACACGCTGGTGCGCTGGATCGGCATCTGCGACGGCAATATGCAGGAAGGAAGTTTCCGCTGCGACGCCAACGTGTCGGTGCGCCGTCCTGGCGCGCCGCTGGGGACGCGCTGCGAAATCAAGAATCTAAACAGCTTCCGCTTCATGCAGGAAGCGATCGACTTCGAAGTGCGCCGGCAGATCGAGTTGCTCGAGGACGGTGGCGAGGTGGTCCAGGAGACACGCCTGTACGACCCCGACCGGCACGAGACGCGCTCGATGCGCAGCAAGGAAGACGCGCAGGACTATCGCTATTTCCCCGACCCCGACCTGCCACCGCTGGCGATCGGCGAGGACTGGATCGCGCAGGTGCGCGCCGGGATGCCGGAGCTGCCGGCGGCCATGAAGGTGCGCCTGGAAACGCAGTACGCGCTGCCCATCGCCGACGCGGCGCTGTTGACGCAGGATCGCGACACCAGCGCCTATTTCGAGGCCGCGGCGCAGGCCTACGCCGGCGAGGCCAAGACCGTCGCCAACTGGGTGCTGGGCGAACTGTCGGCCGCGCTCAACAAGGCCGAACTGGACATCGGCCGCTGCCCGGTGTCCGCGGCGCAGCTGGCCGGACTGCTGAAACGCGTCGCCGACGGCACGATTTCCGGCAAGATCGCCAAGGATGTGTTCGAGGCGATGTGGACCGGCGACGTCCCGAGCGACGACGCGGCCGACGCCATCATCCTCGCCAAGGGCCTGCGGCAGATCTCCGACGAGGGTGCGATCGAGAAAATCGTCGACGACGCCATCGCCGCCAATCCGGCGATCGTCGCCGAATTCCGCTCCGGCAAGGAGAAGGCCTTCAATTCGCTGGTTGGCAAGGTGATGGCCGCCTCCAAGGGCAAGGCCAATCCGGGGCAGGTCAACGCGATACTGAAGCGCAAGCTCGCGTCCTGATCGGGTTGCCGCGTGGCCGCGTCGCCCGGCGCTCGCCGCCGGGAACCGCAGCGCGATGACAAACACCCCGATCATCGCCTGCGCGGTCGCGCGACGCTGGAGCCGCAGCGCGACCACTAGCCTGCCGGCTCCACCAACCCGGTCGCGCAAATCCTAGAACACCAGCGCCACCAGGAAAACGCCGATCATCGCGAACACGATCGCGACCTTGGCGGCGGTGCCGATCAGCATGCCCAGCCAGGTCGCCAAGCCGACCTTGCCCGCGCGCAGCAGATCGCGCAGCGCGATGAACTCGCCGATGGCCGCGCCGACCAGCGGCATGAACAGCAATCCCCACAGACCGGTGAAGACGCCGACCACCGTGCCGACGAACGCGCCGATGAGCGCATGCCGACTCGCGCCCACCCGTTTCGCCCCCGCCAACGCGGCGACATAGTCGACCAGCCAGGCCAGCAGCGTCATCACGCCGAGCACCGCCAGCACCCAGACGGGGATGCGGGTGAAGTCGTCGATCCACGCCGCCAGCAGGATGCCGGCGAACACCAGGACGCCGCCGGGCAGCGCGGGCAGTACGGTGCCCACGACGCCGACGACGATCAGCAGCACGGCAAGTATCCACAGGGCGATGGTCATCAGTCGGACAATCCAGTGAACGTCGAGCGGGCAGGATAGCAAACGCTCGCGGCACTAACCGAGGTCACGGCGAAGGCGATCCGCGTGCTGCCGCGGCGGATTAACGAGATCGTCAAGGGTGAGCGCGGTATCAGCGCCGACACCGCGCTGCGCCTCGCGCGCTTCTACGGCACCTCGCCCGAGCTGTGGATGAATCTGCAGGCACGCTACGACCTCGTCACCGCGCAGGCCAAGCACGGCCGCGAACTGGCCAAGGTCGAGGTGCTGCGCGCCGCGTAGCACTGCGCGCACGACACCGCCTCGCCGCTTACTTACTTCAGTTCCTTCCGGAGCGAATCGTCGGGCTCCGCCCGCGATTCGCCACCGACCAGCTTCTCGAACGCCACTCAGCGTCCAGATTTTTCCATGGGGTCGCGGCCGTAAGGCTCGCAACCCCATCTGACCTATCAGTATTCCGTTTTTCCCGGAGCGAATCGTCGGGCTTCGCCCGCGATTCGCCCCTGACCAGCCTCTCGAACCCCACTCGGCATACAGATTTTTCCATGGGTTCGCGGCCGTAAGGCTCGCGACCCCATCTGACCTATCTACTACAACAGCGCCTTGTACCGGATCCGGTGCGGCTTGGCCGCCTCCTCGCCCAGGCGCTTCCTCTTGTCTTCCTCGTAGTCGTGGTAGTTGCCGGCGTAGAACGCCCACTGCGAGTCGCCTTCGGCGGCGAGAATATGCGTGGCGATGCGGTCGAGGAACCAGCGGTCGTGCGAGATCACCAGCGCGCTGCCGGCGAATTCGAGCAGCGCCTCCTCCAGCGCACGCAGCGTTTCGACGTCGAGGTCGTTGGACGGCTCGTCGAGCAGCAGCACGTTGCCGCCCTTCAACAGCGTCGCGGCCAGATGCAGCCGGCCGCGCTCGCCGCCGGAGAGCTGGCCGACCAGTTTCTGCTGGTCGCCGCCCTTGAAGTTGAAGCGACCGAGATAGGCGCGCGAGGGCATCTCGAACTTGCCGACGGTGAGGATGTCCTGGCCGTTGGAAATCGCCTCCCACACGTTCTTGTCGTTGGGCAGCGATTCGCGCGTCTGGTCGACCACCGCCATCTGCACGGTGTGACCGATGGTGATCTTGCCCGAATCGGGCTGTTCGGCGCCGGCGATCATGCGAAACAGCGTGGTCTTGCCGGCACCGTTGGGGCCGATGATGCCGACGATGGCGCCGGCCGGAATCTGGAACGACAGGTTGTCGATCAACAGCTTGTCGCCGTAGGCCTTGCTCACGTTCTCGAACTCGATCACCGCGTCGCCGAGGCGCTCGGCGACCGGGATGAAGATCTCGTTGGTCTCGTTGCGCTTCTGGTGCTCGTAGGAGGCGAGATCGTTGAAGCGCGAGATGCGCGCCTTGCTCTTCGCCTGCCGGCCTTTCGGATTCTGCCGCACCCACTCGAGTTCCTGCTTCATTGCCTTCATCCGCGCGGCGTCCTGCCTGGACTCGGTGCGCAGGCGCTGTTCCTTCTGTTCCAGCCACGAACTGTAGTTGCCCTTCCACGGAATACCGTAGCCGCGGTCGAGTTCGAGAATCCACTCGGCGGCATTGTCGAGGAAGTAGCGGTCGTGGGTGACGGCGATCACCGTGCCCGGAAATTTCTGCAGGAACACTTCCAGCCAGTCGACGCTCTCGGCGTCGAGGTGGTTGGTCGGCTCGTCGAGCAGCAGCATGTCGGGCTTGGACAGCAGCAGCCGGCACAGCGCCACGCGGCGCTTCTCGCCGCCCGAGAGATTGGCGATCTTGGCGTCCCACGGCGGCAGGCGCAGCGCGTCGGCGGCGATTTCCATCTGCACGTCGGAATCAGCACCCGAGGCGGCGATGATCGCTTCGAAGCGCGCCTGCTCGGAGGCCAGCGCATCGAAGTCGGCGTCGGGCTCGCCGTAGGCCGCGTAGACGCGGTCGAGGCCTTCCTTGGCCGCGAGCACCTCGCCCATGCCCTCCTCGACCGCCTGTCGCACCGTCTGATCCGGGCTGAGTTGTGGTTCCTGCGTCAGGAAGCCCACGCGCAGGTCCGGCATCGGTATGGCCTCACCCTCGAACTCCTTGTCTTCCCCGGCCATGATGCGCAGCAGCGTCGACTTGCCGGAACCGTTCAGTCCCAGCACGCCGATCTTGGCGCCGGGAAAGAACGACAGCGAGATGTCCTTGAGGATGGCCCGCTTCGGGGGAACGGTCTTCCCCACGCGGTTCATCGTGTAAACGTATTGGGCCATTGGGTGCGTCGTGGTCTTGGGG
>JAQBEY010000063.1:0-43848 GCA_032123655.1 Betaproteobacteria bacterium
GTCCAGTCGATCCGCCAGCGCCATCGCCGCGGGAAGCTTGAACGCCCGCACAGGATCGTCCACGCGTTTCACGTGCGTGATCCAGACCGCGCCATCGCGGGTCGCGCGCAGCAACGCATCCTCGCGCCGGGCCATGACCGCGCCGGGCGGCGCATCGGGATAGCGCGCACGCAGCGCGCCCTCGGCATGCGCGTCGAACAGTTGCACAGGCACGCCGAGCATTTCATCCGTGACACCGGGAAAGCCGTCGGCGGCGCGGACCTTGCGCAGGATGGTCGCGGTGTCGTCGGCGGCCCAGTCGATGGCGCGGTCCGACTGGCGCATCGGGGGTCGCAGACGGCCGCGCACACGACGACTCGACGCTTCGGGCGGCCGCGGCGGCTCGCCCCGCGCGATCATGGCCAGCGTCCGGTGCAGCGCCACGACCGCGGCTTCGGTCACCTCGTTGCGATAGAGGCTGCCCTTGGTCGCCTCGCGCATCGGGAATTCGACGCTGGCATAGACGTCGCCGGCGTCCATCTCGCCGTTGGCGCGCAGCGCGGTGACGCCCCAATGCGTCTCGCCCTCCATGATCGCCCAGTCCAGCGCCGAAGGGCCGCGGTCGCCGGCGATGCCAGGATGCAGGACGACGCAGCAGTACCGGCGCCACACGCTGTCGGGAATGCGCCGCTTCAGGTAGGGCGCGACGATCAGCCCGGGCTGCCACAGCGCCACCGCCTCCTCGGTCACGCTGTCGGCGATGTCGAATTCGATCGACACCTCGTGCCCGGCCCCGGCCAGTTCGGCGTGCACGCGCTGGGTCAGGCTGTTGAAGGCGTGCGCGAGCAACAGGATGCGCATCAGCAGATCCGCGGCAGTTGCTCGCCGGTCAGCCAGTCCACCACCCGGCGGCCGCCGAAGCTCGTGTCCATCTGCACGAAGTGATGCGGATCCTCGATGACTTCGCCGATGATCGCCGCCGCGTGGCCCAGCGGATGCGCGCGCATCGCCGCCAGCAGCGCGGGCGCGTCGTCTGCCGCGCAGATGGCCACCAGCTTGCCCTCGTTGGCGACGTAGAGCGGATCGAGGCCCAGGAATTCGCAGGCGGCGGCCACCTGCGGGCGCACCGGAATGCGTCTTTCGTCGATCAGCATGCCGCAGCCGGACTGGCGGGCGAGTTCGTTGAGCGTGGTCGCCAGACCGCCGCGCGTCGGGTCGCGCAGACAATGGATGTCGGCCACCGCGGCGACCATGCCGGCGACGAGTTCGTGCAGCGCGGCGGTGTCGGAGAGAATCGTGGTCTCGAAGGACAGGTTCTCGCGCAGCGACATGATCGCCACGCCATGGTCGCCGACGCTGCCGCTGACCAGGATGCGGTCGCCGGGCCGGGCACGATCGCCCGCGATGCGCACGCCGGGCGGAACGACGCCCACACCGGTGGTGGTGATGAACACGCCATCGCCCTTGCCGCGCTCGACCACCTTGGTGTCGCCGGTGACCACCGGGACGCCCGCCTCCCGCGCCGCCGCGGCCATCGACCGGACGATCCGTTGCAGGTCGGCGAGCGGGTAACCCTCTTCCAGAATGAAGCCGGCCGCGAGGTAGAGCGGCACCGCGCCCGCCATCGCCACATCGTTGATGGTGCCATGCACGGAGAGACAGCCGATGTCGCCGCCGGGAAAGAACAGCGGCGACACCACGTGGCTGTCGGTCGCCAGCACCATGCGGCCCGGCGGCGCCGCGAACGCCGCCTGGTCGTTGCCGGCACGCAGCAGGTCGTTGTCGAATTCGGCGACGAAGAGTTCATCGATCAGCTGCGCCATCGCCCGGCCGCCGCCGCCGTGCGTCAGGTCGACGCGGCCGTTGCGGAAATCGACCGGCCGCACATAGCCCGGCCGCACACTCATGCGCGGGCGCCTTCCACCACCGGCACGGCGGCCGGCCGGGCGACCACGGCGACGTCCTTGAAGCGGCCGAAGGTGTAGTGCGCGGCGCAGGCGCCCTCCGAGGACACCATGCAGGAACCGAGCGGATTCTCCGGCGTGCAGGCGGTGCCGAAGACCTTGCAGTCCACCGGCTTTTTCGCGCCGCGCAGGATCGCGCCGCACTCGCAGGCCTTGTGGTCGGGCACCGGACGATAGGTGATCCCGTAGCGGCGCTCGGCGTCGAACGCTGCATAGGCCTCCTTGATAGCCAGCGCACTGTACGGCACTTCGCCCAGCCCCCGCCACTCGAACGAGCGACGCAATTCGAATACCTCGGCAACCAGTGTCTTCGCCTTCACGTTGCCTTCCCGGGTGACGGCCCGGGTGAATTCGTTTTCGACTTCGGCGCGGCCTTCGTTCAGCTGGCGCACCAGCATCAGGATGGCCTGCATGACGTCCAGCGGCTCGAAGCCGGCGATGACGACAGGACGCTGGTACTCCTCGGCAAAATATTCGTAGGGCGCGCTGCCGATGACGGTGGACACGTGCGCCGGCCCGATGAAGC
Organism: Betaproteobacteria bacterium; assembly: GCA_032123655.1. Classification (GTDB taxonomy): domain Bacteria; phylum Pseudomonadota; class Gammaproteobacteria; order Burkholderiales; family Casimicrobiaceae; genus VBCG01. Next base: position 2,470 of record JAQBEY010000063.1, read on the forward strand.
CGTCAATGGGCACAGTGCCGATTTCCCGCACGTCCTTCGACTCGAGAATGTTCGAAATCGCCGCCGGCGTGAGAACGTGATTGCAGAATACGGAAAAATTGGCGAGCCCGAGCGCTGCCGCCTCGCGGATCACCACGGCAGTCGGCGGCGTCGTGGTTTCAAAGCCGATGGCGAAAAACACGACCTCGCGATCCGGGTGGGCCCGGGCGATGGCCAACGCGTCCGCGCTCGAATAGACCATGCGGATGTCGGCGCCGCGCGCCTTGGCCTTGATCAGCGACAGTCCGCCGGAAGCCGGCACGCGCATGGTGTCGGCGTAGGTGCACAGGATGAGGCCGGGGCGTGCCGCGAGTTCGATCGCATTGTCGATGCGGCCGATCGGCAACACGCAGACCGGGCAACCCGGGCCGTGAATCATGTTCACGCTCGCGGGCAGCAGGTCGGCGAGCCCGTAGCGGGAGATCGCATGCGTGTGGCCGCCGCAGAATTCCATCAGGTTGTAGCGCCGGCCAGGCTCGGCGGCGCCGGCGATCGCCGCGGCGAGCCCGCGCGCAACGCCGCCGTCGCGGAATTCGTCGATGTACTTCATCTCGCCGCCTGGGGAGCGAGGCCGGCGCGCGCGAACTCGTCGAGCGTGCGCTGCGCCTCGTCGGGGTCGAGCCGGGCGAGCGCGTAGCCGACGTGGACGATCACATAGTCGCCGCAGGCGACACCGTCGACCAAGGCGAGCGAGATGCGCTTGCGCACGCCATCGACGTCGACCACCGCGACCTCCGCTTCGGGAATTTCCACAACGCGTGCGGGCAGGGCGAGGCACATGGTCAGCTGGCTCCGTTCAGCTGGTGACGCGCGACCCAAGCCTGGCCGAGCGCCAGTCCCCCGTCGTTGGGCGGGACGGCCTGCGCTTCGAGCAGGACGAGGCCATGCGCGGCGACCCCCGCGCGCAAACCCCTTGCAAGGATTGCATTCAGGAAGCAGCCGCCACCGCCGGCGATGCTCGTCAGGCGATGGCGCTGCGCGGTCGCCGCGACCCATTCGCCCAGTGCCGCGACCAGCGTGGCATGGAACAGCGCCGCGCCGCGCCCCGGATCGGTCTCGTCGGCGAGATGCGCCAGCAGCGGCGACAGATCGAGTTCGTTGTCACCGGTGACTGCAAACAGCCCCGGATTGGCCGGAACCGCGCCGTATTTTTCCGCGAGTCCTTCCAGCTGCATTGCCGCCTGACCCTCGAACGCCATCCTGCGGGTCAATCCGAGCAGTCCTGTCGCGGCGTCGAACCATCGGCCCATGCTGCTCGTCGGCGGCGCATTCAAACCACTGGCGAGCATCGACGCGACGGTCTGCGCCGCAGGCTCGTCCGCGAATCGCGCCAGAATTTCATCGTCGCGCCCGAGAAGCGCAAGCGCCGCCGCGGCCATGCGCCAGGGTTCGCGCGCCGCGCGATCGCCGCCCGGCAGCCGCAGCGGACGCAGCCGGCCGACGCGCGTGCAATTGGCGCCGTCAACGATCAGCAACTCGCCACCCCAGGCCGCGCCATCCGATCCCAGCCCCACACCGTCGAGCGCCAGGCCCAGCACCGGGCCCTCGAAGCGATGCTCCGCGAGCACCGCGGCCACGTGTGCATGGTGATGCTGCACCGGACACAGCGGCAAGCCCAGACGGGCCGCCAATTCCCCCGCAAGGCGCGAGCTGTAGAAATCCGGATGGAGGTCGTGCGCGACGCCGGCTGGTTGCACGTCGACGATCGCCATAAGCTGTGCGACCGTGCGCTCCAGTGTCACGCAGGTGGGGGCGTTGTCGAGGTCGCCCACATGCTGCGAGACGAAGGCCTCGTCGCCGCGGGTCACGCAGCAGGTGTTCTTGAAGTGGCCGCCCAGCGCCACGACCGACGGCCCCGCGCCGGCGAGCCGGATGGCGCGCGGTGTGTAGCCGCGGGCGCGGCGCAGAAATGGAAATCTCGGCTTCGCGACATCTGCACCATCGAGCTTGCGCCGGTCGCTGTCGTCGCAGCCGACGACAACGTCGCGATCATGGATCAGAAAGGCGTCGGCGATACCCGTCAATCGTGCCAGCGCCTCGTCGTTGCCGGTGACCAGCGGCTCGCCGCCGGGATTGGCGCTGGTCATGACCAGGACCAGTTCCTGAACCTTGCTCAGCCAGGCGACACCCTTCGGGCGACCGGCCGCTTCGTGAAACAGCAGGTAATGCAGCGGTGTATAGGGCAGCATGACGCCAAGCCAGGCGAGCCCGGGCGCAACCCCGGGCAGTCGGGCATTCGTTCGCGCGCGTTTGCCGAGCAACACTATTGGTCGCTCGACCGCTTCGAGCATCGCCCGCTCGGCATTCGAGACAAACGCCAACGGTGCCGCCGAGTCCGCGTTGGCGGTCATCACCGCGAACGGCTTTTCCTCACGGGCCTTGCGCGCACGCAGACGGGCTACAGCATCCGCGTTGCGCGCATCGCAGGCAAGATGAAAGCCGCCAAGACCCTTGATTGCGACGATCTCGCCTCGAAGGAGGCGCGCCAGAGTGCCGGCTACGGGGTCGGCTTGCCCGTCCGGCGTCCCGGCTGCGTCGAGCAGGATCAGTCGGGGTCCACAGTCGGCGCAGGCATTCGGCTCGGCATGGAAGCGCCGGTCCAGCGGTGAATGGTACTCGGTGAGGCAGTCCGGGCATTGCGTAAACGCAGCCATGCTGGTCTGCGCGCGGTCGTAGGGAAGCCTGCGGGTAATCGTGTAGCGGGGACCGCAATGCGTGCAATTGATGAACGCGTAGCGATGGCGCCGGTCGCCAGGCGCGAAAAGTTCGCCGAGACAATCCGCGCACACGGCAGCGTCCGGCGGAATCGCCGTTGCGACCCGACCACCGAAACTTTCCAGAATCGTGAAGCCATCGCAGACCGGCTCGGGCTCACAGGAATCGACAGCGATGCTGTCGACCCGGGCCAGCGGCGGCGCCTCGTCGCGCAATCGTCGAACCAGCCGCTCGACGTGCGCGGATTCGCCCTGAACTTCAATGGTGACGCCACCGGCATCGTTCCTGATCCACCCGTCGAGCGCCAGCTCGTGTGCCAGCCGGTAGACAAAGGGCCGGAAACCGACACCCTGCACGATTCCGCGCACGATCAACCGCCGCCGTCCGATCGTCGGCAGATCCGCTGTCAAGCGCTCGAGCACGGGCATCGGTTGCGTCATTCCCGGGTCAGGCCCGCGGCGAATCCGTGGCAAGTTTCGCTTCCAGTTCGGACACGCGCCGACGCAGCCTCGCCACATCGGCGTCGTGTGCGGCGCGCGCCGCGGCACAGCCAGCCTCGATCCAGGCCGTCCAGTCGGCGATTCCCTCGCCGGTGGTCGCCGAGACGTGCAGTGCCGGCAGATCGGGGCGGACCCGGCGCGCGTTGGCGATCGCCCTGTCGACATCGAACTCGACATGCGGCAGGAGATCGACCTTGTTGATCACCATCAGGTCCGCGGCGTGGAACATGTCCGGATACTTGAGCGGCTTGTCGTCGCCCTCGGTCACCGACAGGATGACCACCTTGTGCGCCTCGCCCAGGTCGAACGCCGCCGGGCAAACAAGATTGCCGACGTTCTCGATCAGCAGCAAATCGCAATCGTGCGGGTCGAGCGAGGCGAAGGCATGGCCGACCATGTGCGCGTCCAGATGACAGCCCTTGCCGGTGTTGACCTGCACGGCGCGCGCGCCGGTGGCACGGATGCGCTCGGCGTCGAGCGAGGTCTGCTGGTCGCCTTCGATCACACAGGCCGACATACGATCGCGCAGCGCGTCGATCGTGCGTACCAGCAGCGTGGTCTTGCCCGAACCCGGACTCGAGACCAGATTCAGCGCAAAGATGCCGCAGTCGGCAAACGCCTGCCGATTGGCGGCCGCGTAGGCATTGTTCTGCGCGAGGATGTCCTCTTCGACCTGCACGATGCGCGAAGCGGACATCCCGGGCGCGTGCGCCGCCCCGAGCGGGCCGGAGGCGACCCGGGCGGGTGCTCCGGCGTGCTCGTGCGCATGGCTGTGCCAGGTCCCGTCGGCATGCCGGTGCGGTTGTGTCGCACCGACCGACAGGTGGCGATAAACGGCGGCACCCGCCGCCGTCGTGGTGTCTGTGCGCAGATCGGGTTTGCCGTGGTCGTGTTCGTGGCCCAGCGCCGCACCGTCAATGCGTGTGTCGCCGTGGCCGCAGCCGCAAGTCGTGCACATTTTTTCGCCCTCCGTTTCGCCGGCGCGCGTGTCGCCAGAATTTGAACCCTTCGATCTGAATCGGCCGACCGACTCAGCCGATCGAATCATCCGATGCCGATTTCCTTCACCCGCATTTCCTCGCCCTCGAGCACCTGCAGCTGGTAGCTTCCGCAGACCGGACAGGCGTCGCCGAGGCCGGCGAGCGCGACGCGTTCACCACAGGGCATGCACCAGGCCAGGCCAGGTGGACGCGCGATTTCGAGCGCGGCACCTTCCGCGACGCTGCCCCGAGTGACCGCGGCGAAGCAAAACCGCAACGCCTCCGGTTCGACGTGCGCCAACGACCCGATTTCGAGCCAGACGGTATGCACGCGCGTGGCCGAATGGCGTGCCGCCGCGGCTTCGACGACGGACAGCAGGCCTTCGGCGAGCGCGACCTCATGCACGACCGATCTCGACGCGGGTGGCGACACAGGGATCGAGCGCATGGACGCACAGTCGCGCGGCGCGCATGAGTTCGTCCTCGTCACAGGCGCTGGTGCCGACAAGGCCGCGGGTCAGCGCACCGTCCGGATGAAAGTTCCACTCGGTGGGCGCGACGATCCGGTAGTCGTAGACGCGCTGGCCGCGAATCCGGGCGTGGTGCAGCAACAGTCCGCGCGCGGTCTCGACCGCGCCCATGCCCGCGTGCGCACCGAGTGCTATCGCCTGCACGCGCGGCGGCGCGCCGGACGCATGGTCTTCACCAGCCAGTTCGGCGAGCAGCAGCGCCACTTCGACCAGCCGCGCGACCATGCGCGTGACCGTGCCGTTGCCGTGGCTCGCCGCGCAGGCAGCCACCAGCGGCTGCCACCGCGTCCGCGCATAAGCGCCGGTCTCCACCGCAGATCCAGCCCATGTCGGCGCGCATTGAAATGCCACGTCATCCTGAAGCGACGGCACCACGTCATCGAGCAACGCCTGCCGGGTCGACGACGGCATGGGCGCGACGTCGCTGCGGCCGAGCGTGGCGGCGGCGGACAGCAGCCGCGCGAGCAGTCGCGCGGGCAGCGTCGTGGCGGCATCCGCCCAGGCCACGAGTGCCTTCAGGTCGGGCAGCGCCAGCCATCGCGTCGTCGGCATGCCGAAGATTTCCCGGTCGGCGAGTTCCGCGAGCCCCGCGGCGAGCCCCCGCCTGGCCGAACCGACGTCATCCTGACCGCGACTGGCCGTCGGCGCTGTCGCGGCGGCGATCAGACGGCGCGCGGCACTCAGCGGCGGGAGCTGCGGCGCGCTGCCCATGGCGTCGGGCCAGTCGATCAGCAGGTGCCAGAACCCCTGCTGCAGCGACTCGATCAGTACGCCCGTGTCGCGCGACGGGTCCGACTCCCGGAACCCCTCGGCGCCGGCGGCCGCGAGCGCGCAAGCGGCGGCGGCCCCCTGGGCGCCGCCGCAAACACTGAACAGCAAGGGCACCGTCGCCGCCGCGTCGCTCGCGGTCTTGCCGATCAGCACACGCGCCGCCGCCAATGGCCGCGTCGAGCGTACGCCCACGCCACGCACCCGTTGACCGTCCCAGTCGAGCTTCACCACGAGCTCACCCTCGATCGACATCGCTGGTTCCCGGCCTGCCGCCACGCAGAAAGCTTCGCTTGGACATCGGCGCGTCGAGACTCTCCTCGATCTGCGCAAGCGGACCCGGGCCATCCGGGCCCCGGGAAGCCGAGAGGTCGGCCACCGGCATCTCCGGCACCTCGGCGTTGGCCGCGTCGAACAAGGCCTCGCGCGCAAGACGCCCAACGAAAATGGCCGTGGCCTGATCGTCGAATTCGAGCACCGGCGAGAACAACGAACACATTTGATATTCGCCGGCGAGCACATCGTGGGCGGCGATGAATTCGTAATCCCCTGCCGGAAAGCGGTAGCGCCGCTTCTCCCCGGCAGGCAGGTCATGCCATGCCGCGGGATCGCCGGGCGTCAGGACGAGATTCATGAACCAGGGAGTCAACATCACCCCGAGCCAGCGCCCTTCCCATGGCGCGAATTCGATCGCCGCCACTTCGAGCGTGGGATTGCAGATTCCCAATCCCTGCATGCGCGCGCCGGCCGCGGCAAAGGCCTCGACCAGTCGCGACGAAGGATCGGCGTGCCAGGCGGCAGGTGCATCGCCTCGCGCGCTGGCCGGATCGGACATCGACTCACTCTTCATCGGCCAGCGCCAGGAATTGTTCCTGCGTGGCGGCGCAGTTGGGACAGGTCCAGTGCGGCGGAAGATCGGCGAACGCCGTCCCCGGCGGGATCTGCCAGACCGGATCGCCCAGCACCGGGTCATAGACCTGCCAGCAGATCTTGCACTCGAGGCGTGTCCCCGCCGCCGGCTGCATCGCCTTCTCCGCGTTCATGTCGTTGCCGCGGCCTGCGCTGCGCGCTGTTCCGCGCAGGTCTCGCCGATCCACGTCACCAGTTCGGCGAGCCGCTCCCGGCTGTCGAGCAGGTCTTCCGGCGCGGCGAGCGCGACCATCGGCACCTCGACGATTTCGATGGTGTTGAGAATCAGCGTCTTCATGCTGTTGAAGTACTGGACGCGCCAGACATTGCGCAACGCCGTGGAGGTGATGTGGCAGTTGCCGAAGCCACGCGAAATCATTGCCACCTGACCGCCGGGCAGCGCCTGTTCGAGCACCTGCTGGTCGTCGGGAGTCAGCGGGAACAGTGTGAGGTTGATCACATGCGCCGCTGCGCCCGACCGAATTTCCGCCATCTGGCTCGCGATCTCGCGCAGCAGCGCGGGCGAGTTCATCGCGCCGGGTGGAATCGCCATGGCTCGAGGCGCATCCGCGACCGCGGCCTGCGCCGCAGGAACGACCACGCTCGGCAACGCGCCCGCTTCCAGCCAATCTGCCGCCAGGCGACCGTCCGCGTCGAGCGCACATACGCGCCAGACTCCGGTAAAGACGCTTTCCTGGATGCTGTAGTCGATGTTGCCGGCGATGCGGATCGCCACCTCGCCCTCGCCCAGCATTTCATTGGTGACGTCGATTCCCGCCGGCGACAGCGCGGCGAGGTCGAGCCGAGGCCCCGGCTGGCCCGAAGCGGGATCCCACCCCTCGAGCAGCGCCGCGAACGCCGCGAGAACGTCGCGCGCCTCGCTCAGCGCAGTGACATCGGCCTGCTCGGGCACCAACGGCATCCGGAAGGTGTTCATGTCGCGCGGCATCGCGAGGTATTGCAATTCCTCCTCATCCACCGGCTGCGAACCCGGCCCGATCGCCCGGACCGGCAACGGAAACTCCTTCATGTCCTCTCCAGTACGATATCGGTCAGTGACATTGCTGGACGGTCCCGCCGTCGCCCTTGACGGGAATGCCGACGGTCGGTGGCCGGGCCGGGCCGGCGTCAAGCAGACGCCGCATCTCGTTGATGTACTCGTCCCAGTTGCGCAGGCCGTCGATGGCGCCAACGTACTCGCCATCCGCCAGCACGACGAACGCCGGCCAGCGCCGGAAGCCATAGCGCGTGGCCACCGGTCGGGCATCTTCCGGCAGCAGAACGCCGACCGTGAAGCGGCCGGAAAACGCTTGTGCGAGTTCGGGCACGATCACGGCGAGGTCGAGCGTCTCGCGGTAGCGAATCGGATCCTCGAGAAAGACCAGCAGCGAGCGCCCGGGCTGCGCCAGCCACGCCGGCAACGACGACTGCGTCACGCGCGTGAACCCGTGCTTGCCGAACAGTTGCTCGATCAGCGGGTAGCGCAACGGATCCTCGCCCGCGACGATCGGCATCGGAATTGGAATCGGTATCGACATCAGGACGTCCCCTTGAGATGCGCCGGCAACTCCGGTTCGCGGTCGATCAAATCGGCAAAATGCGCATCGACCGCGCCGTCGCCGGCGAGCACGCTGGCAAGTGCATCGAGCGCGGCATTGGTGGCGCGTGCTTCCTCCTCGGTCAGCACGCGAATCGCCGCGCCGCGAAAGGCCAGCACCCAGGTGCCGACCGGCTGGTCACCGGTGAGCATGAGATCCAGTCGCGCTGCTTCGCCACGTCCCGCGCAGAGCGCGCAATCGGGCGTCGCCTCGACCACCTGCATCGGAATGCCGATACACATGTCAGCGCGGTTCCCTGTCTGCGGCCACCAGCACGCGCGAATCGCCGACGCGACACGCATCCTCGGCCGACGGACGGCCCTGCTCATACGTGTCGAGCGCCAGCGCATGCGCGTTCAGAGGCTCGAATGGCTCATCAGCCGATCGCGGTACACCCGGGCAGCCCCAGGCCGCCAGTTGCTCGGAAGCCAATTGCACCGCCTCGGGAATGCGGGTCCTGACCGCCTCGCGCAGGCTGCCGCCGAAGTCGTCGAGTTCCACCGGCTGCACGCCGATCGCCACGATGGATTCCGGCGTGCGGCCATTGAGTTGCGCCAGCGCAAGCACATCATTGAATCCGAGTTGATGCGGCGAGAGCCTGGTACGGCCCCAGGCCGGAACCTCGGCGTCGCGCAGGACCCGCAGCGTGCCCGGCGGCAAACGGAAGTCGATGGCGTCGAACACCAGCACCCGGCGAGCGCGGGCGATGCCGTCGTACAGATTCAGGCCAAGGGTGCCGCCATCCTCGAGAACGACACCGTCGGGGAACCGGAACGATGCGTGCAGCGCCTCGATCGCGCGCACGCCAAAGCCCTCGTCCGCCCAGAGGACGTTGCCGATGCCCAGCACGAGTACGTCGATGCTTCCGTTCAAGGCCGCTCCTGTAACCGACGCGGTTACAGCTGAAGCCTAGCGCGCTGCACAATCGCCGTATTGCGTTAAGTCAACGCGGCTTTGGGATGGACAGGAGTAACTTTTCCGACGGCAGCAACTTCACCGGCCGCAATTGCGGCTACGCGCGGCGGGACGCCTGGAATTCGCGCATGGCGACGTGCATGTCCCAGGCCACCTGCAGATGCATCCAGAACGCGGCCTCGTTGCCGAAGAACATCGCCAGCCGCATGGCGGTGTCGGGAGTGATCGCCCGCCGGCCGTTGATGAGTTCATTGACGCGCCGCCGCGAGATGCCCAGCGCCTGCGCGAGTTCGGTCTGGTTGATCGAAAGCGGCTTCAGGTAGCGCGATTCCAGGAATTCTCCGGGGCGCGGCGGCCGGCGGCTGGACAGCGCGAACGGCGCGAGACGCCGTCGCTGTCCCGGTGACAACCGACCCGGGACGCCCGCCATGCCGACTGACGGGGCCACGCGGGCGCTCACCTTTCCGGCTCGCGCTTCCACATCCTGATGCCGTTGATCATCGTCCCGACCACCGATTCGCCGCTCATGATGTCCTCGCGGAACACCATGTAGATGTGAATGATGGCGAACAGCAGCAGGTACCACATGGCGAGGTGGTGCAGCGTGCGCACCATCTGCGGGTCGCCGAACAACACGAACACCCAGCCGAAGGCGTTCATCCAGGGCGTGCCCCAGCCCCACTGCTCGGCGTAGAGCGAGAGCCCGGTGACGATGATGAAGATGGTGCCCAGCGTGTACATCGCGAACATCGCGAGCTGCGCCAGCGGATTGTGCCCGACCCAGAGGTCCGGCTCCTTGCGCAGGAACAGGTAATAGGCGAGTTGGCTGAACAGGCCCTTCCACCAGCGCAGGCTCCAGACCGGCGGCAGGAAGATCGCCCGCGCCGAGCGGTTGCCGACGAACGCCCAGTAGATCCGCACCAGAAAGGCGACGATGAAGATCATTGCCGCGATGAAATGGATCATGCGGATATAGCCGAAGAAATAGCTGAAGGTCGCCTCGCCGCCGATCGCCGGCGGCGGGCTGCCGATCAGGTAGCCCGTCCCGGCGAGGAATACCATGGCGAGCATCATCACCCAGTGCCACAGGCGCACCGGCGCCTCGTACACGTAGACGGGCTCCAGCGGGCCGGAGAGCACCTGGCCGGAGACGGTATCGACTCTCATCGCATTGCTCCTTCCGGGTTCAGCGCACCTTCACCGCGACCAGTTCCTCGCCTTCCGGCGACATGACGTGCGTCGCGCAGGCAAGGCAGGGGTCGAAGCTGTGGATGGTGCGCAGGATTTCCAGCGGCTGTTGCGGATTGACCATCGGCGTGTTCAGCAGCGCCGCCTCGTAGGCGCCGATCTGGCCCTTGGCATCCCTTGGCCCGGCGTTCCACGTGGTGGGCACGACGCACTGGTAACTATCGATCTTCCGGTCCTTGATCTTCACCCAGTGCGCCAGCGCGCCGCGCGGCGCCTCGACGGGCGCAACGCCCTTCGCCTCCGCCGGCCAGGTGGAGGGTTCCCACTTGTCGACGTTGGCGGTGGCGAGGTCGCCGGCCTTGATGTTGGCGATCAGCTGATCGTAGAAATAACGCATCTTGTGCGCGGCCCATTGGCACTCGAGTCCTCGCGCCGCGGTGCGGCCGAGTGTGGAGAACAGCGCCGTGACGGGCACGTTCAGCGCCTTCAGCACGCCGTTCACCTGTTCCTGGATCTCCTTGTGCCCGCTCGCGTAGGCCACCAGGTAACGCGCCAGCGGTCCGACCTCCACCGCGTGTCCCTTCCAGCGCGGCGACTTCACCCAGGAATACCGCGCGCTCTCGTCGATGTTCTCGATGTTGGTCCGCGTGCCCTTGGTCTTCGGCCCCAGCACGAATTCGGGCTCGGTGACGCCGTCGAATGGATGCAACCCCTTGTCCTTGTCGCCGGCCGCGTACTTGTACCAGGAGTGCGTGACCCATTCCTGCACCTGGTCGGCCGCCTTCAGGTCGATCGGATGGACCTTCGTGAGGTCGCCACCGAGAATCACGCCGGCAGGCAGCAGCATGCTTTTCGCCGAATAATCGTTCGGGATGTCCGGGAAGTCGCCGTACGACATGACGTTCTGGTTGGACAGGCCGCCGCCGATCGCCGCCCAGTCCTTGTAGAAGCCGGCGATGGCCAGCAGGTCGGGAATGTACACTTGGTCGACGAACTCGATGGTGCGGTCGCAGATGTCCTTGACCATGTTGAGCGTGGCCATGTTGACCGCGCCGATGGCGCCGGTGCCGTCGACGTTGATCGGGCAAGGCACGCCACCGACCAGCCAGTTCGGGTGCGGATTCTTGCCGCCAAAAATCGTCTGGATCTTGACGATCTCTTTCTGGAAATCGAGCGCCTCCAGGTAATGCGTCGTCGCCATCAGGTTCGCCTCAGGCGGCAGCTTGTACGCCGGGCTGCCCCAGTAGCCGTTGGCGAAGATGCCGAGCTGGCCGCTTTCGACGAACTTCTTCAGGCGGTTCTGTACTTCGCGGAAATAGCCCGGCGAGGAATTCGGCCACGGTGAGATGCTCTGCGCGAGCTCCGAGGTCCGGCGCGGGTCGGCCTTGAGCGCCGAAACGACGTCGACCCAGTCGAGCGCGTGCAGGTGGTAGAAGTGCACCAGGTGATCCTGCGCGTACAGCGTCGCGTGCATCAGGTTGCGGATGATGTTCGCGTTCTTCGGGATCTTGATCGCCAGCGCATCCTCGACCGAGCGCACCGACGCCAATGCATGCACGCCCGTGCAAACGCCGCAGATGCGCTCGACGAAGGCCCAGGCGTCGCGCGGATCGCGGCCCTTGAGGATCACCTCGAGCCCGCGCCACATGGTGCCGGTGGACACCGCGTTGCGGATGACGTTGTTCTTGTCGACGTTGACCTCGATGCGCAGATGCCCTTCGATACGCGTGATCGGGTCGACGACGATGCGCTGACCGGAATCGTCGAGCGTGAAGCCTTGGGTCTGTAGGGTCGCCATGATCACTTCTCCGCTTCACTGAGCTTGTCATTGCGCGACTTGCTGCGCGCCTGCTTGATTGCGCTCACCGCCGCGTGGGCCGCGATCGCCGCGCCGGCCGCCGCGACGGCGGTCAGGCCGATCCTGTCGGCGGTGCCCTCGATGCCCAATCCGCCCGGCGGCCGGATGGTCGTCAGATGATCGTAGAACGAGCCCTTGTCCCAGAAATCGTCCTCGGAGCAGCCAATGCAGCCGTGGCCCGACTGGATCGGGAAGGACACACCTTCATTCCAGCGCGTCGCCGAACAGGCGTTGTAGGTGACCGGGCCCTTGCAGCCGACCTTGTACAGGCAATAGCCCATGCGCGCGCCGGCATCGTCGAAGTTCTCGACGAACTGGCCAGCATCGAAATGCGGCCGGCGATAGCACTTGTCGTGCACGCGCTGGCTGTAGAACATCTTCGGTCGGCCCTGCGCATCGAGATCGGGCAGCCGGTCGAAGGTCAGCATGTAGGTAACCACGCCGGTCATCACCTCGGCGATCGGCGGACATCCCGGCACCTTGATGATCGGCTTGTCGAAGATCACCTTGTGCACCGGCGTGGCCCTGGTCGGATTCGGCTTGGCCGCCTGCACGCAACCCCACGACGCGCAGGAGCCCCACGAAATGATCGCCTTGGCATCCTTGGCAACATGGCGCAGCTTGTCGACAAAGGGTTTGCCGCCGGGGATGCAATAAATGCCATCATCGGCGAGCGGCGGATTGCCTTCCACCGCCAGAATGTAGTTGCCCTTGTATTTCTTGATCGTATCCTCGAGCACCTGCTCGGCCTGGTGCCCCGCCGCCGCCATCAGCGTGTCGTCGTAGTCGAGCGAGATCATCGACAGGACCACATCCTTGGCCAGCGGATGCGCCGACCGGATGAACGACTCGGTGCAGCAGGTGCACTCGAGGCCATGCAGCCAGATCACCGGCGTACGCTGCTTGGTCTGCATCGCCTGCGCGATCTGCTGCGCGCCGGCTTCGCCCAGTCCGAGCGAGGCCGCGGTCAGGCTGCAGAACTTGAGGAAGCTCCGGCGCGAAATACCCTGCCTGCGCATCAGGTCGTAATAGGTATCGATCATTTTCTGCTCTCCGGCGAGTTGTCCGATCCCGCGCGATGACGGCGCCGCAAATTGCCGTTCTCGCTTCGTACAATGGCATCATTAGGGGCGCTTCGCGGCGATGTACGCTTGACAGAGATCAAACGTGCTTTCACTTTTCATGCAGCGCATTCATGCAATTCAAAGGCACGCTTTTGGAAAGCGCTTTCTGTAACGCAGTCCGTTACAATTCCCGCGATGCGAACCGCTTCCCTGCGGTGCGCGATCGCGCTGCAAGTGATTAAGTTCCGGCAAAGAGTCCGCCATGGAAGTGCAAAAATCCGCGCTGGTCGGCCACAGCGCCGAGGAAATGTTCGACCTGATCGAGGCCGCCGAGCACTATCCGGCATTTCTGCCCTGGTGCGCCGCAGCAACGATTCTGGAGCGCAGCGATGCGGTGGTGGTGGCGCGCATCGGCATCGACTACCACGGCGTCCGGTTCTCGCTGGTGACGCGCAATCCCAAGCACCGTCCGGAGTGGATGGCGATTGATCTGGAGCAAGGTCCGTTCAGTCGTTTCCACGGAAACTGGCGCGTCACGCCGCTGACGGACGCCGGTTGCAAGGTGGAATTTTCCCTCGGTTACGATTTTTCGACCGCGACCTTCGGCAGGCTTGCCGGACCGGTCTTTGACCGGATTGCCAATACGCTCGTCGACGCCTTCGTGGCGCGTGCCGATGTCGTTTTCCCGCGCGCGCGGTCCACCGGGCCGGAAGCGGCAGTTCCCGCGAAAGACCAGTCAACATGACCACATCGGAACAACTCGACCTGCTGCGTCAGTCGAAACTGGGCACGGAACTCACGCCCGAGCAGTGCCAGATCCTTGTCAGCCTGATCCAGTTCCGCAGTCTCAAGGACGGCGAAGTCCTGGTTGAGGAAGGGACCTGCGACAACCACCTCTACGTGATCGTCAGCGGCGCGCTGGGCGTGGTCCGCAACGCCGGCTCGCAGGCGCAGGTGACGCTGATCACGCTGTCCGCGGGCGATCTGGTGGATGAAATGAGCTTCATCGACGGCAGCGAGCACTACGCCTCGCTGATCGCTCTTGGCGAAACCCGGGTGTTCGGACTGGAACGCGAGAAACTCGAATCGCTGCTGACCACCGCGCCCGAAATCGTCTACCGGGTGATGCGGGCGATCATCCGCACCGTGCACCAGATCCAGCGGCGGATGTCGATGCAGACGGTCGAACTCACCAACTACATCTACAAGCAGCACGGCCGCTACTGAGCGCCGGCGCCCGCCCGCCTCGCGCCGGGGCCGTGCGAACCTGCGGCGCCCCGATCTTGCGCGGCGCCCCTCGCATCAGATCACCGGGATTCACCCTCGAGAGACGAAAAAAAGCCGCGCCAGGAACGGCGCGGCCCTTGCCACTGGGGGTTGGCACTAAAAGCGGTACGTTCCCAGCAAGTAGAAGATGTTCGCGTTGTAGGGCTGAAACGCGTTCCAGCCGTTCAGGTAGCTCTGCGAAGCCGCCGCTGTATTGGGCCCCACGCCGGTGTAGACATAGCCGTTGTACTGGTCGTCCGAGTACTGGTATTTCTGGTACGCGTAACCCCCGGTCACCGACCAGTTCCTGTCGAACTTGTAGACCCCCTTTAGGTTGAGCGAGGTGATCTTGACGTTCGGGTAGTTGTTGAGCGGCAGTGGATTCCCGTAGTTGTTCTGCGCCGACATGTCGGAAGAACCGTCGGTCTGCTCGTACAGGACCGAACCGGTGATCATGAAATTCTCTTTCACCGGGACATCGCCGCCAAGGCCGATCAGCCAGTTGTTGGCCTTCAGGCTGTTGCTCCAGTTGTACGCGGCGGACGACGGCGGGCTGTTCGGATCGAAGCAGTTCGGTCCGGTCGAAGCGTTGCACGAGCCGGCGCCGACGTAGCGCAGGTAGGAATCATACTTGACCGTCTCGTAGTCGCCGAACAGGCTGACGCGCCACGACGACGGCATGCCGTAGGTCACGTTGGCGAAGATCTCGGTACGCGTGTCGCTGGTGCGGCCAATCGCCGTGTCGCCGTAGTCGTTGTCCTTCCAGATGAACTCGACGGCCACACCCGTGCTGTCCATCGGCGCCCAGTCGACCGTTGCCTTCACCCGGTTCTGCGTCAGGTTGGCGAGGTCGAAGCGCCGGACGAATCGCTGCAGGTAGAGCGTGTCGTTGGCGTCCTTGCCGGCGTCGTTCAGCAGGAACGTCGACCGCCGGTCCAGGTACGAATACTTGATCCGGAACGTCGCGGTGTCCATCGACGTGTTGCGCCACTCGGCCCAAAAAGTATTGTTGGTGGTGTCGTCGAAGTCGATGCGATCCTGGGTGATGTGGTTGTAGTCGTAGCCGCCACCGATCCGGTTGGCCCGGTTGATCCGGTAATGCGCGTCGACCCCGGCGTTTTCCTTCTTGTAGTGCCAGAGCTCGTTCTCGGCGCCGTCGGCGAATTCGATCTGCGTCGAATTGTTATTCATCTTCTGCCAGTTAAGGTACACGCGGGTGTCGAGGTTGGTGACCGGCGTCGCCGCCCAGCCTGCCGTGAACGTCTGCCGTTTCTGGTTGCCGTTGAACGTGGCCGAGCTCGGGTCGGTGGGAATGAAGTTTCCACCCGAACCCAGATACGACGTGCCAATGGTCGCGTTGCTCGTCGTCTCGTCCCAGGTATAGCGCAGCGCCAGCGTCGACTTCAGCGGCAACTGGCGCCAGGTGCCGTTCAGTGCGATCCGCTGATAGTCATTGGCCGGCGGCAGGTAGGTCTGGTCCTTGCCGTTGGCGTAGAAACCGTTGTTCCAGCTGACGGTCTCGTTGGAGTTGCCGAAATTGCTGGCAAGGTAGCTGGCCGAGATCGTCATCGTCCTGGTCGCGTAGCCAACCTCACCGGTGACGTTGTTGGTCTCGTACTGGACCGGGAGCGCGAGGTCGACGTAGCCGTTGCCCGGACTCGTGCCCTGCGAGCTGCCGCCGTTCTTGGTCCCCTGCGTCTTGACCTGGTTGCCGTCGACGCGGAAATACCACGGCGACACCGACTTCCACTCGAACGAACCGCCGGTGTCCTTGCGCTGGTAGCCGAGGTTCAGGCCCTGCCAGGTTGCGGTATCCGGTGCCGGAAAGGTCGCGGTGAGGTTGTTGGAGCCGCTGCCCGTGTAAGGCGTCAGTCCGTTGTACAGGAAATTGTGCGGCATCCAGTTGGTATAGGCGCGCGCCTTGAACACGTCGTACATGCCGCCACGAAGATCGACATACATGTCGTCGCGGCCGAAGTTCTCGCCGTAGGCGTTGATCCAGCTCTTGCTGTTGCGACCGGTGACGCCGATGTTGGACAACATCCCGTTCGACAGGTCCTGGTATTCGTTGAACTTCGACTGGTCCTTGCCCGAGGTATCGGTGACGATACCGCCGGCCGTGACCTGGCCGGTGGCGCGGAACGGGTCGTCGGCGGTCTGCGCCAACGCGGTTGCCCCAGCAAAGAGGGCGGCAATCAGAATGGAAAGCTGTTTCTTGTTCATATGTCCCTCGTCGCCGCTAGCGAATCAAGAACTGGCCGTGCGAACCGGGCGCGTTGGAGCCGTGGATCGCCGCATGGCAATTGACGCATGACCTTGCGATGAATCGCGTGCTGACCCCGGGATTGGTGCCCGGCGCCCCGCTCGGATTCACGAAGCCCGCCGCCGCGCCGTACACGGTACCCGGGTGCCGCGACCAGTCGTGGCAGTCCTGACACAGGTTCGGCGCCTTTTCGTTCAGCAGCTTCGCGTAGACAGAACCATGCGGGTTGTGGCAGGTCAGGCAGTTTTCCTCGACCGCCGGATGGTTGAACACATAGGGTCCGCGCTTGTCGGCATGGCAGGAGTAGCACTGCTGATTGACCGTCTCGGCCTTCAACATCACCGGCGTCAGCGCACCGTGCGGGTTGTGGCAGTCCGAGCACTTGATCTTGCCTTCGATGATCGGGTGGTGCGAAGGCTTGAGCGTCGCCGAGCGAACCTGCTGGTGGCACTTGCCGCAGATTTCGGACTGGTTCGGGAGGAACGTGGTGGTGAACGGCGTCACGGCCACCGGACCCTGCTTGTTGTGGAGGTTGTGGCAATTCGTGCACGAGACGTCGTTCTTCGCGTGCTTGCCAGATTCCCAGAAGGCGAGATGGCGATTGCCGGCATGGCAGGTCTGGCAGACCGCGTCCTTCTCCGCCGCCGTGGACGTCTTGCTGGTCAGCGGACCCTGCGGCTTGTCCTTGACCGGATCCTTGAGGTGCGCGCTGGCGTCACCGTGGCAGGTCTGGCACATCGTGCCGGCTTCGTCGTTCTTGGCCCCGTGCGCGGTAAAGAGAATCGAATTGTGCGTCGACTCGTGGCAGTTCGCGCAGATGGGCTTGGTATCGACATTTGTCATCGTCTTGGTCTGCGCGTGCGCAGGTGACGCCAGGAACGCCAACGCGGCCGCCGCGATGCCGGCCATGGCGATGAGGGATTTGAAGCGCATGTGGACCCCTTTTCTTGACTTCTGGACTGCTGGTTGTGTTGTCGACATCAGCCTGCGTGGCCGCCCTGCCCGACTTCTGCTTCCGCAAACCGTCGATCACCAATCAATTGCTGCGGCGCGCCCGACAGTTCTTTTTAACAATTTGACGGGATTCGCTCAACCGAAAAACCCGACCCAGCCCGCGGCAAGTTGTCGCACTGTGGCATTTGCGCAACCCGATTTCCTCGCCCGCATCCCGTTTTGATACCCGCTCAAGCGCGGCCCCGGTTTGACCGAAGTCAAATTGCGGCCACACCGGTCTCGAACCGCGAGAATTCGTGCAGAAAGGCAACATCGACCGCGCATCGATATTGCATCCTTCATTTCGACAGGTCGGCCGGAACCTAGCGGATTGGGCAGGATTGCGCTGCGCCGCCACGGTTACGCTTCCGGACGTCGCCGGTTCGGGCAGGTCGCGCAGGACAGCGATTGCCCGTCGGGACCGGTGACCGCCGGTCCGCCGCAGGAGCCGCGCAGGCATGGCCGCCGGAAGATCACGCCGACGGCCATCGCCAGCACGCCGGCGCCGATCAGCAGCAACGCGAGGATGAAGACGGTGAGCAGCGGCATCGCCCAGCTTTCCCGATCAGGCCGCCGGCCGGCCGCCAAGCGACACAAAGGCAGGCGTCGACCGGTCGCG
The DNA here is from genome assembly GCA_032123655.1 of Betaproteobacteria bacterium. Classification (GTDB taxonomy): domain Bacteria; phylum Pseudomonadota; class Gammaproteobacteria; order Burkholderiales; family Casimicrobiaceae; genus VBCG01. Next base: position 20,675 of record JAQBEY010000063.1, read on the forward strand.
CAGGCCGGTGCCGGTTTCGCGTACGATGAAATGCGCCGCGAGTCCTGCATCCGCGGCCAGCGCATAGCCGCGCTCCGGGCCGAGCACGATCAGCGCAGTGGCCATCGCGTCAGCATACGCGCAGTTTGGGGCAACCACGCTCACCGACGTCAGTCCGGTGGCAATCGGACGTCCGGTTGCCGGGTCGATCTCGTGACTGTAGCGGCGGCCATTCTGTTCGAAGTAGATCCGGTAATCGCCGGAGGTGGCCATCGCCAGTCCGGACAACGGCACGATCAGATGCGCCCGCTGCGGCAGCGTGTCCGGCCGCTCCACGGCAATCTGCCAGGGTCGACCGTGGGCGTTGTATCCACGCGTGCGCACCTCGCCGCCGGCTTCCACCAGGTAGTCGGCAATGCCCAATTCGTCGAGTGCTGCCGCGGCCCGATCGACGGCGTAACCCTTGGCGATCGCCGAGAGGTCGGCGCGCAGCGCCGGGTCTGCCTTGGCGGCCGTGTTCGCGGCTGGATCGAGCGCAACCTGCTTCCAACCCACCGTCTGCGCGGCAACCCGCAGGTCGGCGTCCCGCGGCACCTGCTGCGATTTGCGCGGGCCGAAGCCCCAGGCGTCGACCAGCGGCGCCACGGTGATGTCGAACGCACCTGCGGTTGCGACGCTGACTTCCGCCGCCTGCGTGAACACCGCAATGGTCGCCGGTGAAAGCTCGAACGGCACAGTGCTGGCATGCGCGTTGAAGCGCGACAATTCACTGCCGGCATCGTAGCTCGACATCCGCGCAACAACTTCGCCAAGCGCGTTCTCCACCGCCCGCTGCGCCGATACGGCGGCGTCACTTCCCGCAGCAGTGCCCGCCAGCTTGACCGAATACGTGGAGCCCATGCTCGGGCCGCCAAATGCCACCTGCGAGCGGGTCGCGCCACTCCTGGATGCGGACTCGCCGCAACCGGCGACGAGCACCGCGGCGGACAGTCCCTGCAGCAGCAGACGACGGCGGGAAGAAAGCAGCGTATCCATATTGGTGCTCCGTAACTGTTGAGTGCGGCGCGAACTCAAGTGGAGGAATCCGGCGCCACATCGCGCACCGCGGCCTCGAAGCGTCCCTCGCCCTGGCGCACCATCTGGAAGACGAGGTCGCGCATCGAAATGATTCCGTGCACATGCGGCCCGTCGATGACCAGCAGATGCCGGAAGGCCAGCAGGTGCATCAGCGAAAGCGCCGCCTCGGTCGTCGTGCCCGGCGAAACGAAGCGGACATCGCGGGTCATCACCATCGACAGCGGCGTGGTGCGCGGGTCGCGCCCGGGCCGCACGACACGCGCCAGCAGGTCGCGCTCGGAAAAGATGCCGGCCACCAGCCCCTCCTCGCTCATCACCAGCACCGCACCCACTTCGCGCGCGCCCATGACTTCCACCGCTTCCGCGACGGTCGCGCCGGCGTCGACCGAAATCAAATCGTCGCTTTTGCGGTCCTTCACGATGTCGGCAACTGTCTGTTGTCCCATGGCCCTTCTCCCGCTCGTTGTTCGCTTCACCCGTGTCGCTCCTGCGACTGGCGGCGTTGGCTCAGCCGAAATCGTCCAGCATGATGTTCTCGCGGTCGACGCCCAGCGAAAGCAACATGTTGATCACCGCCTTGTTCATGATCGCCGGCCCGCACAGGTAGTACTCGATGTCCTCCGGCGCCGGATGCTTCTTCAGATAGATATCACGCAGCACGTTGTGCCGCACCAGCCCGATGGGTCCGGTCCAGTTGTCCTCGGGCCGCGGCTCGGACAGCACCAGATGCCATTCAAAGTTGTCGTGCTCGCGCGCCAGCTGCTCGAACTCCTCGACGTAGAACGCCTCCGGCAGGTTGCGTGCCGAGTACCAGAACGTCATCTTGCGCTTGCTTTGCAGCCGGAAGAACTGGTCGAAGATGTGCGAGCGCATCGGTGCCATGCCAGCACCCGCGGCGACGAAGCACATCTCGTTGTCGGTTTCGCGGGCGAAAAATTCGCCGTAGGGACCCGACACCGTCACCGTGTCACCCTCCTTGAGGTTGAACAGCCAGGTGCTCATGATTCCGGGCGGGATGTCCTCGCGGTAGTCGGGGGCGAAGACGATGCGGATGGTGAACAGCAGGACGCCCTTCTCCAGCGGATAATTCGCCAGCGAATAGGCCCGCTCGACGGGTTCGGTCACCACCGAGCGGAAACGCCACAGATCGAACTGGTCCCACTCGGCACGAAATTCCGGGTCGATGGCAATGTCGTGGAAGTCGATGGTGTGCGGCGGACACTCGACTTGCACGTAGCCGCCCGCGCGGAAAGGCACGCTCTCGCCTTCGGGGAGTGCCAGCTTCAGCTCCTTGATGAACGTCGACACGTTGCGATTGGACAGCACGCGACACTGCCATTTGCGCACGCTGAAGATCTCGGGCGGCACCTCGACCTTCATGTCGCGCTTGACCTTGACCTGGCAGGCAAGGCGGTAGCCGCGCTTGGCCTCTCCCGGCGAGATGAAGCCGGTTTCGGTGGGCAGCAGCGTGCCGCCACCGTCCTTGACCACGATTTCGCAGGCGCCGCAGGAGCCACGGCCCCCGCAGCCGGCGGGGATGTAGATCTGGTGTTTCGCCAGCGCGCCCAGCAGCGTGCCGCCTGCGGCGACCTTCAGTGCCTTGGCCGAATCCTCGTTGACGGTTATGGAAACGTCGCCGGAGGGAACCAGCTTGCGCCGTGCGCCCAGCAGCACGCCGACCAGCAGCAGCACCACGGTGGTGAACATCACGACGGCGACGACGATGTCGAGCATGGCTAGAGTTGAATTCCCGAGAACATCATGAAGGCAAGCGACATCAGCCCTGCGGAGATGAAGGTGATCCCCAGTCCGCGCAACCCGTCCGGGACATTCGAATAGGTGAGTTTTTCGCGAATGGCCGCGATGGCGACGATGGCGATCGCGAAGCCGAGGCCCGAGCCAAAGCCGAACACGACCGACTCGCCAAACGTGTAGTCGCGCTCCTGCATGAATAGCGATCCGCCCAGAATCACGCAGTTCACGGCGATCAGCGGCAGGAACACGCCGAGGGTCGAGTACAGCGCGGGCGCGAAGCGATCGACGGTCATCTCGACGATCTGCACTGCGGCCGCAATGGTGGCGATGAACAGGATGAACGACAGAAAGGTCAGGTTGACCTCGGCCAGCGTCGGACTGATCCACGCGAGCGCACCCTCGCTCAACAGGTAGCGCAGCAACAGGTTGTTCAGCGGCACGGTGAGCGTCTGCACGAACACGACCGCGACCCCCAGCCCCAGCGCCGTCTCGACCTTCCTGGAACAGGCGAGGTAGGAGCACATGCCCAGGAAATAGACGAGCGCCATGTTCTCGATGAACACCGAGCGGACGAGGAGATTGGCGTAGTGTTCCATCGCCTAATCCTTTTCCTGCAGTTCCGGCTTCCAGACACGAAGCGCCCAGATCAGCAGCGCAACGATGAACAGCGCCGAGGGGGCGAGCAGCATCAGCCCGTTGCCCTCGTACCAGCCGCCTTCGATGGCGAGCGGCAGCACGGTGAAGCCCAGCACCTTGCCCGCGCCGGTCAGCTCGCGGACGAAGGCGACCAGCAGCATGATCAGCGCATAGCCGAGCCCGTTGCCGATGCCGTCGACAAACGACAGCCACGGCGGGTTCTGCATCGCGAACCCCTCCGCGCGCCCCATGACAATGCAGTTGGTGATGATGAGTCCGACGAACACCGACAGCTCCAGCGAAAGTTCGAACAGGTAGGCCTTGAGAAACTGGTCGACCATGATCACCAACGAGGCAATGATGGCGAGCTGGACGATGATGCGGATGCTGCTCGGCGTGTAGTTGCGCACCAGGCTGACCGCGAGATTGGCGAGGGCGCCGACCAGGATGACGGCGGCGCCCATGACCAGCGCCTTGTCGATCCGGGTCGTCACCGCCAGCGCCGAGCAGATGCCGAGTACCTGCACGGCGATCGGATTGTTGGTCAGGATCGGCGCGAGCAGCACGCTGCGCGTCTTTCCGGGCAGCAGGGTGTCGATGACGCTCAAGACTTGCCTCCTTCACGAACGTGCGCGAGATAGCGACCGAACCCGTCATCGGACAGCCAGAAGCCGACCAGCCGCGACACGCCCAGGCTGGTGATGGTCGCACCGGAGATGGCGTCGACCCGATGCGGGAACTGTTCCGGCGGTCCCCCGACACCCTTGACCACGGCAATCTTCGGCTCCCAGTTGGCATCGTAGGCATGGCGACCCACCCACAGCGCCTGCCAGCGCGGGTTGGCGATCTCGCCGCCCAGGCCTGGCGTCTCCTTCTGGTCGTAGAAGGTGATGCCGCGAATGGTCCGGCCGTCGCGGTCGATCGCCAGGAAGCCGTAGATCGTTCCCCACATGCCCAGCCCCTCGATCGGCAGCACGACCTGGCTCACGCTACCGCTCTTGATGTCAATGACCTGGTAGACCGCGGCATAGGTCGGCAGTCGGGAGACCTTCGCCGGGTTCGGCGGCGCCACGCGGGAGAGCGCCGGGTCGTTGCGCGCCCGCAACTGGTCGTAGGTTTCGGGGTCGATCTTGCCATCGGCCATGTAGTCGCCTGCGGCAAGCTCGACCAGGCGGATTCGTATATTGCGATCGAAGATCTCGCGCATCTCCTTCTTCGAGACCTCGGCATCGGGCTGCAGCAGGCCGGCGACGAGCAACACGTTCTTCTGCCGGTACAGGCTGCGGTTTTCCTCCTGGCGCGAATGCAGCCCGACAGCGGACACGGCGACCACCAGCGCGCAGGCCACGCAGACGACCGCTGCGAAGCCGATCGTATAGCGCGTGGAATCAACGTTGGGCATTGCGAAGTTTCCTGCGCCTGATATTGGCCCGAACCAGCGGATGGTCGATCAGCGGCGCCATGACGTTCATGAACAGAATCACCAGCATCATCGATTCCGGATACGCCGGATTCACCGTGCGGATCAGCACCACCAGCGCACCGATCATTCCACCGTAGATCCACTTGCCGCGCTCAGTGAATGGCGAGGTCACCGGATCGGTGGCCATGAACACGGTGCCGAAGGCCCAACCACCCAGCACCATGTGCCACCAGAACGGCATGCCGAAGAACGCGTTGGTCGCGGAACCGATGAAATTGAGCAGCATGGCCATGACAATCGTGCCGAGGGTAACGCCGGCCATCGTCCGCCACGAACCGATGCCGGTGACGATCAGCAGCACGGCACCGATCAGACAGGCCAGCGCAGAGGTCTCGCCCATCGAGCCAGGCTCGAGGCCGAGAAAGGCGCGCATCCATGCCCAGAAGTCGAGCGTGCTGGTGTCGGTGAGTCCGCGCAACTGTGCCAGGATGGTCGCGCCCGAAAACCCGTCGATTGCGGCCTCCTTCGGTATCGCCGTCCATACGGCGTCACCGGAAATCGCCGCCGGATAGGCGAAAAACAGGAAGGCGCGCGCCGCGAGCGCCGGGTTGACGAAGTTCATACCCGTGCCGCCGAACACTTCCTTCGCCAGCACCACGCCGAAGCTGATGCCGATGGCCGCCTGCCACAGCGGCGTGGTCGGCGGCAGTATCAGCGGGAACAGGATGCCGGTGACAAAAAAGCCCTCGTTCACCTCGACCTTACGCACGATGGCGAACAGCACCTCCCACGACAACCCGACGACCATGGTCACGATGTACAGCGGCAGGAAGTACAGCGCGCCGTGTACCGTGCAGTCGAGCAGGCCGTAGGGCGCGTAGCCGACACCAAGCCAGCGAATCACTTCGTGTCGCCAGCCCACCAGCGTCGCCGCCTTGGCCGGGTCGAGCGCCAGGTTGGCCTGCAGGCCGGTGTTGTACATGGCCATGAACACCGCCGGCAGCGTGGCGATGACCACCAGCATCATCATGCGTTTCAGGTCCAACGCATCGCGCACGTGCGCGCCGGTCCTGGTGACCGACGCCGGCGTGTAGAAAAACGTGTCCGCCGCCTCCCATAACGGATAGAAGCGCTCGAAACGTCCGCCCTTCTCGAAGTGCTGTCCGACCCGGTCGAGCGTCGCGCGCAGGCGGCTCATGTCGCACTTTCCTTCTCGATGCGCTCGAGTACGCGGCGCAGCAGCGGCCCGTACTCGGTCTTGCCCGGACAGACGAACGTGCACAGCGCCAGGTCTTCCTCGTCCAGCGCGAGCGCGCCCAGTTCCTCGGCGCGCTCGATGTCGCCGATGATCAGCGCACGCAACAGGAAGGTCGGCATCAGGTCCAGCGGCATCACCCGTTCGTAGGCGCCGATCGGCACCATCGCGCGGGGTCCGCCATTGGTGGTCGTCGACAGCGGCACCCGCTGCCCGGACCAGGCGCCGAACACCACGCCCCAGAGTGAGAACTTGCGTATCCCCGGCGCGATCCAGCCGAACAATTCACGCTCCGAACCTTCAGGCACCACCGCGACCTGCAAATGGTGGCGGCCAAGATAGCCGTGCACGTCACCCATCGCCGTACTACCGTCGAGGACCGAACCGGAGATCACCCGTTGCGCGCCCGGTGCCAGCTCGCCACGCGTGACGTCGGCCAACGCCGCGCCGAGGCGCGTGCGCAGGTGGCGAGGGCGCAGCGCACCCGGTCCGGCGAGGGTGATCACCCGCTCGATATCGAGCGAACCTGTGGTCACCAGCCGGCCGACGGCCAGCACATCCTGATAACCGATGTGCCAGACCGCATGACCGACGTCGACCGGATCGAGCGTGTCGATGTGCAACCCGACCGTGCCGGCCGGATGCGGGCCGACAAAATCCTCCCGGACGATGCGCGGGTCCTTTGGCAACTGCAAGTCCGTTTCCGGCGCGGCGCAGACGTAGGTCTTTCCCTCGCACAAACGCGACAGCGCGATCAGCCCGGTCTCGAAGTCGGCGGCGCGCGACGCCACGATTCGCTCGACGTCGGGCGCGTGCGGACGCGTATCCATTGCCGTGACGAAAAGTGCATGCGGTGAGGTTCCAGGCCGGGGAGCATGCGAGAAAGGGCGCGTGCGCAGCGCGGGCCACATACCCGACTCGACCAGCAGCGCACCTACCGCCGCAGCGTCGAGCGACTCGGGCGCGGCACCACTGTACCGCGTGAACGTCACCTGCCGGTCGGGACCATCGTCTGCGTCGATGTCGAGCACGATCGACTGGAACGCGCGCCGGTCGCCACGGTGAATGGCGGCGACCACGCCGGCCGCGGGTGCCGTGTAGCGAACCCCGGGCGTCTTCTTGTCTTCATACAGCGGCGTACCACGAAGCACCTGGTCTCCGACATCGACCAGCAGCGTCGGCTTGAGCCCGATCGAATCGGCGCCGAGCAACGCAACCCGCGCGGGCACGACCGCGTCTTCGATCGCGGCCGACGGCTCACCCGAAAGCGGAATATCAAGGCCCTTTGCGATTCGGTGCAGTGCCACTGCAGTCGATCCCCCTTTTGTGCGGTGCCGCAACAACCCGCACCACCGGCTACGGCGGCCTGCCGTGAGTGCGCAACGCCCCCGGCAGCTTAGCGGGCGTGGCCGACGAACTTGTTGATCGAAGGCAAACCATCGGTCCACACCGCGGGCCACCGCATCACCCGGTGTCGTCCAATCCGACCCGGCGCGGGCGCACTGCGGCTCGCCTCGTCGCAGAAAACATTCGTCTACATCATGGGGGCCCGCTCGGCGACTCCCGACGCTCCATGGCGCCCGCCACGAGTTCGGCAATGTCGCGGGTGTCGACCGAATCAAGCAAGTCCTTTGCCGAGACGCCGTCGGCCATCATGACTGCACAGTAGGGGCACGCGGTGGCGATGGTCCGCGGTGCCTGCGGCAGTGCCTGCCCGACGCGAAGGACGTTGATCCGGGTTCCCTGCGATTCTTCGAGCCACATCCGCCCGCCGCCGGCGCCACAACACATTGCCTTCTCGCGGTTCAGCTCGAACTCGAGCGGACGGTCGCGGCACAACGCGCGCAGGATGTCGCGCGGCGCCTCGTACTGGCCATTGTGGCGGCCGAGGTAGCAGGGTTCGTGATAGATGACCCGCTCGTATTTCGGACTCACCCGGATCCGCCCGTCCGCGATCAGACGCGCGATGAGTTCGGTGTGATGCAACACCTCGTAATGGCCGCCGAACGCCGGATACTCGTTTTTGAGCGTGTTGAACGCATGCGGGTCGCAGGTGACGATCCGTGTGACGCCGAGACCGTTCAGCGTGCCGACGAGCTGGCCCGCCAGCGCCTGGAAGAGCATCTCGTTGCCGACGCGCCGCACGCACTCGCCGGTCGACGATTCCGCCGCGCCGAGTATGCCGACGCGCACGCCGGCCTCGCCGAGTATGGTCGCGAAGGCCCGCGCGATTCGCTGCCCGCGCGGGTCGAAGGACTCAGCCGAGCCCACGTAGTACAGGTAGTCCAGCCGCGCGACTTCTTCTGCGGTGGAGACGATCGGCAAATCCAGCCCGGCAGCCCAGTCGCCGCGCGTTTCCACCGCAAAGCCCCAGGGATTGCTCTGCGCCTCGTAGGCAGCGAAAATCGGTTTGAGCGCCGCAGGGAATGCGCCTTCGATCAGCACGCGTTGCTGACGCATGCGGTAGAACTTCGGCAGGTGCTCGAGTTCGATCGGACACGCGGCTTCGCAGTAGCCGCAGGTCGTGCATGCCCACAGCGTGTCCTCGCTGATCACGTCGGGGACCAGCGGAGGCAGCGCAGCCCGGGGATCCGCATCGCCGGCATCGTCCGCGACGATGGCGTCGCGCTGCGCCAGCAGATGGTGCTTCAGGCTGTCGTACACCCACTTCTGCGACAGCGGCTTGCCGGTCAGGAAGGTCGGGCAGGCGTCCTTGCAGCGTCCGCATTCGGTACAGGTGAAGGCGTCGAGGCCGTCTTTCCAGGTGAGGTCCGCAGCGGTGCGCACGCCCAGGCGCAGGTCGTCACCCTCCCCTTCCATGATCCGCTCGAGATCGATGCCGGGCACGGTGTTGGCGGGTCCGCCGCGACGAAAATAAAGCGTCGGCAGCGCCGTGACGATATGGAAATGCTCTCCGGTCGGCAACAACACGAGGAAGGCGAACACCACGACAACCTGCGTCCAGTACGCCAGGTGATAGCCGATCCGCAGCGCGTCCGGCGACAGACCGGCGAGCGCAGCCTCGACCAGGCGGCCGGCAAACGCAAAGTCGCGCTCATGCGCTATGCTGGAATCGGCCTGTGCGTGCAGCACGAAGCGAAAGCCGTCGAACAGGAGATCCGTCACGACGATGACGGTGATCAGCGACAACACCACCAGCGCCTCGCGGTTTGGTTCGAGACGCGGCGGCCGCAGGACATAGCGGCGCCAGAACGCGTAGGCGAGTGCTGCCAGCAGCGCAATCTCGACGACATCCTTCGCGGCCGCGAAGAAGCCGCCAGCGACCCCCGGGTAGGTGAAGGTTTCGTGGAAGCCGATGACGATCAGCTGGACCTTGCGCACCAGCAGCGTCAGAAAGCCGGCGAAGATCACCACATGCATAAGTCCCGGCATCCATTCGCGGGCGACCATGCGCCGCTGCAGGAAGCCGTTGACCAGCACGGAGCCCATGCGGCGCCAGGGCTGGTCGGTCCGCGCCTCGGGCGCCAGTCGCACGACGATGGCGAGCTTGCGCCACGCGAGCGCCACGAAGGCCGCGACCGCGATCGCCATGATCAGCGAAATGGCCCATGCGCCCATCAACAGCCTCCACAAATATGTGCCACGGGCGCGGCACGGCAGTACACTTGCATGAACACGTCGCGGCAAGCGCCCGCCGACCGGCGTTCCGCAAATGGGGCGTGCGCGCCAGCCGGATCCGGTCGGCGCGCGATTTCAGGAGGAAGATCACCATGACCAAGGACACGCTGATCGGGTTGCTGCACCGGCATCCATTCATAGAGGCGTTTGCCCCCTCGGATTTCGACAAGATGGCGGCGCTGGCGCATGAAGTGACTTTCGAGCCGGACCAGGTCATTTTTCGCGAAGGCGACGATTGTCACGAGTTCTATCTGATCGTGAACGGCCGGGTCGCGCTCGAAATCGCCGCGCCGGACCACCGCTTCCGGGTGCAGACGCTTTCGGCGGGCGACGAATTCGGCTGGTCGGCGATCATGATGGGCCGGGGCAAGCATTTCGGGGCGCGCGCGCTCGAGCACGTCGACGCACTGGCGATCGACGGTCATGCGCTGATCGCCGCGTGCAATGAGGACAAGTCGTTCGGCTTTGCGCTCATGTACCGGATGCTCGGTGTGGTGTCGGAGCGGCTGCAGGCAACCCGGGTGCAGTTGCTCGACATGCACTCTCCGGTCGCCAAGCGGGCGGGTACCTGACGTCCGGTCCGGATCGGGTGTCGGACACGCCAGGTCATTGGCGTCAGAACGGCAGCAGCGCCAGGAACCAGCCCGGAAACACCGCCATCAGAATCATCGGCGCAAGACAGAGCAGCACGGCGGCGAACGCCGTGCCGCTGTGGAGCCGCCACGGCGCTGCTGCCGCCGTCGCGCTCATGAACATTGTCTGGATCACCCGCAGGTAGAAATAGATGCCGAGGTAGCTGCCGACCAGACCCAGCACCGCATAGACCGTATAGCCGGCGGCCAGCACGTTGCTGAAGATCAGGAACTTGGCGACGAAGCCCGGGAATGGCGGAATTCCGGCAAGCGACAACATCGCCATGGCGATCATCACGGCAGCGAAGGGACGACGGCCGGAAAGCCCGGCCAGATCATCGATGCGATCGTCCTGTGCGCCTTCGCCGGCTCGCGGCAGTGACGCGAACGCGAGCACGTTCATGAAGCCATAGGCAACGACATAGAAGACCACCGCCTGGAAGCGCCCGGCACCGTCGCCCAGGAATGCGTAGAAAAGGTAACCGGCGTGGGCAATCGATGAATAGGCAATCATTCGACGGAAGCTCGTCTGTCGCATCGCCGCCAGGTTGCCCCAGACGATCGACACCAGCGGAAGAATCGCGATGAGGTCGACCAGCGGGCGTTCGACCAACGCCGTGCCGAAGAGCCGAAGCGCCGCGAACAGCACGCCCGCCTTGACGACGGTCGCCATGAACGCGGTCACCGGTACGCTTGCCCCCTCGTAGGCGTCCGGCGCCCAGGCATGGAACGGCACGATCGCCGCCTTCAGGAAAAAGGCGGCGAGCACCAGCACGACCGCGGCGGTCGAGAGCAGGTCCCGGCCCGAGAGGGCGGCGGCGAACACGGTCAGCGCCAGCGAACCCGTGCCGCCGTACAGCAGCGAGATTCCCATGAGCAGCATGGCCGTCGCCGTCCCGCCGAGCACCAGGTACTTGAGCGCGGCCTCCGGCGCCTGCGGCGTGCGATAGCCGAGCAGCACCAGCGCGTAGACCGGCATCGACATGATCTCCAGGCCGAGGAACAGCGTCAGGAAACTGTCGGCCGACAGCAGCAGGCAGAATCCATACAGCGCGCAGAGAATCAGGATGTGGAACGGCGCGTCGTCGGCAAATTCGTCGCGCGCGAGCAGCAGCACCGGCAGCGACAGCGCCAGCACGGCGGCCTTGGCGAGCGATCCTGTCGGATCGACCGAGAACTGTCCCGGAAACGGCGTTAGGTCAAAGCCGGTCCGGTAATGCATCCACGCCATGGCGGCGGCGGCCGCCATCGCGGCGAAGGTCAGCAACAGCAGTCCCCGTGGCCGGTCCATCACGATCGCCACCAGCGTCAGCGCGACAATGCCGGCCAGGAGCGCGTTTTCCGGCGCCAGCGCATACAGGATGGAAAGCCAGCTCACGGCGTGCTCCCCGGTGCGCGCGGCGCCAGCACCAGCGCCTGGTAATGCTGCGCGGCCAGCTCGGTCTTGCGCATCGGGGCGTCGGGGAACAACCCCAGCGCGAAGATCGCCACGACGATCGGAAACAGGATCAGCTTCTCGCGCAAGCCCAGGTCGGCGACGGGTCCGTGCGGCACGCGCTCGGCACCGAACAGGAAATGCTGCGCGAAGCGGAGCATGTACAGCGCGCCCAGCACCACGCCGGTCACCGCGGTGACCGCCATCGCCAACGGCCAGGGCGCACCGTCGACGTACTGCGGCCAGGCCGAGGTGAACGTGCCCAACAGGACCAGAAACTCGCCGGTGAAACCGCTGGTCGTCGGCAGGCCGATCGACGCCAGCGTCAGGATCATGAAGAACACCGAGTAGACCGGCAGCACCTTGGCGAGTCCGCCATAGGCAGCGAGTTCGCGCGTGTGGCAGCGCTCGTAGATCATCCCGACCATCAGGAACAGGCCGGCCGCGGTCAGCCCGTGGCTGACCATCTGGATGATCGCGCCCTGGATGCCGAGCAGGTCCAGGCTCACCAGCCCGAGCATCACATAGCCCAGGTGGCTGATCGACGAGTAGGCGATGATTTTCTTGATGTCGTTCTGCACCAGCGCGAGGCAGGCGCCATAGACAATGGCGATGACCGCCAGCGTCATCAGCGCCGGGGTCAATGCCCGCGTGGCGTCCGGAAACAGCGGAAAGCCCAGCTTCATGAAGCCGTAGGTACCCATCTTCAGCAGGACGCCGGCCAGGATCACCGACCCCGCCGTCGGCGCCTCGACGTGCGCGTCGGGCAGCCAGGTGTGCAACGGCACCAGCGGCACCTTGATCGCGAAGGAAAGTCCGAACGCCGCCAGCAGCCATAGCTGCACGGACATCGGCAGCGGCGTGCCGAGCAGGTCGGCGAAGGCGAACGACGTGATGCCGGTGGACGCCCGCAGCGAATAGACGAGGTAGATCACGGCGGCGAGCATCAGGATGCTGCCGAAGGCGGTATACAGCACGAACTTGAGCGTCGCGTAGATGCGCCGCTCGCCGCCCCAGATGCCGATGATCAGGAACATCGGGATCATCATCATCTCCCAGAACAGGTAGAAGACGAAGAGATCCTGCGCGACAAACGTGCCGAGCATCGCGAACTGGATCAGCAGCACCATCGCGTAGAACAGCTTCACGTCCTTGCTGATCGCGGTGAACGCCCCTGCCACCACCAACGGCCCGAGGAACGTGGTCAGCAGCACCAGCAGCAGGTTGTAGCCATCGAGGCCGATCTGGTAGTAGACACCCCAGGCCTCGATCCACGGCAGCCGCGTCTCGAACTGCAGCCCGGGAACCGCGGCATCGAATCGGCAGTAGAGCAGCGTGGTCAGCGCAAGCTGAACCATCATCACCCAGAAGGTCGCCCAACGGACGGCGCCATCGCGTCCGGCCGGCAGCGCCACGACCAGCGCGATCCCCAGCACCGGAAGGAACAGCACCAGATTCAGCAGCGTCGCTTCAGACATGCGACAGGCTCCAGGCGAGACAGGCCACCGCGCCAGCGAGCACCAGGAACGCGTACCGATGCAGACTTCCGGACTGCAGGCGCGACAGTCCTCCCGCCACACGCTGCGCAAGGCCGGCCATGCCATTGAGCGTGCCGTCGAGCAGCAAGCGGTCGCCGGTACGCAGGAAGACGTGCTCGGAAATCCATACCAGCGGACCGCCGAGGCAGCGCTCGTAGATCTCGTCGATGTAATACTTGTGCGTCAGGATCCGGTGCAGCCCGGCAAAGCGCGCCTCCATACGCGCGGCGCGTGCCGCGGTGCCTCCGTAGAGAAACGCCGCTGCCGCCAGTCCCGCGAAGGCGACGACGACGGACAGCACGAGCAGCGGCGTTTCCAGATGATGGAGCGCCTGCTCCACCGGCGGCGCCGGCAACAGCGCTTCGAGGTAGTGCGGCACCGCGATGAACCCGCCGATAGCCGACAGCATCGCCAGCACGACCAGGACGCCACCCATCGACCATGGCGACTCGTGCACGTGATGCGCCGTCTTTTCGTCCATGCGCGACGCCCCGAGGAAAGTTCGCCACACCAGCCGGAACATGTAGAAGGACGTGAGGAGTGCAGTCAGCGTCGCGACCAGCCAGAGCAGCGGCGCGCCGCCCCGACTGCTGGCAAAGGCAAACCAGAGGATCTCGTCCTTGGAAAAGAATCCGGCGAGCGGAGGAATGCCGGCGATCGCCGCCGTGGCGACGACGAAGGTGACGAAGGTCACGGGGATCCGGCGCGCCAGCCCGCCCATCTTGCGGATGTCCTGCTCGCCGCCGAGCGCGTGGATCACGCTGCCGGCGCCCAGGAACAAACAGGCCTTGAAAAACGCGTGCGTGGTGACGTGGAAGATCGCCACGCCATAGGCGCCAACGCCGAGCGCCACGAACATGAAGCCCAGCTGCGATACCGTCGAATAGGCGAGCACTTTCTTGATATCGGTCTGCACCACCGCGATCGTGGCCGCGAAGAACGCCGTGACCAGTCCGATGGTCGTGACCACCTGCGAGGCCACCTCCGCATGCAGGTAGATGCCCGACATCCGCGCCACCAGGTAAACGCCGGCCGTGACCATCGTCGCCGCGTGGATGAGCGCTGATACCGGCGTCGGGCCGGCCATCGCATCCGGAAGCCAGACGTGCAGCGGGATCTGCGCCGACTTGCCGGTCGCGCCGATGAACAGCAGAATGCCGACCAGGCTCGCCGATACGGCCGGCAAGGCTGCGCCGTTGAACGCGGCGTTGATCCGGTCCATGTCCAGCGTGCCGAGCGCCCAGAACAGCAGGAACATCCCCAGCAGGAAGCCGGCATCGCCGATCCGGTTGACGACGAATGCCTTCTTGCCGGCACGCGCCTTTTCCGGATCCTCGAACCAGAAACCGATCAGCAGGTAGGACGCCAGCCCGACGCCCTCCCAGCCCACGAACAACACCAGCAGCGAGCGCCCAAGCACCAGCAGCAGCATGAAGAACAGGAAGAGGTTCAGGTAGGCGAAGTAGCGCGCGTAGCCCTTGTCCTCCTTCATGTAACCCAGTGAATAGACGTGGATCAGCGTGCCGACGCCGGTGACGATGAGCGTCATCACCGCGGACAGGCGATCGAAATAGAACTCGACATCGAAGACGCGCGGGCCGATGCGCGCCCACGTGTAGAAAGTCTCGATCAGCGGCGCTCCTCCGGTCTCCAGCGCACGGAAACTCACCAGCGTCAGCGCGAACGCGGCCAGCGGCAGTCCGCAGCCGACGACGCCGACAAAGCGGTTGCCAAGCCGCGCGCCGATCAGCCCGTTGAGCATGAACCCGGCAAGCGGCGCCAGCACGATGAGGGTGAGCACAGTGGTCACGTCAGCCCTTCAGGTCCGTGTAGGCGTCGGCGTCGAGCGTGCGCTTGCCCTGGACGAGCAGCAGCACGATCGGGATCGCGATGGCGATCTCGGCCGCGGCGACGACGAAGATCAGGAAGACCAGCACCGCGCCCGCTTCCGTTCCCGTCTGCTGCGCGAAGGTCACCAGAGACAGGTTCACGCCGTTGAGCATCAGTTCCATGCACATCAGCATGACCAGCAGGTTGCGCCGGATGATGACGCCCAGCAGACCGACCGCGAACAGCGCCATCGCGAGCAACAGCAGTATCTGCAGTCTATCCACGGTGGCGCCTGCCTTCCCGGAGCACGGCCAGCGCGGCGACGACCACGGCCACCAGCAGAACCGAGGTGAGTTCGAACTGCAGCCAGTACTCCGAGAGGAATGCCGCCGCAAATTCGCGCAGGCCGAACGCGGCGTCGGATCCCGCGGCCGGCACGAACACGCCTTGCCATACGGCGTACCCGAGCGTGCCCAGCAGCAGTGCCGCGACCGCGACCGCCGGGTACCGCCAGCGCGAGAAGCGATGCGCGTACGACGCGTCGCGCACGTCGAGCAGCATGATCACGAACACCATGAACACCATGACCGCGCTGACGTAAATCAGCACCTGGAAGGCAGCGACGAAGTGCACGCCCAGCAGGCCGTAGATCCCGCCCAGAAAGACCATCGTCGAAATCAGCGCCATCGCCACCTGCATCGGATGCCGCAGCACGAGCATCATCAGCGCGCCGACGAGCGCGGACAGCGCGAACACGTAGATCAGCAGGTTGTCGAGACCGGTGAGCAGCGTATCGATCATGGCACGCCCCTGGTCGGCTCCTGCGCCCCACGCGGTGGGTAGGGCTTTGCGACGTCGCGCGCCGGTTGCCACTGCAGCAGTTCGGGCAGCGCGAGCCACATCCGGTCGCGGTCGAAGCGCGGCAGATCCGGTACTTCCTTGACCATCCGGATCGCGTCCTCGGGACAGGCCTCGACGCACAGCCCGCAGAAGATGCAGCGCGAATAGTCGATCTCGAAGCGTGACGGATACTTGGGATGCGCGACATCTTCGGGGTCGAATGCCGCGTCGATCTCGATGACCTTGGCCGGACAGACGGTCGCGCACATGTTGCAGGCAACGCACTGCGGCCGCCCGTCCGGGCGCTGCGTCAGGATGTGCTTGCCGCGGTTGCCGGCGGCATAGTCGGCGCGCGTCTCTTCCGGGTAATAGGTGGTGAGCGCGCCCTTGCGCAGCGTCACCCAGCGCCACATGTTGCGCAGGAACACTCCGCTGGTGATCGACAGCCCTCGCAGGATCTCGGGCAGGTACGCCCGCTCCCACAGGCTCATGGTCATCGAGTTCCAGTACCTCCGGCGACGGTAGGGCTTGCGGCTCATGCCGACAGCATCCACACGGCGACCGCGGTGACGATCAGGTTGGCGAGCGCCAGCGGCAGCATGAATTTCCACGCGAACGCGAGCACCTGGTCGTAGCGAAAGCGCGGGAGCGACCAGCGAATGAGAATCTGGAAGCTGGCGACCGCCAGCACCTTGGCCAGAAAGACAACCAGCTGGGTAACCACGACCGCACCATGACTCATCGGCAGCTCGTAACCACCGGGGAACGCGAAGCCGGCGTCACTCATGTACGGCAGGTTGTAGCCACCCAGGAAGAGCGTGGTGAACAAAGCGCCGATGATCGCGATCTCGATGAACTCGGCAAACATGAACAACCCCATTTTCATGGCGCTGTACTCGGTGTAGAAACCGGCGATCAACTCCGACTCGGCCTCGGGCAGGTCGAAGGGGATGCGCTTGTTCTCGGCGATCGCCGCGGCGAGGAACAGCGTCGCCGCGAACGGTTGCAGGACGATGCCCCAGGCCGGCACCGCGCCGAGAACGATTCCCGACTGCTTCTGCACGATCGTCGTCAGGTCCAGCGTGCCGTAGATCAGAATCAGCCCGAGCACGGTCAGGCCCATGACCAGCTCGTAGGAAATCATCTGCGAGCCGGCGCGCAGCGCGCCCAGCATCGAGAATTTGTTGGCGGACGACCAGCCGGCGAGCATCGCCCCGATGATCGACATGCCGCCGAAGGCAAACACGATGAGCAGTCCCGCATCGAGTCGCGCGATCTGCATCGCATAGGCGCGGTCACCGAACCACTCGGCCACGGCGGGCAGGCCGGCGAACAGCCGGGCCGGCACCAGCTCGCCACCGAAGGGAATCACCGCAAACACCAGCAGCACCGGCGTGAAGACCACCCACGGCGCCACAGCGTACGCGTACCAGTCATGGGTGCGAGGGCGCCAATCCTCCTTGACCATCATCTTGAGTCCGTCGGCCAGACCATGGAACAGGCCCCACCAGACAAGCTTGATCTGTGTGAACGGAATGCGCACGTAGGCGCGGTTGGCGCCGATGCGATCGGACATCACTGCCGCCTGCTTGCGTTCCACCCAGGTCAGCACTGTGCCGAAGGTGAGCAGCACCGCCAGCGCGTAGCCGATGTAGACGAGATGGACGACGAGATCCTGGACCATGGTCAGTCGCTCCGGTCGCCGGCCAGCGCCGCAAACAGTTCCTGCGCGTGCGCCACGGTGTCCTGCGCCGCGAAACAGCGCTCGAAGGCGCTCACGACGCCGTCGGCGTTGGTGTAGTGCCCGGCCCGTTCGGTCTGGATGGACAGCGGTATGAACACGTCGGCGTGTCCGTTCTCCGGTTGCAGCCAGGCGTTGAGGAAGATGATCTTCGCCTTCGGCGGCAGGTCGGCGAAATTGCAGCCCTCCCCCCAGACCAGGACCAGGTCGGCATCATCGGCGAAGACCGGTGCGCGCAGGCTCGCCTCGCCGAACAGCGCACGGGCGCCGGCCGTATTGGGATTCTTGTCGGCGTGGATGAGGATGTCGTCCTCGATCCGCTCGCCCTCTTCCGGCTCCCGGTCGCGCTTGACGAATACCGTGCAGCGACCGCCGAGCGTGTCGCGGAACGCGGTGAGTTCCTCGTTGGAACCCCACGACGACACCAACGCCACCGGCTTGCTCGCCCCGGCCAGAAGCTGCCGCGCCAACGCGATGGCGGCGACAAGATCGGCCGGTGCGCCTTTGTGCATCGCCTGCTCCGCACGCGGCCGACCGAGGAGGCTTGCAAGGTCGCGCCCCTTGTTGCAGATCCACGGCCCATTGACGGCAGGATTGTCCAGCGGTGTGACGCGGGCAATCTCGTTGTTCTGCGCCGGGTCGAGCGCGCGCAGCTTCCATTCGTCCTTGCGGTGCCAGATCTGCACGGTGCAGCCACGCGCGCACCCCGGGCAAACGGAAGCTGTCGGCTGCAGGTACCAGACGCGCGCCTTGTACAGGAACGGCCGCGACAGCAACGCACCCACCGGACACAGGTCGATCACATTGTCCGAATAGGGATCCGCGTCGAGCGCGTGGTCTTCGGCACAGCGCAGCAGCGAGGCGTCGCCGCGATGAATGACGCCCAGCGCGTTGGACTTCGAGATCTCCCGCGTAAAACGCACGCAGCGCGTGCACAGGATGCAGCGTTCGTTGTCCAGCACGATGCGTTCCGACAGATCATGGAACTTGGTCGAAGTGACCTTCGGATCGCGGGACACGGAGGCCGTGCCGTTGTAAGCGTAGTGGTAGTCCTGCAGCGAGCATTCGCCGGCCTTGTCGCAGATGCCGCAGTCGACCGGGTGATTGAGCGTCAGCAGCTGCATTACCTGCTTGCGATGCGCGCGAACGAGATCGGAATCGGTCAGGACACGCAGACCTTCCGCCACCGGCATGTTGCAGGCGATCTCGACCCAGCTGCGGCCTTCCACCTGGATCGTGCAGATCCGGCAGTTTCCGGCGACCGACAGCTGCGGATGCCAGCAGAAGTAAGGGATGAAATGGCCGCTCGCCTGCGCCGCCTGCATGACGGTTTGACTCGCGTCCGCCTGTACGGCAGTTCCGTTGATGAAGATCTCAGGCATGCGCCGTGGCCTCCAGCCGACCGTCGCAGCGCGAGCTGCCATGCTCGATCCAGTGGATGAACTCGTCGCGGTACTTGTTCAGGATCCCGACCGTCGCGTAGCCGGCAGCGTCGCCCATGCCGCAAATCGTGGTGCCGTCGTTCATCATCGAAATCGCATAGAGCTGCTCGATGTCCTCCGCGCGACCTTTTCCGGCGACGATGCGGTCGATGATCCGGTGCATCCAGCCCATGCCTTCCCGGCAGGGCGTGCATTGTCCACAGGACTCGTGGTGATAGAAACGCAGCAACACCTGCAGCAGGCGCACCATGCAGGTGCCCTCGGCGATGACGATCATGCCGCCCGAGCCCAGCGACGACCCCGCCGCCTCGAGCGAGGCGTGGTCATAGGTCACGCCTTCGCACTCGGCGGCGGTAAGCACCTTGGTCGAGATTCCACCCGGGACAATGCACTTCAGCGTGTGCCCGGGCAGCATGCCGCCGCAGTCCTCGAACAGGAACCGGGTGAGCGGATAGCCGTACTCGACCTCGTAGACACCGGGGCGGGCGATGTGCCCGGAGATCGAAACGAGTTGCGTGCCCGGGCTCTTCGCGGTGCCGACTTTTCGGTATTCCGCCGCGCCGTGCGCGATGATGCCGGTCACATTGGCGAGCGTCTCGACGTTGTTGATCACCGTTGGCCGTTGGTAGAGACCGCGCACCGTCAGCCGCGGCGGACGGTTGCGCGGATAGCCGCGCCTGCCTTCCAGCGACGACAGCAGGCCCGACGCCTCGCCGCACACGTAGGAACCGGCGCCGCGATAGACGACCAGGTCGCAGGTGAATCCGGTCCCGGGATCGGGCGCGCCAAGGTAACCGGCGGCGTAGGCCTCCTCGACGGCCGCCGCGAGCCGCCGGTACGGTAGATCGAATTCGCCACGGATGTAGACGAAGGCATGACGAACCTGCAAGGCGAATGAAGCAATCAACATCGACTCGATCAGCAGGTGCGGCGCGTGCTCCAGGATCCAGCGGTCCTTGAAGGTGCCGGGCTCGCCTTCGTCGGCATTGGCGCAGAGGAAATGCTGCTGCCCGTCGTCCAGGTGCACGACGCCCCACTTGCGTCCGGCCGAGAACGCTGCACCACCGTGTCCGAGCAGGCCTGCGGCCGCAACTTCCTTGGTGACTTCCTCCGGTCTCATGCCGGCGAGGACCTTGCCCAGCGTCACATAGCCTCCGCGCGCCCGGTAGTCCTCCAGCAGATGCGAGGTCGCAGTGACCGGAAACGTCATCAGCAGTGGCGTGCCGGGCATGTCAGTCAAGCCCCGTCAGCAGCGTTTCGAGCGCTTCGATGTTCACGTTCTCGTGGTACTTTTCGTTGATCATCACTACCGGCGCCGTCCCGCAGGAGCCGAGGCATTCGACGGTGGACAGCGTGAAGCGACCGTCGGTGGTGGTCTGCCCCGGCGCCACGCCCAGCCGCTGCGCGAGCCGGTCGATCAGTCGCTCGGCACCGCGCATCGAGCAGGTGATGTTGCGGCAGCACTGCACATGCCAGCGGCCGACCGGAGCGCGGCGAAACTGCGTGTAGTACGAAAGCACCTCCTCGATCTGGATGCGCGGCACGCCGAGGTACTCCACCAGCCCATCGATGTCGCTGTCGGCGACAAAGCCACGGTCTTCCTGGATGCGCCGCACGCAGGGCAGCAACAGCGAGCTCTCGAAGCCCTCCGGAAAACGGGCCTTCAGCCGGTCGAATTCGGGGATCAGGTGTCGCATATCTGCTCAGCCGTCGCTCATCGGTTGCTCATCGCTCATTCATCGGTCACACTCGCCGCCGATCATGTTGATCGAGCCGAACGTGGGCACGATGTCGGCATACTGGTAACCATCGAGCATCCGGTGGATGCCGCCCACGTGGATGAAGCTCGGCGCGCGCGCGTGCACCCGATACGGGACGCCGCCTCCGGTGCTCACCAGGTAGAAGCCGAGTTCGCCGTTCGGCGATTCGTGAGCCGCGTACACCTCGCCCGCGGGCACCTGCGGCCCATCCATCACCAGCTTGAAGTGATTGATCAGCGACTCGATTTCCGTGTAGACGAGCGATTTCTCGGGGAAGGTGCAGCGGCGGTCGTCGACGTTGATCGGACCTTCCGGCAAAAGGTCGGCGACTTGCCGCATCATGTGCACGGATTCGTCCATCTCGCACATGCGTACGTAGTAGCGGTCGTAGTTGTCGCCGTTGATGCCGATCGGAACCTCGAAATCCAGTTCGGCGTAGGCCAGGTAGGGCGTGTCCTTGCGCAGGTCGAGCGCCGCTCCGGTCGAGCGCAGGACCGGCCCGGTGTAGCCCCAGTTGATCGCCTCCGCGGTCGAGATCACGCCGACGTTGCGCATCCGGTCGATGAAGATGCGGTTGCGGTCCATCAGGCCGTGAACGCGACCGACGAAATCCTCGTACTTGTCGAGGATCACCTCGAGCCGGTCGAGCCAGCCTTCAGGCAGATCGCGCGCAAGGCCACCGATGCGCCCGTACGAATAGGTGACACGGGCTCCGGTCAGGTCCGCAAGATGCTCGTACATGTAGTCGCGGACCATCACCAGATAGAGGAACGCGGTCATCGCACCCAGCTCCATGAGCCCGGCGGCGATGCAGGTCAGGTGATCGACCAGGCGCGAGTACTCGGACAGCAGCGTGCGCAGGTAGCGGCAGCGCGGCGTGATCTCGATTCCAAGCAGACGCTCAACTGCGTCGCAGTAAGCGAAGTCATTGATCAGTGCGGAAACATAGTTGAGGCGGTCGACGTAGGGAATGAGGTTGTGCCAGGTGTGCGCCTCGCACTCCTTTTCGAAGCCCCGGTGCAGATAACCGGCATGCACGTCGGTGCGCACGACGCGTTCCCCATCCAGTTCGGCGATGATCTGCACGGTGCCGTGCGTGGCGGGATGCGACGGACCGATGTTGACGATCACATGGCCGTCGTCGCTCGCCTCGAACGCGGGGCGAACGGGATTCGGAAGCGGCTGGTCGAGTGGCGGAAGGCTCATTTACGCAGCGGCACCAGCGGTTGCTCGCGCTCCTTCGGGTAATCCTTGCGCAACGGGTGTCCGACGAAACCTTCGTAGAGCAGGATCGGGCGCAGGTCGGCGTTGCCACGAAACACGATGCCGAACATTTCGTGACACTCGCGCTCCATGAAATGCGCCGAGCCGAACATCGACGTCAGTGTGTCCACTTCGGGATTTTCTTCCGCGATGCGCGCCTTCACCCGCACCCGGATGTGTCGTTTCGTCGAGTACAGGTGGTAAACGACCTCGAACCTCGGTGAATCACCGAGCCAGTCGACCGCGGTTATGTCCAGGAGCAGGTCGAATTCCCATTCGTCGCGCAACAGGCGCACCAGTTCGACCAACCCGGCCGGTGTGACCTTGACCACCAGCATGTCGGTTCCCGGACTTGCGTCGCAGCCCAGCGCAGCCAAGCGTTCCAGCAGTCGCTCGTCAGGCGCCGGCATGGTCAGAAGCGCTCCGTGATGATCGGGTGCTTCGATTTCGCGATCAGGTCCTGCAAACGCATGATCCCGTCGATCACCATTTCCGGCCGGGGCGGGCATCCGGGCACGTAGATATCCACCGGGATGATCCGGTCGATGCCCTGTACCGCCGCGTAGTTCTGGTAGAAGCCGCCCGAAGTCGCGCACACGCCGAAGGCCATAACCCACTTCGGTTCACACATCTGCTCATAGACCTTGCGCAGGATCGGTGCCTGCTTGTGGGTGACCGTACCGACCACCATCAGCAGGTCGGCCTGCCGCGGGGAAAACCGCGGCAGTGCAGCACCGAAGCGGTCGGTGTCGTAGGGAGAGGAACTCACGGCCATGAATTCCATCGCGCAACAGGCGGTCACGAACGGATACGGAAACAGCGAGAACTTGCGGGCCCAGCCGACGAATTCGTCCTTCTTGGTGGTCAGGAACTCGAAGGCGCCCGAGGGCGCCGCCCCGGTCAGCCCGAGGCCGCAGCTGGTCACGCTG
>JAQBEY010000064.1:0-24379 GCA_032123655.1 Betaproteobacteria bacterium
CCAAGTGCCGACGCGGCGAACGCTCCTCTGATCGTTACTCTCCCGCCGATCCCACAAGAAAAAACGGGCCGCAGTCGCGGCCCGTTTCGTTGCAGCTTCGAGCAAGACTTACGCGCGGCAGGAACCGGGCACGTACTTGTCGACCGAACCGCGGCAAGTCCACGATGCGATGGCGTTATTGACCAGCGCGCCGGGGCTCAATGTGACCGTCATTCCGGCCGCGCCGCCAAGCGCCGTGTCAGCGCTCATGACCACCAGAATCGTCAGCGCGTTAACGTCGAGCGATGCCACATATCTGGTAGCCGTAGATTGGCAACCTGAAGCCGTAAGGTTGGCCGGCAGTGCACCGTTGGACGCCGTGTACTCGGCCACTGCGGCCTTGCAACCGCCCGCCGCCGAGATGCCTTCCGAAACCCGCGCACGAATCGTGTAGTCCTGATACGCCGGCAGCGCGATGGCCGCCAGGATGCCGATGATGGCGACGACGATCATCAGTTCGATGAGCGTGAAGCCTTTTTGAATCCGTTTCATTGGTAAGTCTCCTTGGTTGATGACGATCCCGAAAATCCGGCACCCAGCGATGCTGTCCTTCAATGAGCAATCGATATGCCAAGAGCATCGGGACCCCGGCAAGGTCCGGGCTGACGTTTCAACTCATTGGTTTTATTTATTTTTTCCTGGACGAACGGACGAACGGTCGGACGGCGAAGGTGAATCCGCGGTCGCGGTTGCGCGGCCCGCGCCGAACTACGACACCGCCTCGACCGCGAAAGTGACGCTGTGCGTCACCTCGACCCGCTCGGGGGGCTAGGTCTGAGGCGAGAGTTCGAGCCGCACGCCGGCGACTTCGAAGGTGTCGCCGGGATGCAGCGCAGCGCCCTCGGCCGGGACGGGAACCCCATTGATTCGCGGCGGTTGCGCGCCTTCGACCGGGACCAGCCGAAACCCGTCGGCGATCTTGCGCACCAGGGCGACCTGCACGCCCACCCGGCCCACCGATAGTTCGTCCGATTGGAACGGAACGACCCGCCCGAGACTCGGGCCGGAGAGCACCCGCACGCAGGGTCCGGGCGGCAGGATCGGCGCCGCGCGCTCCGCCGGTACGGACTCGGCGAGCAGCCCGGCCTGTTCGGTGGCGATCACGGCCCCGCGGGGTTCATCGCCTCTCGGGCGTCGCGGCGTCGCGCCGACACTGCGTTCCCGCTGTTGCGCGGCATGGGCCGATTTCGCGACCGGTGCAGGGTCGGGGTTCGCTCCCCGCTGCGGCGAATTCTCCCCGTCACTCGCCATTTCGCGTTCGAGATCGGCCAGTATGGGCGTGCTGCGGCCGGACGCCCGTCGTTCCGCACCGAGCGAAACCTTCGGCAGCGGACGCGACGCCGGCGTCACCAGGTCGGTCAAGCCACGCATCTGCTGGCGCAGCGCGTCCACGGGCAACGGCTCGACCCTGGCGGCATTGTCGGACAGGTAGATCATCCGCTGCCGGCCGATGTCCAGCTGATCGTGGTCGCGCAGGAAATGCTTGGCGATCGGCATGCCGTTGACGATCGTGCCATTGGTGCTGCCCATGTCTTCGAGGAACGAATCGGCAAGAATGGTCACGACGGCGGCGTGCTCGCCGGACACCGCCGGATAGGGCAGGCAGACGTCGTTGTCGGCACGGCGGCCAATGGTGACGCGCTCGCGGTCCAGCGGCACGTCGAGCGTGGTTCCATCCGCGAGATAGAGCACGATCTTGCCCATTGGTCGTCAGCCCTTCTTTTTCGCCAGCCAGCGTTGCGCCCAGCCGGCGGCGGGCAGGAACTCGGCCGGCACCCGCACCAGGATCACCGAGATATTGTCGCGCCCGCCGTTCTTGTTGGCGAGTTCGATCAGGTCGGCCACGGCGAGCGCCAGATCCGACCGTTTTTCGTCGACGATCGAATGGATGACTTCCGGATCGACCATGTCGGTGAGGCCATCCGAGCACAGCAGGTAGATGTCGTCGGCCTCGATCCGGTACTCGGAGATGTCGGTCGGGACGATGGCCTCGATGCCCAGCGCGCGCGTGACCAGATTCTTGTTCAACGAGTAGCGTGCCTGCTCGGGCGTCAGCACGCCGCTGTCGATCTGCTCCTGCAGCAGCGAGTGGTCGCGCGTCAATTGTTCGAATTTCTCGCCGCGCAGCCGGTAGCAGCGCGAATCGCCGATGTGCCCGATGGAAACGCGGTTGCCGCAGAAGACCGAGGCGACGATGGTCGTGCCCATGCCGGCGCACTCGGGCCGCGCCTGCGCCGCTTCGTAGATGCCCTTGTTCGCCTGGGCGATTTGCTGTTGCAACAGCAGCGCGCCGTGCGTCAATCCGGTGCCGACGTCGATCTTGGACAGTTCGCGGCCGGACTTCAGTTCCGGCAACATGCCGTTGGACACCACGTTGACGGCAATGCCGCTGGCAACCTCGCCGGCACTGTAGCCACCCATGCCATCGGCCAGCACGGCGATTCCGGCCTCGCCATCGACGAATACAGTGTCCTCGTTATGCGCGCGCACCATCCCGGGGTGGGACAGGCTGGCGACGTCGAGGGCGGCTTCGGGCATGATCAACGATTCCTGCGATTGGCAATGTCGCGAGTGTAGCGGGCCGGACGCCGGCAGGCGAGAGGCGACGGCCGATCAAGCCACATGTGCTCGGGTACGCGCCTGCCATTTGGCGACCCCGAGGACCAGCAGGATGCCCGCGACCGGCACGGCCCACTCGAGCCAGTGGGCGTGCGACCTGACCCATGGCACGATCGCGACGTCCTCGACGATCATGTCGCCGGCGACATAGCCCAGCAGCCCCCCGCCGGCCAGGATCAGCGACGGAAAGCGCTCGATCAGTTTCAGGATGATCTGGCTGCCCGCGATCACCAGCGGGATGCTGACGATCAGCCCGAACACCAGCAATACCAGACTGCCCTTCGCCGCGGCCGCCACGCCAAGGACGTTGTCGATGCTCATGACCAGGTCGGCGACGATGATGGTGCGCACCGCCGCCATCAGCCGGTCGCTTGCCTGCACGTTGTGATCACCGTCATCTTCGTCCACGATCAGCTTGACCCCGATCCAGACGAGTACGATGCCGCCGACGAGTTTGAGGTAAGGCAGCGCGAGCAGCGTCACCGCAAAAAAGGTCAACACGATCCGCAGTACGATCGCACCGGCCGCGCCCCAGATGATGCCCCAGCGGCGCTGCCGGTCCGGGAGATTCCGGCAGGCAAGCGCGATGACCACCGCGTTGTCCCCCGACAGCAGGATGTTGATGACAATGATCTCCAGCCCGGCAAGCCAGAACTGTGGCGTCATGTAATCCATCTCGGCGCGCTCCGGTCACCAATCGAAGACAGCGTCGCACGCGATCAGATGGCCGCCTTGAGGAGCTTGCCCATTTCCGCCGGATTGCGGGTCACCTTGATGCCCGAGGCTTCCATCACCTCGAGCTTTTCCTGCGCGGTCCCCTTGCCGCCGGAGATGATGGCGCCGGCGTGGCCCATGCGCTTGCCCGGCGGCGCGGTGACGCCGGCGATGAAGCCGACGATGGGTTTTTTCATGTGCGCCTTGGCCCAGAGCGCCGCCTCTTCCTCGTCGCCGCCACCGATTTCGCCGATCATCACCACCGCGTCGGTATCCGGGTCGTCGTTGAAGAGTTTCAGGATGTCGATGTGCTTGAGTCCATTGACCGGGTCGCCACCGATGCCCACCGCCGTTGACTGTCCCAGCCCCAGTTCGGTCAATTGCCCGACCGCCTCGTAGGTCAGCGTGCCCGAACGCGATACCACGCCGATGCGGCCCTTCATGTGGATGTGGCCGGGCATGATGCCGATCTTGAGTTCGTCGGGCGTGATCACGCCCGGACAGTTCGGTCCCAGCAGCAGCGTCTTGCCACCCCGCATCTTGTGGCGCGTCGCGATCATGTCGCGCACCGGGATGCCCTCGGTGATGCAGATGACCAGATCGAGGCCGGCCTCGACCGCCTCGTCGATCGCTGCCGCGGCGAAGGGTGGCGGGACGTAGATCACCGAGACCGTCGCGCCGGTGGCTTGCTTCGCCTCCTTCACGGTCGCGTAGATCGGGATGCCTTCGAAGTCTTCTCCCGGCCGTTTCGGATTGACGCCGGCGACGAAGCAATTGCGACCGTTGGCGTAGTCGCGGCAGATCCGCGTGTGGAACTGGCCGGTCTTGCCGGTGATGCCTTGCGTGATGACCTTGCTGTCCTTGTTGATCAGGATCGACATCGCTATTGCCCCTTCGTCGCGGCGACAGCCTTTTCCGCCGCTTCCGCCATGTTGTTGGCCGTGATGATCGGCAGTCCGGAATCCGCAAGGATCTTCCTGCCCTGTTCCTCGTTGGTTCCTTTCATCCGCACCACCAGCGGCACCTTGAGCGAGACGGCTTTCGAAGCCGCAACCACGCCCTCGGCGATGGTGTCGCACTTCATGATGCCGCCGAAGATGTTGACCAGGATCGCCTTCAGGTTGGGGTTGCGCAGCATGATCTTGAACGCCTCGGTCACCTTCTCCGCGGTCGCGCCGCCGCCAACGTCGAGAAAATTGGCCGGCTCGCCGCCGTAGAGCTTGATGGTGTCCATGGTCGCCATGGCGAGTCCGGCGCCGTTGACCAGGCAGCCGATATTGCCGTCGAGCGAGATATAGGACAGGTCGTATTTCGACGCCTCGATCTCGGCCGGGTCTTCCTCGTCGAGATCGCGCATCTCCATGATTTCGGGTTGACGGAACAGCGCGTTGGAATCGAAATTGAGCTTGGCGTCGAGCGCGATGACGCTGCCGTCACCGGTGACGACCAGCGGATTGATCTCGGCCAGCGAAGCATCGGTCTCGATGAAGGCGCGGTAGAGACCGAGCAGCATCGCGCGGGCCTGACCAATGCTTGCCTCGGGCACGCCGATCCTGCGCGCCACGTCGTCGGCTTCCGCATCGGTCAGCCCGCGCACCGGATCGATGAATACCTTGTGGATTTTCTCGGGCGTCGTCGCGGCGACGTGTTCGATGTCCATGCCGCCTTCGGAGCTGGCCATCAGCGCCACGCGCTGCGTGCCGCGGTCGACGACCATGCCGACGTAGAGCTCTTTGCTGATGTCCGCGCCTTCTTCGATCAGCAGTCGGCGCACCTTCTGGCCGTTGGGGCCGGTCTGGTGCGTGACGAGTTGCATGCCGAGGATCTCGCCGGCGCGCGCCCTGACTTCATCGATGGATTTGGCGACCTTGACGCCGCCGCCCTTGCCGCGGCCGCCGGCGTGGATCTGCGCCTTCACCACCCACACCGGTCCGCCGAGCGTCTGCGCCGCCTTGACGGCCTCCTCGACGTCGAATACCGGAATGCCTCGCGGCACCGGCATGCCGAATTTGCGAAAGATTTCCTTGCCCTGGTATTCGTGGATCTTCAAGGTCGATTCCTCGGGTTGAGCAGATTCAGGCGGCGCCGCGGTACCACCTGGGGTAGTAACGGCGGACCGTTTCGGAAGAAGTCTCCAGCGCGTGGCAGCGGTCGAGCTGGGGGGGCTGGTGCACCCCCGCGTCTTCCCGGACAAGACCCGCAAAGGTCTGGAATGCTGCAGTGGGCAGATACGAGAGCATTTCGGTGAGGTGCGTGCAGCCATGCACCCCGGAGAGGAGTTGGCGCAGTCGTTTGCGGAAACCCTCGACGAGATTGGCGCCCACCAGCTTGTCGTAGTCCGGGACGATCCGGTCGCAACCGCCCGGATAGGGCATGCGGTCGACGGTGACTTCGATCGCCCGGATGACGAATCCGCGGTCGACGGTCACCCGCACCCACATGTCGTGGATAGCCTCTCCGGTCGGCCGAACCCCCGACAGCAGCGGATAGTCCTGATCCTTCACGTCGAGCAGATGCGCTTCGATGTCGAACAGTCCGTCGGCCCGACGGAATCCGTCATAAGTCACGGTCCGCTGGTGCAACCGATCGCGTGTCGTGGTGGGCTTAGAAAGTGGCATCGTGCCGATGGGCGTCTGGACGAGGGAGCAAGTCGGCGGTCACGTCGGCGTGCCGCCGACGGTCCACGGATTAATCGCTAGAATGTGGCAAACCGCACGATTTTACGCTGTGGCATCCATGTGCGGCAACCGGAGGGGTTCATGTCGTTCATCTTGGCGCTCGATCAGGGAACCACCAGTTCGCGGGCAATCGTGTTCGACCGAAGCGGTGCTGCCTGCGGCATTGCGCAACGCGAGTTCAGCCAGTTCTTTCCGCAGCCCGGGTGGGTCGAGCACGACCCGACGGAAATCTGGACATCGCAGTCGCTGGTCATGCACGAGGCACTGGCCAAGGCCGGCATTTCAGCAGGTGATCTGGCCGCCATCGGCATTGCCAATCAGCGCGAGACCACGGTCCTGTGGGAACGCGCCACGGGCAGGCCGCTGCACAACGCCATCGTCTGGCAGGACCGGCGCACGGCGCCGTTG
Organism: Betaproteobacteria bacterium; assembly: GCA_032123655.1. Taxonomy (GTDB): domain Bacteria; phylum Pseudomonadota; class Gammaproteobacteria; order Burkholderiales; family Casimicrobiaceae; genus VBCG01. Next base: position 6,459 of record JAQBEY010000064.1, read on the forward strand.
TGCGACGCGTTGCGCGAGGCCGGACACGCGCCGCTCATCGCCCGCAAGACCGGGCTGGTGATCGACGCGTATTTTTCGGGCACCAAGCTGCGCTGGCTGCTCGACAATGTCGACGGCGCGCGCCAACGCGCGTTGCGTGGCGAACTCGCTTTCGGAACCATCGACAGCTGGCTGGTCTGGCAGCTGACCGAGGGTCGGGTGCACTGTACCGATGCCTCCAATGCGAGCCGCACCATGCTCTACGACATTCACACCGGCGACTGGGACGACGAGTTGCTGGCACTGCTCGACGTTCCCCGCGCTGTTCTGCCGACGATCGTGCCGTCCAGCGGCGTGTGCGGCGAGGCAAAGATCGACGGGGCCATGGTGCCGATCGCCGGCATCGCCGGAGATCAGCAGGCGGCGCTGTTTGGCCAGGCCTGTCTCGAACCCGGACTGGCGAAGAATACCTACGGCACCGGCTGCTTTCTGCTGCTCAACACCGGGACGAGCGCCGTCGCCTCGAAAAACAATCTGCTGACCACGGTGGCGTGGCGCCGCGGCGACACCCTCACATATGCGCTGGAGGGCGGCGTATTCATCGGTGGCGCCGTCGTGCAATGGCTGCGCGACGGGCTGCAGATCATCCGCCACGCGCACGAGGTCGAGGCGCTGGCGGCGAGCATTCCGGACAACGGCGGCGTGTATCTGGTGCCCGCGTTCGCCGGATTGGGCGCGCCGCATTGGGACGCGTATGCACGCGGGGCGATGTTCGGATTGACCCGGGGCGCGACACGCGCGCACATCGCCCGTGCAGCGCTCGAGGCGATTGCCTACCAGAGTGCGGACCTGCTGGCGGCGATGGAAAAGGACGCCGGGATGGTCTCGACCGAATTGCGCGTCGACGGCGGCGCCACTGCCAACAATCTGCTGATGCAGTTCCAGAGTGACCTGCTCGGCATACCGGTGGTTCGACCAAAAGTGGCGGAGACCACGGCGCTGGGTGCCGCGTACCTGGCCGGCCTCGCCGTCGGTTACTGGAAGAGCGACGCCGACATCGGCGCCAACTGGCAGGTCGACCGGCGTTTCGAGCCGGCCATGCCGCGTGATCGGGCCGCGGAACTGCGTGCGGGCTGGGACAAGGCCGTGGCGCGCACCAAGGATTGGGCCTAGCGCCGCACCCGCCGCCGGCAGCCGGCCATGCGCTTGCATCCGGCGTCTTCCGGCATCGACGCTTGATCACCCCTACAGAAGGCCAATGATGTCCACGCAATCCGCCGATTGGCGCACCCCCACCATGGTCCTGGTCGCCGGCGGACTGATCCTGTCCGTGGCGTTCGGCATCCGTCACGGCTTCGGCCTGTTCCTCCAGCCCATTTCGTCGGACATGAGCTGGGGGCGCGAGACCTTCGCGCTGGCCATCGCCGTGCAGAACCTGGTGTGGGGCGTGACGCAGCCGTTCACCGGCATGGTCGCCGACCGCTTCGGCTCGGCAAAAGTGCTGATCGTCGGAGGCATTCTCTACGCGCTCGGGCTGGCGCTGATGGCCAACGCCACCGCGCCGTGGCTGTTCGTGCTGACCGCCGGCGTGTTGATTGGCGCCGGGCTTTCCGGCGTCACCTTCAGCGTGGTCTCGGGCGTGCTCGGGCGCCGCTTCCCGCCGGAGAAACGCAGCATGGCGCTGGGCATCTCGGCCGCCGCAGGATCGTTCGGCCAGTTCATCATGCTGCCGCTGGCGCAGTGGCTGCTTTCGACCATCGGATGGCACGGCGCGCTGCTGGCGCTTGCAGGGGTCGCGCTTCTCATCGTGCCGCTGGCTGCGGCGATGGTCGAGCGGCGCGAGACGCATGCGCACGCGTTCGCTCAGTCGGCCGGCCAGGCGATGGGCGAGGCAATCGGCCACCGCGGCTACCTGCTGCTTACCACTGGCTTCTTCGTCTGCGGCTTCCAGGTCGTGTTCGTCGGTGTCCACCTGCCCGCCTACCTCGCGGACCACGGCTTGCCTGCGCACGTGGCGGTCATGGCGTTGGCGCTGATCGGCCTGTTCAACATCATCGGCACCTACACGACCGGCTGGCTGGGCGGCCGCTTCAGCAAGAAGTACATCCTGTCGACCATCTACTTCGGTCGCGCGGTGGTGTTCGCGCTGTTTTTCTGGCTGCCGCTGTCGATCGCAACCGTCTACGCCTTTGCGATGGCGCTGGGCCTTCTGTGGCTGTCGACCGTGCCCCCGACCAATGCCATGGTCGCGCAGATCTTCGGCGTTCGTTACATGGCGATGCTGACGGGATTCACGTTCTTCTCGCACCAGATCGGCAGCTTTCTCGGCGCCTGGCTGGGCGGCAAGCTCTACGACAGCACGGGCAGCTACGACGTGGTCTGGTACCTGTCGATTGCGCTGGGCATCGTCGCCGGGTTGCTCAACCTGCCCATCGACGAGCGGCCAATCAAGCGGACATCGGCGCAGGCGACCTGACGCCGCGCGCGGCGAGAGGCAACCTGCCGGGGCGGGGGTGGCGCAGGAGTAGCGCAGAGCCTACGGGCGCGGCGCCGACGATGCCGTGACATCGTCACCGGTCGCGGCGCCCGCCCTGCCGCCGATTCAGCCAGGCGCAGGTCCCAGGCTATCCGCAGGAATCTGGTCGACGGCGTCGGTGATGATGGTATCCACACCCCAGCCGGCGAGTTCGCCGATGCGTGCCGGATCGTTGGGCGTGTAGCAGCACACGCGGTGGCCGGCGCGATGGGCCGCCTGCACGATGTCCGCCGACAGCGCGAGGTGATCCGCGTCCAGCGCGACGCATTGCAGGCGCGCGAGCCGCGCCAGCCAGTTTCCGGGCAGCTCGTCGAGCAGCAGCGCGCGCGGCAGTTCCGGCGCCGCCTCGCGCGCGCCGTCGAGTGCCGCCTCGGCGAACGACGACAGCAGCGGCGGCACCTCGGCATCGCGCCAAAGCTGTGCGGCATCGAGCGCGACCGCAGCACCGGTTTCGCGTTCGCGTCCCGGCATGGGCTTGATCTCGACGTTGCAGGCGACGCCGTGCGCACGTGCCCAGCGGGCGATCGCCGCAAAGCTGGGCAGCATCTCGCCGGCGTACTTCGCGCTGTGCCAGCCTCCGGCGTCAAGACGCGAGAGTTCCCGCCACGGCAGGGCGTCGGCACGCCCGCGGCCGCTGGTCGTGCGCTCGAGCGTCGCGTCGTGCAGCAGGAACGCGACGTTGTCCGCGGACAGCTTGACGTCGAATTCGACCATCGCGTAACCATGCGCGTGTCCCACGCGCATCGCGGTCAGCGTGTTCTCGGGCGCCAGCTTGCCGGCGCCGCGATGCGCGCACAATCGCGGATAGGGCCATACCGGAAGCATCGGCGCGCTCATCGCAGCCGCGCGCCGGTCGCGCTGTCGAACAGAAACACCCGCGCCGGGTCCGCAGTCACGTGCAGCGTGGAACCAATCTCCGGATGAATGCCATGCGGTTGCCGCACGATGATCGTGTCGGATCCATGGCCAAGATGGATCAGCGTGTCTGCGCCGAGCTGCTCGACCATTTCCACCGAACCGGAGGCCAGCGCGCCGGCCTCCGCGCAGGGCGCCAGGTGCTCGGGTCGAATGCCCACCGTCACTGCGGCGCCTGCGGCCGCTTCGCCGACCGCCGCCCGCACGCGGCCCCCGGCGAGCAGCGCGAAATTCGGCCCACCCAGACCCTCGGCCGGCAGGAAGTTCATCGCCGGCGAACCGATGAAACCGGCGACGAACAGTGTGGCCGGATTCTCGTAGACCTCCATCGGCGAGCCAACCTGCTCGGCACGCCCGGCGTTCATCACGATCATCCGTTGCGCCAGCGTCATCGCCTCGACCTGGTCGTGCGTCACGTAAAGGCTGGTCGTCGACAGACGGCGATGCAGCTTCTGGATCTCGAAACGCATCTGCACGCGCAGCTTGGCGTCGAGATTGGACAGCGGTTCGTCGAACAGGAACACCGCGGGCTCACGCACGATCGCCCGGCCCATCGCCACCCGCTGCCTCTGTCCGCCGGAGAGCTGGCGCGGCTTGCGTTCGAGCAGCGGCCCAAGTTCGAGAATTTCCGCCGCGCGATCGACCCGCGCACGGATGTCGGCCTTGGCCAGGCCGCGGATTCTCAGCCCGTAGGCCATGTTGTCGAACACGCTCATGTGCGGATACAGCGCGTAGTTCTGGAACACCATCGCAATGTCACGGTCCTTGGGCTCGAGCGTGTTGACCACACGGTCGCCGATGGTGATCTCGCCGGCGCTGATCGCCTCCAGTCCCGCCACCATCCGCAGCAAGGTCGACTTGCCGCAGCCGGAGGGACCGACAATGACGATGAATTCGCCGTCGGTGACTTCCGCGGTCACGCCATGGATTACCTCGAGTTCGCCGTAACTCTTGCGGACTTCACGAAAACCGACCTTGGCCATTTCAGAAAATCCAGTAGACGATGTAGGTGGCCGACAGCAGCATGGTCGTCAGCGCAAACAGGAACACGGTGTCGATGGCACGCGCCAGCATCCGCGCGCGGCGCAGATTGGACGTGCGCAGCGACCAGAGGATCAGGTAGACACAAATCACGAAAAGAAAAGCATCGATCGCGATGAGTTCGTCCGCGAGGGTGCGTAACGTGGCTTCCGGAGACGAGTATTCGATGAAGCCCAGAGCGGCCATGCACAGGCCCGCCAGCGTGGCGGTGACCGACAGCAGGCGCAGCAGCACGTCGCGGTCGCGTGCCGGGTCGTAGTTCGCCGCGTCTCTGGTCTCGTGCTGGCTCATTTTTCGGTGTCCACCAGGCCCTTGACGAACCACTTCTGCATCAGGATCACCACGGCCGCCGGCGGAAGCATCGCCAGGACCGCCGTCGCCATCACCAGATTCCACTCGGTTGCCGCATCGCCTCCGGCGATCATTCGCGTGATTCCAATCACGATTGTGTACATCGATTCCTCGGTGGTGACCAGCAATGGCCACAGATACTGATTCCAGCCATAGATGAACAGGATGACGAACAGCGCGGCGATGTTCGGCCGCGACAGCGGCACTACGATGTCCCAGAAAAAGCGCAATGGACCTGCGCCATCGATTCGCGCCGCCTCGGCGAGTTCATCCGGGATGGTCAGGAAGAACTGCCGGAACAGGAATGTCGCCGTCGCGGAGGCGATCAGCGGCACGGTGAGCCCCGCGTAGGAATCGAGCATTCCGAGATCGGACACGACCAGGTAGGTGGGCAGAATGCGCACATCCACCGCCAGAATCAGCGTGATGAAAATCATCCAGAAGAAGAACATCCGGAAGCGGAAGCGGAAATAGACGATCGCGAAGGCCGAGATGATCGAGATCGCGATCTTGCCGATGGCGATGATCAGCGCCATGACCAGGCTGTTCCACATCATGCGGCCGACAGGCGCTGCCGACAGGCGCTCCGACCCGTGTGCCAGGACCTGACCGTAATTCTCGACCGCGTGCGCACCCGGCAGCAGAGGCATCGGCGCCTGCAGCACCTGTTCGGGCGTCAGCGTGGACGCGACCAAGGTGATGTACACCGGCAGCGCAACGACGGCCACGCCGAAGAGCAGCACCAGGTGCGACACAAAAGTGAGCCAGGGACGATTCTCGATCACCTGAACAACCTCATGACATGGTGCGCAACAGCGTCCATGGTCAGTACTGAACCTTCTTCTCGATGAAGCGGAACTGGACCACCGTCAGGCTGATCACGATGAACATCAGGATCACCGACTGCGCCGCGGAGCCGCCGAAGTCGAGGCCTTTGAAGCCATCGTGGTAGACCTTGTAGACGAGGATTTCGGTGGCGTTTGCCGGCCCGCCGCCCGTGGCGGCATCGATGATGGCAAAGGTATCGAAGAACGCATAGACCATGTTGACGACCAGCAGGAAGAAAGTCGTCGGCGACAGCAACGGAAACACAATGGTGACAAAGCGCCGCAGCGGACCCGCGCCATCGATCGCCGCCGCCTCGATCAGCGACTTCGGGATCGACTGGAGTCCCGCGAGGAAGAACAGGAAATTGTAGGAAATCTGCTTCCAGACCGCCGCCACGATCACCATCACCAGCGCCTGCGGGCCGTTGAGCAGCGGATTCCAGTCCACCCCCAGATTGATCAGCATATGCGCGACGACACCGAGCGTCGGGCTGAACAGGAACAGCCACAGCACCGCGGCAACTGCCGGCGCCACGGCATAAGGCCAGATCAGCAGCGTCTTGTACGCAGTGGCACCGCGCAGCACCCGATCGGCGAATACCGCGAGCACCAGCGAGATGCTGAGTCCCGACACGGCCACCGCCAGAGAAAAGATGGCGGTGGTCTTGAACGAGGCGAGATATTGTTCGTCGTGATACAGCGCGATGAAGTTATCCAACCCGACGAACTGGGTGTGGGTTCCAAATGCATCCTGCAGCAGCACCGACTGATAAAGTGCCTGCAGCGCCGGCCAGAAGAAAAACACGATGGTGATCGCGATCTGCGGCGCGATCAGCGCATAGGGCAGCCACCGGGAGTTGAAGCGAGCGCGTTTTTCCATCGGTTCAGTGGTTCGATGGTTGGGCCGACAATGCTTCCCGACCACCGTGCGCGCCGCGAAGCCGGCGCGAAACCGCCGGGATGAGCGGCGGCCCTTGCGCCGCTCATCCCGGCGAGTTAGTGCGTCGGCGGCGCAGCCGACGACGTACTAACCCTTGTTGGCCTTCTCGAATTTCGCGATGATCTCGTTGCCGCGCTTGGTCGCGGTCTCGATCGCTTCCTTCGCGCTCTTCTTGCCGGACAGCGCACCCTCGAGTTCCTCCTGGATCACGTCGCGAACCTGCACGAAATTACCCAGACGGATACCCCGCGAATTGCTGGTGGTCTTGACGATCATCTGCTCGACCGACACGTTGGTGCCAGGGTTCTTGTCATAGAAACCGGACTTCTTGGTGAGTTCGTAGGCGGCAATGGTGATCGGCAGGTATCCAGTCGCCTGATGCCACTCTGCCTGGATCTCGGGCGAGGAGAGGAAACCAAAGAACTGCGCTACACCCTTGTACTCGTTCGCCTTCTTGCCGTTCATCACCCACAACGACGCACCGCCGATGATCGAATTCTGCGGCGCCCCCGGGGCATCCGGATAGTAGGGCAGCGGCGCGATGCCGAAGCCGAACTTGGCGTTGCGCTTGATGTTGGCATAGGCCGCGGAACTCGAGGTCAGCATTGCGCATTCACCGCTGAAGAATTTCGATTCCGCTTCGTTGGTGCGCCCGCCGTAGGTGAAATAGCCCTTCTTCGACCATTCGGCCAGGTTCTCGATGTGCTTGATCTGCAGCGGGTTGGCAATCTCGAGCCTTGCGCCCTTGCCGCCGAAACCGTTCTGCTTGGACGCGAACGGCAGGTCGTGCCAGGCGCTGAAGTTCTCGAACTGCACCCACGACGGCCAGCCGGTGGTGTAGCCGCACTTCTCGCCCGAAACCTTGAGCTTGGCCGCCGCTGCCGCCACCGCGGCCCAGGTCGCGGGCGGGCTGTTCGGGTCAAGGCCCGCCTTCGTGAACGCATCCTTGTTGTAGTAGAACACCGCAGTCGAGCTGTTGAACGGGAACGACAGCATCTGCCCGGACGGCGTCGAGTAGTAGCCGGAAACCGCCGGAATGTAGGACTTCGGGTCGAATTTGACACCACCGGCGGCCATCACTTCGTACACCGGTTTGATGGCCTTGCCGGCGGCCATCATCGTCGCGGTGCCTACTTCGAAGACCTGGACTATGTGCGGAGCATTGCCGGCACGCGTGGCGGCGATGGTGGCGGCCATGGTGACCGGATAGCTGCCCTTGTAGACCGGGACGATCTTGTAGTCTTTCTGGCTGGCGTTGAAGCGCGTGGCGAGATTGCCGACGCGGTCACCGAGCGCGCCGGTCATCGCATGCCAGAACTGGATTTCGGTCTGCGCAACGGCCGAGGTGGCGATGCCGAACAGCGCGGCGGCCAGCGCGATGCGCGCGAAGCCGGGGACGGAATGCTTCATGGAATCTCCTTGTGGGTCGATCGAAAGGGCCATCGAACGGGCGTTAGGCCTCTGTTTTACGGCGATTCTATGTCAAATTCCTCGGCGGCGGCAGTGCGGCCACGCGGGACACGCCGGATCAGTCGGCGCGTCCCGGTTCCGGAATCGCTGTGGGTCCGGCCTCGGCGGCGGCGGTTCCGCCACGGCGCCCGGCGAGCAGCGTATATGCGGTGGGCACGAGGAACAGCGTCAGCAGCGTGCCGAAGGCCATGCCGCCGACGATCACCCAGCCGATCTGGGTTCGCGATTCCGCACCAGCACCGCTGGCCATCGCCAGCGGCAGCGCGCCCAGCACCATCGCCCCGGTGGTCATCAGGATCGGCCGTAGCCGCAGCGCCGCCGCCTCCTGCACCGCGCTCATCATGTCGCGGCCCTGGTCGCGCAACTGGTTGGCGAACTCGACGATCAGGATGCCGTGCTTGGTGATGAGGCCGACCAGCGTGATCAGCCCCACCTGGCTGTAGATGTTCAGTGTGCCGCCGGTAAGCCAGAGCGTGAACAGCGCGCCGGTCATCGCCAGCGGCACCGACAGCATGATGATGAACGGCGCGACGAAGCTCTCGAACTGCGCCGCGAGCACCAGGTAGATGAACATCAGCGCGAGGACGAAGGTGAAGTAGATTTCCTGCCCGGACGCGCGGAATTCGCGCGATTGACCGTCCAGCCCGGTCTGCGCGGTCGTCGGAAGGATCCGCTTCGCGGTCTCGTCGAAGGCCTTCAGCGCCTCCTCCAGCGTGTAGCCGGGAGCGAGCGTGCCGGTGATCTTGACCGCGCGCAGCCGGTTGAAGTGATTGAGCGACTGCGGCGACACGCCTTCGCGGACATCGACCAGGTTGGCCAGCTGGACCATTTCGCCATTGCGGCCGCGCACGTACATGTCGGAAATGTCCTCGGGCGATGCGCGCTCGCCCGACCCGGCCCAGACAATGACGTCGTACTGCTCGCCGTCCTTCTTGAAGCGCGTGACCTGACGACCACCGAGCAGCGTCTCGATCGTCCGCCCGACCGTGTCGACGTTGACCGCGATATCCGCCATCTTGTCGCGATTCACCGAGACCCGGATTTCCGGCGTATTGAGCCGTAGGTCGGTCTGCAGATTCTGAATGCCGGGAATCTGCCGCATTTCGCCGACAAACCGCTCGGACAGCTGGGCGAGTTCCGGGTAGGGAATCTGCGACATGATCACGTAGGCGATCGGCGTCGACCGCGGCGACTGCCCCAGCGAAGGCGGATTCACGGGGAACGCCATGACGCCGGGAATCTGCGCGAACTTCGGGCGAAGTTCATCGGTGATCTGCTGTTGCTTGCGAGTGCGCTCCTCCCAGGGCTTCAGACGCAGGATGGCGTTACCGTCGGAAACGGTTGGCCAACCCGAAATCGCCGTGAAGCCGGCGGTCTCCGGGAGCTTCGCGTACATCTCCTCGATGGGCTTGGTGTACTCGGCGGTGGCCCGGACCGTCGACCCCTGAGGCCCCGAGATCAGGCCGAATATCACCCCGCGATCCTCGATCGGTGTCAGTTCGGACTTCAGGAGGGTGAAAAGCACGCCTCCTGCCAGCGCAAACGCAAACCAGGCCACCACCATCAGTGGCCGAGCCCGCAATGTTGCAGCCAGCGCACGCTTGTAGGCCCCGGTCAGCGCCAACAGAAAGCGCTCGACCAGTGTGTAGAGAAACGAATGCTTCTTCTCGTGGCGCAGCAGCAGCGAGCACAACATCGGCGACAGCGTCAGCGCCACGAAACCGGACACCAGCACGGCCCCGGCCAGCGTCAGCGCGAACTCGATGAACAGCCGTCCCGTACGTCCCGTCGCGAACGCCAATGGCGCAAAAACCGACGCCAACGTCAGCGTCATTGCGATGACCGCAAAGGAAATTTCGCGCGAGCCCTGCAACGCCGCCTGCATCCTCGGCATCCCGGCTTCCATGTGCCGGAAGATGTTTTCCAGAACGACAATGGCGTCGTCGACAACCAGTCCAATCGCCAGCACCATCGCCAGCAGCGTCAGCGTATTGATCGTAAAACCGAATACGTACATCAGCCCGAATGCACCGATCAGCGACACGGGAATCGTGACGATGGGAATGAAGGTGGCGCGCAGCGTGCGCAGGAAGAAAAAGATCACCAGCACGACCAGAAGAATGGCCTCGCCGATGGTCCGGAACACCGCGCTGATGGAGCGATCGATGAAGCGTGACGAGTCGTAGGAAATCTTCAGTTTCATGCCGCCGGGCAGGTTCTCGTTGATCACGGCAACTTCCGCGCGCACCGCCTTCGACAGTTCGAGCGGATTGCCGGTCGACTGCTTGACGACACCGATGTTCATCGCCGGCTTGCCGTCGTAGCGGGAAATCACCCGCTCGTCCGCCGGCGCGATCAGTATCTTCGCGACGTCGCGGATCCGCACCGGATAGCCGCCGACGTTGGCGATGATGGCGCTCCCGAACTGTTCGGTCGACTGCAGGTCGGTCTCGGCCACCACCGAAAACTCCCTCGCCTCCGATTCGATTCGCCCGGCCGGAATTTCCGCATTCTGGCGACGGATCGCGTCCTCGACATCCTGCACGGTGAGCCGGTAGCTCGCGAGCCTTTGCCGATTGATCTCGATGCGCATGGTGATGCGCCGCTCGCCGAAGACCCGCACGTCGGCGGCGCCGGGCAGCACGGACAATCGGGCCTTGATGTATCGATTGACGTAGTCGGTCGCCTCGATCTGCGGCAATTCTCCCGACTCGACCCCGATGTACATGATCGGGAAGGCGTCGGACTCGACCTTGGCGATAACGGATTCGTCGGCCGAGTCCGGCATCCGGTTGCGCACGCGCGCCACCTTGTCGCGCACGTCGGCGGCGGCGGAGTCCGGGTCACGAGTCAGCTGAAAACGCACATTGATCTGGCTGCGCTCCGACCGGCTCTGCGAGGTCATCAGTTCGACGCCCTCGATACCGGAAAGCGAGTCCTCGAGCGGCTTGGTGATCTGCGACTCGACCACCTCGGCGGAAGCGCCGCGATAGAGGGTCGTCACGCTGACCACAGGTTCGTCGATCTTCGGGTACTCGCGCACCGCCAGTCGCGTGTAGGAGATCGCACCCACCAGCAGGACGGCCAGCGACAGCACGGTGGCGAACACCGGTCGCTTGATGCAAAGCTCGGGAAGCGTCATTGCAGCCTCGTGGCCAAGTCAATGTAGCGTCATGGCGGTCCGCACGGAGTCGGTGCCGCCGGTCACCATGCGATCCGCGACTGCACCGGAGAGTTCGTCAACTGCGCGGGCCCGACGTCCCGCTCCTTGCGGCACCCTCGACCTTGGCGGCACCCTCGCCTTTCACGACATCCTGACCCTTGGCGTCGCCTTTGCCCTTGGCAGCACCTTCGCCTTTGGCAATACCCTGGCCTGAGGACGCCCCCACACCCTTGGTGATCGCATCCGCACCGCCTGCACCGCCGCCCGATTTGCCATCGGCGCCGGCGACGCGGACGCTGCTGCCCTCGCGAATCTTGAGTTGCCCGGCCGTTACCACCACATCGCTCGCCTCGAGGCCGCGCAGGATCTCGACAACGCCGTCGCGCCTTTGGCCGATCTCGACCTTGCTGCGCAGCACCTTGCCATCGACGACGCGGAATACGTACTGTTCGTCGCCCGAAGGGACCAGCGCGGTTTCCGGCACCACCATCGCGTCCTTTGCATCCTTGGTGAACAGGCGCACGCGAGCGAACATTCCGGGTCGCAGCGCAGCGTCGGTGTTGCGGACCATGGCGCGAATGACGATCGCACGCCCAGCAGCGTCGACCAGCGGATTGACCGCAAACACCTTGCCCTCGTAGGTCTTGCCGGGGATGGCGTCGAGACTGACCGAGATCGACTGGCCCACCAGCACCTGGCGCAAATAGATCTCGGGGACGCGAAAGTCTACCTTGAGCGGATCCACCGACTCCAGATTGACGAGGTCGGCGCCTTCCTTCACATAGTCGCCAACCGACACCGACCGCAGACCGATGATGCCGGAGAATGGTGCAAGCAGCTCCATCTTGGCCAGTTTCGCCTCGACGACCCGCAGCACGGCCTCGGCAACCCGCAGGTTGTTTTCCGCTTCGTCACGCGCCTGTCCGGAAATGAAGTTGCTTTTGGACAGATCGACGGCACGGTCGAACTTGGTCTTCGCGAGCTTGAGATTGGCCCGTGCCTGCTGCACTTCGGCTTCGTTGACTGCCGCATCAAGGCGTACCAGCGTCGCGCCCTTGGTCACGCGCTGCCCCTCCTGGAAGGTGATCGCGCTGATCCGGCCGGAAACCTCCGGGCGCAGCACCACCGACTCGTCGGAGCGCAGGCTCCCGACGGCGGTGATACCAGCAGGCAGCGGCTTCATGGCCACCTTGGTCGCCTCGACGACGACGCTCCCGCCCTTGGACGCGCCCGGAGCACCCTTGCCGGGGGCAGGCCCCCCTTTGGCAGCGGCAGCGCCACCCTTGCCGGCACCGGCAGCGCCGGACCCCGCCGCCGCCGCCGGCGACTTCTGGACGCCAAACCAATAGCCAGCGCCACCCGCCAGAAGAACGCACAGGAACACGGCAATCGCTACGCTTCGGTTCATAGGAAAATGGCGTGAATCGAGAGGGACATCTGGAACGTCGACACGGCGTCGCCGCGAGCCGCGCAATTATGCTCCAACGTCGCAATCCCGGACGAATCGGCAATTGTAATCAAGTGTAAACGAGCGCCGACTTGCCAGGTGCGCGAAGATCAGGAAGGCGCCGGCCGCATAGGTCGATCGAGCGAAACCGCAGCGCTCCGCGCCGGGAGCAGCCGGTCGGGAATTTCAGCGTCGCGCGACCGCCCAGGCGAACGCCGCCCAGCCGAGCAGGAAAGCGATGCCGCCGATCGGGGTGATCGCACCGAGCCAGCGTTCCCCGGTCAGCGCCAGTGCATAGAGGCTGCCGGAAAAAAGTACGATGCCGGCGACGAAGAACCACGTCGCCGCGGCCGCCGCCGCTCCGGCGGGCCGTTGACCGAAGGCCAGGCCCACAGTGACCAGCGCCAGCGCGTGCCAAGCCTGGTACTGGACCGCGGTTCGCCAGACCTCGATCATCTCCGGCGGCAGGCGCGCCTTCAGCGCGTGCGCGCCGAACGCGCCCAGCGCCACGGTCGCGAACATCGCCACAGCACCCAGGGTCAGTGCGAAACGCGCGTGCATATGCCTTAAACTGTCACGGTGATCAACCCGTCAGCAGGATAGCAAAATGTCCATCGAACGCCGCCACGTCGGCAAGCGCCTTTCCCAGGCCGTCGTGTTCACCCCGGGTGCCGAACGCACCGTCTATCTCGCCGGCCAGGTCGCCGAGGACGCCACGGCCGACATGACCACGCAGACCCGGCAGGTGCTGGCCGCGATCGACCGGCTGCTCGGCGAAGTCGGCAGCGACAAGACACGCATCCTGTCCGCGACCATTTTTCTGCCGGATATGGCGGATTTCCCGGCGCTCAATGCCGAGTGGGAGTCGTGGGTCGCGGCGGGCCACACGCCGGCGCGCGCGACCGTCGAGGCGAAGCTCGCCAGCAATGATTACAGGGTCGAGATCCAGGTGATCGCATCCGCCCCCGCCGCCTGAAGGCCACGTCGATCCAATGAACCAGAATTCCGCCAAGGCGATCATCGCCGCCTCCGCGCGACGCGACGCCGCGGCCGCGCCCAGCAACGCGGCGACGCTGCCGGTCACGCGCGCCACCTTCGACGAGGTCATGGTGCGCTGCTACGCACCGGCCGGTTTCATTCCTGTCCGCGGCGAGGGATCACGCCTGTGGGATCAGGACGGCCGGATGTACATCGATTTCGCCAGCGGGGTCGCCGTCACCGCGCTCGGCCACTGCCACCCGGCAATGGTGCGCACGCTGACCGAGCAGGCCAGCACGCTGTGGCACGTGTCGAACTGGCTGACCAACGAGCCCGCGTTGCGGCTCGCCCGCCGTCTGGTCGATCACACCTTCGCCGAGCGCGTCTTCTTCTGCAACTCGGGCGCCGAGGCCAACGAAGCGGCGTTGAAACTTGCCCGGCGCTACGCGCACGACAAGCACGGCGCCGCCAGGATCGGGATCATCTCCACGCACAACAGCTTTCACGGCCGCACGTTGTTCACGGTGACCGCGGGGGGGCAGGCGAAGTACGCAGCGGGCTTCGGGCCGAATCCGGGCGGCTTCACGCATATTCCCTACAACGACGTCGCCGCGCTGGAGCGGGTGTTCGACGAGCAAGGGGATACGATCTGCGCGGTGTTCCTGGAGCCGATGCAGGGCGAAGGCGGGATGAATTCGGGCACACCCGCGTTCCTGCAGGCGGCCCGGCGTCTGTGTACGCAGCATCGGGCGCTGCTCATCCTGGACGAAGTCCAGAGCGGCATGGGGCGCACCGGCACGCTTTTTTCGTACATGCAGAAAGGCTTCGTCCCGGACATCCTGACCAGCGCCAAGGGGCTGGGCGGCGGCTTTCCCATCGGCGCGCTGCTCACCACCGACGAAATAGCGGGTGCCTTCTCCGTCGGCGTGCATGGCTCGACCTTCGGCGGCAATCCGCTGGCCTGCGCCGTCGCCGGCGCGGTGTTCGACGTGATCAACACGACCGAGGTCCTCGACGGTGTCAAGGCGCGACATGCGCTGTTCGTCGAAGGGCTGAAGGCGATCAACGCCCGGCGCAAGGTCTTCGCCGACATCCGCGGCGAGGGCGTATGGCTGGGCTGTGAACTGGAACCCCGTTGGCGGGGCAAGGCGATGGACGTGGTGAACGCCGCCGGTGATGCCGGTCTCATGCTGCTGGTCGCCGGACCCGACGTGGTCCGTCTCGCGCCGTCCCTGGTCATTTCGCTCGACGAGATTCTGGAGGGGCTCGCCAGGCTGGAAACCGCTCTGGGTCGGGCGCTCACCTAGCGCCGCCGGCGTCGGGCGCCGCGCAATGTTCTGGGTCCGGCCGGTCGCGCGCGATGATCTGACGAGCGTACTCGAACTGTCCGAGCGCACCGGCACCGGACTGACCTCGCTTCCCGCCGATACCGAGCGCCTGGCCGCACGCATCGAGCGTTCGCTGGCGTCGTTCGAAGGCTCGGCGGCGCCGGCGGATAGCTGCTACATGTTCGTCATCGTCACCAGTGAAAGCCCGGGTGTCACGCGCGGCGACGAGCGCGTGGTCGGCATCAGCGCCATCGAAGCAGCCGTCGGACTCACCGAGCCCTGGTACAACTACCATGTCGGAACGCTGGTGCACGCGTCGCGGGCGCTGGACGTCTACACGGTCGCGCCCACACTCTTTCTTGCCAATGACCATACCGGACACACCGAACTGTGTTCGCTCTTCCTCGACCACAACTTTCGGCATGGCCGCAACGGCCCGCTGCTCGCCAAGTGCCGCTTGTTGTTCATCGCCGAGTTCGCGCAGCGCTTTGCGCCAAAGATCATCGCCGAGATGCGTGGCCGACTCGATCAGGACGGCAAAAGCCCGTTCTGGGAAGGACTCGGCCGGCATTTTTTCGCCATGGAATATTCGACCGCCGATTACCTCACTGGCATCGGTCAGAAATCGTTCATCGCCGAGTTGATGCCCAGACACCCGGTGTACGTGAATCTGCTGTCGCCAGGCGCACGCGGCGCGATCGGCGCGGTGCACGCCGACACGGAACCGGCGCGACGTATGCTGGAGCAGGAAGGATTTCGCTACGAAGGCTATGTCGACATCTTCGACGCCGGGCCCACGCTCGAGTGCTTTCGCGACGACATCCACGCCGTGCGCTCCTCGCGCGTGCTCCCGGTCACGCTGGGCGAAGGTGATCCGCTGCCCGACAGCCTTCCCGACGACATCGCCTGGCTGGTGTGCAATCGCAACTTCGACAATTTCCGCGCGCTGGTGGTCAATGCACCCGCGCGCGGTGACCGGTTGCCGTTGTTGCCGTACGCCGCGCGCGTGCTCGGCGTGAACGAAGGCGATTCCGTTCGCGCCGTTCCGCTGTCGTTGAGGGACCGGTGACCGAAATCAATTTCGACGGCATTCCGGGACCGACGCACAACTATTCCGGTCTGGCGCCGGACAATCCGGCGGCCGAGCGCAACGCGCGGCAAGTCGCCAATCCACGCGCTGCCGCGTTGCAGGGGTTGGCGAAGATGCGTGCACTCGCCCGGTTGGGATTGCCGCAGGCGGTGCTGCCGCCGCACGAACGGCCGGCGATCGGGGCATTGCGCGCGCTGGGTTTCGGCGGCACCGACGCCGACGTGCTGGCCGCGACGGCACGCACGACGCCACGCCTGCTGGGCGCGTCGGCCTCCGCCGCAGCCATGTGGGTTGCCAATGCCGCGACGGTCAGCGCCTCGGCGGACACCGCGGACAAGCGCGTTCATTTCACGCCTGCCAATCTCATTGCCCATTGCCATCGGGCAATCGAGGCAGCCACGACGACCCGGGTGCTGCGGACCATCTTCGCCGACGCGGAGCACTTCGTCGTGCACGATCCACTGCCCGGGGCCGCGCAGTTCGGTGACGAAGGCGCCGCCAACCACACCCGCTTCGCCGACAATCCTTCCCTGCCAGGCGTGGACTTCCTGGTCCACGGACGGCGTGGCTTTGGCGGCGGTCCGGTGCCTCGGCGTCATCCCGGCCGGCAGACGCTGGAGGCTTCGCAGGCAGTCGCGCGCCGGCATGGACTCGCGCCCGCGCGTACCGTGTTCGCGCAGCAGCACCCGGCGGCGATCGACGCCGGCGTGTTCCATAACGACGTCATCGCGGTCGGACACCGCGCCACGATCTTCTGCCACGAGCGGGCGTTCGTCGACCAACATGCCGTGCTGGCCGAACTCGCCCGCGTCATCGGTTCCGCATTCACGCCGATCGTCGTTCGCGACACCGACGTCCCGCTCGCCGATGCCATCTCGACCTATCTGTTCAACAGCCAGCTCGTCGATCGGGCCGGCGGTGGCCTGATGTTGATTGCACCGGCGGAAATCCTCGCCAATGCGCGGGTCGCCACGTATGTCGAAGCGCTGGTCGGCAGCGGCGGTCCGATCCGTGAAGTTCTGACTTTCGATATGCGCGAGTCGATGCGCAACGGTGGCGGCCCGGCCTGCCTGCGCCTGCGCGTGCCGCTGACGGCGGCGGAACGCGCCGCGGTGCGGCCCAATATGTTCCTCGATGATGCGCTGGCCGACGCGCTCGACGCCTGGATTCACAGGCATTACCGCGACCGCCTGGCCTCGGCGGACCTCGCCGATCCGGCGCTGCTCGACGAGTCGCGCCGCGCGCTCGACGAATTGTCGCAGCTGCTGCGCCTTGGCAGCGTGTATCCGTTTCAGCAGGCCACGAGCCAGGAAGTCGCATAGTGGCGTCGGCAGCGATCGCGTTCCAGGTCGTGCGTCGCGGCGGCCGGGCGGGGGACGCTGCAGGGGGCAACTGCAGATGCGGTTCGCGCGGCGATTCAGCGCGTCAACGCATTGAGCACATTCACCAGTATCCGTGGCACCCGTTGCGGGTCGCGACTGACATCGGCCAACAGATCCTCGACCGATGCGGTACCGGGCAGCCCTGCCCACAGCGACAGCTGCTCGGCCGTCGGACAGAGATACGCCATCCGCCAGGACTCGAACGCGCGCTCACCGACTTCAGTCTCGTGGAAGACCTTTACCGAGTGATGCCGGGAGTCGCGCGCAATGCTCTCCATCAGCGCGCGCACGGCGTCCTTGTCGCCCTCGAGAATCTGGAAGAACACGCCGTCGACGTAGACCAGGGCGCCGGTGACATTGCGCGCCTGGTTGCCGCTTCGTGCATCGGCAAGAATCCGCTCGAGGTCCGCGACCGCCATCGGCTTCGTGGCCTGCGATGAATACATGATCTGATAGGGCATGGCTGCACTCGCG
>JAQBEY010000065.1:0-14359 GCA_032123655.1 Betaproteobacteria bacterium
GTGAAGGTGAACTCGTCCCGGATGCCCCCCGATCGCGCGAGGATCGACATGGCGCGCAGAATTATCGCCCGGTGCAGTCCGGCCATGATGTCCTCGCGCTTGTCGCCCAGCGACAGGCGATCGCGCAATTCCGCGCCGGCGAACACCGTGCAGGTCGAGTTGATGCGGATTGTCTTGGTGGACTTCATCGCCAGCGGACCCAGTTCGTGCAGTCCCATGTTCATCTCGTCGGCGATGTAACCCAGATAACGCCCGCAGCCGGCCGCGCAGCGATCGTTCATCTGGAAACTCTCGACGATTCCCGCCGGGTCGACCTGGATCGCCTTGGTGTCCTGCCCGCCGATGTCCAGCACCGTGGCCGTACGCGGGTACATGACGTGCGCACCGAGTCCGTGGCAGAGGATTTCCGAACGGATGTGCTCCTTGGAAAACGGCAGGCGTGCGCGGCCGTAGCCGGTGCCCACGGTGTAGGTTTCCTCCATTTCCAGATCGAGGATGCCCTTGATCGGCGCCTCCACGGCGGTCCGCCGACCCGCGGTGTCGGGCAGCGCGACGAAGGTGCGCTCCAGTGCGGCCAGCAGGTGACGCCTGATCGAATCGGCGTAGACGCGGTTCTCGACCTCGATGATCGAGCGGTCGAACACGTTGAGCAGGAAGTCGTAGCGGATGTCTGCGTCTTTGGCGACCACCTCGCCCGCGGCCAGATACTGGCTGCCGGCGATGTCGCGGAAGAAGTCCGACTTGCGCTTGGCGCCGGGGGCGAACAGCGCCGCCGCCTCGGCGGTCAGCCGACCAAAGACCTCGGCCAGCGCCGGGCCCACGCCCGCACCCGCGTCGCCGAACTTCGCCGTCGCGAGGCTGCGCTGGCAGGTTTCCTCCAGGTCGACCAGCTGCTCGACGTATTGCTCGAGGCGGAAGTCGCGCTCGAGCTGCCCGAGAAAGCCGTCGAGTGCGCCGTTGAGCGCGCCCGAGCCCGAGAGCGCCTGGCGGAACAGGTGAAAGCGGCCGTTGACCAGCGCCTCCTGCTTGGCGATGGTCGCCGCGGTGTCGTAGTTCGAGCGCGAGTTGGTGATGCCGCGCCCCAGGATGTTGTGATCCTCGTCGATGACTACCGCCTTGGTGGTCGTCGAGCCCAGATCGATGCCGATGAAACAGCGCATGTGGATCCCCGTCAGTGCGCGGCGGCCGCGGCCGTGCGTTTCTGCTTGACCATCTGGAAGTAGCTTTCCAGCCGGTTCTTGACGTTGGCCGCCGAGAAGTAGCGCGGATCGACCAGGTCGGTTTCGATGAACGCCGCCGGCTTGCCGGTACGCTTTTCGACCTCGCGCAGAATCAGCAGCTGCCCGGCGGAAAAGCTGTTGCAGCTCTTGATCGAGTTGATCAGCAGGCCGTCGGCCTGGTACTCGTCGATGTACTTGCAGATCATGTCGATGCGCGACGGCAGGTTGAGGTTGGTGTAACAGCCCAGGCAGTACTCGGCCAGCGACTCCAGCGGGCGATCCGGATCGTGCCGGAACCCGAAGTCGTAGAGACCGCCGACCTTGGCGTAGGTCGACGACACCACGACCGCACCCTCCTCGTAGAACATTTTCCAGAACTCGCGGAAACTGGTCCAGTTGGGCGGGCCTTCGACGACCAGCCGGTATTTCTCCTCGCCCATCTCGCCTTCCGGCGTCACCGGTCCCTTGCCTTCACGCACGCGCTGTTCGATTTCCTGGCGCAGTACCCGGTAGTACTGCGTCGCCTCGGGCGTGCCGCGGAAAGCGGTGAAGATCGGGCCGATGTAGTAGACCGCGCCGAAGTAGCCGTCGATCGGCGAGGGGCGATTCTTCGCCGACTGCAGCACCGCCACCAGGTCGTCCTCCGCCTTCTGCGATTCGCGCATGTACTGGCGCAGTCGGTCGATGTCGAACTTCACCCCCGAGATGCGTTCCAGCGTCGGAATCACCGTTTCCTTCAACTGCTTGACCACGTATTCGCGCATGTTGGGCGCGATCCTGCCCTCGCTCTGGTAGGGCACGTGCAGCATCACCGTCTCGCAACCGTACTTGTGCCGAATCAGCTCGAACCATTTCATGAAGGTGAAGCAGCCGGTGTAGGACAGCAGCAGCACGTCCGGCTTGGGCAGCGCCTCGCCGGTCGGGCCGATCTCGCCGCCCAGCATCATCCCCAGGTCGGCCTTCACGTAGGTGCAGACGTCCTCGCTCTGGCCGTCGCGCTCCGCATCCATGATCATCTTGCCCGAGCGCTTGCGCATGCCGTTCTGCAGCGCGTTGGTCTCGGGAAGGCTGCGCGCGAAGTCGAAGCACATCAGCAATTCGTTCAGGTTTCCGGGGACGAAGGTCGCGGAGACCTTGCGCCCCGCCGCGTGCGCCCCGGCGAGCTCGCTGTAGTTGCGGTTGATGAGCTCCTTCTGCAGCCACATCGCGTCCTCTTTCTGGACCTCGGGCCTTTTCGCTTTCGGCGTAGTCACAACGGTCATGTTCAAACCTCGCTCCAGAGTTTGATCGAATCGGCAAAGGTTCCTGCCTGCTCGCGGATCGGCGCCATCTGGCCGGTGTTCTCGGCGTACTTGAACGCGGTGTAGGGCACCTTGTGCTGCGCCAGCACGTCCTGCAGCATCGGCCGCTCGAGCAGCGCCGGGTCGCAGAACGACGGTGCCGCGAATATCACGCCCTCGGCGCCGCGCGATTTCACCTGGTGCAACAGGAATTGGCCCTTGTCTTCGCGCCTGGTGTCGTACTTGGCCGCCGTCGACGCCGACCGGTGCAGGAAGGCCTTGGAGAGTTCCTCCAGCGGCCGGCCACAGGCCGGCACGTCGTCAAGCAGCCAGCGGGTGACCAGAATGAAGTCGTCGTCGACGACATAGCAGCCGGCCATTTCGATCGATTTGATCAACGCCAGCGGTGGCTGCTCGCAGAAGGTGCCGTTGATCACCACGCGGGCGTTGTCGCGCTTCGGCCGCGACTCCCGCCGCGCCGCGGCGAGATAGTCGCGCACCAGCGCCGTGTGCGCCTCGGGCGGCAGCACCATGCCGGCACGCAGCAGCAGGTAGACCTCGGAGGTCGGCGCCTGCCACGGTTCCTGCGCCCTGTAGGCGTAGAGATCGCGCAGCGCGGCCCGGTTGTCGTTGTAGACCAGGATCGAGGCGTCGATCTCGGCGTCGGTGACCGGCGCGCCGCGCAGACGGCCGAGATCTTCGCGAAGTATCTCCAGTTCCTGAACGTAGAAAACACCACCGATGGCGTCCTCGTAATTCTGCGGAACGTCGAAATAGCGGACGTACTTGTCCTTGAACAGGATCTGCCACATCCCCGACAGGTTGCGGATCACATCGCAGATCGACGGGAACAGCATGCCGTCGAGGCAATCGAGGCGGCCCGTCAGGCCAAGCTCGATGGTCGGGCGCGGGATCCTGCAGATGTAACTCTGGTAGTAGGCGTCGCCCTGGATCACCTCGAGCTGGTCGCCCCCGCCCAGGATGCCGACCGGCAGCATTCCCGCCGCGTGCACCAGTTCGCGCGGCACGTAGACCGGCATGTAGCCGATGGCCTTGCGACCGGGAACCGCGGCCTTCCAGTCCTTGACGGCGGTGAAGTCGAGATCGTCGAACAGCGCCTGACAGCGCGCGATGATCGTCTGTACGGTGGAGTCATAGCTCATCAGCGGTGCTCCCAAAGCGGTGGTCGTTTGGCAAGAAAGGCGGTGAGGCCTTCGTTGGCATCGTGCGTGCGCATCAGTCGGTCGAGATAGAGATCCTCGACCTCGGCGAGGCGGTGGCGCACGTCGCGCAGCATGCCGGCGCGGGCGGCGGTCAGCGCGAAGACGAGGCTCGACGCGCTCCTTTCCGCCAGATGCGCATCGAAGTACGTCAACGCCGCTGCGACCGGATCGTCGTCGAGTTCCCGGACCAACCCGGCCTCCTTCGCCTCCCGGGCGCCAATCGATCTTCCCGAAAGGAGCAGGTCTTCCGCTACGCACTGGTGCACGCGCCAGGGCAGCAGTGCCGATGCCGCCGGTGCGAACACGCCGAGCTTGATCTCGGGTTGACCGAACTGCGCGTCCGGCGCCGCGAAGATCGCGCTGCCGGCCAGCGCCACTTCGAGTCCACCGCCCAGGCACTGGCCGCGCACCGCGATCAGAATCGGCACGGGGAACTCCAGCATCGCCAGGATCAGCGCGTGCAGCGCCTTGAGCATCCCCGCGCAACGCTCGGGCAGGTGCTCCTCAACGCTTGCACCGAAACTGAAATGCGGCCCTTCCGATTCGAGCAGCACGCCACGCAGCGTCGATCGAGTGCGATGCGTCACGAAGGCACCGTGCAGCGCGGCGATCATCGCCGCGTCGATCAGGTTGGCCTTGGGCCGCGCGAGGCACAGGCGCAGCAGCGCGGCGTCGCGTTCCACGCTGACGTTGAGCGGAGATTCCGAAGGCATCGTCAGCCCTTCGCCTTTGGCTGGATCGAGTCGTGCAGCGGACCCACCCAGCTCTCACCGGCCGCGAGCTTCTGCCGCAACAGGACATAGTCGATCTCGCGATTGTCCCTGGGTCCATCGTTGAACGCGACGAAGCCCGCGCGTGCCTCGGTCATCATGTTGAGCGCGAGCCAGGCGCGCGAGTCCTCCTTGTTCCGATTCCAGCTCTCGAGCTTGGGCTTGCGCAGTTCCTCCAGCGACTTGGTCGTGCAATCCGGGAACGTGAGCAGCATTTTTGCGCACAGCTCCTCGACCCTGGCGTCGAGCAGCGAAAGATCCACGGTGCCACGCGCCAGTAACTCCTTTCCAGCCTTGAGCGCCGCGCCGGTCCTGGGTTCGCCGAAGACGAAGCGGCCGTTCTCGTCAACCATGCGCTGCGTCTCGACCAGCGGATTGGCGACGAAGGCACCGTCCACGCGCAGCGCCGGAACCACGTCCGTCAGCACCCCCATCCAGTACGCCTTGTGTGCCGAGAACGGCTCGCACAGCAGGCAGGCGGCCATCGCGCGCTCGGCGCCCGCCATCAGCGGCAGGAAGTCGGTCGCGCCGCCGATGGGCGCCGAGCCGTGCTTGGGTCCCGCCTGCCCGAAGCGCGCGAGATCCTGCGCGACGGAGAAATCGCAGGCCATGCCGATCTCCTGGCCGCCGCCAATGCGCATGCCGTTGACCCGGCAGATCACCGGCTTGTCGCAGGCAAGAATCGCACTGACCATGTCGTTGAACAGGCGCATGTACTGCCGGTATTCCTGCGGCTGTCCGGCGTAATACTCGGCATACTCCTTGGTGTTGCCGCCGGTGCAGAACGCGCGATCGCCCACAGCGGTGAAGACCACGCAGTTGACGTCGCGGGCATTGGTGGCAGCGCGAAACGCGAGGATCACGCCTTTCACCATGTCGGTGGTGTAGGAGTTGAACTGTCCGGGGTTGTCGAGGGTGATCCAGGCATTGAACAGTCCCGGCGCGATCGCGCCGTCCGGCGTACGGGCCGGTTTTTTCTCGTAACGCACACCCGGCTTGGCGATGTCGTCGACGAGGTCGTGGTTCTTGAATTCGAGGGCGGCGGAGGTCATGGCTTCGGCTTTCCAGGCAAGGTTTCAGGTGGGTACGAGGACGGCGCGCTTCTTTATTTCGCGACGATGCACGGCATCGAAGACGCGATTGATATCGTCGAGGGGATGCGTTTCGACAAAGGGCCTGATCGCCACCTTGCCGTCGAGCACGAGCTCGAGTGCCGCGCTGTAGTACTCGGGCGGGCAGCCCCAGTTGCCGATCGCGCGGGCGTCGTAGGCCATCAGGTTGGAAAGTCGAATTTCGACCTTGTCCATGGTGAAGCCCACCACGCACAGCGTCGCGCCGTGCACCAGGAGGCCGTAGGCCGTCAGCTGTCCGGCGGAAGTGCCCGAGCACTCGAAAATCGCCCACTCGGTTGCCCGCAGGCCCTGTTGCCGGGCGAATTCGGCAATGGCGGGTTTGATCGATCGCGCTTCTGTCCTGGCGCTGTTCAGCGTCAGCGCCGCGCCGTGTGCGGCGACGGCAGCAAGCTTGTCATCGTCGACATCGATCGCGACGACGGTGGCCCCGAACGCGCGGGCGGTCTGCACGCAATAGCCGCCCACGCCTCCGGCGCCGACGACGATCGCCAGCGCGCCCGGCGCGATGCCCGAGCGCAGGACCGCCTGGTAGGGCGTGGTCAGTGCGTCGGCGACGATGGACACTTCGGGCAGCGTCAACCCGGCACGCGCGAGGCGCACCTCGTCGACCTCGCACAGGCCGCGGCCCGGAACGACGATGTGTGAGGCGAAGCCACCCTGGATGTCGTTGCCCGGCATTTTCTGGGCGCGACAGATCGTGGCGAGGCCCCGGCGGCACAGATCGCAATCGCCGCAGGGCAGAACGGCCGGCACGATGACCGACTTGTCGATCCATTGCTGCGCGCCCTCGCCCGCCGCGACGACCCGCCCGCTGATCTCGTGGCCAAGCGCCAGCGGCAGTGGCTGGTTGGTGCGCACGCCATCGTAGTAATAGCCAAGGTCGGTATGGCAGACCCCGCATCCCGCGACCGCCACCGTGACTTCGCCGGGCCCGGGTGTTGCCGTGAATGCGTCCCGGACCAGCGGCGCCGCTGGCGCCGTCATCAACCACCGGTGTGCGGCAATGCTCATTGGCTTCCTTTCTCCTTTGGCGCATCGGCGGCGCCTGCCTGGTCGCCGGTCGCGCTTGACTGTCGATGCCGCGGGGGCTTAATCTGGTATTACAGTACCGCAATACCGCAATACCGATTTGATGATCGGGCGTTGTCGATGCGGGCGCATTGATCTGCATCAATTCAAGTCTGACGCCGTGGCGCATAACGTACGGTCATCGGCAGTTGTGAGGAAAACCGGATGAGCGTGAACCACCGTCAGGCAAGACCAGCGCCCTTCGTCGACACGGGCATTTCGATCGCGCTCGCCGGCAGCGGCGGCAGCGGGGTGATGACGGCCGGCACACTGCTGCTCACGGCAGCCGCCAAGGCGGGCTGCTACGGCCTCATGGTCCGCACCAGCGGGCCGCAGATCCGCGGCGGCGAGGCCGCGGCGCTGGTGCGTCTCGCGCGCACGCCGGTTCTCACGCTCGACGATCGTTTCGATCTGCTGCTTGCGATCGATTGGCAGAACGTCAACCGGTTCGCCGACGAGATCCCTCTCGACGCGAGCAGCGTTTTGCTCGGCGACCCGGATGAAGGCGAGGCGCCCGAGGCTTTTCGGGCCGCCGGTGCGCGCTACCTGCCGGTGTCGCTGAAGGCGACTGCGAAGGGCATCCCGGGGAGCTGGACCAACATGGTCGCGCTGGGGCTCGCCGGCACGCTCGCCGGCTTGCCCATCGAAGCGCTGGAATCCGCCCTGCGCGAGTCGTGGAAACGCGATGTAGGCAAGCTCGCGGCCAACCTCAAGGCGCTGGCCGCCGGCGCGGCGGCCGCCAAGGACATCGACGGCGTACCGCGCTTGGCGGCGGGCAACGGCGGCGCGGCCGATCGATGGCTGATCAGCGGTAATGAGGCGGCTGGCTACGGCGCGATCCGTGGCGGCGTGCGCTTCGTTGCTGCGTACCCGATCACGCCGGCGACGGAACTCCTCGAGTGGATGGCCCCCGCGCTCGCCAAGGTCGGCGGCACACTGCTGCAGGCGGAGGATGAACTCGCCTCGGTGAACATGATCATCGGCGCGTCCTATGGCGGCGTGCCCGCGCTGACCGCGACCGCGGGTCCGGGACTCGCGCTGATGACCGAAGCGCTTGGCCTGGCCTGCTGCGCCGAGCTGCCGATCGTCGTGGTCGACGTGATGCGCGGCGGCCCTTCAACCGGCATCCCGGCGAAAAGCGAGCAGAGCGATCTGTCGTTCGCGGTCAGTGGACTGCCCGGCGACGCACCACGATTGGTGCTCGCGGCGAATTCGATCGCCGATTGCATCGCAACCACGCAGTGGGCAGTGCATCTGGCCGAAGAATTGCAGGCGCCGGCGATTGTCCTGTCCGACCAGTTCATGGGACAGTCGCGGGCAATCGTCGACCGCCCCGCCGACCCCGGGTTCAGCGGGAGAAGACTTGCGGCCATCGCCGGTGCGTCGC
The DNA here is from genome assembly GCA_032123655.1 of Betaproteobacteria bacterium. Classification (GTDB taxonomy): domain Bacteria; phylum Pseudomonadota; class Gammaproteobacteria; order Burkholderiales; family Casimicrobiaceae; genus VBCG01. The sequence goes on from JAQBEY010000065.1 coordinate 8,082, forward strand.
CATACAAGCGCTATCTCGACACCCCGTCAGGCATTTCACCGATGGCGATTCCCGGCACGCCCGGACTCGTCTACACGGCGGACGGACTGGAGCACAACGAAGCGGGCACCCCGAGCAGCCAGGCGCGCGACCATCACCTGCAGCTCGACAAGCGCGCGCGCAAGCTCGCCGATCACGACTACGGTCGATGGTGGGCGGATGTCGAGGGCAGCGGTACGCATGCCGTCATCACCTTCGGCTCGACCACCGGCGGGGTGCGCGAAGCGCTCGCGCGCCTGAACGCGGACGCCCTTGGCGTGCGGCTGCTCTCCCTGCGCCTCCTCGCACCGTTGCGCTGCGAGCAGCTCGCCACGGCACTCGAAGGCGTCACCGAAGTCCTCGTCGTCGAGCAGAACCATGGCGGGCAGCTCTTCAACTACCTGCGCGCAATGGCGGACCTGCCCGGCCGGCCGCGCAGTTTCCGTCGTCCCGGTCCGCTACCGTTGCGCCCGGGGGAAATCGCCGCGGCGATCCGCGACTGGGTCGGCGCCACGTCGATCGAAAAGGAGCCCGCATGAACCAACCCGCGCCTCCGCCCGAAGTGCTGACCGCCGCCAACTACAAATCGGCGTACAAGCCGATCTGGTGTCCCGGATGCGGCGATTTTTCGGTGCTGTCCAGCGTCACCAAGGCGCTGGCGATTCTTCAGGTGCCTCCGCACGAAGTCGTCGTGGTGTCGGGCATCGGCTGCTCGTCCCGCATCCCGGCCTACACATCGTGCTACGGCTTCCACGGCGTACACGGCCGTGCCCTCGCCGCGGCCACCGGACTCAAGGTTGCACGGCCCGAGTTGACCGTGCTCGCGGCTGGCGGCGACGGCGACGGCTACTCGATTGGCGGCAATCATTTCCTGCACGCCTGCCGCCGCAATGTCGACCTCACGTATATCGTGATGGACAATCATGTCTACGGTATGACCAAGGGCCAGGCGTCGCCGACGACCGAGCCCGATTGGGACAACAAGCTTTCGCCCGGCGGCACCGGCATCCGCGCGTTCAACCCGCTGGTGATCGCGCTTGCTTCGGGCGCCAACTTCGTCGCCCGCGCCTTCTCCGGCGACCCCAATGGCGCCGCGCAGATCATCGCGGAAGGCATTCGGCATCCGGGATTCTCGTTCATCGAGATCCTGAGTCCCTGTGTCACCTTCCGGCCGGAACAGCGCGAATGGAAGCGGCAAGCGCACCACGCGCCCGTCGCGCCCACCGACGACGCCGCGCGCGCCGCGCGGCGCATCATGACCGACGACGGCTTCAACATCGGCGTGCTCTACGCCGGCGATCGCACGCCCTACCCACTGAACGGCCGCAGTCCGCAACTGACGCCCGAACAACTCGCAGCGGAGTTCCAGACATGAACACGAGAAAAAAACCGCACGTTGCCCCTCCCGCAAAGGAGAAGTCGGCCGAAGCACCGGGCGCTCGCGCGACGCAGCCACCCGCCGACCCTGAAAAGGCACATCTCTCACTGGTCGAATTCATGGCGCAGGCCTGGGCGATGGAAGCAGAAGCGGTCCAGCGCTATGGTGAACTGGCCGACGCGATGGAAGCGCACAACAATCTCGAAGTCGCCGCGATGTTCCGCACGATGGCGCAGTACGAAGGCAAGCACGCGGATCAGCTGCTGGCCGAAATGGGCTGGTCCGAGCCGCCGATCATGGCGCGCAGCGGGTTTCGCTGGCCGAGCTTCGAGGCGCCGGAGAACGTTCCGTTCGAGGATCTGCATTACCTGATGCAACCATGGCACGCGCTGGAGCTGGCGCTTGCCGCCGAGCAGCAGGCCGAGCGGTTTTTCGGCGAACTCGCGCGCGCGGCCACTACGCCGTCGGTTCGCCGCGCGGCGCTGGAGCTGCAGGAAGAGGAGCGCGAGCATGTCGCGCTGGTGAAGGCCTGGATGGAAAAGGTCGGCAAACCCGACCGTGACTGGGCAAACGACCCGGATCCACCCGTTCACAACGAATGACCATGCGCGCGCAGGTGCTGTTGCCGGAAGGGTGGGCGCCACCGATCGGCTATGCCAACGGCGTCGCCGCGCCTGCCGGGCGGATGGTGTTCATCGCCGGTCAGGTGGGCTGGGACCACGCGCAGAAATTCCACTCCGAGGCGCTCACGCCGCAATTCGATCAGGCGCTTGGCAATGTGCTCGCCGTGCTCGCCGAAGCGGGGGGCGCGCCTGAGCACGTCTGCCGGATAACCGCCTACTGCTGCGACAAGACGGCCTATCTCGCCGCGCGGGCCGAGCTCGGCGCCATCTGGAGACGGCGCATGGGGACGCATTACCCGGCCATGAGCCTGATCTTCGTCGCCGACCTTCTCGACCATCCGGCGAAGATCGAACTGGAGGCCACCGCGGTGGTGCCTGCGTAAGAACCGCACCGACGGCGGGCGCGCTGCGACGGCCGCCGACGAAACACCGCCGCTAGCTTTCCTGCTTCTCTTCCTCGAGAAAATCGACTTCGGCCTGCCCGCGCGCGGCGTCGCGTTCGACCGCGAGGTGCGTCAGGTAATCGTCGGTGATGTCGCCGGTGATGTACTTGCCATCGAAGCACGAGGCCTCGAAATTCACCAGGCCCGGATTGGCCGCGCGCACGGCGTCCTTGAGTCCGTCGAGGTCCTGGTAGATGAGCAGGTCGGCACCGATCTCCAGAGCAACTTCCGCGTCGGTGCGGCCGGTCGCGACCAACTCGCTTTGATTCGGCATGTCGATGCCGTAGACGTTGGGGAAGCGCACCGGCGGGCTGGCCGACGCAAAGTAGACTTTGCGCGCCCCGGCCTCACGGGCCATCATCACGATCTCGCGCGAGGTCGTTCCGCGCACGATCGAGTCGTCGACCAGCAGCACCACCTTGTCCTTGAACTCGATCCCCACCGGGTTGAGCTTCTGCCGCACACTCTTCTTGCGCATCGCCTGACCCGGCATGATGAAGGTGCGACCGATGTAGCGATTCTTGACGAAGCCCTCACGATACTTGAGCCCGAGCCGGTTCGCGAGTTCGAGCGCGGACGGGCGGGACGAGTCCGGAATCGGGATGACCACGTCGATGTCCTGCGCCTCGGGCATGCCGCGGATCTTCTCGGCCAACGCGCCGCCCATGTGCAGACGCGCCTCGTAGACCGAGGTGCCGTCGATCACCGAGTCCGGCCGCGCCAGATAGACGAATTCGAAGATGCAGGGATTGAGCGTCGGGTTCTCGGCGCACTGCCGCGCGTGGAAGCCGCCGGCGTTGTCGACGAAAATCGCCTCGCCGGGCGCCACGTCGCGCAACACGCGAAACCCGATCGGCTCGATCGCGACCGACTCCGAGGCCACGACGTATTCGGTACCCCCCATCTGCTCGTTGCTGCCGATGATGAGCGGGCGAATCCCGAAAGGATCGCGAAACGCCAGCATGCCGTAGCCGGCGATCATGGCCACGACCGCATAGGCGCCACGGCAGCGCCGATGCACGCCGGCCACGGCCTTGAAAATGGCCTCCGGATCCAGCCGGTGGTGCTGTGCGGCACGTTCCAGCTCGAGCGCCAGCACGTTGAGCAGCACCTCGCTGTCCGAATTGGTGTTGACGTGGCGAAAGTCGAGCTGGAAGAGCTCCCGTTTCAGTTCCTCGCTGTTGGTGAGGTTGCCGTTGTGCCCGAGCGTGATTCCGAAGGGCGAATTCACGTAGAACGGCTGCGATTCGAGGTCCGAGAACGCGGATCCGGCAGTCGGATAGCGACAATGACCGATACCTGCCGAGCCCATCAACTCGCGCATGTTTCGCGTGCGAAACACGCTCTGCACCAGCCCCGGGCCCTTGAACATGTGGAAGATCGGACCCTCGCTGGTCACGATGCCCGCCGCGTCCTGGCCCCGATGCTGCAGAAGCAGCAAGCTGTCGTAGAGCAACTGATTGACGGGCGTGTGTGCGACTACGCCAACGATGCCACACATAAAATTCTAGGCCTTTCTTGGCGCCGGGGGATGTGGCGCAGGGATCCCTGCAGGCGAATAATCGAGCGTGCCGGCCCATTCCTCCGGCAGCCAGGGGCGGGCGGTGAGCGCGGCCGCGACGAGCGCGGGCGAAAGCGCCGCATTCTGCCACCAATCCTGCCGCGGCAGTGCGGTGGCCCCGGCGATCAGCACAAAGGCGAGCACCACCAGCGCGCCACGCGCAATCCCGAACAGCGCGCCGAGGAACCGGTCGACGAAGCCCATCCCCGCCTTGCGGATCAGGCTCGACAGCGGCCAGGCCAGCAGTGCCCCGACGATGAGCGATGCGATCAGGATCGCGATGAAGGCCAACAGGTAACGTACCACCGGGTGTCCGCCGAACTCGGGGAGCATGCCGCCCAACACTGGCGTAAAGGCAATCGCCGCCACGATCCCGACAACCCAGGCAGCGAGCGCGATCAGCTCCCGCGTGACCCCGCGGGCAAAGGCGAGAAGCGTGGACAGCGCCACCACGGCGAGGATCGTCCAGTCGAAGACTGTCATGCGTGCAATTCGCTATTTCGATGCCGTGACAATGCCAGCCTGGCCTTCGCCCTTGAGTTTGTCGCGCGCCGCCACCGCGTCTTCACGCGTCGGGAACGGACCCACCCGCACGCGCCAGAGCGTGCCCTTGCTGGTCTCGAGCGGCTCCGTATAGGCGGAGTGCCCAGCGCGCTTCAGCTTGTTGGCGAGTGCGTTGGCCCCCTTGTCATCGGAAAACGCCGCCAGCTGAACCGAATACGCCGGCGCCGCCGATTTCGCGTCCGGCGTTGCGCCAGCAGACTTCGCTGCGCGCGCGGCCTTGGTCGCTTCGGCCTGCGCGGGTTTGCTGGTGGCCTGCGGCGCGGCGGTGGCGACCGCCGGCGTTGGCGCCGGGTTCGGCTTGGCCGTTGTCCCCAGCACCTTTTGTTCCGCGTCCGCGAGCGAGCGTTTCGGCGGAGGCGCGCCACTACCCGCGTTCGCCGCCGGTGCCGGCGCCGACTCGACCTTGGGTGCGGCAATGGTGGCTTCCCCCGGCTCTACCGCTGCGGAATCGGCATTCTTCGCGGTCGCCTTCCCCGGTGCCGTGCCGGCAGGCATGGCGGGCGCCTTGTCCTTGTCCTGCAGCCGGTTGACGAAACGACCCTCGTCAACCGCCGGGATTCTCACGGTGACGTCCTCACCCAGCGGGCGAGGCTCGCTCTCGAGCAGCATCGGCACGATCACTGCCGCACCCAGCGCCAGGACAACCGCGCCGACCAGCCGCCGGCGTGCGCGTCGGCGCAATTCGTCAAGATTGAGTTCGGCCGGTTCCGCCATTGTTGGGGTCGCTGTGGGTACCTGAGGCGATCGCTTCAGCCCGTCGATCCGGGGAGCACGGCCGCCACCGTGAGAAAGGATCCGAAGATCACGATTCTATCAGTCTCACTCGCAACGTTGCGCGCAGCCGCATCGGCTTCGCCGACGGTATCGAAATTTCTGATCGCCGCCAACGCCACGCCCGCGCGCTGCAAGGCTTCGCTCATCTGCTCGCGCGTCGCGCCGCGCGGCCCCGGCAGGCCCGCCACGAACCATTCGTCGACACGCGGCGCCATGGCCGCGGCAACGCCCTCGATGTCCTTGTCGGCCAGCATTGCACAGACAGCCAGCGTCCGCGGATGGTAGCCCATGGCCCCCAGCTCGTCGGCCAACACGCGCGCCGCAAGCGGATTGTGCGCAACGTCCAGCACGGTCACCGGTCGTCCGGGCAATACCTGGAAGCGTCCGGACAATGCCACCGTCAGCAGTCCGGTGCGCACGGCGCCGGCAGACACCGGCAGACGGGCATGCAGCAGGTCGAGGACGACCAGGACCGTGGCGGCGTTGGCAAGCTGATAGGCGCCGCGAAGCGCGGGGAATGGCAGCCCGAAGCGCTCGCCGCGCGGCCCCCAGTAACGCCACTGCGTGCCTTCGTTCACGTAGCCGAAATCGCGGCCTATCTGCGTGAGCGACGCACCGATGCTGCGGGCGGCATCGGTAATCGTCGCGGGCGGGTGCGGCTCGGCCACGACGGCAGGACGATGGGTCCGAAATATGCCGGCCTTTTCCCGGCCGATGTCCTCTCGCGTAGGCCCGAGATATTCGACATGGTCGATGCCAACGCTGGTCAGTACCGCCACGTCGGCCTCGACGATGTTCACCGCGTCGAGTCTTCCGCCCAGCCCGACTTCGAGGACGACGACGTCGAGTTGCGCGCGGGCGAACAACCAAAGCGCCGCCAGCGTGCCAAACTCGAAATAGGTCAGCGCATACGCCCG
>JAQBEY010000066.1:0-5109 GCA_032123655.1 Betaproteobacteria bacterium
CGCCGTCGGGCAGGATCAACGTAACCGGCAGGTCGAGCCCGCCGTACCGATGCGCGATGAACCTCTGCAGCGGCTCTGCCATGATATGGCTCGATTCGCTCCTCGAAGTTGCCGGAGGCGCTCGACGCGCCCTTGCGGGAAGTCTAGCAGGACCTTGGCCGGGACGGGAACCTGCCTGGGCCGCCGCTTTGACACGGGTCAACCTGCCCCCTAACATCAGCCATCCACCCATGCGCTCGCGGCGACTGCGGCGCATTCCACTTCAGGGAATCATGTCCGTTTCCGGCCCCGCGCGCACCGCGCCGCAGGCGTTCGACGCCAGGCAGTTCCGCGATGCTCTCGCGCAATTCGCGACCGGCGTCACCGTCATCTGCGCGCAGGACGAGAACGGGCGCTTCGTCGGCTTCACCGCCAATTCATTCAACTCGGTGTCGCTCGACCCGCCGCTGATCGTCTGGAGCCTTGCCGCCGATGCCGTGAGTCTCGCGACCTTCGAGGCGGCGCCGCGCTATGCGATCAATGTGCTGTCCGCCGCGCAGCTGCCGCTCGCTCTTCGCTTCTCGCAACCACACGCCGACCGCTTCGCCAATGTGCCTTACCGAATGGGATGGGCTGATGTGCCGCTGATCGAAGGCTGCGTCGCTTGGTTCGAGTGCCGGCACTACGCCCGACATCGCGCGGGCGACCACCTTGTCTTCATCGGCGAAGTCGTGACCTGCGAGCGCGCGGCAGGACGCGGGCTGGTGTTCCAGCACGGCGGCTTCGCCGTGGCCTCCGCGCTGCCGGGCGGCTGACGGGGCGGGGTCAGGCGGCGGCGCGCGGCTTCGGCTTGTGCGCCTGAAACGCAGCCCAGATCCGCCGGAACACCGGACCAGGGGTCCCGCCGGCGAAGGGTTTGCCGTCGACCATGGTGATCGCCAGCACCTCCTTGGTCGACGACGAAAGCCACATTTCGTCGGCCGCCAGTGCCTCGGCCTTCGCCACCGGCCGCAGGTCAAGCGCGATGCCCAACTCGCGGGCGAATTCCATCGTCGCGTCGTAGGTGATGCCGGGCAGAATCAAATGATCCTTGGGTGGCACGATGATTCGCCCATCCTTGACGATCAACACGTTCGACGCCGACGCCTAGGTGAGAAAACCGTCGCGGAACATCACGGTCTCCAGCGCGCCCTGGTCGGCGGCAAGCTGGCGCATCAGCACGTTGCCGACCAGCGAGATCGTCTTCAAATCGCAGCGATGCCAGCGATTGTCCTCGGCCGTCACCACCGCCACGCCCATTTCCACCTGCTCGCGTGACGGCGTCGCGAGCCGATTGCTCATCATGAAGACGGTCGGTGGCACGCCAACCGGAAACGCATGATCGCGGCGCGCGGCGCCTCTCGTCACCTGAAAATAAACGCCCTGGTCCGGATCAGGATGTTTCGCCACCAACTCGCGGATCAGCGCTTCCCACTGCGCTTCGGTGTGTGGATTCGCCAGTCCGATCCCGTCCAGACTGCGCTGCAGGCGCGCAAGATGGTGGGGCATGCGAAATGGCTCGTGCCCATACACCGGAACGAGTTCGTACACGCCGTCCCCGTAGATGAAACCACGGTCCAGCACCGACACCTGGGCATCGACCAGCGGCAGGAACCTGCCGTTGAGGTACACGATCTGGGTGTCGTCGGTCATCGCGGCTTCCCTTCGAGAGTGATCAGTTTTTTCGAAACCACAGGCGCACCGTATCCCAGGTGCGACCGAACATCGAGGCCGGCGGCACGTCCTCGAGGGCGATCAACGGAAACTCGGCCACCGCCTTGCCGTCGAGCGCGACCTTGACCGCGCCAACCGTCTGCGCCCGGGCAATCGGCGCGACCAGCGGCTCCAGCGCCTGCATGGTCAGCGTCAACTGGTCGGACTTGCCCTTCGGCAGCGTAAGGTAACGATCCGCGAGGAATCCGGCGGGCACCTCCGGCGATGCCCCTTTCCATACGCGCAGCGCGGCCACCTGTTTGCCGGACTGGTAGAGCTGGACAGTGTCAAAGGCCTGGAATCCCCAGTTCATGAGCTTCTGCGCCTCGGCCGTGCGGGCGGCATCCGAGGCCGCGCCCAGCACCACGGCAATGACGCGGCGATCACCCCGCCGCGCCGAGGCGATCAGGCACCAGCCCGCGGCCTCGGTGTGCCCGGTCTTGATGCCGTCGGCAAAGGGATCGGTCCACAACAGGCGGTTGCGATTCGGCTGCGTGATGTTGTTGTAGCGGAATTCCTTCTGTGAATAGAGCGGGTAGTACTCCGGAAAATCGCGGATCAACGCGCTGGCGAGTTTCGACAGATCCACGGCTGTCGAATAGTGCTGCGCATGCGAGAGCCCGGTGGAATTGGTGTAGTGCGTATTCGTCATGCCAAGCCGCGCGGCCTCCGCATTCATCTTCTCTGCGAAGGCTTCCTCGGTCCCGCCGACAAGTTCGGCGAGCGCGATCGAGGCGTCGTTGCCCGATTGCACGATCATGCCGCGCAACAACTCATCCACCGAAACGGCGCGGCGTGGCTCGATGAACATGCGCGAGCCTTCGGCGCGCCACGCGCGCTGCGATACTTCGACCATTTGCGACGGGACGATCGCCTTCGCGCGCAGCGCGCCGAACACGATGTACGCGGTCATCAACTTGGTCAGCGAAGCGGGATCGCGCCGCTCCTCGGCACGCGCCGCGCCCAGCGTCTGCCCGCTGGTGGCGTCGAGCAGCAGCCAGGCGGCGGCCGCGACACCGGGCGCCGGTACGGCGAGCACCGGCGCGGCGGCAGGCGAAACAGCCCTGTCCTGCGCAGGGACGGCAGCAGGAACACCCAGGACGATGGCAAACAACAGGAATGCGGGAAGTCGAACGGACATATGCAGCACGGCAAAACGACTGATTATACGGCGCGCGCCTGCTCGCCATCGCGCGGTGCGTATTGTCGCCGCCAAAGGCGCTAGGGTTTGACGTTGAGAAACCCGACGACTTCGCCGTTCGCGCGGTCGACGACCGCGACAAGATCCCGGTTGCGTCCCATCATCGGAATGAAGCCCAGGCTGCGCGCAGCGCCGCCATGCTCCGCGACAAAGGCGCCGACCAGCGCCGCCTCTTCTGCACCGCGTTGCGCCAGGCCGACGAGCGGCTTGGCGGCAAGGGCCGCCTTCGCCGCAACTTCCGCATAGGGCACGTAGAGATGCGGCAGGTGCTCGACATCCGGCCCGCCCGAGAACGTACCCAGCGTGATGCGCACCATTTCCTGGGGATCAGCCGAGGGCAACGCAGCGACCACCCGTGGCCCGGTCAGCGGCAACGACCGGAACGACGCAGCGGCGCGCGCCCGCGAATCCCCGTCGATGCTGTTTGCCGCCACGACCCGAAAACGGTCCCCGCTGAACACGTTGTACACCGGGCGCGCCTGAAACATCACGTAGCTGCCGTAGACCAGCGCGCCGACCTGAATCACCGCGACCATGGCGAGATCGCGCTTCAGTTCCGGCTTCCGGGGATCGAAGATGATCAGCGTAATCAGCGGACCCAGCACCACGTCCACACCGATCAGCAGCCGCAACAGCGTCTCTCCGCCCATCGCGGCGAAGTAGGGGCGCGGGTACCACAGCGCGAGGGCCAGCATGACCACCGTGAACGCGATCAGCGCGGAGAGCGCGAGGTGCAGCGCGGACGCCTTCCAGCGATTGAGCGATAGCAGGGTCATGGCGTGGTGAAGGCGAATTCTACTCCGGGCTTGCGTCCCGCCATCCGGTCGGCCAGTGCGCGCGCCGAGCCACAGGCCATCGTCCATCCCAGCGTGCCGTGCCCCGTGTCGAGATAGAGGTTGCCGTAGCGGGTGGCGCCGACCAGCGGCACGTTCGACGGCGTGGCGGGGCGCAGCCCGGCCCAGAACTGCGCGCTGTCGCGATCGCCGGCATCCGGGAACAGCTCGAAGGTCCGCCGGACCAGCGCCTCGCAGCGCACCAGATTGAGGTCCCTGCCGTAACCCGAGAGTTCGGCTGTTCCCGCGACGCGCAGGCGCTTGCCCAACCGGGTAAACACGATTTTCCACGCCGGGTCGGTCAGCGACACGGTCGGGGCACCAAGATGCCCGCCAATCGCAATCGTGGCCGAGTAACCCTTCGCCGGGTAGACCAGACAAGGCACGGAGAGCGGCGCGAGCAGGAACGGGCTGTAGCTGCCCAACGCCATCACATAGGCATCGGCCGACATCAGTTCCTTGCGGTGCTCCTCGTTGACCAGCCGCACATGCCCGATTGCGTCGCCTTCCGCCACCAGGCGCTCGACCGCCACGTTCCAGCGAAAGTTAACGCCACGCGCCGCCGCCATTCGCGCCAGCTCCTGCGTGAAGCGCTGCGCATCGCCGGATTCGTCGCTGGCGGTGAAGATGCCGCCAGCCAGCAGTTTCCCGCTCGGCGCGAGCGCCGGCTCGATCCCGATGCATTCCTCGGCGCTCTTCACCTCGCGGTCACAGCCGAACTCGCGCATCAGCGCAGCGGCGCGCACGCCGTGCTCGAATTCGCGCGTATCGGTGTAGAACGACAGGATTCCGCGCTCCAGGTGGTCGTATTCGATGCCCGTTTCGCGGCGCAGTTCCTGCAGGCATTCGCGCGAATACAGTGCCAGATTGAGACATTGGATCGTGTTGCGCCGGGTCCGCGACGGCAGGCACTCGAGCAGGAATTGCAGCCCCCAGCGCCATTGTCGCGGGTCGAGGCGCAACCGGAACAGCAGCGGTGCATCCTCCTTGCCCAGCCACTTGATGATCTTGCCCGGCGCATCCGGATTGGCCCAGGGCTCGGCGTGCGATGCCGAAATCTGCCCGCCATTGGCGAACGAAGTCTCGAGCGCTGCTTCGGGATGCCGATCAACGACCGTGACCTCGTGTCCGTCCCTCGCCAGGTACCAGGCCGCGGTGACGCCGACCACGCCGGCGCCGAGTACCGCCACCCGCATCGATCAGGCCGCGACCGGGATCGACGCGGCCGGAGCGGTCTCCGCGTAGTCGGACAGCGGCACGCAGCTGCAGAACAGGTGCCGGTCACCGTAGACGTTGTCCACCCGCGCCACCGGCGGCCAGTACTTGCTCGCGCGCAGCGACGCC
>JAQBEY010000067.1:0-68282 GCA_032123655.1 Betaproteobacteria bacterium
CTCGAAGAACAGGTTGAACACGCTCTTGCCGCGCAGCAGCGGCACCTTCTTCACCTCTCGGTCGTTGACGCTGAGAAAGGTGCCGGCAGTGTCGAGGATCTGCGTCAGTACCGCCCTGGGCAGGCCTTCGATGGACAACAGATGGATCAGCTCGCCGTGTGCGTTGAGCTGCGGGTTGCGGCGCGACAGCATCTCAGTCCCGCCCGGCCGTTCCGAAGGGACTGAGCGCCCCCCCGGGGGGCAGCGAGCGCAGCGAGCGTGGGGGTCGTTCACTCATCTCTTGAGCTTCGGGTCGAAGGCGTCGCGCAGTCCATCGCCCAGCAGGTTGAACGCCAGCACCGTCACCAGGATCGCGAGCCCGGGGAAGGTCACGACCCACCATGCGCGCAGGACGAACTCGCGCGCGTCGGCAAGCATGGTGCCCCATTCGGACGCCGGCGGCTGCGCGCCGAGTCCGAGGAATCCCAGTGCCGCGGCATCGAGGATCGCCGTCGACACGCCGAGCGACGCCTGCACGATCAGCGGCGCCGCGCAGTTGGGCAACACTTCGTCCAGCATCAGCCGCAATCGTCCGGCGCCGCTGGCGCGCGCCGCCGTGACGTAGTCCTTGGACATTTCCGTGATGACCACCGCGCGGGTGATTCGCACGTAGTGCGGCAGCACGACCACCGCGACGGCAAGCATCGCGTTCATGATGCCCGGACCGAGGATCGCGACGATGACGATGGCGAGCAGCAGCGACGGCAGTGTCAGAATCACGTCCATCAGGCGCATGATCGCGATCTCGGTCACGCCACGGAAGTAGCCCGCGACGAGACCGAGCGCGATTCCGATGACGATTGCGAGGGCCACGACGGCGATACCGATGAGCAGCGACAATCGCGCGCCGAAGATCAGCCGCGACAGCATGTCGCGGCCGATGGCGTCGGTGCCCAGCGGATACGCCCAGGAGCCGCCGGCCTGCCACGCCGGTGGTTTCAGGAATACCGCGCTGTTGGTGAGGTCGGGCGGATACGGGGCAATCAGATTCGCGAACGACGCCACGAGCAGCACGACGACGATGAACACGAGCCCCGCGACCGCGCCGTGGTTGGCGCTGAAATAGCCCCAGAATTCGCGCAGCGGCCCGCGCGGCGCGGCAGTCGTTTCCTCGACGGCGAACGCGGTGGTCATGTCGCTCGGGCCGCCACGCTCAAGCCCGCCGGATCCGCGGGTTGATGACGCCGTACAGGACGTCGACCAGCAGGTTCACCGCCATCACAATGAGTCCAAGCAGCAGCACGCCGCCCTGCAATACCGGGTAGTCACGGCGGTTGATCGCCTCGATCAGCCACTTGCCCACGCCGGGCCACGAAAATATCGTCTCGGTGAGGATCGCGCCGGTGAACAGCACGCCCACCTGCAGGCCGATGACGGTCACTACCGGAATCAGCGCGTTGCGCAGGGCATGCAACGCGACGACGCGCAACGTCGACAGGCCCTTTGCCCGCGCCGTGCGGATGTAGTCCTCGCCCAGCACCTCGAGCATCGACGAACGCGTCATGCGCGCGATGATCGCCAGCGGCTGCGTGCCGAGCACGATCACCGGCAGGATCAGGTGCGACACGGCCGAGCGGAATGCGCCCTTTTCTCCCGACAACAGCGCATCGACGGTCAGGAAACCCGTCACGGGTTCGATGAAGTAGGCGACGGAAATGCGTCCCGACACCGGCGTCCAGCCCAGCTGCACCGAGAAGAGCAGGATCAGCAGCAATCCCCACCAGAAGATCGGCATCGAATAGCCAGTGAGCGACACGCTCATCACGCCATGGTCGAATACAGAGTTACGGCGGACGGCGGCGATGATGCCGGCCGGAAGGCCCAGCAGCAGCGCGAACAGGATCGCACCCAGCGCGAGTTCCATCGTGGCGGGAAACAGCGCGAGGAACTCCTGCAGCACCGGCGCCTGCGTGATCATCGACTTGCCCAGATCGCCGTGCAGCACCCGGCCGATATAGATGCCGTATTGCACCAATACCGGCCGGTCGAGACCATACTCCTTGAGCAGCGTCGCATGGCGGGCCGCGTCGATGCCGCGTTCGCCGGCCATCGTTTCGATGGGATCGCCCGGCACCAGCCGGATCAGGAAAAACGCCAGCAGCGTCATCCCGATGAACGTCGGGATGACCAGGCTCAGGCGGGTGAGGACGAAGCGGAGCATCTGGCGCGGATTGGCAGGCTTGGGTATTTGACCACAATCGACGGCGCGCAATCCGGTTACCGTGCAACACGCCCGCCGTGCGCCAAGGGCATTTGCGCGAAACACCGCCCCGGAGGCAAAACGGCAATGCCGCAAGCGGCGAGCAGCAAGCCATTCAATCCGGCCATTGCAAGGCAGCGCCGGCCCAACGCGTATAAGATGCACGCGCATGGATGATGCCGTTCCAACTCTTCCCCCTGAGGATCTGCGGTGGCGCGTCGCGGGTCACCGGGATGCGCGGTTATTCTGGGACACCGGGCGCATGTCCGTCGCCGACATCGGCCGCATGCTGGCAATCGACGGCAAGTCGTTTGCGGATTTTCCGCGAGCATTGGAGTTCGGGTGCGGATGCGGACGCATCCTGCTCCACATGGGATCGATTGCCGAGAAGACCGCACTGTTCGCCGTCGACATCGATGCGGAGAGCGTGGGATGGGTCCAGGAACACGTTCCCTGGGTGGCGGCCTCGGTGAATGACGGTCTACCGCCGCTCGCATTCGCAGACGGCCATTTCGATCTTGTTTTCAATCACAGCGTGTTCACCCACATCGATGAGAACTATCAGGATGCGTGGCTTGGCGAACTAGCCCGTGTGACGCGAGCGGGAGGCTTGGTGGTCTTGTCGGTTGCGGGAATGGACCCGTTCATGGAACTGGTCGGCACCTGGCGCAAGGCCGGCGCGGACCCGACGCACCTGACGGAGCAATTTCGCACCAAGGGATTCATCTTCATCGCGGACGACGGGTGGGTGGGTGGACCCTTTCCCGACTTCTACCATTCGGCGTTTCATGCACCGTGGTACGTGTTCCGGCATTGGAGCAATTACTTCGCGGTAAAGGCGTATGTTCCGCGCGGTTCGCTCGGATACTCGGACTACGTACTTCTCGAGCGACGCACGGGACCGTCGCCCTCGGCCCAGCGTCTTTGGGACGCTTCGCCGCCTCCGCCCCCGCAATCGCCGACGCCTGCGCCGAAGGCGTCGATCGCCCGCCAGATAGTCCGAAGAGTGAAGAGGTACTTGGGCGAAAGTAGCCGATGAGGTCGGAATCCGTTCCTGGACGCGCGTGAAGTGCTCGGTGGCGGCATTGATGGCCGCCCCCCCTGGCGCGCTGCTGCGAATGAAACAGCGGCTGGATCGCTCCCGGTTCGGCCCGGACCGGGCGCCGCCCTCATCGGGCGTCGTCAGTTCGCGCTGATCTTCGCCTCGCGCACGACCTTTGCCCACTTGTCCACCTCGGCGTGCAGGAACGCGTCGAACTCCTTGGGTCCCAGCGGAGGATCAGCCGGCACGAAGGTCGCCTTGCGCAACCGCTCGCGCGCCTCCGGATCGGCGAACGCTGCGCTCAGCGCCGCATGCAGCTTGTCGCGTATCGCCGCGTCCGTCCCCTTGGGCAGCACGAAACCGACCCAGTCGCTGACGTTGAAGTCGACGAGTCCGGCCTCGGCCACCGTCGGCACGTCGGGCAGCTGCGGCAACCGCTCGGCAGTGGTCACCGCAAGTGCTCGCACCTTGCCCGGCGCCACCTGGCCGATAGCCGAAGACGCCGTCGCGAACATGAACACGACCTCCCCCGTCACCACCGCCGTCACGGCCGGCGGCGCACCCTTGTAGGGGATGTGCGTGACCGACACGCCGGTGCGCGCCTTGAACACCTCGCCGGACAGGTGCCCCGGACTGCCGATGCCGCCGGACGAGTAGTTGGCCGACCCCTTCGCCTTGAGTGCGGCGATGAGTTCCGTCACGTTGCTCGCCTGGGTTTCCGGATTCACGATCAGGATATTGGTCGGAAACGCGTACATTCCGACCGGTTCGAAGTCCGTGAGCAGGTTGTAGCTCTTGTTCTTGATGATCGTCTCATTCGCCGCCGCGGCGACGTTGAGCGTGCCGATGGTCAGGCCGTCCGGTTTCGCGTTCTTGACGACCGCGAGCGCGACCGCCCCACCGGCGCCGGGCTTGTTGTCGATGATCACCGTGCTGCCGATTTCCTTGGTCAGCCGCTCCGAGATGATGCGGATCATGATGTCGAACAGCCCCCCCGGTGGTCCGCCGACGACGACCTTGACAACCGGTTGCGCCTGCGCGGCCGGCCAGACCGCGAGTGCGAAGGCCAACGCCACCAGGCGTCCAATCCAGAATCTGCGTCCACTCATCGTTCCCTCCATTTCGGTTGTTGCCGCGGTCGCTGCCGCGGCGCGTTCAGAAAACCCCGCCTGCTCCGATCAGGTCTGGGTCGCGCCCCGACGCCCCGCCACCTGGGCGCCGCCCGCGACGAAAATATTTTCGGCGGTGACGAAGGACGCACCCGGCGCGCAGAACATCGCGACGGCGCAGGCGACTTCCCCGGGCTCACCGGCGCGACCGGCGAAGCTCGCCGTACGCGAAAATTCGTCCCAATCGCCTCCGGGTTCGCGCCGCCACGCATTGCGTTCCGTGCGGATCAACCCGGGTGAGACGTTGTTCAACGTGACTCCATGCGGCGCCCAGCGACAGGCCAGGCCCTGGATCAGGTTGAAGTGCGCGGCCTTCATCGCGGCGTAGATGGGCAGGATCGGCAGCGGCGCCACCTGGGTGATGCTGCCGATGGTCACGACGCGCCCGAAGCCGCGCTTGGCCATCGCCGGCACCATGGCATTCAGCAACCGAACCGTCGCCTTGAAATTGGTCTCGATCTGCGCATCGATGTCCTCTTCGCGCACGTCTTCCAGTTTGGCGTAGACCGCGCGTGCCGCGCTGACCACCAGCACGTCGATCGGGGCGAGTTCGGCCTCGACGGCCGCCACCAGCGACGTCGCAATGTCCTTGCGGGCGACGTCGACGTCGAACGCCGCGGCGCGCCGGCCCATGGCGGTCAGCTCCGCCACCACCTGCCCGGCCATTGCGCCATCGTCGAGGTGGTTGACGGCAACGTCGGCGCCCATCTGACCGAGGATACGGGCGATCGCCGCGCCGATGCCCCGGGATGCGCCCGTCACCAACGCCGTACGGCCCTGAAGCGAATACATTTCGTGGAAATTGCCGACGGCCATCCTGTGTCCTCTCAATCACCGAGCCTGCGCACTAGACCTGGTCCCACGACGACACGACGTCGTCGCGCACCTGTTGCTCGAGCAGTTGCTCCTGCGCATCGATTCCGGCGACCAGTTCCAGCGTCTTCTCGGCCAGCGCCTGCGGAACGCACACCGCGCCGCTCTCGTCGGCGACGAGATAGTCGCCCGCCTGAATCACCACGCCATTGATGGTCAGCGGCTGATTGATGGAGCCGAAGGTGAATTCGTTACGGCTGCGTCGCGGACACACGCCCACCGCCCAGACCGGATAGCCGACCGCGCGAATTTCCTCGAGATCGCGGCAGGTGCCCCACATGATCGTGCCGCGCACGCCGCGGCGCTGCGCCAGGCGTGACGCCAGACCGCCCCAGGCCGAAGCGTTGGTCGCGCCATCCAGATCCATGATCACCATGTCGCCCGTCTTCATCGTCTTCAGCACCATTTCCAGCGGCTTGCCGACGCCTCCGCCAAAACGATACGCCTGCGGGTCATTCGATTTGCGCTCGAACCTGACGGTGAGCGCGCGACCACATACGCGTCCGATCCCTTGACGTTGCGCCACGATGCCCGACAACGCGCCGGCGATGTTCAGTTCGTCCAGCGCGTCGGAAATCACCGACGTCGGGTGCGCCGCCAGGCGCGTGGCAATGCTCAGGCCTTGTTCCATACGTCCCTCCTTCGGTTGACGCGTCCGGCAATCGGGATGCGCCTCGCGGTCATAGCGGCAGCAGGTACTGCTTCAGGCGGCGCCGGTCCACATCCAGTCCAAGTCCGGGCGATTCGCCAAGTATCAGCGCCCCGCCGCCGACGGTCCCGTCGAGCAGGCAGTCGCGTGCGGGATTGTGACCGACGCCGTACTCGAGCATGCCGTCGGGGCTGTTGCTCGCCGCGAGCAAATGCGCCGAGGCAAGCAACCCGGGCGCCCCCGTGAACATGTGCGGACAATAGCGCCGGCCATCGGCGACGATGCGCTGCGCAAGCGGCAGCCCCCCGGAAAAACCGCCCCACTTGGTGACGTCCGGTTGCAGAACGCGCAGAGCGCGATGCGACAGCGCGGCATCGAACATCTCGGCGGTCACCATGTTCTCGCCGCCCGCCAGAGGCATCGGCGCGGCGTCCGCGAGCCGGCACCAGGTATCGACCGGGGCATCCACCGGTATCGGCTCTTCCAACCAAGCCAGACGATCCTCGCCCAATTGTCCGATCGTGGCGATCGCCGCCTCGGCATCCCACGACGAGTTCACATCGAGCATCAGTTCGCAGGCGTCGCCGACGAGCGCCCGGATTGGCCGCACCACCGCGACGTGATCCGAATCCGTCCCGGAGGACCGCAACTTCAGCGCCTGGAATCCGCGCTCCAGGCATCGCTCGACAGTGGGCCGGATGTCGTCGGCGCGTCCAAGGCTTGCGTAGACACGCACCTTGTCGCTGCTGCCGCCAAGCATTCGCCACAACGGCTGGCCGGCTTTCTTCGCCACGATGTCGTGCAGCGCGATATCGATTCCGGCAATGACCGCCGCGATCGGGCCGGATTCGCCCGACTGCAGGCGAAGGGCATTGCTGAAGGCGTTCATGTAGTTCCAGGCTTCGTTCGGAGACGCGAACGACCGCCGCACCATCGCCGGCATGAACACCTCAGTGACCAGGCGCGCACGATGGTGGATCCCGAAACGGGGAAAATTGCACCAGATCTCGCCCCATCCCTCAACGCCGTCATCGTCCTGTACGGCAACCAGCAGCGTGACGACATTGCTGATCGCCGTAATCGGCGTGCTGACCGTCCTGGCCAGCGGGGCTGCCAGCGCCACCGTCTCGATCGAACGAATGCGCACGGGTGAATCGGCGCGTAGCGGCACGGAGACTTCCAGGCTCATGCGCACATAGGCTCTCGCCGGACTGGCCGGGCGAAGGCTCTTCCCTTCGACTGTTGCCGGACGTCGTCGCCGGAAACCCGCCGGCGCCGCGTTCGATGACGGCATTGTCTTCCGACCCGGCATATTGTTCAATTATGCTTTTTCTATTTGGTGATACGATTTGCGTATGACTCGCCGAACCGACGGTTGACGAACGACCATGAAGGTTTCGAAACCACCGCCGACCGTTCCGGTGATGGTCTACCGCACCGACCGCCTGCGCCTGCGGCATCTGCGCCTGCTCGAACTCATCCATCGCCATGGCTCGCTGGGAAACGCCGCGCGTGAACTCGGCACCAGCCAGCCGGCGGTCACCGTGCTGCTGCGCGAACTCGAGGCGGTATTCGAAGCGAAGCTGGTCGAACGGGACTCCCGGGGCGGCCGGCTGACAGCGGCGGGAACGTTCGCACTCGAACGTCTAACCATCGCGCTGGCGTCGGTGGACCGCGCGATCGACGCAGCCAGGACAGCGGCGATCGCGCCCTTGCTGCGCGTCGGTTGCGTCCAGCTCGCCGGCGTGAACGCATTGCCGGCGGCGCTGGCACGGCTGGAGAAGGCAGACCTCCTGGGCCGGATCCAGATTCAGGAAGGCCGCGCGCGCGACCTGCTCACGGCGCTGTGCGAAGGACGCATCGACTGCGTGATCGGATGGATGGACGAATCGCTCGCCGACGCGCTGCCCGTCGAGCAACTCGACATCCAGCCGCTTTCGTACGGACGCATGCAGGTCGTTGCGGCGGCGAGGCATCCGCTGGCCAGAAGACGCGCCGTGACACCGGCCGAACTGACCCGCTGCCGCTGGATCGTCCCCCGGCCGGAATCGCGTACCCATGCTGCGTTCCTGCGGCTGTTCCTGTACAACGGCGTCCCGGCCCCACCGGTAAGCGTCGAGTGCTCGGCGCTGCACACCATGCTGCACCTGGTGGCCGCCACGCGCTTTATTGCCGTGGCGCCCGACGTCGTCGTCGCCCACTACGCCAGGCAGGGCATGGTAAGTGCGCTCCGCGGTCCGGCGCTCGATCTTGGCCGTAACCACGTATCCGTCATCACCCGGCGCGAAAGTGCGGCGCTGCCTGCCGTCGAGCGATTCAGGAAGGCGCTGCTGGCGTCGGCACGCTGACCCTGCCCGTCACCCTCCCTGGCGCAACAGCATCATCCGCTGTCGTTGCGCATTGGCAAGATGCGTGCGCATCGCGCGCCGCGCTGCAGCGGCATCGCCCTTGCGGATGGCCTCCAGCACTGCGCGGTGCTCGGCGATGTTGTCGCGCTTGCGGCCCCGGGTGACGAACAGTTCCTCGATCCTGGCGCTGAGCGGTTGCCCGCCTTCTGCCCACAGCCTTTCGATGACCAGCGCCAGCGCGCTGTTGCCGCTGGCGGCGGCGATGCACAGGTGAAATTCGCGATCAGCAGCAGACTGCATGCGGTTGGCACGCATGTCCGCGGCCAGGCGCTCGAAGGCCCTGGCCATCGTCTTCAACTGGGCGGGCGACGCATTGCGGGCCGCGAGCGCCGCGGCCTCGCCCTCCACCAGCCGCCGGGTGCGCAGCACATCGAAGGGAGAGATCTCCGAGCGTCGCCGCGACGCCGACCGCGTTCGCGGCGGGCGCCGCGCCGCGGCTTCGACGACATAGGCGCCCGAGCCGACCCTGATCTCGATCCGTCGCTGCATCTCCAGGGCGCCCAGCGCCTCGCGCAGCGAGCTGCGGGAAACGTTCAGCGACCGCGCGAGTTCGCGCTCCGACGGCAGGCGCTCGCCAGCTGCGAAGGTCCCGGCGTCGATCAGCCTTCCGATTTCCTCGGCGATGCGCTGGTAGAGCCGCGAAGCGGCAATGGGCTGGATGGACACTGCATCGAAGTCTGCCGCGTCGCGCCGGCAGGGTCAATTGCGATGACGACGCCGGATTGACACGCCGGGATCATCCGCCTAGAGTGGTCTGAAGTTCATACCACGTCGTCCGGGCCTCTCGGCCCGGCGTCTTTTTCCCCAACTCGAGGCCAGCCCTTGAAAGATCTCAAGTCCTACCCTGCGGGCACCCCCTTCACCGGCAGGATCGGCCGCACCGCGGCCTCGTCGGAGGCGGCGTGGCCACAGCCGCCCAAGGCGAAGGCTGGCGCGCCCAACGTGCTGGTGTTCCTGCTCGACGATGTCGGCTTCGCACAACTTGGCTGCTACGGCTCGGACATCCGCACGCCGAACTTCGACCGCCTGGCCGCGGGCGGATTGCGCTACCGCGATTTCCACACGACGGCGATCTGCTCGCCAACGCGGGCCTGCCTGCTCACCGGGCGCAACCATCACTCCAACGGCGTGGGCATCATCCAGGAAATGGCCACCGGGTTTCCCGGCTACAACGGCATGGTGCCGAGAGAGAACGGCTTTCTCTCCGAAATGCTGCTGGCGCAGGGCTACGCGACGCTGGGTATCGGCAAATGGCACCTGACGCTGGCCAGCGAGTACGCGTCCGGCGCGTCCAAGGCGCGCTGGCCGTTGTCGCGTGGCTTCGAGCGCTTCTACGGTTTTATCGGCGGCAAGACCAACCAGTGGGCGCCGACGCTGGTGCACGACAGTCATTACATCGACCCGCCGAAAACACCCGATGAGGGCTACCACCTCAACGCGGACCTGGCCGATCAGGCGATCACCTACCTGACCGACCTGCGCACGGTCGCACCGGACAAGCCGTTCTTCATGTACTACTGCCTCGGCGCCGGCCATGCGCCACACCATGTCGAGCCTGAGTGGATCGAGCGCTATCGTGGCAAGTTCGATCATGGCTGGGACAAGTGGCGCGAAGAAGTGTTCGCGCGACAGCTGGCGATCGGGATCGTGCCGCCGGGAACGAAACTCTCGCCGAGACCGCAGTGGGTGAAGGCCTGGGACACGCTAGGCGCCGACGCGCGCCGGCTCTACGCCAGGCAGATGGAGGTCTACGCCGCGTTCCTGGAGCAGACCGACCACCATGTCGGTCGCGTCATCGATTTTCTCGAAAAATTGGGCGAACTCGACAACACGCTGATCATGCTGGCCTCGGACAACGGCGCATCGGCCGAGGGTGGCGAGCATGGATCGTTCAACGAAAATCAGTTCGCCAACCGCGTCGAGCCGACGGTCGAGCAGAACCTCAAGCACCTCGACGATTGGGGCAGCGTAAGGTCGTTCCCCAACTACTCGTGGGGCTGGGCCTGGGCGGGCAACACGCCGCTGCGACGGTGGAAGCGCTATCTGCACCAGGGCGGCATGAGCGACCCGCTGATCGTGCACTGGCCGGACGGCATCCGCGCCCGCGGCGAGGTGCGCGCCCAGTACGTCCACGTGGTCGACATCGCGCCGACGATCCTCGAAGCGCTCGGACTGGCGGCACCCGCGCAACTCAACGGCGTGACCCAGCGGCCATTGGAAGGCGTCAGCTTCGCCGCGAGCCTGAACGACGGCGATGCGCCGACCCGCAAGGAGGTGCAGTACTACGAAATGATCGCCTCGCGCGCGCTGTGGGCCGACGGCTGGAAGGCGGTGGTCGAGCAGCCGCAGGGCGATCCACTGACCGACGAAATCCTGGCGAAGCAGAAGTGGGAGCTCTACCACGTCGCCAACGACTTCTCCGAATGCGATGACCTGGCCGAACGGCATCCGGAGAAGCTGGCGGAACTGGTCGAGCGCTGGTGGAGCGAGGCCGGCAAGTACAACGTGCTGCCGCTGGACTCGCGTATGCAGCTGCGAATGAGCGAGCGCAAGCCGAGCACCATCCCGGCAAGCAACCGTCATGTCTATTTCCCGGGCGGCGCGCCGCAGTTCGAGTACACGGCGGTCAACGTCAAGAACCGCTCCCACACGATCACCGCCGAAGTCGAGATTCCCGACGGCGGTGCCGAGGGTGTGCTGCTGGCGCACGGCAGCTGGTTCGCCGGCTACTCGCTGTACGTCAAGGACCGGCGCCTGGTTTACGTGCACAACCACCTGGGCCTGGCCGAGTACCGCATCACTTCCACCGAGGAGGTGCCCGCAGGCAAGACGACACTGCGTTTTCGCTTCACCAGCACCGGCGAGCACCGGGGCCACGGCGCGCTGTACGCCGGCGACAGGCTGATCGGCGAAGGCGAGATCCCGCATACGGTGCCGGCGGTGATCGAGACCTCGGGCGAGGGCCTGTGCTGCGGCTACGACAGCGGCCTGCCGGTCACCGACGACTATCGCGCGCCATTTCGCTTCAGCGGGCGCATCGAACAGGTGGTGGTCGAAATCGAAGACGGTCCCGCCATCGATCCCGACTCGCTGCTGCGCGGCGCGATGACGGACCACTGAGGGTTCACCGAAGCATCCCCGAGGAAACGCCGCACAATCGCGAAGCACCCGCCGGGCAAACCGCCGACCACCGGAGAACGATGATGACCAGAATCCTGTCCCGACTGACGCTGTGCGTCACCGCCTGCCTGTGGACCGCGCTCGCATCGGCGCAGGCCTACCCGACGCATCCGATCAAGCTGATCGTCCCTTACCCGGCGGGAGGCAACACCGACATCGTCGCGCGCGTCTACAGCCAGAAGCTCGCCGAGCGGCTGGGCCAGCCGGTGATCATCGACAACCGCGGCGGCGCCGCCGGCACGCTCGGCGTTTCCGCGGGCGCCAAAGCACCCAACGATGGCTACAACTTCGTGGTCGGCGACCTCGGCTCGCTGGTGATCGCACCGCTCACCAACAAGAACGTCGACTACAAGCCGCAGAAGGACCTGGCGCCCGTCGGCCTGCTCGCCGCGGTGTCAATCGTGGTGACGGTCAATCCCAAATCCGTCGACAAGACCTTCGCGGAATTCCTGGCGCGCGCGAAGGCCCAACCGGGCAAGCTGACCTACGGCTCCGCAGGCGTGGGCGGGCCGGGTCACCTCGCCTTCGAAATGCTGCGCTCGATGACCGGCCTGGACATCCTCCACGTGCCCTACAAGGGCGGCGCGCAGGCAGTCGCCGCGCTGCTTGGCGAACAGGTCGACATCGTCATCGACGGCACCGCGATCGCGAACGTGAAGGCCGGGCGCCTCAATGCCCTGGCAGTCACCGGGCCCCGCCTGCCAGCGCTTCCGGATGTTCCCGGCATCGGCGAGTTCATCCCCGGCTACAACTTCACCAACTGGTGGGGCATCCTCGCGCCCGCCGGCGCGCCGGCCGAGGCCATCAAGCGGATCAACGCCGAACTGGTCGCCATCGCCGCGCTGCCCGACGTGCGCGAAAAGCTGCGCAATCTGGGCCTGACCGCGCAAAGCAGCACGCCGGCGCAATTCGCCGACCAGCTCCGCAGCGAGACCGAGAAAGTGCAGCGCATCCTCGCCACGCCGGGAATCAAGCTCAACTGACCGGCTGATTTTGCCCCCCCGGGAGACGCCTCGGCCGCCTGGGGCGTCGCGTACTTCCCGGATGGTCGCACTCCCGGCCCGCACGGGCTTGATCGAGATCATCGCGTCGGCGTCCCATCCGCAATAGGATGCCTGCGGACGCGTGTTCCGGCGTCGTCCACGGCCTCGATTCGCCGATGCTTTCGTCCGGGATCGACGCCGATTGCCCATGCCGCCGACCCACACCAAACGCGTCGAACTCGTCTGTCCGGCGGGATCGTCGCCGGCATTGAAGGCCGCGATCGACCATGGTGCCGCCTGCGTCTAACATCGCCATGCTCACCTCCCTTCCCCCGCTCGTTCGCGGCATCATCGCCGTATCGTTGCTCGCGCTAAACACGCTGTTCTGGTGCGCGCTGCTGTTCGTGTTCGCGCTGGTCAAGCTGCTGGTGCCGGCGAAATCCGTGCGCGCGGCGGTCGATCGGATCCTGAATGGAATCGCCACCTGTTGGGTCGGCAGCAACAGCGCCTGGATGCGGCTGACCCAGAGGACCGAGTGGGATGTCGGAGGCTTCGATGACCTCGCCTACCGCGGTTGGTACATGGTCAACTGCAATCATCAGTCCTGGGTGGACATCCTGGTGCTCCAGCACCTGCTGAACCGCCGGATCCCGATGCTCAAGTTCTTCCTGAAGCAGGTGCTGATCTACGTGCCGGTCATCGGCCTTGCCTGGTGGGCGCTCGACTTTCCCTTCATGCGCCGCCACTCGGATGCCTTTCTGAAGCGACATCCCGAGAAGCGCTTCGACGACATCGAAGCGACCCGCCGGGCCTGCGAGAAATTCGCGCTGGTCCCGACCAGCGTGATGAACTTCGCCGAAGGCACGCGCTTCACGCCGGCCAAGCACCAGGCGCAGCACTCGCCGTATCGCCACCTGCTCAAGCCGAAGGCCGGCGCGCTGGCGCTGGCGCTGGGCGTTCTGGGCGACAAGTTCGACTCCCTGCTTGATGTGACCATCGTCTACCCCGACGGCGCGCCCACGTTCTGGCAGTTTCTGCGCGGCGACGTGCGCCGCATCATCGTGCGCGCACGGCGCATGCCCATCCCGCCGGAGTTCCGCGACGGCGACTACGCGCGCGACCCCAAGTACCGCAAGAGCTTCCAGTGCTGGCTGCAGGCGCTGTGGCAGGACAAGGACGCGCAGATCGATGCGCTGGCCGCAATGTCGGTACCCCCCGCCTGACGCCACTCCCTCGCCGCGGAATCGTCCGCCGGGCCGCCTAGACAGCGGACCAATCGCCGGGAGCGGGCGCCTAGCGGCGCGGCGCGGGCAGCATCCGCCTCAGGGTCTCATCACGCGCGATAATGTGGTGCCAGATCGCCGCACCGGCGTGTCCCACCACGATCGCCGTCAACGCCCATGCAAGGGCTCCGTGAAGGTCGTTGAGGCGCTTGGCAAGGGTTTTGTCGGTGGCGACCAGATCGGGCGCCGTCCAGCCGAAGAAAGCGACATCGTAGCCATTGGCATCGACCATCAGGTAGCCGACGATCGGGATGGCGATCATCAGCGCATACATGGCGGAATGCGCCGCGCGCGCGGCGAGCCGCTGCCATTGCGGTCCCAATGCCGCGGGCGTCGGGTTCACCATCTTCCACGACAGCCTGACGAACGCCAGTACGAGCACGCTCAGTCCCAGCGTCTCGTGCGCGTCGTAGGCGAAGCCGCGGATGGCGGACTGCTTGGGGAGTTCCTCCATCACCTGCCCGCCGGCCAGCTGCAGCGCAATCAGCGCGAACAAGCCCCAGTGCAATGCCTGGGCGACCACGCCAAATCGGTAGTCGGAGTTCAGAAGTTTCGATCCGCTCGTTGTTTTCACGTCATCTTGCTCCTGAAGGGCTGGGCGCCGTGCGCCGCCCGAGTCTTCGCCATGGCGCGGGTACGCTCAGCGAGCCACGGCCACGGCCCCGGAACATACTCAGGCCGACCGCGACGAGGGCGGTGCCGCCGATGGCGTGAACGCGTCGAAGAAACACAGGTCCTCGCCCAATCCATGCCCGATGAATGCCGGCACCGCCGCCTCGACCATTTTCACCGAACCGCACACGTAGACCTCATAGCCGGTCATGTCGGGAAAATCCGCGAGCATCGCTTCGTGGACCAGTCCACATCGGCCCGTCCAGGCGTCGGCCGGCTCGGCGTGCGACAGCACCGGCACGAAGTGGAAGTTGTCGTGCTCGCGCTGCCATCGTTCGGCGAGGTCGGCCATGTAGAGATCCTGGCGCCGGCGCACGCCCCAGTACAGCCACATCGGCCGATGCAGCCCACGTTGGAACGCGTCTTCGACGATGCTCTTCACCGGCGCGAAGCCGGTCGCGCCGGCCACGAACAGGATCGGCCGCTCGCCTTCGCGCAGTGTAAAGCCGCCCAGCGGACCCTCGAAGCACAGCGCATCGCCGACCTTCATCCCGGTGAACACATGCCCTGTGAAGCGGCCGTCCGGAATGCGCCGAATATGCAATTCGATACGCTCGTTATCGTGTGGCGCATTCGCGAACGAGAATGCACGCCGTTGACCATCGTCGAGTACGATGTTGATGTACTGACCAGCCGCGAACACAATGCGCTCGCCGCCGGGCAGCGAGACCGTAAGCCGGATCAGGTCCTCGGCGAGCGTTTCGATGGCGTCGATGCGGCCGACATGGGCGTTAATCGCGGTTCGTGCAACAGCTGTCGTGCCCACCACCTCGATCTCCAGGTCCGACAGTGGTGTCGCGCAGCACATCAAAGCCTCACCCTGTGCACGCAAGGTGTCCGGCAATGCGCTGTGCTGATACACACCATGGTCGACGCTTCCGTGCAGTACCGTGCACCTGCAGACGCCGCATCCGCCGTTGCGGCACTCGTAGGGCAATTCCAGACCTTGGCGCAGACCGGCGTCGAGCAGCGTCTCGCCGGCGCGCACTGCCACCGCTTGCGGGATGTCGGAGACCGTCATGCGGAACTCACCAGCCTTGCTCCGCCTGAAGCTCGGCGGCAGCCACGGCAGCGCCACGACCACCGCGGTGGCCACGCCCAGCAAAACCCAGACCTGCCCCAGCGGCCACAGGTATAGGAGCGGAAACACCGCAAGGTAGAACCAGTCGAGTTGCAGGTTGACCGGGGAGACGTCAAGGCTGGCGGCGCCCCCCTGGCTCAGCGCCGGCTTGACCAGTGACAGTACCAGCAGCGTCAGCACCACACTCAACATGAGCGGCCGCGGCGGGCTGGTCCTTGCCTTCGGCACGCGTTGCACGTGTATCCACATCAACAGCAGTACGACCAGCGGTATGCCGATGTGCACGAAAGACAGCAACGAGAAGAATCGGTCGTTGACGCTGTACGGGTAGATGAAGTTTCGAATCAGGTGGCCACCGAAGCCAGGCAGCCAGTCGAGCCACTCGAAGGACGCGACGATGACGAACTGCGCCAACTGGTCCCACGGCAGCATATAGCCATTGATACCCGAGACGTAAACGCCCCAGATCAGGGCCACGCCACTGACCCACGAAAACCAGCGGAATCCACGGAAGCGATCGAACGCGAAGTGACGCAGCATGTGCAGCAGCATCGTCAGCACCATCGCATCGGAGGCATAGCGATGCACGCTGCGCATGATGCCGCCAGCGTACCACTGGTGGTGGGTCAGCGCGTCGACCGAATCGTAGGCGCCGGCGACGCCGGTTTCGAAGAACGCATAGAGGTACAGTCCGCTGCC
The DNA here is from genome assembly GCA_032123655.1 of Betaproteobacteria bacterium. GTDB lineage: Bacteria > Pseudomonadota > Gammaproteobacteria > Burkholderiales > Casimicrobiaceae > VBCG01. The sequence continues at coordinate 16,279 of JAQBEY010000067.1, forward strand.
GGCGACCAGCCAGAACAACATGAAGGTGATCGAGCCCAGGTGATACAGCGGATTGAGCCGGTCGCCGAAGGCAGTGTTGAACAGCGCCTCCACGCGCATGAAGACCCAGCGCAGCAGGAACTGCAGGCGACTGATCACGCACGCCCTTGGCGCGCGGCGTCGACCATCAGCACGACAAACAGCAAACCGCCGGCGATCGCCACCAGGCCGCCGAGCCCCATCAAGCCCATGCCCGCGATTTCACCACTGCTGCGCAACACCTGCTCGGCGCCCGCCACCTTGCGCTGTACGCCATAGCCGCCGGACCAGACGAGTCCCGTTATGTGCATCAATTGGCCTGTCCCGTACAGCGCCGGCTGCAGCGCGGCAAGCCGGCTGTTCGGTGCTGCATAGCCCAATTGCGGCAGCAAGTGGTAAGCCAGGCCCATCAGGGCCAGGGTGACACCAACGATGCAGCCGTGGTAGTGCGCCGGGATGCGCACATCGGCGCCGTTGATGAAGACGCCGATGAGCCCACCCGACACGAACAGCACCATCGACCAGACCAGCGCTGCGCGCAAGGCGCGCGCATCTGCGGCGACGTGCCGTAGCGACGACAGCGCAAGCAGCACGGCGAGCGCGACGGGCGCAATCGCCACGCCGCCGCCCAGCCGCATCGCCCAGGTAAGCAGGTTGCGATGCTCGACCGAAGCCACGGGATGGGCGAGGTAGGCGTACGGCGTCACGAACACGCTGACCAACGCCAGCGCGAACATCAACAACGCGACTCGCGGGCTCAGCCGCAGTCGCGCGCCGCAGGCGTGACTCAGCCAGAGCCACGCCACCAGCATCAACAGCGTCCAGGTGAACTGCAGCGCGTGGCCACCACCCCAGAACAAGACCTCGTAGTACATCTTCCCGACCAGCGTCGTAGGCACCACCACGTACGACCAACCGAATGCCAGCAGCGCAACCGCTGCGGAAACGACGGAAGCGTTGAGCCCGAAGCGCAGCACGCCCTCACCGTCAAAAGACAGACCGAGCTTGGGCGCCACGAAAAGGCTGCGCAGAACGAGCACTGCCGCGCCCGTCGCGAAGGCCAGCAGCCCGGCCATGAACAACGACCGCTCGAGCACCGGAATGTAGTTGGCCATGATCGGCTCACCGTGCCCGACGAACGCCGACAGCGACATCAGCGTTGCGCCGCTCCCGCACAGACCCAATGCCGCCCAGCCCCAGGCCAGTCCGCGCGGCGATCCGTTGAGGCTCCATAGCAGGCCGGCGAACGCAACGAACCAGACCAGCACCGACAGATCGACATGTACGACGAGTGCCACACGAAAAAAATCGACCCCCGGCCACCATTGGTTGATCATCGGCGTTCGGGACAGCACCAGCAGCAGCGAGAACAGCCCCGAGCCGACAAGCGCGAGCAATCCAAGCCATAACCAGCCACGCGCCAGCCGACGCTGCGCGCCAGCCGGTACCGCGAGTGAATAGCGATTGCCGTCCGAGCGCACCGGCGGCAACGCTTTGGCGGCAGGACCGGACCAGTGTTCGTTGGGCATCTTTACGTCGGCGTCCTCCGGGTAGCGCGGCGGGCGAAAAACGCCCCACTGAGGGCGGCGAATGTAGGGCGTGTGCGGGTCGTTCATTGCAGTGTGATCCCGCCTTTGCCGGGATCGAAGTCGATCACCAGGATCTGCGCCGGCTTGAGCGTGACCGTGGCCTCGCGCACGAAGTCGAAACCGGAGCTGCGCACGTCGTCCTTCAGTCGGACGACCAGACGATGCGTGCCCGCGGCGACCTGCATGCGGTGGTAGAGCGTCGACGCTCCATCGCGCGACAGCCCCGACGGCATTGCGACATGCCGCAGTGCAGCAATTCCGTCCAAGTCGAACTCGACCGCGATCGGCGAGCGCTCGCGTGGGCAGATCCTGGGCGCGCGCATGTTGGGCGGCAGTTTGGCCAACTCCTCCGGCGTCGCGTTGCGGCAATCCGACACCGGCTTTCCCTGGTGGCTGAAGCTCAGCTTGATCAGTGCTTGGTCCGGTGGCAGGTGACGGTACGGGGGCCAGCTGGAAAACACGCCGATGAGCAGCGCAAACAGGCCATATAGCAGCGCCTGGCCGATCCAGGCAAGCGGACCTGATTTGGAAATGTCAGCCATGGGCCGGCGTCGGCTTGGCGGAGGTTGGCGCTGCCGCAGCGTTGAGCCGCTGGCGGAGGGATTGCAGGGTCCGGCGCACGGCGGCTTCGTCGCCGGCACCGGCCCATGCCAGCGCGAGCCGTTCGCTTGGCACCGAGGCGCGCAGGCGCGGCTCGCGAGTTCCCAGTAGCCGCTCGGCGGTCCATCGCTGACCGAGGCGATATTCGCAACTGCCTTCGGCACAGGCACTGACCAGCACGCCGGCGGCGCCATCGCGCAACGCGTACTCGACGAACGAAGGCGGCAATTGCGCAGTGCACATCAGGCTGAAGACCGCCACATCCGGGCCGGCCAGTTGCCGGACATCGGCGCCGTGGTCGCAGCCGAACACGGCAATCTTGTTCGGTTGATTGCCCAGCGAGACCATGCCGCTCACGAGTTTGCGGCGCAGCATGCCGATCGGCGCCGAGGGCATGTCGATGCCGGTCACGAGTTCAGCTCCACTTCGAAAGGGCGATGAGGACGGGCAGGCACCGACACAGATGCCGCAACTCGCGCACAGGTCGGCGTCCACCTGTGCCAGCTGGCGCACTCCCCGCGTCGGGTGCGGCACCATGGTCACGGCGGCGTAGGGGCAGTCATCGAAACAGCGGCGGCAGCCATTGCAGTTGTCCGCATCGACCACCGCCATCGGTGCAGGCGCGGGCTGCGGCAGAAACGGAAGCGCGAACAATGCCAGAAGCGCGCCTGCCAATGCAAACCAGACGAACGCGGGCGAAGTGGAATCGGTCAGCGGATGCACAAACAGCAACAGCCAGTCGTACGCAAACTCCGTTGGCGCCACGGAAAGATTGGCTGGCGCCTGGCTTGCCACCGGCGCCGCCAGCGCCAACACCAACAGGGTGGCGGCCGTGCCAATGGCCAGGCGCCGCGGCGGGAACACCGTCGCGCGGGCCACGCGCTGAATATGAAACCACAGGCCGAATACCAGCAGCAGCGGCACGCCGATGTGCACGAACACGAACAGCGAAAACAGCCGGTCGCTCACGGTGTCCACTCCGAGGAAATTGCGCGTCAACGGCGACCCGAACAGCGGCAGCCAATCCAGCCATTCGGCGGTGGCCACGGCGGAGAATTGGCCGAGTTGGTCCCAATTGAGCCAGAAACCGCCGACCGCATTTGCATAGGCCATCAGCAGCAACGGGATGCCAGTCAGCCACGAGAACCGGCGAAAGCCGCTGTAGCGACCGTACAGACCCTCGCGCAGCAAGTGGGCGAGGGTCACGACGATGAACCCGTCGGCCGCGTAGCGATGCAGGCTGCGCAGCATGCCGCCCAGTCGCCACGGTTCGTGCGATAGCTGATCGATCGATCGATAGGCACCAGCGGCCGAGGTGTCGAGCACCACATACAGGTAGATGCCACTGAGCGCCAGCAGCCAGAGCAGCATGAAACCCAGCGCGCCGAGGTGACGCAACGGGTTCTGGCCGGAACCGAATGCGAAGTCGAATACCCGCTCGAGCCGACGGAAGCCAGCCAGCGCTTGAAGGCGGATGGCGCGCAGCGGGTGCATGGCACCTCAGTGCTGCGTGCCGGCCAGCGGAGCGGCGACCGGCCGGGCGATACGACGCATCTGCCGCCGGGTACGCCATTCGAGAAGGAAGAACCAGGCCATGGCCACCGCGAACGTCACGCCGCCGGCGATCTCGAGGATCAGTCCGTAGTTGTAGCGATATTCGCCGGTCGTCGGGTCGTACACCGTGCACAGAATGCGCACACGCTGGATAACTTCCGCCAGCGAGGTGCCGGGTTGCAGGGGTGCTTCGTTCAGCAATCGGCGCAGCGGCTCGCCAAGCTGATCGCGCGAAAGGCGCTCGCCGTAGACCTGCGCGTAGATGCGACCCTGGGCATCGAGTACCGACACCGTCAGCACATGGTCGATCCCGGCGGGAGTCTCGACATAGCGAAAGCCGAAATCGCTCAACAACGGTTCGACGGTGCCCGGCGTCGGGCTGAGGAAATCCCAATTGGACGCCTCGATACCCATCTGTGCGGCAAATACCCGCATCGCCGTCGGTGAATCGAAAGGTTGATTGAAGCCGACGCTGACGACGTTGAAGCTGTCGGCGCCGAACACCTGGGCCAACTGCTCCACCGCTACGGACAATGCCCGGGTCGTGGTGGGGCAGACCTTGAAGCAGCCGGTGTAGATGAAGCTCACCAGCAACGGCTTGCCGCGATAGTCGGTCATCCGCACCGGCCGCTCCCGGCGATCCAGCAGTTGATGTTCACCCACCGTGCGACCGATCGCGGCCTCGCTGGCGTGCAGTGCGGTGACAGCGTCGAGCCCGGACGCGTTGGCCGCGCCTTCCCATGCAGCCGCAGGTGGCGCCGCGAGCATCGCGCACGCCAGCGCCACCAACCCCCAGAGGCTCATCGCAACAGGCCGTCGATCGTGGCGGCGGCGAGTACCAGACTCAATTGCACGAGCGATGCGAAGAACGCGCCCATGGCCGTCGCGCGGCTCGGCGCACGCGACAGCCTCCAGGCCTTGTGAATGAAATGCGCGCCGCCCAACGCTGCCCCGATCAGGTAAATCGGCCCGGCACCGAAAAACGCGGGCAGCAACGATGCAGCGACCAGCGCGACGGTATTGCCCAGCACGATGTGCGCCGCGCGTTGCGGGCCGACCATCACCGGTAGCATCGGCACGCCGGCCGCGGCGTAGTCGGCCTGAATGGCGATCGCGAGGCTCCAGAAATGGGGCGGCGTCCACAGAAACAGCACCAGCGCCAACAGCATCGGCAGCGCACCGATGTGCGGATCGACCGCGGCCGCGCCTGCCAGCACGGCAAAGCTGCCAGCGAGGCCGCCGACCACGATATTCAGCCAGCTGCGCCTCTTCAACCACAACGTGTACACGACGCCGTAGAAGAACGCGCCGAGAAACGTGTACAGCGCCGCCGCCGCGTTCAATCCGACCCACGCCGATCCCACCGCGGCAGCCAGCAACAGCGCAATCAGCACCAGCCAGGCGGGCGAGTGCGGCAGCGCGCCGGTGACGAAGGCGCGACCACGCGTGCGCGCCATGAGCCGGTCGGTGTCGACCTCGACGTATTGATTGAACGCGCCCGCAGCCGCTGCCGACGCCAGCACAGACAGCGCCAGGACGATCACCTGCGCGACGCCTGGTGCCGGGCCCGGCGCGACGGCAAGGCCGACCAGCGCGGTGATCATGATCATCACGCCGATGCGCAGCTTGAACAGCCCCAGGACCGTGCGGGCAAGACCGCCAGCCGCTCGGGGAGCCGAGGGTGCAGCCGCCGTGCATCCGACGACCCCCACCCCCCCCGAGGGGGCGCAATTCGCGCCTTGGGGGGCCCCGGCGGCGCTCATGTCAACTCAAGCCCCAGACCTGGGACAGATACTTCCAGTTGATGAAGTAGTACAGCACGAAAGCTGTGAGGAACACCATGGCCAGAGCGAAAGTGCCAGGGGCCGCGAAACCGGTCGAGCCATAGCCCTGCACTGCTGCCGTGGGCGCGGCGGGTGGAATCGGCGTGAATATCTTGCTCTGCGCTCCCGTATCCAGACGTTTTCCCCACAGCAGCGAGCCAACGGTGACGTAGATGTAGATCGCCCCGCCGGCAATGGCCGCGACACCGGCGACGCCGACCAGTCCCATCATCAGATAGGCCGCGCCCGGCCATTCGTAGGCCAGCGCCGCGCCGCTGAACGCCATGTCCCAGTGGCGACGCGAAACGCCCAACGTGCCGGCCCCCATCATCACCAGGCAGAAGAAATACATCGACAGGCCGAAGAGATAGGGCTGCCACTTCGCCAGGCCCGGAGCGATCATCTCGCGCCTGAACAGCACCGGAATCAGGAAGTAGGTCAGCGCCATGAACGACAGCGTCGTGCCTATCACGACCGTGGCGTGGAAATGCCCCGGCACGTAAATCGTGTTGTGGATGATCATGTTGAGCTGCTCGGTACCCATCATCACTCCGGAGATGCCGCCGAGAAAGCCGAAACCGATGATCGAGATGAACACCCCCGAGAAAACCGGGTTACCCCACGGCGCCTTGCGCAGCCATTCGAACAGCCCCTTGTTGAACCCCTTCTCGCGCTGTGCCACTTCCATCGCGCCGGGAATCGTCAGGCCATGGATCATCGAGGCCAATACCGCGAAGTACATGAAGTAGCTGGTGTTGACGACCTTCCAGTTGGTCGAAAGTCCCGGATCGGCCAGCAGGTGATGCGCACTCGCAAGCTGCAGGAACAGGATATAGAGGAGGAATGCGCCGCGGCTCACGCGTTCGGACATCGGCTTGGCGCCGAATGCGATGGCCGCCACGGCGTACCAGATGGAAATATGCGCAGCGACGTTGATCTGCTGCGACGAGTGGCCGAAAGCCCACCAGATCGTGCGATAGACCAGCGGATCGATCGCCTTGACCACGCCCACCGACAACAGGAAAGTGGGGATCAGGATGATGGCACCCGACGCGATCGTGAACACCGCGATGATGCAGGCCGTCGTGGCGCCGAACGTCACCAGTGGCACCGAGCCGGTGTAGGTCTTGTCGCGTTTGGCAATGACCAGCGTGCCCAGAAACACGAAGCAGCCAATCAGCGCACCCACCGCGAACAGGATCAGCCCGAGGTAGAACGACGGTGCGGCCATCATCGGCACGTACGATGTCATCATCACGCTGGAGCTGCCCTGGTAGACGGCCACATTGTTCATGATCGCGCCGATCAACATCAGCGCGAAGGCAGCCCACGCCGCCTTGGGCGTTGCAAGCCGGCAGCGCAGCAGCGTCGATGAGCAGAAGTAGAGGACCGCGATCTCGAAGAAGATGATCCAGAAGATCAGCATGTCGATACCGTGCGCCGTGAGTACCTGATAGAAGGTGTCGGCCTCGAGCCAGTGGATCGCCGGCCAGCGGGTCAGCACGATCCCGACCGCCAGGATGCCGCCGACGAGCAGGAACACCACGCCGGCAACCGCGTTGACGATCATCAGCTTCTCGGCTTGTGCCTCGAACTGCAGGCCGGAACGGGGGCAGGTGCGATACGTCGTAGTACCGGACATGGTGGTCTCCGTCTTACTTGACATAAATGCGGCCAACCATCGTGTGATGGTTGATGCCGCAATATTCGTTGCACACCACCGAGTAGGTCCCGGACCGGTTGGGCGTAACGGTCACCACGTGCTCGTATCCCGGAACGACCTGGATGTTGATGTTCGCCGGCTGCAGCGAGAACCCGTGGTTGTAATCCATTGAAGTGAGGTGCAGCCGATAGGTCTTGTCCTTCTCGAGCTCGAGGATCGGCCAGAAGCTCCACAGCCGCGCGATCATGTAGACGTCACTGCCCGGAGGGGGAGCGACGACGGGCGTCTTCAAATCCGTTTCGGTGCGAATGGTGTACTTGTCGGCGACGGCCTGGGCCTTGGCGGTGAACATCTCCGGTGTGGTCCGGTACGTCTCGGTCGACAGATTCTGCTTCCCCCAGACGTGCCAGCCGATCATCATCGCGAACATGATCAGGCACCAGACCAGCGCGATCACGATCCACGCACCTTCGACTCGGTCCAGCGGGTGCTTCCACCAAAGTCTCTCTGCGGGGGGCAGGATGGCGCTCATGTTCCTGGTCCTCGTCCGGCTACCGTGCCAGCGGCACGGTAAGGATGTCGATCACGCCCCACAGCGTGTAGACGATCATCGGGATCATGACGCCCAGGAACAGGAGAAGAAACGGGTTGTCGAGGAGTTGCTGCATCAGCGGCACCTTCTCTTCGGTTTTCGTCAATTCATTCATGGCATCTCCATCAGACAATGGACCGAACCTTGCGGGAGTCTGATCCGAGCGCAGAATAAATTACTTGAACTAGGATAAGAAATCGCGATCTTTCGACTGCACGGATTCGTAGGCGTCTGCTACGCTCCGCGTCCGATTTCCCTCATCCAGGAACCGAAATGAGCCTCTCGCAGCGACGCCACGCATGGCTGCGCCGCCTCGCGATGATCGCCGCGGCGCTGGTACTGGCCATCACGTCCCTCAGCGCATTTATCCGCCTCTCGAACGTCGGCCTCGGCTGCAGCGAATGGCCGCAGTGCTACGGCAGTCGGTTGCGTGCAGCGCAACAAAATCGCGAGCCCAAGGTCGCAGACAGCAACGCCGTCACGGTCGCGCGATTGGCACACCGGTTGCTCGCCGTATCGGCACTGCTGGTGATTGCCACAATGGTTTTGGTGTGTTTTGGCAACCAGCCGTGGCTATTGCGCGAAGGCGCGCTGGCGCTGGCGACTCTGATGCTGGCGATAGGCTTGGCGGTGCTCGGCCGCTGGACCGCCGGGGCGCGAATTCCCGCCGTGGCGATCGGAAATCTGCTTGGTGGCCTGCTGATGCTGGCGTTGAGTTGGCGGCTGGCCGGCGGGGCCACCAGCCCTGGCCGGCCCATGCTGCGCACGTGGGCGTGGGTGGGTGTGGCAGTGCTGCTCACCCAAGTCGCGCTCGGCGCGCTGGTGAGCGCGTCCTACGCCGGCCTGAGTTGCTCCGGTCTGGGCGATTGCCTGCACACCGCGAAGGCAGATGGCTGGCCGTGGCAAACGCTGAATCCGTGGCGCGAGCCGGTGTTCGACGCGACGCAGATGCCGCTCAACGCACGCGGAGCGCTCGCGCAGTTGGTTCACCGCGGTGGGGCGCTGGTGGCTTCCCTGGTGCTGATGGCGCTCGGCGTCGCCGCACTACTCGGCCAGCGGCGGCGGGAGGGGGCCGTTCTGCTGGTGCTCCTGGCACTCCAGCTCGGTTTGGGATGGCTGATGGTGTTGACCGGGCTGCCGCTTGCACTTGCATTGGCTCACAACGTCGTCGCGGCCCTGCTGCTGGCTACTGTCGTACGCCTGGCCTGAGTCGAAACCCGCGGCGCTGCCATGATCCCGGTACAATCGGGCCACTTGGCGGAAGCAGAGGCAATTATGGAGGCGCGCACTTTCGATGTGCCGAAACACCTCTCGATGCTGCCGCTTTTCAGCGACTTGAGCCCCGATGAGCTGCGCGATGTGGCTGCGGGTTCGACGTTGCTGCGGCCGATGCGCGGGGACATCGTATTCAGGGCGGGCGACCCCTGCGGTGAGTTCTTCGTCATCGTCACCGGCCAGGTCAAGCTGTTTGTATTGGCCCCCAATGGACAGGAGAAGGTCGTCGAACTGATGGACGCCGGGCAGAGTTTCGGCGAGGCGATCATGTTCACTGACCGGCCCTATTTTCTGAACTCGCAAGCGCTCACCGATAGTCTGCTCCTGAGCGTTTCCAAGCAGGCAGTCATTGCCGAAATCGTGCGCGACCACCGCTTCGCGCTGCGTATGCTTGGCGGCATGTCGCGCCGGATGCACGGGCTGGTGCGCGATGTCGAGACGCAGGCGCTGCACTCGGGACGACAGCGCGTCATTCGCTATCTGCTGCGCGATCAAGTCCTCCAAGACCGCGGCGCCGTCGAGTTGCGTACCGTGTCGCTGCCAGCCAGCAAGGCCACGGTCTCGTCCCGGCTTTCGCTGTCCCCTGAGTATTTTTCGCGAGTGCTGCACGAGTTCGAGGCGCAGGGGCTGATCGAGATCAATGGGCGCGACATCCGGATCCTCGACGTACGGCGGCTGTCGGACCATGGAGATGAAGTACAGGCTACGTAAAACGCAACCGATGCGGGCAGCTGCGCGCTTCAATCCCGAGAAGCCCGTCTTCCGCAGGAATTCGTTCGCGCCAGCGAACTGCAAACAAGACTCGTGATTCGAACCGCATGGGATTCTGCGCGGCGGCTGGCGGTGAGTTGCCGACCGAATGTCTGCGGGCCCTGATGGAATTCGCCAAAGATGGCCTCGTCGCCCTCGGCATGCTTCCCGCACAATCCATAAATAATCGACATGTCTCTCAGCTACGCCGCGATCAAGCACATCCACATGGGCGCCGCTGCGCTGTCCATTTCACTGTTCATCCTCCGGGGCGGCTGGATGCTCTGGTCGCCGCAGAGGCTCCGGCAGCCCTGGGTGAAGGTATTCCCGCATGTGGTCGACACGGTATTGCTCGCCGCCGCACTATGGCTGGCTTGGCAACTCGGCGCGGAGGCAATACGCGGTTGGCTCGCGGCCAAGATCGTCGGTCTCATCGTCTATATCGTACTGGGTACGATTGCATTGAAGCGAGGCAGGACGCGGCGCACGCGCGTTGCCGCGTTCATTGGCGCGACAGTGACCTTCGGCTATATCGTAATGGTCGCGCTGACCAAATCGCCGCTCGGGCCGTTCGCGCGCGTCTGACGCACCTGCGAGGAAGCGGGCAAGGCGCGAGCAGCCTCATCCGGTGACAGCGCTGAAATCAACGCCCCGAAACGCGAGCGATGTCGCTTCAGGCGTGAGTGGCCGCGATAACGCCAGCCCAGGCCAGCAGGCCCAGCCCGAGCGGCGTGCGCAGACGCCGTCCCCAGGACAGATTTTTTTCCGCCGCCATGGCGGCCGCCAGCACCAGCATCCAGACCAGGCTGCCGGTGCCGACCACGAACATCACCAGCATCAACGCCCAGCAGCAACCCACACAGAACACGCCGTGGTCGACCCCGAGCCGGAATGCCTCGTGGGCGGGTGCGCGCCCATGCCAGCGCGCGGCGACAAACCCGAATGGCGCGTGGCATTTTTCGAGACAGCGATACTTGAGCGCGCTGAACTGGAACAGGCCCGCGCCTGCCAGGATGGCCGCGCCCACCATCCAGCCGTGGAGCAGGAACCAGGCCGAGTCGACCGCCGCCCTGCGCAGCAGTTCGTCGGCAAAGTGGGCGATGATGCCAAAGACGAACCAGGCGACGAAAAAGCCCGCCAACACCAGCGCGGTGAGCTTGCCGGCATCCGCTCGGGCGCTGGTCACGCGGCGGAACATCGCCAGCAGCGGCCAGGTCGTCGGCAACATCATCGCCGCGATCATCAGCACCCAGGCAAGCGCGTGCAACAGTGCCGGCAGGATGATCTCACCCTGCGGAATGGCCCGGCACAGTGCCGCAAGCGCGGTCGGATCGACCCAGCCGCCGTGCTCCAGATAACGACTCCAGGGACTCGCGCTCCACAGCCACAGCGCAGCCCAGGATGCGACCGCGAGCCCACCCACCAGCATCGCGAACACGCGGCGCCGATCGCTGCCTCGCGGACCAATGCCGGCTCCGGCGGCGGCACTTGCCTTGCTGCCCATGGACATCGAAGCCTCAGCCGCCGGCCCAGGGTGCCCCCGGCCGGCGGTGCGCATCAGGCGTCGAACCTGAACGTGCTCTGCAGCGCGTTATGCCCCTTCAGGTCGACGTCAATGCCGAGCGTGGCATTTTTTGCACGATAGGCAGGCGACTTGCCGACAAAGACCGGCGCACCGGGAACCGTCGAGAACACCGTATCCGTCAGCGTCGTCGTGGCGCCGGTGGCATTCTTGAACGGCTCGAGTTCGGCGTAGCCGGCGTCGCCCAGCTTGATCGTGCCCTTGCCGCCCTGCACGGTGAAGGTGATCGGAACCTTCTCCACCGAGACGACTTCGCCGATGAGCTTCACCAGATCCGCGACCGGTCCACCGAGCTTGCCCGTGTAGACGCTCAGGATCGCCTCCTCCTGCTCCGGTGAGACCCTTTCATCGAGATAGACGGCCGCTCGCCAGTTGCCCTGCAGGATGTTGCCGGGTACGTGGGCGATGACTGCGATCGTCCGATCGGAAACGTCGACGCCGTTGATGGTCCCCTTGTCGAAATGCCAGGCGATGATCGTGTCGCAGGTGCCGTTGTCGGGATCTTCGCCGATCCAGCACGGGCACAGCACGTTGCAATTGCAGACTTCGAGCAGGCGGCCTTCGAGGTGATAGCCCATGGTTTCCTCCTGTGGGTGGTGGTGGAAACGAAAGCGCCGACGCTGGGAATAGCCCGTCGACACACGAACATGTTACGCCGTTGCTGTGGACCGCGCCATGCGCAGGCCAGCGGGCTCCAAGGTCTAGCGCCGGCCGCCGGCCAGCTGGGTCGAACGCGGGTGTGCGCGCAGCCGGGCCATCGCCCAGACGCCGATCGCCGGGCCGATGGCCAGCGGAACGAACGCGTAGCGCCAGCCCAGGGCGTCGACCCAGTAGGGCATCAGGTGGATCGTGATCAGCGTCAGCGTGAAGCCGAGCATGGTCTGCAGCGTGAGCATCGTCCCGACGTAGGCGGGATCCGTCAGCTCGGCGATCGCCGCCGAGAACTGCGCGGAGTCGGCGACGATGCTGATGCCCCAGATCACGCACACCGCGACCAGCGCCCAGGTCGCGCCGCCGAACAGCCAGCCGATCGACGCGGCGCAGGCGCCGCTCACCGCCATCGCGACAATCGTCAGTGTCGTGCGTCCGAACCGGTCGGCGAGAAAGCCGGCGCCGACGCAGCCGATCGCCCCGGATGCGACCGTGGCGAATGCGGCGAGCTTGGCCGCGGTCGAAGCCGAATCCGCGGGCCAGGTCAGCGCGAAGCTGGCGTTGAGGAACACGCCGATCCAGGCCCACATCGCGTACAGCTCCCACATGTGGCCGAGGTAGCCGAGATTGGCCAGCCGCGTCGGCACATCGCGCCAGGCGTTGAGCGCATAGCGCGGATCGAAGCGCGGTGCGGTCGTGCGGTTGGGGCCGATCCCGGCGAGACCGATCAGCATCGCCGCCGCCAGCGCACTCATCGACGACACCGCCAGCGGAATGCGCCAATTGACACCGCCGAGGGCATTGAACAGATGCGGCGACGCGGAACCCAGCGTCAGCGCGCCGACCAGGATGCCCACCATCAGGCCTTTGTCGCCCTTCGCCCAGGTAAGCGCGAGCTTCATGCCGACCGGATAGACGCCCGCCATGCATGCGCCGGTAATCACGCGCAGAACCGGCGCCACCCAGGACGCGGGATCGACCACCAGCAGCAGCGCATTGGCGCCGGCGCCTACGGCTGCCGCTGCGGCCATGAAGCGGCGCGGATCGAGGCGATCGGCGAGACCGAGATAGGCGCTCGCCAGACAACCCAGAACAAAACCGACCTGCACACCGCTGGTGAGCGCGGCTTGCGCGAAGTTCGACAGATGGAATTCGGCCGCGAGCGACGGGATCACCGCAGAGGCGGAAAACCAGAGCGCCATCGCGGCGACCTGGCAGATCGCGATGATCACGATCGAAGCGCGCTTCGACTCCGCCCACGTTCGCAGCATCGCGGTCTCCGTTGTTGTTCCAGGCAACGCAGTAACGGTATTCCGCAACGACCGGACGCCGCTTCGGATCCTGCGCAGTGTAACGCCATTGCGCGGCTGCGCCCGCATCGTGCCCCTCGGGCTAGAATCAGGGCCGGTGAGTCCCCGAAAGCAGTCGATGAAGGCATCAAGGTGGTCGGCCTGGCGCCGCAGGCAGTACCGGTCGCTGGTCAAGCGCGGCGTGGTGCCGATGGTGAACGCGAGCGACAGTTACATCGTCCAGCACTTGCCCGAGTGGATGAACAAGGCGTCGTTCGATTTCGCTGCCTTGCGCGCGATCTGGACCTCCCGCAATTCACCCAACGATCGCGTCGACCTCGTGCGACTGTGCATGTTCGTGGAAAACGTGCGGCGGCTTGAAAAGGACGGCATCGAGGGCAGCGTTGCCGAACTCGGCGTGTACAAGGGAACCACGGCGAAGATCCTGCATACGCTGCTCCCGGAGCGCCGACTGTTCCTGTTCGATACCTTCACCGGTTTCGACGCCCGCGATCTGCCGAATGAAAAAACCACCAGCGCGGCGTCGTTCCAGTTCGACGATACTTCGGCCGAGGGCGTCGCCCGCTATCTGGGCGACTCGCCGATGATCATCTTGTGCAAGGGCTACTTCCCGGCCACCGCGGCGGCGATTCCGGAGCATGAACGATTTGCGCTGGTGCATCTGGACGCCGATCTGTTCAAGCCGACGTGGGATGCGCTGGAATTCTTTTATCCGAGAATTTCGCCGGGCGGATACCTGCTCCTGCACGATTACTCGAGCCAGGCATGGCCGGGGATCGCCGAGGCGGTCGATCGTTTTTTTTCCGACAAGCCGGAGAGCATCGTGCTGGTACCCGACCGGTCGGGTACCGCGATCATCCGGAAACACAGGCAGGCAGCGGCGTGACGGCGATGGAAAGAGTCAACGCGACGGGACCGATTCGCAACTTCGCCGCCATGTGCTTCCTTGCCATGGTCGGCCTCGCCTCAGCGCAACCCGCGCCCAGGGGCCCCGAAGGCTACCGCAACAACTACCCGCATGCCGAAAAAGAGAGCTTCTGGGCCTGGCAATGGGAACGACTTCGCGACGGACTGCCGGAAGCACCACCAGGCGGCTGGAACCTGCCGTCGGTCGAGATCGATCCTGCGGCGCTGCGCGCTGCCGACGCCAACCCGTCGGTGACCTGGATCGGGCATGCGACGATGCTCGTTCGTCTCGCGGGCATGAACATCCTGTTCGATCCCATTTTCTCGGAACGCGCCTCGCCGGTGGCGTTCGCCGGGCCGAAGCGGATCGTGCCGCTGCCCATCGACATTCCCGAGTTGCCACGCATCGACGTGGTGCTGATTTCGCACAACCACTACGATCACCTCGACGCGGAGTCGGTGATCAGACTCGCGGAGATGAGCCAGGGCAGCCCGCGCTTCCTGGTGCCGATGGGACTGAAAGCCTGGTTCGCCACGCTGGGAATCACGCGCGTCGACGAATACGACTGGTGGCAGGAAACGCGCGAGGGCGACCTGCGCATCACCTTCGTGCCGGTCCAGCATTGGAGCAAGCGCAGACTCGGCGACGCCAACGAGACGCTTTGGGGTGGCTGGGTCGTCGAGGGCGAAGGGCTGCGCCTGATTCATACCGGCGACACCGGCTACTCGAACGACTTCCGCGACATCGGCGAACGCCTCGGACCCTTCGACATGGCATTGATCCCGATCGGATCGTATGCGCCGCGATGGTTCATGAAAGTCATGCACGTCAACGTCCCCGAGGCCGTGCAGATTCGCGCCGACCTGAAGGCCGAGCGCGCCATCGGCATGCACTGGGGCACCTTCGAACCGCTCGCCGATGAGCCGATGGACGAGCCTCCCAGGCTGCTGGCGCGCGAGCGACTCGCGCGCGGGCTGACGCCGGAACAGTTCGACGTGCTCAGGATCGGCGAGACGCGGCGACTGGAAAAGGCTGCGAACCGCTGAGTCGCCGGTACTGATTACCGCCGCCGGTACTGATTACCGCCTTGTCCCGCTGCGCTTGCGCGCCGGCGCGACCGTCGCACCTAAAAAAGCGTCGCGCATCGCCGCGTGCTCCGCGAACCGGTCGCCGACCTGCACGCAGACGAGATCACACAGTTGGTAGACGCGTGGGTCGATGACCCGATAGAACGCGCTGGTTCCGCGATTCGTCTTGCCGATCAATCCCTTCTGCGCGAGCACGCGCAGGTGCTTGGAGACGTTGGCCTGACTGCAGCCGAATTCGGCCGTCAGGTCACCGACATTGCGTTCCCCGTCGCGCAGCGCGTTGAGAATCTTGAGGCGCATCGGTACTGCCATCGCGGCGAAAAACTCCGCCACCTGCTCCAGTGCTCGGTCGTCCAGGTGCTGCATGGGCAAACCCTCCAGAAGAGTCGGCAAGGTGCACATCATAACGTTTGGCATGTCCTTGACAATATAACCATGTGGCGATATAGTAACAAATAGCAGGAACGCAGGCAAGCCCGCCGTAAATATTCCGGTCGGAAACCCCGGGTCACCCCGATCCGCCGCGACCACCCCTCAGGATTGTCAATGACGCATGCAAGAAGTTTCGCGATCGTCGCGCTGCTGTCCGCGATGCTGGGCACGGCAGCGGGCGCCCCGCTGCAGACGGTGACCGTTGCCATGGCGGCGGCGCAGGGCAGCCATTCGGCCGAGGGTTTCGTGGAAGCGGTGCGCCAGAGCACCATTGCCGCCCAGGTGCCGGCGCGCATCACCGAGATTCGCGTCCGCGCCGGTGACGTGGTCAAGGCCGGCCAGCTGCTGGTCCGCCTCGACGCCCGCACCGCCACCGATCAGCTGGCGGCGAGCCAGGCACAGGTGGCCGCGGCGCAGGCGCAGCTCGATACCGCGCGCAAGGACTTCGAGCGCAGCCGCCGCCTGTTCGAAAAACGCTACATCAGCCAGGCCGCGCTGGATCAGGCGGAGGCACAGTTCAAGTCAGCGGAGGCGCAGGCTCGGTCCACCAAGGCGCAGGCCGGCGTTGCCTCGACGCAGACCTCGTTCGCGACCCTGGTGGCGCCCTATTCCGGCGTCATCGCCACAGTGAACGCCGAGTTGGGCGACATGGCGTCGCCAGGCGTGCCGCTGTTGACCATCTATGACCCAACCGAACTGCGCGTCGTCGCTCAGCTGCCCGAAAGCTACACGCGACACCTCGCAAGCGACCAACCGGTCCGCATCACACTGGCCGGTGGTTCCGATGGCCCACGGATCGTCGAAGCCACGCGCATGGTGCTGCTGCCCACGGCGGACCCCACGACCCATACCCGCCTGGTGCGCCTGACGCTCCCTGCCGGCACTCCGGGCCTCGCACCGGGTCTTTTCGCGCGCGCCAGCTTTCCACTGGCGCAGGCGGAAACGACGCACATCACCGTGCCGACGCGTGCGTTGGTGCGTCGCCCCGAGTTCAGCGCGGTGTACGTGATCGACGCCAACGGCCGCGCGCAACTGCGGCAGGTACGTCCAGGCCGCGAAAGCGGAGATAGTGTCGAGATTCTGGCCGGACTGAGGGCGGGCGACCGAATCGCCCTGGATCCCGTCGCCGCCGCCAACCAATGACCATCCCGTCGACTTCGCCGGTCGTGTTGGGCGCATCCGGTCGCATTGCCCGCTACTTCCAATCGGCGCAGATCACGCCGCTGTTGGCACTCATTGCACTGCTGCTCGGTGTTTTCGCCGTGCTGGTCACGCCGCGCGAAGAGGAACCGCAGATCAACGTGACCATGGCGAATGTCCTGATCCCCTTCCCGGGCGCGTCAGCCGGGGATGTCGAGCAGATGGTCGCCGCGCCGGCGGAACAGGTGATCAGCCGCATCGTCAATGTCGAGCACGTGACCTCGGTGTCGCGTCCGGGTCTGGCCGTCATCACGGTCCAGTTCGAGGTCGGCGTGCCGCGGATCACCGCGCTGGTGAGCCTCTACGACACCATCCTGTCCAATCAGGACTGGCTGCCGAGCAGCCTTGGCACGCTGCAGCCGCTGATCAAGCCCAAGGGCATCGACGATGTGCCGATCGTGACCCTGGCGCTGCATGCACGCGACCGCACCACCGGGACAGCCGACCTCGAGCGGGTGGCGCATGCGATCGAAGCGGACCTGAAGCGCGTGCCGGGCACCCGCGAAGTCGAGACCATCGGCGGGCCGCGGCGGGCGATCAACGTCAGGCTCGACCCGGCCCGGATGAGCGCCGCCGGCGTGACCGTGACCGAGATCCGCAACGCGCTGGTCGCGGCCAACAATGGCGCCCCGATCGGCGAGATCAACACCGGCAATCACGCGGTGCTGCTCGACGCCGGCCCCTTTTTCCGCGATACGCGCGACATCGGCGCGCTGATCGTCGCCACCAGAAGTGGCGCACCGGTGTTTCTCGAACAGGTGGCCACGCTTGACGACGGCCCGCCGCTGCCCGAGCAGTACGTCTGGCACGGAACGTCGGGCAAGGACGGGGGCGAATCCGCGGCGGTGACAATCAGTGTCACCAAGAAGCCCGGGCAGAACGCGGTCGACGTCGCCAACGCGCTGATCGCCCGCGTCGACCGCCTGCGCAACACGGTGATTCCCCCGACCGTCGCCGTCGAGGTTACCCGCAATTATGGGGCCACGGCCAATGCCAAAGCCGTGAAACTGATCCAGAAACTGACCTTCGCCACGCTCTGCGTGGTGGCGCTGGTGCTGGTCGCGCTGGGACGGCGCGAAGCGGTGATCGTCGGTGCCGCAGTGATCCTGACACTCGCCGCCACGCTGTTCGCGTCGTGGGCCTGGGGCTTCACGCTGAACCGGGTGTCGCTGTTTGCGCTGATCTTTTCCATCGGCATCCTGGTCGACGACGCCATCGTCGTCGTCGAGAACATCCACCGGCATCGTCAGCTGGAGCCGACGCGCGCGCTGTCCGACATCATCCCGCAGGCGGTCGACGAAGTCGGCGGACCGACCATCCTCGCCACGCTGACCGTCATCGCGGCGCTGCTGCCGATGGCATTCGTGTCCGGCCTCATGGGTCCCTACATGAGCCCGATCCCCATCAACGCGAGCATGGGCATGCTGATTTCGCTGGCCATCGCCTTCACCATCACGCCGTGGCTCGCGCGAGTCCTGCTGGCCAGGGCGCCAGGTGGTCATGCCACCGCCGGCGACGGTACGTCGTGGCAAGGCCGCGCTTTCAACCGCGTCTTCACACCCTTCCTGAGCGAGACCAGGGGCAGGCGCAACCGCGCCTGGCTCTGGCTCGGCATTCTGGCGCTGATCGCCGCGTCACTCGCCCTGCCCGCGTACCAGCTGGTGGTGATGAAGATGCTGCCATTCGACAACAAGTCAGAATTCCAGGTGGTCGTGGACATGCCGGCGGGCACGTCGCTCGAAAGCACGGCGGCCGTACTGCGCGACATGGGCAGCTATCTGTCGACGGTTCCGGAGGTCGCCAACTATCAGGCCTACGCCGGGACTTCGGCGCCGATCAATTTCAACGGCCTGGTCCGACAGTACTACCTGCGTCGCGGCGGTGACGTCGGCGACCTTCAGGTCAACCTCGTCGACCAGGCGCATCGCCAGGACCAGAGTCACGCCATCGTGACGCGCGTGCGTCCCGAGTTGACGCGCATTGGCCAGGCGCAGGGTGCGCGGGTCAAGGTGGTCGAGGTCCCGCCCGGACCTCCGGTGCTGGCACCAATCGTCGCCGAAATCTACGGCCCGAACGACGCGGGGCGCATCACGGCCGCACGAAAGGTCGAGGCCGCGTTCCGCGAAGAGGCCAGCATCGTGGACGTCGACCTGAGCCCGATCGCCGACGCGCCACGCTGGGTGGTCAACGTCGACCGCTCGAAAGCGGCGTTGCTCGGTGTTCGCCAGGACGTCGTCGTCGCCACGCTGCGCGCGGGACTCGCCGGCGAGGATGTGACCTACCTGCGCGATGCATCGAAGTTCCCGGCCGCCGTTCGTCTCCAGCTTCCCGCCGCGGCGCAGGGCGATCTCGACAGCCTGCTGCAACTCACCGTGCGCAATGCGGCCGGCAAGCCCGTTCCGCTGCGCGAGGTGGTGACCGTCGATCGCAGCGGTCTGCGTGAGCAGCCGCGCTACCACAAGGACCTGCTGCCCGTCGAATACGTGGTCGGCGACGCCGCCGGCGCCATCGACAGTCCGCTCTATTCGATGTTTTCACTGCGTCCGACCGTCCTCGCGCTGCCGATGCCCGGTGGCGGCAAGCTCGCTGAACATTTCATCAGTCAGCCGGACGACCCTTACCGCGGCTACAGCATCAAGTGGGACGGCGAATGGCAGGTGACCTACGAGACGTTTCGCGACATGGGTCTCGCCTACGCCGTGGGCCTGGTCCTCATCTACCTGCTGGTGGTGGCGCAGTTCGGTTCCTACCTGACGCCGCTGATCATCATGGCGCCCATCCCGCTGACGGTCATCGGCGTGATGCCCGGCCATGCGCTGCTCGGCGCGCAGTTCACCGCCACGTCGATGATCGGCATGATCGCGCTCGCCGGCATCATCGTGCGCAACTCGATCCTGCTGGTCGACTTCATCAACCTTCAGGCCGCCTCCGGCGTGCCGTTCCGCGACGCCGTCGTCCGCTCGGCGGTGATCCGCGCGCAGCCGATCGCGCTGACCGCGCTGGCGGCCATGCTCGGCGCCTTCTTCATCCTCGACGACCCGATCTTCAACGGGCTCGCCGTGTCGCTGATCTTCGGGATCATGGTGTCCACGCTGCTCACGCTGGTGGTGATCCCGTTGCTCTATTTCGTCGCTTACCGCCGCAAGTTCGCGGCTCTTCAGGAGAATGCAACATGACCTCATGGCAACTCGTCCGGATCCTTGCCGGAATCTTCACCCTGCTCTCGCTTGCGCTTGGCCTTCCCGCCAGTCCGCTGTTCGTCAGCCAGTGGTGGCTGGCATTCACGGCCTTCGTCGGCTTCAACCTGTTCCAGAGCGGCTTCACCCGCTGGTGCCTGCTGGAGAGCATCCTGCGCAAGCTCGGCGTCCGCGCCGGGGCATGACCTTCAGTTGTCGTCAATTCACGCAAGCCAGCTCCCCGGGGGCCTCTCCTTCCTGCTGCCGCGACAAGCGTTGCGTGGTCACGGTTTGTATACTGGCGTGGCTGCACTGACCAGGACTCCACGCAACCGATGGGCACACGACGGCTATGAGTGACGCGCTGAACTACCTGATGCAGGCCCGCCCCGAGGCAATGGCGGCCTATTTCAAGTTCCTCAAGGGCGCGGGCGAGCACCTCGACCCGAAGACCCGCAACCTGATTTCGGTCATCACCAAGGTGCATGCGCAGACCGAGAACGGCCTGCGCCAGTACCTGAAGCGTGCGCTGCGCGAAGGTGCGAGCAGGGACGAAATCCTTGATGCCCTGCTGATGGCCTTCCCCGCGTTGGGTCTCGCCAGGATCGTTTGGGCAATCGACGTGATCCTGCGCATGGATCTTCCGGAGTTTCGCCTCGAGTCGACGGACAGCGCGCCGGCGTGGCACGATGTCGCGCCGGCGGCTGCGCTGAAATCCGGCGAGACTGCGTACTTCGATTGCGAAGGTCGCAGTCTTTTCGTGTTCAGGAAGGGGAAGACGGTCAAGGTCTACGACAGCCGCTGCCCGCACCAGAACACCGACATTCCGCATCTGGGGCTCGCCGGAACCACGCTGACCTGCCCGAAGCACGAATGGGTCTTCGACCTTGCGTCCGGCGACTGCATCGCCGAGGGCGACCTGCCGCTGACCGAGTATCCGCACAAGGTCGAGAACGGGCGGCTGCTCGCACTCTGGTAGGGCCTTCCCTGCCCTGCGGTTGACCGACGTCAAGCGGCGCGGCCGCTGGTCATGGAACGATGGATAAAGCGGGTTTCGACACGCGGACAGCGCCTGTCCCCCGACTTCAGGAGGAATCCATGAAAAACATCGTGATCCTCGGTGCCGGGACCGGCGGCGCCCTCACCGCCAACATCCTTTCGCATCGTCTCGATCTTGCGCAGTGGAAGATCACCGTGATCGATCGCGCCGATCTGCACGTGTATCAGCCAGGGCTCCTGTTCCTGCCATTCGGCATGTACGGCTATCGTGAGCAGCAGGACGTGGTCAAGCCGATCACGGTACCGCTGCCCCGCGGCATCGAGTTTGCCGCTGCCGACGTGCGCCTCATCGATCACGTCAAGCGCGAGGTGCAGACCGACAAGGAGACCTATCCCTACGATTTCCTGATCTGTTCTCTGGGTTGTCATACGGCGCCGGAGGAGATCGAGGGCATGGCCCCGGCCATGGGCGGTCGCGTGCACTCCTTCTACACCCTCGAGAGTGCGCTGGCGATGCAGCCGGCAATGGCCGACATGCGCGAGGGTCGGCTGGTGGTGGATATCTGCGAAATGCCGATCAAATGCCCGGTGGCGCCGCTGGAATTCGCCTTTCTCGCCGACTACTATTTTCGCGACAAGGGCATTCGCGACCGCATCGAGATCAGCCTGGTCACGCCCTACAGCGGCGCGTTCACCAAGCCCAATGCCAACCGCATCTTGTCCAAGGTCGCCGAGGAAAAGGGCATCAAGGTGGTGCCGGATTTCGCGACTTCGAGCGTCGACGCGGACGCGAAGCAGATCCGCACCTACGACGGCAGGACGGTCGACTTCGACCTGCTCTGCGCGATCCCGCCCAATCTCGGCCCGGCGGTGCTCGATGATTCGGGGCTGGGCGACGGCGCCGGTTATGCGATGACCGATCCGCGCACGCTCAAGAGTCGCAATGCGGACCACATCTATTTCATCGGCGACAACACCAATGTAGGAACATCAAAGGCGGGTTCGGTCGCGCATTTCGAGGCCGAGACCGTGATCGAGAACATCATGCGCGAAATCGACGGCAAAGCGCCGCTCGGGACGTTCGACGGCCATGCCAACTGCTTTGTCGAAACCGGTGATCACAAGGCGATGCTGCTGGATTTCAACTACGACATAGAACCGCTCGAGGGCTCCTTCCCGCTGCCGCATGCCGGCCCGTTCTCGCTGCTCGCCGATACCCACATGAACCATTTCGGCAAGCTCGCCTTCCGCTGGGTGTACTGGAACATGCTGCTGCCCGGCCACCTGCCCAACGTCCCGCTGCTGCCGGCGCACATGAGCTTCATGGGCAAGGATCTCAACACCGCGCCGCAGATCCGCGTCGCGCGGGCGATGCACGTCCACGAGGTGATGACCGCCGAAGTGGTGACAGTCCTGCAAGGGACCGCGCTGCCCGCGGCCGCGGAATTGATGGTCGAGAAACGGGTGAGCGGGCTCCCCGTCGTCAACGTCGATAACCAGCTGGTCGGCATTCTCACCAGCGCCGATTTCATGTCGGCAATGAATCTCGACGCGGGCATCGTCGCCAATGCGCTGGAAACCGTGGTACGCAAGCGGCGGACGCGCAAGGGCATGGGCACCATCGTCGACGACATCATGACGCGCAAACCGATCACCATCCGCGCGAACGACACGCTCGAGCACGCGATCCAGCGCATGGATCGGAACAAGATCAAGCGGCTGGTGGTGACCGACGCCGAGGAGCGGATCAAGGGCATCGTGTCGCGTGCCGACGTGGTGAAATTGTTCGCGATGAAATAGGCGGCGCGCGGCGCGGCGTCTTGCCGGCACTGCGGCAAACGGTCATAATTTGCGCTCAGTGCAAGTATCGAAAACAGCCTTCTCCCCGATGGAGTTCCGCGAACTCGCGCGCAAGTACGACGCGGGCGCCTCGGTTCGGCTGGTCCGCGAACCGCGGCCGGATGAAGTCCTCGGGATTGCGCCCGGTCCCCGGGCGGGAACCGGTGGCCCGTGACCACCTTCGCCTCACCGACGGAGCGCCCGAATTGAAAATATGCATCGTCTCCGACAGCCACGACCGCGCGCCGGTGCTCGCCGCCGCGGTCGCCGAAGCAAAGCTGGAGGGCGCACAGGCCGTCATCCATTGCGGCGACCTGATCGGCACCAACACGTTGCGGCCGCTGCTCGCTCTTGGCCTGCCCATTCATCTGGTGCACGGCAACAACCTCGGCGACATGGCGTCCCTGTGCAGGCTGGCCGGTTCCTCGGACGGCTTGCTCACCTATCACGGCATCGACGCGGACCTCGATCTCGCCGGTCGCCGCGTATTCGTGACCCACTATCCGCATTATGGCCATGGCATTGCCTGCGCCGGCGACCATGCGGTGGTCTTCTGCGGTCACTCGCACGAGGCCAGCGTCACGCTGCAGGAAAACGTCAAGGGCGGGTCGACATGGCTGGTGAACCCGGGCACCGTCGCGGGCCTCGGCGGCCCCGCCACCTGGGTGTTCGGCGATCTCGCCACGCTGCATTTCGAGATACGCCACTGCGACTGACCCACCCCGTCGGGATGGTCCTGGGGAGTGGTGTCAGGCCTCGGCGACGCGAACACCGTCGCGCCTGCACCCTAGCAGCGATTTCCTGAGGGCGGTCGCGAAGCACATCGGGGGCGGAAAGTGGGTGCGGATGTGCATGCAATGCGGCGTCTGGGCGGATTTGCGCCCGCTTGGCCCGCCAGGCGCGGGCGCCCCGCCCGCCCTTCGGTCAGGCGCGTCCGAACACTTCGTTGAGCTGCTGCGAAACGCGCACGAAGGTGGTGCGCTTGGACAGTTCTCGCAGCCGCCGCGCGCCGACATAGGTGCAGGCCGAGCGCACGCCGCCCAGAATCTCCTGCACGGTGCCGGCGACCGGGCCGCGGTAGGGCACGAGCACCTCCTTGCCCTCGGCCGCGCGGTAATCGGCGACGCCGCCCGCGTACAGATCCATGGCGGTCTTGCTGCTCATGCCGTAGAAACGCTGGAACTTGCGACCGTCGCGTTCGACGATGTCGCCCGAACATTCGTCGTGCCCGGCGAGCATCCCGCCCAGCATCACGAAGTCCGCGCCTCCACCCAGCGCCTTGGCCACGTCGCCCGGCGTCGTGCAGCCGCCGTCGGCGCAGATATGGCCCTCGAGCCCGTGTGCCGCGTCGGCGCATTCGATGATCGCCGAGAGCTGCGGATAGCCCACCCCGGTCATCGAGCGCGTCGTGCACACCGACCCCGGACCGATACCGACCTTGACGATGTCGGCACCGGAGAGAATCAGTTCCTCGGTCATCTCCCCGGTGACGACGTTGCCGGCCATGATGACCAGATGCGGGTAGCGCTCGCGGATTTTCGCGACAAAGCGCACGAAGCCCTCGGTGTAGCCGTTGGCGACGTCGATGCAGACGTAGCGGATCGCCGAATCGCCGCCGGTGCCGGCCGCGTCCATCACCCCGGCGAACTTCGCCTCGTCGGCCTTGGTGATGCCCATCGAATAGAAGGCGGCCGATTTGCGCTCGAGACCCTTGAAAAACGCGACCACCTCGTCCTCGGCGTAGTGCTTGTGCAAGGCAGTCGACAGGTCGAAGACGCCAAGCGCGCGCGCCATCTCGAAGGTGCCGGTGGTGTCCATGTTGGCGGCGATGATCGGCACGCCGTGGAAGTCGACCTGCGCGTTGCGGAAGCGGAATTCACGCGAGATGTCGACGTTGGAACGCGTGGACAGCGTGCTCCGCTTGGGCCGGATAAGCACATCCTTGAAGTCCAGCCTGATCTCGTTTTCGATGCGCATCGTGTCTCCCTGCGCCAATTGTCGGGCGAGAAAAAACGCCGGGCCCGCGGCGGACACGGCGTTGATGGAGTATACGGCAACGCGCCGGCGCGTTACTCAATCCGGCGAGGCGGCAAGCGCATCGGCGAGCTCGCGCCAGGAAAACTTGCCGTCCACGGGATAGCGCAATCCTGCGTCCGCCATTTGCTGCACCAGCGCATCATGACGAACCGCCGTGGCCGACGCCATGATCGGCGGCATGTCCGCCTCTTCCAGTGTCAGCGCGACTTCGCGCATTTCGGCCGCTCGGCGTCGGCCGTGCTCGGCCACGCGGCTGACCAGGTAGTCGGGAAGGTTCGCGTTCCAGCCCATGTGCGGAAACGTCTTGTCGAGCGAAGCCAGGACCGCGCCCTCCGCGCCAAAACGACGCGCCGCGAACATGCTCTCGACAACCAGCGCCTCGATGCCCTTGATCATGATGCTGCGGCACATCTTGATCGCCGAGGCAGTGCCGATTTCCTCGGCCACCACGGTCGAATTCATGCCGGTTGTTCCCAGCAACGCGGCCAGCGCACTTGCGCGACGTCCGCCCAGCAGCATTGGCACGGCCAGCCGCTGCGGCGGAACCGGCGCCATTACCGCGGCCTCGACGTAGGTCGCGCCCGAGGCTTCGACTGCCTGCGCGTTGCCGCGCTTGGTTTCCGGCGAGACCGAATTGACGTCGAGGAAATACTGGCCGGGGGCCAGCCACGCAGCCGCGTCACGGGCGACATCGCGCGACGATGACGCGGTGACCGCCGAGATCACCAGATCGGCGCCCTTGATCGCATCGGCCAGCGTATCGCGTGCGGTGACGCCGACGGTGCGCGCTCGTTCCAGCATCGCGAGCCTCGACGCCGGTGCGTCGAGCAGGACATCGTAGGCCGAGCACTCGAGTCCCCGGTGGACGAGATCCTCGCCGAAGATCGTGCCGACTTCGCCGAAGCCGACGAAAGCGACGCGCCGCAGGGGTTGCTGATCCGACATAGAAATTCTCCTGAGTCTTCGGTCCGCTGCCCGTTGCTACTCCATCCGTGGCGCCGGTCCGCGGCGATGGAATCAACCGGCGATCGCAGCGTCCGTCGGCCGGATCTGCGATCGGCATCGCCTTGAGCCGGAACAGACCGATCATCCCGCGAGTTGCCGCTCCAGCCGGTCGAGCGTCCGGTAGCACGGCAGCACCTGCGCCACGCTGGCGTTGGGCTCGCGCTCCTCGCGGATCGCCGCGAAGAACTCGCGATCCTGAAGCTCGATGCCGTTCAGCGATACGTCGACCTTCGATACATCGATCTTTTCGTCCTTGCCGTTGAACAGGTCGTCGTAACGCGCGATATAGGTGCCGTTGTCGCCGATGTAGCGGAAAAACGTGCCGAGTGGTCCGTTGTTGTTGAACGACAGCGACAGCGTGCAGATCGCACCGGTCGAGGCCTTAAGCTGGACCGACATGTCCATCGCGATGCCGAGCGTCGGATGGATCGGACCCTGTACCGCGTTCGCCGCGACGATTTCGCCGCCGGTCTGGTGGAGGAACAGGTCGACGGTATGCGCGGCGTGGTGCCACAGCAGGTGATCGGTCCACGAACGGGGCTGCCCCAATGCGTTCATGTTGGTGCGACGGAAGAAGAAGGTCTGCACGTCCATCTGCTGAATGTTGAATTCGCCGGCAACGATCTTTTGATGCACCCACTGGTGGCTGGGATTGAAGCGGCGCGTGTGGCCGACCATCGCGACCTTCCCCGTCTCCCGCTGGATGCGCAGCACCTCCTCCGCATCGGCAAGGCTGTCGGCGAGCGGAATTTCCACCTGGACGTGCTTGCCTGCGCGCAGGGACGCAATCGCCTGCGCGGCGTGCATCTGCGTGGGCGTGCACAGGATCACCGCATCGACTTCCTTCAACGCGAGGCTCTCCGCAAGATCGGTCGTGACGTGGCCGATGCCGTACTTCGCCGCAACATCCTCGGTCTTGGCCCGTTCGCGGCCCACCAGCGAGACCACCTCGACGCCGTCGATCAGCCTGATCGCGTCGAGGTGCTTGCTGCCGAAGGCGCCAGCGCCGGCCAGCGCCACCTTGATTGAATCGCTCATTGACGTACCCCCGCGTTTTCGGTCTCGTTGATTGACTCGGCGGTGGCGCTCATCGGGAATTCTCCAGAATCAGGTGGCCCACGGCGGTATTGGACGCGGGCACGTGGTAGAAGCGGTGGACGACGCGCGGCGGCGTGTCGTCCATCGCCCCGCGGGCGATCAGCCACATGACCAGCTCGATGCCCTCGGAACCGGCCTCGCGCACATAATCGATGTGCGGCATTTGGGACAGCACTTCGGGTTCGGCAATCAACCGGTCCAGAAACGCGTTGTCGAATTCGCGGTTGATCAGCCCCGCGCGCGGCCCCTGCAACTGGTGGCTCATGCCGCCGGTGCCCCAGATCTGGACGTTCAACGGTTCATCGTAGGACGCGACCGCCTTGCGAATCGCCCTGCCGAGTTGCCAGCAACGGCGGCCCGACGGCACCGGATACTGAACGACGTTCACCGCAAACGGAATCACCGGGCAGGGCCAGGCGTCGGGCTGCCCGCACAGCAGCGACAGCGGCACCGTCAGGCCGTGGTCCACTTCCATCCGGTTCACGATGGTCAGGTCGAAATCGTCCTGGATCACCGACTGCGCGATGTGCGCGGCGAACTCGGGATGACCCTGCACCACCGGCACCGGGCGTGGTCCCCAACCCTCGTCTGCCGGCTTGAACTCCGCGGCGCAACCGATTGCGAACGTCGGGATCATATCCAGGCTGAATGCATTGGCGTGGTCGTTGTAGACCAGGAAAATGACATCCGGCGGGTTGGCCTTCATCCACGACCTCGACCGCTCGTAGCCCGCGAGCACCGCCTGCCAGTAGGGCTCGCCGGTCTTGCCGAGGTCGATGGCCGCGCCAATCGCCGGGACATGCGACGTATAGACGCTGGCGCTGATCCTGGCCACCTAATGGACCCCCACGCTTGCGCCCGCATTGGCCAATGTGGCGGCGGCGCTCATGCCTTCTCCCCGACGTGCCGATTGCCCTCGATGGACCTCCCGCCCTTGAGCATCATGTCGCGGTACTCCTCCTCGGACATGCCGGTCATGCTGCCCGCCATCTGCTGGAAGCTCCGGCCGTCCGTCGCACCGATCTTGGCGAGAAAATAGATGTTGCCGCCGAGCCCGATGCAGCGGTTCAGGTCGCGCGCCAGGACCGCCTGCTTCTGCTCCTCGCTCATCGGCCATTCATCGAGGTAGGCGCGCTCGCCGGCCTTGAAGCGGGTGCGGTTATCGGCCTTCATCAGCGACATGCAGAACTGATTCAGGTGATATCCCATGCGCGCCTGCTCGGCGTCGAAAATCGTCGTGCCGGGCACGTCCTTGTAGGGCTTGTCGAGCGCCATGATCTCTCCTTCAGCAAATCTCTTCGGGCCAGTAAAGGCGCATCGGGTTGTCGACCAGCAGGCGTCGCTGCAGGTCGGCCGTGGCGGCGATTTTCGGCACGAAGTCGACCAGCAACCCGTCGTCGGGCATGTGGTCCTTGAGGTTCGGGTGCGGCCAGTCGGTGCCCCAGAGCACGCGATCCGGAAACGACTCGACGATCCGGCGCGCGAAGGGCACGACGTCGCGGTAGGGCATTCGTTCACCGGCAAGCGCCTTGGGACCGGATACGGACAGGCGCTCGGGGCAGCTCACCTTCGACCAGATGTTCGGATGTTCACGCAGCATTCGCACGAACAGCGCGAATTCCGGACCATCGACCGGCTTGGTCACGTCGGGCCGGCCCATGTGATCGACAACCACGGTGGTCGGCAACGCGGTGAAGAAATCCCATAACTGCGGCAGATCCGCCGCCTCGAAGTAGACGACGACATGCCAACCCAGCGGCGCGATGCGCCGCGCAATCTCGAGCAACTCGTCCTTCGGCGTGAAGTCCACCAGACGTTTGACGAAGTTGAAGCGCGTGGCGCGCACGCCGGCCGCGTGCAGGTCGGCAAGTTCGGCATCGGTGACGCTGCGCCTGACGGTCGCGACTCCTCTCGCCTTGCCCCCGGAGTGGCGCAACGCATCGACCAGCGCGCGGTTGTCCGAGCCATGGCAGGTCGCCTGGACCACGACGTTGCGCGAGAAGCCCAGCCGGTCGCGCAGTGCGAACAACTGTTCCCGGCCGGCATCACAGGGTGTGTACTTGCGTTCCGTCGCGTAGGGAAAGATCGAACCGGGGCCGAATACGTGGCAATGCGCATCCACCGCGCCCGGCGGCACCTGAAAGCGTGGCTTCGAGGGCGCGGGATGGAAGGGGAGCCAGCCCGGGGTCATCGGGAAGTCCATTGGATTCGTCACTTCCGGCGCTGTACCCGCAACGGCGCTTGGTGACGATGGGGACTGCCGTGGCGACATGTCGGACGCAATCAGTCGAGGTACTTCAGTCCGGCTTTCGCCAGCGATTCGCGCATCCTGTACATGTCCAGTCCCAGCACGCCGGAGGCAAGCTTCTCGCGCTTTTCCGCCTCGTTGGCCTCACGCGCCTGGGCGGCATCGGCCACCTGATGCGCGACCGCGGCAGGCACCACGACCACGCCATCGTCGTCGGCGATCACCACGTCGCCGGGATTCACCAGCGCCCCGGCGCAGACCACCGGAATGTTCACCGAACCGAGAGTGGCCTTGACCGTACCCATGGCGCTGATGGCGCGCGAGAACACCGGGAACTGCATGGCCGTCAGGTCCTTGACGTCGCGCACGCCACCGTCGATGACCAGCCCACCCGCGCCGCGGGCGCGAAAGCTGGTCGCCAGCAGGTCGCCGAAGAAGCCGCCTTCGTTGTCGGTCGTGCACGCGGCGACGACAATGTCTCCCGGCTGCAACTGTTCGGCCGCGACGTGCAGCATCCAGTTGTCGCCCGGCTGCAAAAGGACCGTGATCGCAGTCCCGCAGAGATGGGCACCGGCATAGATCGGCCGCATGTACGGTTTCAGCAATCCGACGCGGCCCATGGCCTCATGCACGGTCGCCACACCGAAGCGCGCGAGCCGGTCGACCACCACGCGGTCGGCGCGGACTATGTTGCGTTTGACGACGCCCAGGTTGTTCATGGTCATTTCCCCCTTGCCTTGAGCGCGGCGTCGAGACGCGGATACACGCGCCGCGCGTTGCCCTCGTAGATCTTGTACCTGTCCTCCGTGCTGAGCGCAGCGGCCTCGATGTAGCGCTTGGTATCGTCATAGTTGAACCCGGTCTCCGGGTCGATGCCGCGCACCGCGCCGATCATTTCGGAACCGAAGAGAACGTTGTTCACCGGGATCACTTTGGTGAGCAGGTCAATCCCCGGCTGATGGTAGACGCAGGTGTCGAAATAGATGTTGTTCAGCAGATGTTCGCGCAGCAACGGCTTTTTCAACTCCTGCGCGAGTCCACGGAAGCGACCCCAGTGGTAGGGCACGGCACCGCCACCATGCGGGATCACGAAGCGCAGCGTCGGAAAATCCTTGAACAGATCCGCGGTCAGGCATTGCATGAACGCCGTGGTGTCGGCGTTGAGGTAGTGTGCACCGGTGGTGTGGAAACACGCATTGCAGCTGGTGCTGACGTGAATCATCGCCGGGATGTCGTACTCGATCATCTTTTCGTAGATCGGGTACCAGTGCCGGTCGGACAGTGGCGGCGACGTCCAGTGCCCGCCCGACGGATCAGGGTTCAGATTGATGGCGACAAAGCCGTACTCGTTGACGCATCTCTCCAGTTCCGGGATGCAGCTCGCAGGGTCGGCGCCGGGCGACTGCGGCAGCATTGCCGCGCCGATGAAATGGTCGGGGAAGAGCCCGCTCACCCGATGACAGAGTTCGTTGCAGATCGCCGCCCAGGTCGAACTGGTCTGGAAATCGCCGATGTGGTGCGCCATGAAGCTGGCGCGGGGCGAGAAGATCGTGAGGTCGCTGCCGCGCTCCTTCATCTTGGCGAGCTGGTTGGTCTCGATGCTCTCGCGCAGCGCGTCGTCGCTGATCGACAATTCGGACGCCTTCGGGGCCACCGAGCGGTCCTTGAGACCGGCGATCTGCCGATTGCGCCAGTGCTCCAGTGCCTTGGGTGCGGTGGTGTAATGGCCGTGGCAGTCGATGATCACGATGACGGTCCTTTCCAGATCGACGCGGGAATCATTGCCTCGCCGCGCATGAGCAGCCGGGCGGTGCGCAGCAGCGCCGCGCGGGTGACGCGCTGCCGATTGGCGGGATCAACCTCGAGTTCCACGGAAAATTCACCGGTCGGGTGCTCGATCGAGATCCTCCCGGCCCCTCCTTCCGGCACCATCGCGATGTCATCGCAAATCGACCCGTCAAGCACGCAGGCAGTGCCGGCGGTGACCGCGGCAAGCACGCCGATCGCGTCGTGGCAAACGTGCGGGATAAAGCTTCTGGTGCAGAGGTTTCCGCCCGTGCGCGGGGGCGCTATGAGGGTCATCTTCGGGTAGTTCTTCGTGGTGACGTCACCCAGACCCATGGCGTGTCCGCAGGCGATGCGCAGGTGCTCGAGACGCGCCTTCAGTTCGGCGTCGGCGTTCAGCGCGGCCACGGTCTCGCCGCCCGTGCGACCGACATCGGCCGCGCGCAACATCACCAGCGGCATGCCGTTATCGATGCAGGTCACCTCGATGCCGTCGATGACGTCGCGCACCTGCCCGGTCGGCAGCAGGCCCGAACACACCGAACCGGCTGTATCGAGAAAGTTGATTGCTATCGGCGCCGAGGTCCCGGGCACGCCGTCGATGCGGGCGTCGCCGTCGTACTCGACCTGACCGGCCGGCGTTTGCACGGTGATGTCGCACCGCATGTCCGTGTTGACGGTCAACACGCGGAAGGTGCTGGTTTCGCCCTGGGCTTTCACCATCCCCGTTTCCAGCGCGAAGGGCACGACCGCCGCGAGCATGTTGCCGCAATTGGGCGTGGTGTCGACCTTGTCGCTGTCGGGCTGCAGTTGCGCGAACAGGAAGTCGAGGTCCACACCCGGCTTGCTGCCTTGACTGACAATGCCGACCTTGCTGGTGAGCGGATGCGCGCCGCCAAGGCCGTCGATCTGCCGCCGGTCGGGCGAACCCATCACCGCCAGCAGGACGCGATCGCGCAGCGCGATGTCGGACGGAAGGTCCGCGGCGCGAAAAAACGGGCCGCGCGAGGTTCCGCCGCGCATGAACAGACAGGGAATGGCAGTTTGGATCGGTTTTCTCCGCCGGCCGCCGTGGCCACCTTCGAATTGTAAAGCTTGCGACGCTGCGGAAGGCGTGGTTTCCTCCTCAGCGATCGGGGCGGTACGGGAATCGGTGGCGTCGGCAGGACTTGCGACCGATGGTCATGGCGTTGATCCGGAGGCCGGGGCCGCAGCGACACCCGCAACGGGTGGCGCGTCGAGGCCGGCGTAATACTCGCGCAGCACGGCGAGCACTTCGGGCCGGCTGAATTCCGGCGGCACTTCGGCCCCCTCCGACAGCGCCTTGCGCAAGCCCGTCCCTGACACCTGCAACCGGTCGGCCGCGTCGTGCGGGCAGGTGCGCCCAGACGCCATGCCGCCGCACTTGTAGCACCAGAAGGCCACGTCGATCTTCAGTGCCTGGGTCTGCAGTGCATTCTTCGGAATCTGGTCAAAGATATGGTGCGCGTCAAAGGGCCCATAGTAGCTGCCGACGCCGGCGTGGTCGCGCCCGACGATCTGGTGCGAACAACCGTAGTTCTGCCGGAACAGCGCGTGCAGCAGCGCTTCGCGCGGCCCCGCATAGCGCATGTCGAGCGGATACCCGGCCTGAACCACGGTCTTCTGCACGAAATAGCGCTCGGCAAGCACGGCAATCGCCTTGGTACGTACCTCTGCCGGAATATCGCCCGGCTTCAGGGCGCCGAGCAGCGAATACACCAGCACGCCGTCGCAGACCTCGATTGCCACCTTGGCCAGGTATTCGTGCGAGCGGTGCATCGGGTTGCGCGTCTGGAAGGCGGCGATCTTCGTCCAGCCGAGCGACGTGAACAACGCGCGCGTCTGCGCCGGCGTCATGAACAGTGCGCCGTAACGCGCGGCAAAATCGCCGGTCGACAGCACCTTGATCGGCCCGGCAAGATTGACCTCACCCTGCTCCATGACCAGCTTCACACCCGGGTGCGCAAGGTCGGTCGTCCGGAACACCGTCGCACACTCGTGCTCGCGGTCGACGACGTATTTCTCGGTCACGGTCATCGTCGCCAGAGGGGTGCCGTCGTCAGGATCGGCCAGCGTGATCGCCTGACTGGTACGGATGGAGTCGGCAAACGCGCGGTTCGCCGACAGCGTGATGGGGATCGGCCAGAACAGACCGCTCGCGGTCTTCATGCCATCGCACACGCCCTGCCAGTCGGTATGCGTCATGAAACCGTCGAGCGGCGTGAAGCCGCCGATGCCGAGCATGATGATGTCGCCCTTTTCGCGCGAACTGACGCGCAGCGTGGGCAAGGTCGCGGCGCGCGCAAGCGCCGCGGTCAATTCCGAGCCCTCGAGAAGCAAGGGGCGCAGTTCTCCGCCGCCGTGGGGTTCAACCAGTGCCATGGATCTGAATTCCTTTCTGCGGGCTCACGCCACCGCCTGATAGTAGAGATTCTGCGGATGGTTGGCCTCGGCGAAGAAGAACCAGCGCTCGGCCAGCAATCCGCAATATTGTGCAACGAACGCCGGGAGCAGCCAGCCCACGGGCGCGCCGACGAGGACCGCCGTGAGCAGCAGCGCCGGCAGCACGAAGGCGCCGGCCAGGAACAGCCACTTGATCATGCGCACGAAGGGCAACGCCCGGCCATGCATGAACTCCCTGGTGTTGAACGAGCCCCCCATGAATCCCATGGACGTCTGGACGATGCGCGGATGCTTGATGCCCAATGCAGTCTGCAACGTGGATTTCGGACGAAGCCGGCGGTTGCGCAGCAGCGCCGCCGAACGTCCCAGCAATCCCAGCAAGGTCAGGATCAGTGCCCAGATCGAGAAAAAATGGGCAAGTTCCGGGGCGAATCGGACCGCGAACGCCGCGGCCAGCAGGAATCCGGAAGCGCCTCCCATCAAGGTGAAATTCAGCGCGGTCAGCGGCGACGCCCACTCGCGCAGGAACGCGAGGCAGGCGTAGACCATTCCGGTACAAAGGAACAGCATGAAGGCAAGCAGGGTGGCGACGACCCCCAGAACCACGGTGGCGTCGACGTTGATACCCGACGACAGCGTCACCAGCGCGGGCTTCCAGCCCACCAGGTGAGCGCCGCCATAGATCGCCACCGCCGCCATGAATGCCGGCAGCACGATGACTTCCCGGGAAAGCCATGACGTGCGCCAGCGCGCCGCGGAGCGCCAGGCGCGTTCCGGGCGACCCAGGTGAAAGAACGATGCGACCAGGCCGGCCCCGAGAAACAGCAGAGCGACCAGGCTGCCCGGCGCATAGAACCCGGGGCCGTCCTGTGCCGGCAGCAGACCGAACAACGCGTACAACTGCACGGTCACCAGCGCCAGGAACAGCCCCTGGCCGGCGCCGATCAGCGTGGTGAGCAGGAGGACGGAAAGAGCGGGTCGCATGCGTTTTCGCCGCGCGTCACCAGGAGGTGACGTCGTCCAGCGCGGGATCCTTCTTGGCCGGCTTGGGCAGGAGCCCATCGACCTTGAGCGGATTGTCGGTGCGCTCGAGTTCGTCGTCGTGGATACGACGTTCGGTCCGGCGCCGCGGCAGATAGTGGTTGGCCGGATGCGTTCCCCATTCCGGCATCAACGCGTACCCGGCATTTTCGCGGATCGCGACCGAGACTTCCGATTCTGGATCGTGGATGTCGCCGAACAACCGCGCGCTGGTCGGGCAGGCCATCACGCAGGCAGGCTTGCGTTCCTTTTCCGGCAGCGCTGTGTCGTAGATGCGATCGACGCACAGCGTGCACTTGGTCATCACCTTGCGCTTCTCGTCGATCTCGCGCGCGCCGTACGGGCAGGCCCAGGCACAGTACTTGCAGCCGATGCACTTGTCGTAGTCGACCAGCACGATGCCGTCCTCGGCGCGCTTGTACGAGGCGCCGGTCGGGCAGACCGGCACGCAGGGCGGATCCTCGCAGTGCAGGCAGGACTTGGGGAAGTGCACTGTCTGCGTGGACGGGTATTCGCCCACCTCGAAACTCTGCACCCGGTTGAAAAATGTACCGGTCGGATCCTTGCCGTAGGGCTCGAAATCGGCGAGCGCTCCGGCCGAACCCGAGGTGTTCCACTGCTTGCAACTGGTGACGCAGGCGTGACAGCCGACGCACACGTTCAAGTCGATGACCAGCGCGAGTTGGGTCATGGCCGCTTGCTCCGGCCCGCGAAATAGGCCAGGACGCGCGATGTTGCGCCGGTACCCGGCGCCGCCGGAACCGCGGCGAACCGGGGCCAGGTCTCGGCCGGTTCGTCGGCAGCCGCGGGAAAGATACGCACGCGCACGTCGTACCACGCTGCCTGTCCGGTCACCGGATCGGAATTCGAGACGCGCGCCCCACCGGCGGCGCCGGGAAGCTCGTCGGCAATCAGGTGATTGAGCAGAAAGCCGCGCTCGGCCTCGTTGGCATCCGGAGAGAGCCGCCACGCGCCGGGCGCCTTGCCGATCGCGTTCCAGGTCCACACGGTGCCCGGCTCGACGGCTTCCGAGTAACTGCACAGGCAGCGCACCTTGCCCCAGGCCGACTCGACCCACATCCAGCCGCCGTCCTCGATCCCTGCGGCGCGCGCCACCTTCGGATTGACGAACAGGTGGTTATGGGTGTGGATCTGCCGCAACCAGGCGTTCTGCGAGTCCCAGGAGTGATACATCGCCATCGGTCGCTGCGTCACCGCATTGAGTGGATAGCGCGCGAGATCGGAGACCTGCGCCTCCAGCGGCTCGTAGTAGAACGGCAGCGGATCGAAGTAGGTCCGCAGACGCTCACGCAGATGCTCCGGCGGCTTGCGCGAAATGCCCCTGCCCTGTGCCGCCAGCCGGAATTTCTGCAGCACTTCGGAATACACGTGGATCAGGATCGGCTCGTCGTAGCGCTGGATCCGCGTGCGCTGCGACCATTGCAGATAGCCCTTGTTGCAGTTGCGCATGTACTGGTAGGAAGGCGGCAGCTTGTGGTGGTAGACGCAGTTGTTCTGCGCGTACATTTCCCATTGCCGCGGATTGGGCTCGCCGACCATGAACTTCTCGCCGCCCTTGCCACGCCAGCCGGAGAGAAAACCAATGCCGGATCCAGGTTCGGTCTCGTAGTTGACGATGAAATCCGGATAGTCGCGGAACTTGCGGCTGCCGTCCGGGCGCACGAACGCCGGCAGGCCGAGCCGCCCCGCTACTTCGATCAGCACTTCCTGGAAGGGTTTGCATTCCCCGGTCGGCGGAACCACGGGGATGCGCACCGCGTCGATCGGCCCGTCGAACTCGGAGATCGGCCGGTCGAGCATCGACATGACGTCGTGTCGCTCGAGATAGGTGGTATCCGGCAGCACCAGGTCGGCGTACGCCGTCATTTCCGACTGGAAGGCATCGCAGACCACGATGAAGGGGATCTTGTATTCGCCGCTGTTGCCGCCATCCGTGCGCTTGTCGTTGAGCATCTTCCGGACCTCGGAAGTGTTCATCGTCGAGTTCCAGGCCATGTTGGCCATGAAGATCATCAGCGTGTCGATCGGGTAAGGATCACCGCGCCAGGCGTTGGTGATGACGTTGTGCATCATGCCGTGCACCGACAGCGGGTATTCCCACGAAAACGCCTTGTCGATGCGCACCGGCGTGCCGTCGTCGTTGACGAACAGGTCGTCGGGCTCCGACGGCCAGCCCAGTGCCATGCCGTCGAGCGGCGAGTTCGGCCGGATCGCCAGCGGCGTGTTCGGCGTCTTGGCGCAGGGCGGAATGGGACGCGGGAACGGCGCCTTGTGGCGGAAGCCGCCGGGACGGTCGATCGTGCCCAGCAGCGTCATCAGGATCGCCAGCGCACGGACCGTGTGAAAGCCGTTCGAGTGCGCGGCCAACCCGCGCATGGCGTGAAAGGCGACCGGATTGCCGGTGACCGTATCGTGTTCCTTGCCCCAGGAATCGGTCCAGGGAATCGGCAGCTCGATTTTCTGGTCGCGCGCCGTGACCCCCATTTCGTGCGCCAGGCGCCGGATGGTATCGGCGGCGATGCCGGTGATCCCCGCCGCCCACTCGGGCGTGTAGTCGTCGACGCGCTCCTTGAGCAACTGGAACGCGGGCTTGACGGCGGTACCGTCGGCCAGCGTGAACTCGCCGAGCAGGAAGGGGTCGGCGCCCTCGCTGTGGGTGAGCACCGGTCGGTCAGTGACCCGATCCCACCACAGCTTGTTCTGCGGATCCGGACAACCTTCCTCCAGTGGCACCTCGGTGCGCACGAACATGCCGAATTCGTCGTCGCGCTCGTTGCCGTTCACCAGCTGCCCGGAATTGGTGTAGCGGACCAGGAATTCGCGATCGTACAAGCCGAGCGCAATCAACTCGTGGATCAGTGCGAGCAGCAATGCCCCGTCCGTTCCCGGCTTGATCGGCACCCAGTCATCGGCGATGGCCGAGTAGCCGGTGCGGATTGGATTGATGGAAATGAAGCGGCCACCGTCGCGCTTGAATTTGGAGATCGCGATCTTCAGCGGATTGGAATGGTGGTCCTCGGCGGTGCCGAGCATGATGAACAGCCGCGCCCGATCGAGATCGGGGCCGCCGAACTCCCAGAACGAGCCGCCGATGGTGTAGATCATTCCCGCGGCCATGTTGACCGAGCAGAAGCCGCCGTGCGCCGCATAGTTCGGCGTGCCGAACTGCCGGGCGAAGAGGCCCGTGAGCGCCTGCATCTGGTCGCGCCCGGTGAACAGCGCGAACTGCTTCGGATCGGTGGCGCGGATCTTTCGCAGGCGTTCCGCGAGCAGCGTGAACGCCTCCTCCCACGTCGTCTCAACGAATTCGCCTGCACCGCGCTCGCTGCCCGGCTTGCGCAGCAGCGGCTTGGTCAGTCGCGCCGGCGAGTACTGCTTCATGATGCCGGATGAACCCTTGGCGCAGAGAACGCCATTGTTCAGCGGGTGATCCGGGTTCCCCTCGATGTAGCGAATTTCGCCGTCGCGCAGGTGAACCCTGATGCCACACCGGCACGCGCACATGTAACACGTCGTATTGCGCGTTTCGGACGGCGCGTCCGGCAGCGGTCTTGCAGCAGGGTCGTGAAGGGGAAAATTGGACATGACGACGGCGCCCGCGGACGATTTGGTGGCTGATTGACGGCACGCGACAAAGCCGCCCCCATTCCGCGATCGGGCAGCCTCCATTACGGCCAAGCGGGTACCCGATGTCCATAGCCACGTCGGGAGGGACAAGCATACCCCGGATGGGTGATTGACGCCGGGCGGACCCGCCCGGCAACCGAGGAGCTTTCCTTGCACCCTGCTGATGCAGGGTTCATACTTTTCCCACTGACACGCCATTGCGCCGGCAATCACCGATCCCGCGACAGCGGGTACGTGCCGGAATTGCAGCGAAGGAGCCGAATGTCCTTGCAAGTCCAAGGGGAAAGGGCCCACAACCCCGCCAGCCCTGGGGCCGGCAGATCATTGGTGCCACCATCCGAAGGGATCGCGGGTCTTGCCATGGCGGATGACGGTTCGCTCGACGCCCCGGCGCCCGAGTTCGAGGCTGCGCTTGTGCCGATGCTTGAAGCCGTGGTCGATATGGCGGGTGCCGCGGCCGGAACCGTACGAATCGTCACGGCCAACGGCGCCAATCTGGAACCAGGAATCGCGGTGGGACTGCCGGCCAGCATGGGCCGCACCGGCATCGGCGCGATCGCTTTCTGGTGTGACCGCTGCGCCACGACGAAGAATCCTGATGGCGATTGCGAAAATGGCCGCCGGCGCGCCGCCATGACGCGTCTTGCGGCCGATTTTTTCGGTCCGGTGTGCCGGCATGTGGTGGCTGTACCGTTGCGGTTTCGGGGTACCGCCGTGGGAACGCTCGATCTCCTGTACGAAACCGAACACGCGTTGCCGGCGGAGACCATGGGGCTGCTCCGTGCCGCCGGCGAAATGATCGGCGTCGCCATCGAAAACGCGCGGGCGACTCGCGAGAATCTCCGTTCGCACCTCATGAGCGAGCGCCAGACGATGGCCAACGAAGTCCACGATTCGCTCGCTCAGGGCCTGACCTACATGCGGATGCGGATGAGCCTGCTGCGCGGTGCAGTGGAAAGCGGCGATGAACCTTCCGCAGTCAAATTCTGCAGCGACGTCGACGACTCGTTGACCAACGCGCATCGGCGCCTGCGTGAGCTCATCACCTATTTCCGCAGCCGGATGGATCCCCAGGGCCTCCAGCACGCGCTTGCCGAGACCGCCAGAACGTTTCCGGATCGCACCGGCGTCGCGCTTGCCTTCGACAATGCCGTTCCCGACTTGCAGCTGCAGGTGGGGCGCGAAATCGAGGTATTTCATATCGTGCAGGAGGCGTTGGCCAACATTTCCCGCCACGCCAATGCCGTGCGGGCCCGGCTCACCCTCGATCGGGTTGCGGGCGGTTACGAGATCGTCATCGAGGACGACGGTATCGGCATGCCTGCCGACGCCGTCGATGGCGACCTGGGCGATTCAGAACATTATGGAATCGCGATCATGAGCGAACGCGCCCGCCGGCTGGGCGGAGAACTGACCATGGAAGTCGCGGCCGGATCCGGCACACGCGTGCGACTTCGCTTTCCCGCAGTGCAACCGCAGATCGAGAGCCGGGCATGAGCGACACCGGGGATATCCAGGGCGCGAATTGCGCCCACTCCAGCGACAACGCAGCGGCCGCGTCGGCCGACAAGGTCGCCGGCGTGGGGGTGCATCAATGAACGAGCCCATCAGCGTCGTCCTCATCGACGATCATGGGCTGTGCCGTCGGGGGCTCGCCGAACTGCTCGAACAGCGCGCCGGTATCACGGTCAACGGCA
Organism: Betaproteobacteria bacterium; assembly: GCA_032123655.1. GTDB lineage: Bacteria > Pseudomonadota > Gammaproteobacteria > Burkholderiales > Casimicrobiaceae > VBCG01. The sequence goes on from JAQBEY010000067.1 coordinate 56,310, forward strand.
CCACGGGAAATCCGGACGAAGCGGTGCGACTGCTTCGCGACACGCGTCCGGACCTCGCGATCGTGGACCTGCGGATGGTGCCCACGGACGGGTTTGCGCTGCTGGCGCGGATTCGCGAGGAAGGAATCGACACCCCGGTCGTCGTACTTTCGATGAGCGACCTGCAGGAGGATCTGGCACGCGCCTTCCGCGCCGGGGTACGCGGCTACCTTCTCAAGGACATGGACCCGGACGAGGTCATCGATGCAATCCGGCGCGCCGCGCGCGGCGAGGTCGTTGTCGCGCCCATGATGACATCCAAGCTGGTCGACATGCTGCTCCCCGACGAGCCCAGGAAATCGCGCGACAGCCATATGAAACAGCTGACGCTGCGCGAGCGCGAAATCCTCCAGCACCTGTCGAGCGGCAAGACCAACAAGGCCATCGCGCAGTCGCTGTCGATCAGCCATGACACGGTCAAGCTGCATGTCCGGCACATCCTGTCGAAGCTGGGCCTGACGTCACGGGTCGAAGCGGCGGTGTTCGCGGTCGAGCACCGCGTGGAGTCTTCGGAGACCTCGCGCCAGACCTCGGACTGACCGACGTCAGCGGCGGCGGCCCGCGCCCGGAGTCAGTTGAACCAGTTGAGTCGATCGCGCAGGCGGACCACCTCGCCGACGATGATCAGCGTTGGCGCCTTGACCTCACCCGTACGCACGATCTCCGGCAGAGTATCCAGCGTGCCCGTCAGCACGCGTTGCTGCGGCGTCGTGCCTTGCTGAATCAGCGCGGCCGCGGTGTCGCCGGGCAGTCCATGCGCCGTCAGTTCGCGGCACAGGATGTCGATGCCGACCAGCCCCATGTAGATCACGATGGTCTGGCGCGGCTGCGCCAGCGCCGGCCAGTTCAGGTTCATGCTGCCGTCCTGCAGATGGCCGGTCACGAACACCACCGACTGCGAGAAATCGCGATGCGTCAGCGGAATGCCTGCGTAGGAAGCGCATCCCGCTGCCGCCGTGATGCCGGGGACCACCTGAAACGCGATGCCTTCGGCAGCGAGTGTTTCGATCTCTTCGCCACCGCGCCCGAAAATGAACGGATCGCCGCCCTTGAGGCGTACCACGCGCTTGCCCTCCTTCGCCAAGCGCACCAGCAGGTGATTGATGTCTTCCTGTGGAAGCGCATGCTTCGCCCGCTCCTTGCCCGCATAGATGCGCTCGGCGTCGACCCGCACCAGATCGAGGATCGGACGCGATACCAGCCGGTCGTACACCACGACGTCAGCCTGCTGCATCAAACGCAACGCCCGGAAGGTAAGCAGATCCGGGTCGCCCGGCCCCGCGCCGACCAGCGCCACCTCTCCGCCGCTGAACGCCAGGCGCGTATCGACCAGCGCGTCCTCCAGCGCCTTGCCGGCCTCGGCTTCCCGCCCACTGAACACCAGCTCGGCGATCGGGCCCTGCAGCACCCGCTCCCAGAAGCGCCGTCGCTCCTGCGCCTTGACGTGCTGTTTGACACGCTCGCGGAATGCCCCCACCAGCGCCGCGAGCCTTCCGTATCCCGCCGGGATGAGACTCTCCAGCCGCGCGCGCAGCAAGCGCGCCAGCACCGGCGAAGCGCCGCCGCTCGAAACCGCCACGATCAGCGGGGCGCGGTCGACGATGGACGGCACGATGAACGAGCACAATTCCGGAACGTCGACCACGTTCACCGGGATATGCCGGGTCCGCGCAGCCGCGGCGACCGTGCGGTTCACTGCGTCGTCGCCACTGGCGGCGATCGCCAGCACAAATCCGGCGATGTCCTCGTCCCGGAATTCCTTCGCCCGCTGCATGACGCGACCTGCGGCGAGATCGGCGTCGAACGCCGCGCACAGTTCAAGTGCCTGCACCGTGACCCGCGCGCCCGAGCGAAGCAGCAACGCCGTCTTGCGCGCGGCGGCGTCACCACCTCCCACCACCAGGCACGACTGCCCGCGGACATCCAGAAAGACCGGCAGAAAGTTCATAATGTCCCTAGCCCGCGGCGAGCGGCGGAAAATCCGATATGATCATTTCGAGTCCAACTCCCCATGCCGACGCTTCTCACACTTTCCCGCGCGGCGCGCCTGGTCGGCGTGCGGCGAGGCGTGCTGCAGAGCAGGATCAAGAGCGGCGATCTGGCCACGTTCGAAGGAATGGTATCGACCGAGGATCTGCTGCGTGCCTTCCCGGAGGTCAGGCTTGAGGACCACGCGGGGCTGGAGAGATTCGAGTCGATCAAGGACGCAGCGTTTAGCCGGCGCATGCGCGAGCGCCTTCTGCCGAGTTCCGAAGTACTGGTCGCGCGCCTGGCGGAAATGGGCAGGGAGCGGGCACTGGCCGACGCTGAACTCCAGCGTCACCGCACCATCGTGGCACAGCTTCAGGCCAAGCTGCGCGACCCCCAGCCGCCGGCGAGATCGCCGCAGGCCCTGGCGGCGGAACTGCTCGTCTGGCTTGGACAACAGCTGGAGTACGTCATTCCGGGCGGAGGAGACGCGCAACCGCTGCGGGTACAGGAGAATTTTCTGAGGATCATGACCGCACACGTACAGATTGCGCCGAGCGGCCGGGAGTTTTTCGTCGACGGCAATGAAAGCGTGCTCGAGGCGGCGCTGCGCGCCGGTCTTTCGCTCGATTACGGCTGCAGCATCGGCAGCTGCGGAAAGTGCAAGGCGAGGATTGTCTCGGGCCAGGTGCACCGGACCCGCCATTCCGATTACTCGCTCACCGCGGCCGAAAAAAACGCCGGCGTCATGCTCATGTGCTGCAACACCGCCGTCGGCGACCTCGTCCTCGAGGCGCTCGAGGCGCACAGCGCCGCCGACATGCCACTGCAGAGCATCGACGCAAGGGTCAAGTCCGTCACGGCGTTGGATGACGACCTGCGTCTGCTGCACCTGCAGACGCCACGCAGCAACCGCCTGCGCTTTCTTGCCGGACAATCGGTGTCGCTCACGCTTCCCGGGGGACCCAGCGCCACGCATCCGGTGGCGAGCTGCCCCTGTGATGAACGCAACCTCCAGTTCCATATCCGCCATCGGGCTGGCGATGCATTTTCCGAGCAATTGTTCGGCGCGCTGAAGGACTCGGACACCGTGCACATCGAGGGCCCGCGGGGCGAGTTCGTGCTCGACGAGAGTTCGTCTCGACCGCTCGTCTTCATCGCCGGCGAAACGGGATTCGCGCCGATCAAAAGCCTGGTGGAGCATGCGATGGCGCTCGACGCCGCGGAAATGCTGCACCTCTACTGGATCGCTTCCGGCGAGGGTGGCCACTACCTCGACAATCTCTGCCGCTCCTGGAACGACGCACTCGACAATTTTCGCTACGTCGCGGTGACGGACGACCCCTCCCTTCCCGACGAGGCTGCAGTGTCGCGCGCGCTGCAGTCGGTTCTGGAGCACCATCCCCGACTGGACGAACACGACGTCTACGTCGCGGGACCCGCGGGGTTGGTGAATGCGGCGGAGTTCATTCTGCTCGAGCACGGACTTCCGCGCGCGCAACTGTTCGTCAGCACGCTCGACGCCTGAAACGAACGCATTGGCTTCCGGTGCGTCCGGTTTCATGCGCCGGAAGCCGGCCGGGACTTTTTCCCGAACCTGCCGAGCCCGCGCTCGACCGCGGCCACGGCGGCCTCGACGCGCGAGCGCATGCCCAGCTTGCGCAGGATCGCCTTGACATGGAGCTTGACCGTACCGTCGGTGATATCCAGTGCGCGTGCGATCATCTTGTTGCTCAAGCCATCGGCAACATGCTCCAGAATCTCAAGCTCGCGCGGGGTGAGCTCCGAAAACGGAGCCGCCGCGTACGGCTCGCTCGGATTCCTGCCGGAGTCGCTGCCGACGAGTCGTGCCAGCGTTCCAACGAGTTCGTTCGCCACCACCTTGTCGCCGGAGAGCACGGCCCGCAGAGCCGGCACGAGTTCCTCGGGTTCGATGTCCTTCAACAGGAAGCCCTGCGCGCCACCACGCAGCGCCGCGGACAGGTCGGCGTCGTCGCGGCTCATCGTGAGCATCACCACCGGCGATTGGACGCCGCTGGAGCGCATCCTGGTCAAGGTCTCGATTCCGGTCATGCCCGGCATCTTGATATCGAGCAGGATGATGTCGGGGTGCAGTTCCTCTGCCCGTCGGATGCCCTCCTCGCCGGAGCTCACCGAGGCCACCACCTGCACCCCGCGGCTGCGCAGCAATTCCTCGATACCTTTGCGCACCAGCGCGTGGTCGTCGATCAGGAGAACGCGCATCCGGGTTTCGGTCATGCCAACTTTCCTGTGGGCGGGGGTGCGGTGAAGATCAGCACGATGCGCGTACCCTCGCCGGGTTCGCTCTCGATGACGATCTGGCCCGGCAGCCGCTGCGTGCGTTCGTGCATGATCGCCAGTCCGGCATGTTCCCCCGGTTCACCCTCCTCCACGGTCTCGGTCATCCCCAGGCCATCGTCCTCGATCAGGACCGTGTAGAGATCGTCCTCGTTGTTGAGCATGATGCGCACGTTGCTCGCGCCGCTGTGCTTGCGGATGTTGGTGAGCGCCTCCTGAATGATGTAGAAGACCTGGACCTCCTGCGCCGGCGTCAGCGCCAGCGCCATGCATTCGTTGTGGAAGTACACGGCGATGCCGGTTTCCCTGCCGAAGCGCTCGACCAGGTTGGCGAGCGTCTGCACCAGCCCTGCCGCGTCGATCTTCAGCCGGTAGTTGGCCAGGAGGTTGCGCAGATCGGCGTTGGCCTGCGTCATCGCGCGGCCGAGGCGGTTCGCCTCGTAGCTCGCGCCGCCGATGTCCTTGCGAACCAGCGCCTCACTCAGCACGCGCAGCTGCAGCCGCATGCCAATCAACGACTGGGCCAGCGAATCGTGCAGTTCGATGCCCATGATGTTGCGTTCCTCAAGGATCGCGAACCGGCGGGCCTCGCTTTCCAGCCGTGACTTTTCGATGACCAGGCCGAGGTGCCGGCCCACGGTGATGAGGAGGTCCCGCACGTCCTCGCCCATGGCGGCAAGCGGACGGTCGAGGAACAGGTTGTACACGCCCAGGATCCGGTCCCGGTAACGAATCGGCACGGCCACGAATTCCGCGCAGTCGGGCTCGAGCATCGGCCGCCCGAGCAGCGCCGCGCAGGGCGCGGTGCCCTGCTGGATGCGCAGGCCGCCTTCGGTCGAGGCCAGACCGCAAGGGCATTGCCCTGTCGGCATCAGGCGATCCTGTTCGACGACCTCCGGAGCAAGGCCGCGACTGGCGACAAGGCGCGTGTAGCCGTCCTCGGTCGCGATGCGCACACTTGCCGCGCGCGCATCGACGAGCTCGATGAAGGTATCGAGAAACCCCTCGAGCAGCTGCTCGAGGCTTCCAGGGCCGCTCAGGCCGGTCGCGACCGCATACAGGATGTCGAGCGACTGGGTCTTGCGCGCCAGGCGCACGGTCTGGCTCCGAGCCTGCGAGCCGGGACGCAACTCCGGCGTCGGGTCATCGACGCTTGCGCCTGGTTGCGGGACTAAGGGATCGGGCATGCAACAAGCCTGCGTCGCGGAAGACAACAGAGTGCGGTGAAGATCCCAGACTACTTGGTGGGAACCGCGGCGTCCAGCGGCCGACTCAACCCACCGGCTTCGGTGCCTTGTGCGACGGGTCGTTCGGATTGATGAAAATGAAACGCAACTCGCCCGGATTGATCTCGGCGTAGTCGAGCGTCGCGCCGGTCAGCAATTCGACGCAGCCGGCGGATACCAGCACCGTGACGGTTCCGCTCACGACCTGCGTATCGCCGTCGGCCTGGTCGTCGAAACCCATGCCGTACTCGATCGCGCCGTCGTCCCCCAGGCGCGCTGCCAGACGCAGGCAGGCCTTTTCGAGCCCGGTCTGCTTTGCGGACTGATGAATCTGCTCCTCCGCCTGCGGCGTGATGATGATCATGATGCCTCCACCGGCAGCGGCACTCAGCCGGTGCTCCACGCCCGGGGCCTGCGCATGCCGGCAATCTTGCACGCCTGCTTGACATAGCCATAGGGAAACAGTTCGAACAGCTCGTTCCGGCCGCCGCCGTCGCCGCCATGGTACTCGGCCAGGAACCGGATGACGTGGCGCGCATCCGGAGCGATCTGCCGCTGATCATAATAATCGCGCATGAAGCCGATCACCGCCCAGTGCACATCCGACAGCTCGATATGTTCCTGGCGGGCCATTTCGTCGGCAAGCTCACGCGTCCAGTCGGCCGGATCGGTCAGATAGCCCTCGTCATCCGTCAGTACCGTTTTCCCTCTGCCTGCAAGCACCATTGTCTGCACCTCGATCAGTTCCGCCGCTACGCGGCCCGCAGCGATTCGCGTTTACGGTGTCGGATGAATTCGACGAAGCGGGCCGCCCAGCGATTTCCGGCGACGTCGCGCAAGTGGGCATACGAGGCGAGCAGGTTCCTGTGCACGATGCCGTCGTTCCGGCCGTCGACGCCGTGGCCGCGCTCGACCGCATACGCGAAGCGGGTCCCGGGCGCCAGATTTTCGACGCTTGAATAGTGAAACTCATGCGCACGGATGAGCGCCGGCCCTGCGGATTGGGTCGTACCCCACAGCCCTTGTCCGGTTTCCCGCAACTCGACATAACCGCGACCGACCGGGCGCGCATGCATGACGATATCCGCGGGGATCGCCCCTGCCATCTGCAGCCTGCGTCCCTTCCACTCGATGCCGCGCGACAGATACATTAGGCCGCCGCATTCGGCGTACGCCGGCAGCCCGGCATCGATGGCCGTACGCAACTCCGCGCGCATGCTGCTGTTCGCGGCAAGCGCGTCCAGGTGCGCCTCGGGAAAACCGCCGCCGATGAACAGGCCATCCAACTGCGGCAACCGCGTGTCGCGCAGCGCGTCGAAGGGAACCAGCTCCGCCCCGGCGGCGCACAGGGCTTCCAGGTCACCGGGATAGTAAAAACCGAAGGCCGCGTCGCGCGCGATACCCACGCGCACGGCTTCGCCCGGGATCGGTGCGGCGGCGGTTGCCGGCGCAAAATTTGCCATTGGCGCGGCCTGTCCGGCCACGGCAAGCACCTGGTCAAGATCGACCTGCGCCGCGATTCGCTCGGCAATCGCGTCGATGCGCTCGCGCGCGATGCGGTCTTCGTTGCAGGGAACCAGGCCCAGGTGGCGTTCAACCATGGACATGTTTTCATCGTGTTGTACGGCGCCCAGTACCGGCACGCCGGTGTAGTGGCCGATGACTGCGCGCAGTTTGGCCTCGTGGCGCGCGCCCCCAAGTTGATTCAGGATCACGCCGGCGATGTGGATGTTCCGGTCGAACGCCAGGTAACCGAGTATGAGCGGCGCGACTCCGCGCGTCATGCCGCGGGTGTCGATGACCAGCACTACCGGCGTGCCGATGAGCGCGGCGAGTGCGGCATTGCTGTTGCTGCCGTCGAGGTCGAGCCCGTCGTACAGTCCCTTGTTGCCCTCCACCAGTCCGAGCGAGGCGCCGCGCATGCGCAGCGCAACTTCCGCGCAGATCTCGGTCGCGTCGGAGAGCCAGGGATCGAGGCTGTAGCAGGGCCGCCCTGCCGCCAGCCCCAACCACAGTGGGTCGATGTAGTCCGGGCCCTTCTTGAACGGCTGTACGACCTCGCCGCGGGCGCGCAACGCCGCGCACAGGCCAATGGCCACCGTGGTCTTGCCCGAAGACTTGTGCGCGGCGGAGACCAGCAGACGGTTCATCCGGCGGTCGGTTCGACGTCGCCGTCGGCGAGACTGTGCGGCAGGAACGGCAGCACCTTGAGCGCCACCGCGGTGAGTGCCAGCGCCAGCGCCGCGCCGCCCACGCCGAGGGCGATCTCGACCAGGCTGGGCGAGTAGGCTGCGATCACACCGTCGAAAGCACTGCTGGCGACGTCCTTGCCGGGAAACATGAGCTGCGGAAACGCCTGGCCGCCGATGATGATCACGTAAACCTGCGCGAGTCCGCCGGCTATGACGCACAGCGCCGCCGCCGCCACCGCGCGCCGTGAACGCCCCGACGGGCCGAACAGCAGCACCAGAGGGATGATGCCACCGACCAGGATCTGTCCGACCCAGAAGAGCACCGTATAGACGTCGCCGTCCCAGAGCAGGAACCGCTCGAGGTCGAGCTGGCGCGCGACGTAGAGGTTGACGACGTGATATACGGCGACGAAATACAGGACCGCGGCAACGAACACCGCGAGCAGCCTTCCGAGCCGATGCACGACGGCATCGCCCAGAGCACGCTGGCCGAACCGGCAGGCCGCCATCAGCACCAGCACGAAGATCGCCAGCCCGAACGAAAACGACATGGCGATGAACAGCGGCGGCAGCAGTGCGCTGCCGTAGGCCTCGTGCGCCACCAGGAAGCCGAAAATGGACCCGGTGCCGGTGGTCAGAACCAGCCGCCAGACGAACGCGACCAGTCCGGCGCGATGGGTGTGACCGTTCATGCGGCGCTCGAACATGGTCCACAGGTAAATCGCCACGACGGCGAGAAAACCGGTGTAGAGAAAGATGTTCCAGGCGAAGATCGACTTGAGGTTGTAATGAGTCATGGCGACGATCAGTCGGTCCGGTCGGCCGAGGTCGAGCACCAGCACCACCAGCCCCCCAACGAGCAAGGTCACCGCGAGCAATCCCGACAGGCGCGCCAGAGGCTTGTAGAACTCACGACCGAACACCGACGCGATCGAAGCCACGTTCAGCGCCCCCGACGCCGCGACGATCAGGAACACCGCGAACACGTGCGGTGTTCCCCACACGATCCGATTGCTCATGCCGGTGACGTAATGGCCCTGATGCTCCATCGTCCAGGCCGCGCCGAGACCTGCGAGGATCAGCACGCCGAGCGCGCCCAGCAGCGCCAGATAAGCACCCTTGCGGCCGGCAAGCTCTCGATATTGGACGCCCGGCATGGTCACAGGCCCTGGTAACGCACGCCGGTGCCGAGCGCGAGATCCGGGCGGATCTGGCTCGACCGCTCGGTGTGCAGCCGGCGGTGGATTTCGGACGAGGCATCGTTGAGATCGCCGAAGGCCATCGCCTTGCCGCCTTCGCGGTTGCAGGCCTCGACACAGGCGGGCGTCTCGTCGCGATCGACGCGATGCACGCAAAGCGTACAGGATTCCACCGTGCCCTTGCCGCGGGGGACGTCCGCCTTCTGGCCGGTGGTGGTCTCGTGCACGAACGAGCGCGCACCGTAGGGGCAGGCCAGGACGCAATAGCGGCAGCCGATGCAGGTGTGCTTGTCGACCAGAACGATTCCGTCGTCGCGCCGAAAGGATGCCCCGGTCGGGCACACGTCGACGCAGGGCGGATCCTCGCAATGCTGGCACATGAGCGGCAGCGTCTGCGCATAACCGGTCTGCCGATCGCGCAGCGTCACCTTGCGGATCCACTGCGCATCCGTTTCCGGGCGGCCATGACCGGTCAGGCCGTTCTCCTCATTGCAGGCAGTGACGCAGGCGTCACAGTCGGCGCATTTGGTGATGTCGATCAGGAGTCCCCAGCGCTGCAGAACCGATGCGGCCTCCTGCGGCGAGCGAGCCAGCGCGAGTTCGACCAGTCTGATGCCCGGGGCAAGCGCCAACCCCACGCCTGCCGCGGCACCCCAAGCCATGAATTGGCGACGGTCCGGGTTCATCTGGGCGATCCAGCGGTGCGGGTCTGGCGCAGCGGAGTATGGCACTCGAAACAGTCGATGCTCACCGATGCGTAGCTGTGGCAGCTGGAGCAGAAGCCGTCCTTGCCGAGCACGCTGCCGGTTTCACGGCTGGCGTGGCAATCAATGCAGTTCTTGAGGCTGGAGCGGGATTCGCGCAGTCCGCTGCGCACCGTCCGGTCGCGCTGATGCAGCAGCATGTTCATGTGATCACGGCGCATTTCCGCGGCCGGCGCCACGCAGGCCTCGCCCTTCTCGATCCTGACTACCGGATGGGGGACACTCGACACGCGACGCTCGCCCGTGTCGGTATGTCCCGAGATCGCAAATGCGGCGATCAGGATGCCGGCGCCTATTCGCTTCATCCCTGTCCGATGCTCAATGGTCGCCCATGCCCATCTTGATGTAGCCGGTCGGGCAGACGTCGGCACAGATGTGGCAGCCAATGCAAAGGTCGTAATCCGTGTAGACGTAGCGGCCCATCGTCGCCTCCGACTTCGGTGTGCGCTTGACCGCGATCTGCGGACAGTAGATGACGCAGTTGTCGCACTCGAAGCACATGCCGCAGCTCATGCAGCGCTTGGCCTCGTCCACCGCCTGCTTGTCGGTGTAGCCGACCATGCGCTCCTCGAAGTGACCCAGCACCTCCTCGGCGGACGGCCCGATCTCGGAGCGCTTGATGCGCTCCTGCTGTGGGAAATGCCCGAGGAACAGCGACTCGGACTTGCACACCGCCGACGCGCTGCGATCCTCGTAGTTGTGGACGGCGAAGCCGCCCACGGACTTGCCGGCGAGCGCCGTGCCACGCACGCCACGGTCGATCTCACGCAGGTCCTGGTCTTCGAGCGGCGCGAATGCCTTGGGCTCCAGATTGACCTCGCGCAGCTTGTCGAGGAGATTGAAGTGATGCACATCGACCTTGGGCCGCTTGACCATCTCCGCCTTCAGCAGATAGCGGTCGATGCTGTCGGCCACGATCGAGCCCTGGCCGATGACCGTGGTCAGCAGGTGCGGCCGGATGATGTCTCCGCAGGCGAAAAGGCCCTCGCGGCCCGGCACCTGGAAGAATTTGTCGGCCGCGATCAGACCGCGGCCATTGTCCAGATCCGTCATGCCTTCGAGATCGCCCGCCTGGCCGATGGCGGAAACGACGAGGTCAGCCTCGAGATCCATCTCGGTACCCGGCTTCTCGACCGGCTTGCCGCTCGAATAGTCGAGCTCGATCACGCGCAGCGCCTTGGCGCGGCCGGTCTTCTCGTCGAGCAGGACCTTTACCGGCAGCAGCGCGCCGCGGATGCTCACGCCCTCACGTTGCGCGTCCTCGATCTCGTGCTTGGCCGCGTTCATTTCCTCGATCGGCTGCATCGAGATCAGGATGACGTCGGCGCCTTCGCGCGCGGCCATGGTCGAGACGTCGTGCGCCGTGTGTCCAAGCACCACGAACTCCGGGCGCTCGGTTTCTTTCATGTCCTTGGCGTAGCCCAGGCGGCGTGCCACCGAGACCACGTCCACCGACGTATCGCCGCCGCCGACCACTACCACCCGGCCGGACACCGATTTCAGGCGGCCCTGGTTGAAGGCCTCGAGGAACGCGACGCCGCTGATGACGTTGGGCGCGTCGGCGCCGGGGACCGGGAGGCCGCGGCCGGCCTTGCAACCTATGGTGAGCAGCACCGCGTCATAGTCCGCCTGGAGGTCGTTCAGCCCGACGTCCCGGCCGATGCGGGTATTCAGGCGCACGTCGACTCCCATCGCGGTGATGCGATCGATCTCGCCATCCAGATGCTTGCGCGGCAGCCGATAGCCCGGCACGCCGTATTTGGCCATGCCGCCAAGTTCGGCGTGATCGTCGAACAGCGTGACGGCGTGTCCCTTGCGACGCAGTTGGTACGCCGCCGACAGTCCTGCCGGTCCGCCACCCACGATAGCGACCCGCTTGCCGGTTTCCGGACCCGCTTCGAACCCGAAATTCTTCTCCAGCGCATAATCACCGATGTACTGCTCGACGGCGTTGATGCCGACGGTATCCTCCACCTCGTTGCGGTTGCAGCCCGCCTGGCACGGCGCCGGGCATACCCGGCCCATCATCGACGGAAACGGATTGGCGTTCGTCGCCCGGCGGAACGCGTACTCCTGCATGCTGGTGTCCTTGGGCGCCTTCTCCACCCCGCGCACGATGTTGAGCCAACCACGGATGTCCTCACCCGACGGACAGCTCGCCTGGCAGGGCGGCGTCTTGTGCACGTAGGTCGGGCACTTGTCGGTTGCGTCGGCGGAGAAAATCTGCTCCTGAAACGATCCCCACTTGTGATCGCCGTCCGTGAAC
>JAQBEY010000068.1:0-25841 GCA_032123655.1 Betaproteobacteria bacterium
GTGCGCATGCAGGGTACGGACAACGCGGTGCGCCAGCAGGGTAGGGACAACGCGGTGCGCCAGCAGGGCACGGACAACGCGGTGCGCCAGCAGGGCACGGACAACGCGGTGCGCCAGCAGGGCACGGACAATGCCGCCCGCATGCAAGGTACGGACAACGCGGTGCGCCAGCAGGGTACGGACAACGCGGCCAAGGCGCGATAGGAGCGTCTCCGGCCTCGCAATCGCGGGGCGTGCTTCGCCAGAAACCGTATCTCGTCCAGTTTGACGAGCAAACCGCCGGCCTTCAGCGCCGGCGGTTTGCTTTCGTCGCCCCACCCGGTATCCTTCGGCGGCGCTTCTATGTCAATGGCGCGCCAGGGGATACCGCAATGCGGTGCCGCATTCTGTGCCTGATCTTCGCCTTTGCCCTCGTCCCGGCGGCCGCCGTGGCCGACGAGAGTCCCGTCTCGATGTCTTACATCGATACGAAGGACCTGAAGCTCATCTACTACGATTCGCTTGGCTATGTCGTGCCCCACGCGGTGGGAACGTTCACCCAGGCGTTGGCGTGGCAGCGCCGGATGTTCGGTTGGACGCCCTCCGAACCGACCACGATCGTGCTGAACGATCTTTCGGACACCGGCAACGCGAGTCAGCGATCAGCGCCCCACAGCAGGCTCGCCTTCGAGATCGCGCCGCCGTCGCATGCCTTCGAGACATTTCCCGCGACCGAGCGCCTGTTCTTTCTGATGAACCACGAGATGGTCCATGTCGCCGCCGGCGATGTCGCCTCCGAGGATGACCAACGCTGGCGCAGCATCTTCCTCGGCAAGGTGGCGCCAAGCCGGCAGAACCCCGAAACGCTGCTCTACAGCTATCTGACGATTCCGCGCTTCAACTCGCCGCGCTGGTTCAACGAGGGTGCCGCGGTGTTCATGGAGACGTGGATGGCCGGCGGGCTGGGCCGTGCGCAGGGCGGCTATGACGAGATGGTGTTCCGGACGATGGTGCGCGACAACGCCCATTTCTACGACCCGCTGGGGCTGGCGACGCGAGCGGTCCGCGTCAACTTCCAGGTCGGGGTGAACGCCTACCTCTATGGCACGCGGTTCATCACCTATCTCGCTTTCGCCCATTCCCCGGAAAAGGTGGTGGCGTGGATCCGGCGCGACGAGGGAAGCCGGCGCAGCTATGCCGACCAGTTCGAACAGGTGTTCGGCCTTCCGCTGGAGAAGGCCTGGCAGGACTGGATCGTCTTCGAGCACGAGTTCCAGCTGCGCAACCTTGCCGCAGTCCGCAAGTTCCCCATCACGCCACTGCAGGCCCTGCCGGCCAAGGCGGTGGGGTCCGTCTCGCGGATGTTCTACGACGAGGCGAACCAACTGCTCTACGCCGGCTATCGCTATCCCGGTGTGATCGATCATGTCGGAGCGTTGAACACGCGCGACGGGAAGCTCAGGCAGCTGGCGGAAATCAAGCGCGGGACGCTGTTCTCGGTCACGTCGCTCGCCTACGATCCGGGTGGCGGGACGCTCTTTTTCGTCAATGACAACGTCGCCTACCGTGACCTCATGGCGGTCGATCTGAAAACGGGCGAGGAGCGCATGCTGCTGAAGGACGCCCGCATCGGCGAGATCGTCTTCAATCCAGCCGACCGCTCGCTCTGGGGCGTGCGCCAGTCCAATGGACTGGCTTCGCTGGTGCGCATTCCCTACCCCTACACGTCCTGGGAGGAGGGGAAGCCACTCCCCTACGAATACGTTCCCTACGACCTCGACATATCGCCGGACGGACGGTTGCTCTCGGCCTCGGTCAGCGAGATCAACGGTGACCAGTTCGTGCGTGTGTGGACCACCGAACAGCTGCGCAACGCCGACCTCAAGCCGGTGTCGGAATTTCGCTTCGGACAATCGGTCCCGGAGGGTTTCGTGTTTTCCCGGGACGGGCGCTACCTCTACGGCAGCAGCTACTACACCGGTGTTTCCAACATCTTCCGCTACGACATCGCGGCCGGTGCAATCGAGGCGGTGTCCAACGCCGAGTCCGGGCTTTTCCGTCCCGTCCCGCTGGCCGACGGCCGGCTGCTGGTGCTGAACTACACGGGCGAGGGTTTTGTGCCGGCAATCATCGACGCGAAGCCGCTCAAGGATGTCGGCGCGATCGCCTTCCTTGGCGCGCAGGTCGCCGAGAAGCATCCTGTGGTGAAGACCTGGCAGGTGCCGCCTCCGGGAGCGATCGACGTCGACAAAGAAATACTCGCCAGGGGCCCCTACTCCCCATTGCGCGAAATCACGCGCGACAACGCCTACCCGGTCCTGCAGGGCTACAAGAATTTCGCCGGCATCGGCTACCGCGTCAATTTCTCCGACCCGGTCCAGTTCGCTTCCGTCGGCGTCACGGCCGCCTGGACGCCGTCCGGCGGCCTGCCTGCCGAAGAGCGCGGTCACGTGGACATCACCGGCAGCTACCTGGGCTGGCGGGGTTCGGCCTCCTGGAACCGCTCGGACTTCTACGATCTGTTCGGGCCGACCAAACGAAGCCGCAAGGGCTACGCGACCAAGCTCGGCTACGACTGGCTGCTGATCTACGACGATCCCCGCAAGTTCGAGGCCGTGTTCGACGTCGCCTACTACGACAAGATCGATACGTTGCCGAACGCCCAGAACGTCGAGACCGATTTCACGCGCCTCGTCACGGGGCTGGCGGGACTTCGCTATTCCAACCTGCGGAAATCGCTTGGCGCGGTCGACGACGAGAAGGGTCTGGCCTGGTCGGTGTTCGCGCAGGGCAGCCGCGTCAACGGACAGATCACGCCGCAGATTCTGGGCACGCTCGACATCGGAATTCCGCTGCCGATTCCGCATTCCGCCCTATGGTCGCGGACCGCGGCGGGGGCCGCGGACGGCAGCCACAACGAGACGGTCGCGAATTTCTACTTCGGCGGATTCGGCAACAACTATGTCGACGACAAGTCGGTCCAGCGCTATCGCGAGTACTACTCGATGCCGGGATTCAAGCTGCAGGAATTGAGCGGCCTCAATTTCGTGAAGGAACTGGTCGAGTGGACGGTGCCGCCTGTTGTCTTCGAGTCCGTCGGCACGCCGAGCTTCAACCTGACCTGGCTCCGTCCGTCCATCTTTGCGGCGGCGTTGTGGACCGAACCGACGGACCGCGCGCTGCGCAAGTCCTACACCAGCGTCGGCGCGCAGGCCGACCTGCGCTTCACGCTCATGCACTGGTATGACATGACACTGTCCGTCGGCTATGCGGTCGGCCATCAGGGCACGCAGCGCATGGGCTCCGAGTGGATGGTCTCGCTGAAGATCATGTAGGAAAGCATGTGGGCTGATCTTCTCCTGCGACTGCTGCTGGGGCTGCTGCCGGTGGCCTGTTTCCTGGCGACGCTTCTCTATCTCGACAGTTACAAGCTGATGAAGCTCAACGCGGTCATTGTGATCGTCGCCAGCGGCGCGGCCGCCGCGGGTGCGAGCTACGTGCTGAATGCCTGGGCGCTCGAATTCATCGACATCGACCTGACGGAATTCTCGCGATACGTGGCGCCGGTCACCGAAGAGCTGCTCAAGGGGCTGATGATCGTCGCGCTGATCCGGACGCATCGCATCGGGTTCCTGGTGGACGCCGCCATTTGCGGATTCGCCGTCGGTGCCGGATTCGCCCTGGCCGAGAATCTCTACCTTCTCGACGTGTTCCGAAACGCCGGACTCGGGACGTGGATGGTGCGCGGGTTCGGCACGGCGATCATGCACGGTGGCGCCACCGCCATCTTCGCGGTAATGAGCCTGGCGATGCTGGAACGCACGAAGGGAGCGCTCCTGCGGGCGCTGCTGCCGGGCCTGGCGCTGGCAATCGTCGTCCACTCGGCATTCAATCACCTGCTGGCGTCGCCGCGGGTGGCGATGCTGGCCGTGCTCGCAGTGGTACCTCTGCTGCTCTACCTGGTGTTCCGGGGCAGCGAGCAGGCGGTCGGACGCTGGCTCGGCAAGGGCTTCGATGCCGACGCGAAAATGCTGGGGCTGATCAACTCCGGCCGCCTGTCGGATTCGCCCGTCGGAAAGTACCTGAATACCCTGAAGGAGAAGTTCCACGGGCCGGTGGTCGCGGACCTGCTTTGTTATCTGCGCCTCGTCACGGAACTGGCGCTGCGCGCCAAGGGCGTCCTCATGATGCGCGAGAACGGCTTCGACGTTCCTGTCGACGAGGAGACCAAGGCCAAGTTCGTCGAGATGCGCTATCTGGAGCGAAGCATCGGCAAAACGGGACTGCTCGCGCTCAAGCCGATGCTGCACATGAGCCAGAAGGAACTCTGGCAGATGTACATGCTGGAAGACTAGCGGCGGACAGGCAGTTCATTCGGACCTGCCTGACCCTGGTGAGGAACAAGGTGCAGCCGGAGCGTCCCTGGCGGCACTCTGGCCAGCCGCGAGGAAGCGACTGGGTGCCGAGGCCGACCAGCGCAGCATGGCCGGCCAGGTCCGGCACCACTTGCCTCAGAAGGCGACGTTGTCCGCGCCCTTGAGCCCGAGAATCTGCCGTGCATCGTCGGGTGATGCAATCTCGAGTCCCAGCCCCTCGATGATCTGGCGGGCCGCGATCACCTGCGCGGCATTGGTCTCCGCGAGCCTGCCCGGCCCCAGCCAAAGACTGTCCTCCAGACCGACGCGCACGTTGCCGCCCATCGCCGCCGACATCGCGGCGATCGGCAGCTGGTTGCGGCCGGCGCCGAGCACGCTCCAGCGATACTGGTCGCCGAAAAGACGATCGGCGGTGCGCTTCATGTGCGCGACGTCGTCCGGGTGCGCGCCGATGCCACCGAGAATGCCGAATACGCTCTGGATGAACAGCGGCGGCTTGACCACGCCGCGCTCGAGGAAGTGATGCGCGGTGTAGAGGTGGCCGATGTCGTAGCACTCAATCTCGAAACGCGTGCCATTGTCCGCGCAGGCGGTCAGGATGTACTCGATGTCGCGAAAGGTATTTCGAAAGATGCGTGCGTCGGAACTCGCCAGATATTCGCGCTCCCAGTCGAAGCGGAACTCGGTGAAACGTTTCAGCATCGGATAGAGCCCGAAGTTCATCGAACCCATGTTCAGCGACGCGACCTCGGGCTTGAGCTGCAACGCCGGTTGCAGGCGTTCCTCGATGGTCATGGTCGCGGCACCGCCGGTGGTGAAGTTGATCACCACATCGCAGCGGCGCTTGATGTCGGCGGCGAACTCGCGAAAGTACGCGGGATCCTGCGTCGGGCTTCCATCGACCGGGTCGCGGGCGTGCAGGTGCACGATTGCCGCGCCCGCTTCGGCGGCGCCGACGGCGGCGTCGGCGATTTCCTGCGGCGTGATCGGCAGGTGCGGCGACATCGACGGCGTGTGGATCGCGCCGGTGACCGCGCAGGTGATGATGACTTTCCGTGACTGCGCCATGCAGGTCTCCTCGTTCAGGTGCCGGATTGTTCGCGCTTGTGCCGCGCCAGCGCCAGCAGGCGCCGGTCGCGCTGCTGCATCCGCTGCGCGCACTGTGCTTCGCTTGGGGGCTCGCCGAGGGCGGCGACGACGCGGTCGGCGTGCTCACCCAGCCAGACCTCGGGGGCGGGTGGGTCGGTGGCGAGTCGACGGTAGAAACCGCTGTAACGCGCGCAGTAGTCGGCGACGCCGCCGGGGGCGTTGAGTTCGATGGTCGCGAAAGGCCCCATGAACGACCAGCGCAGACCCAGGCCATCCGCGATCGTCTTGTCGAGGTCTTCCGGCGAAACATAGCCTTCGCCCACCAGCCGCATCGCCTCGGACAGCAGCGCGCCCTGGAGTCGATTTAGGATGAAGCCGTCTATTTCGCGCTTGACCAGGATCGGCACCTGCCCGATCCCGGTCATGACCGACCGGGCGCGCTCCATCGTCGCCGCGCTGGTCCATGGCGCGCCGCACAGCTCGACGACCGGTACCAGGTGCGGTGGATTGACCGGATGCGCGACCACGCAGCGTGCGCGCCCGGCGAGTGCCTCGGTGAACTGCGACGCGCCGATCGCCGAAGTTGAACTGGCGAGCACCGCAGTGGCCGGTGCGAGCGCGTCGAGACTGCGGAAGAAATCGCGCTTGACGGCGACCTGCTCGGGCAGGTTTTCCTGCACCCAGTTCGCGCCGGCCACGGCTTCGTCCAAGCTCGGGCAGAAGGTGATTCGCGCCAGTGCCGCGCTGGCGTCATTCACCAGACCTGCCGCCTGCTGCTCGACCAGACTCGCCTCGATCAGTCCATGCGCCGCATCGAGTTGCGCCGCCGCATTGTCGTGCAGCCGCACCTGCCAGCCGGCGCGAGCGAAGACCATCGCCCAGGCGCGGCCGACCAGACCTGCGCCGACGATCGCGGCTGTTGAATTCATGTCGTCATCCCTTGTGTTGTCTCGGCTCGCGCCGGCTGTCCGGCCCGGAGGTCGGCTGGGTGTCAGGGCGAAATCCGCAGCCGAACTCCGGCATCGCAGTTATAGTTCATCGCTGTGCACTTGTCACGAATCGCAGCGCCGCCATGGAAGTGCGGCCTGCCCGAAACCCGGAGAGAACATGGATCTGAACATTGGTGATTTGCGCGTGCTGGTGACGGCGGGCGCGTCGGGAATCGGACTCGCGACCGCACGCGCGTTTGCCCGTGAAGGTGCGCGCGTTCACGTCTGCGATGTCGACGTCGCGGCACTTGATGCGCTGGCGACGAGCGACCCCGGCCTCGGTCGAAGCGTTTGCGATGTCGCGGACCCACAGGCGGTTGCGCGGCTGTTCGACACGGCCGTCGCCAGCTTGGGCGGGCTCGACGCGCTGGTGAACAATGCCGGCATCGCCGGACCGACGGCGCCTTGCGAAAAAATTGCGCTGGCCGATTGGGAGCACACGCTCAGGGTGAATCTCACCGGGCAGTTTCTGTGCGCGCAGCGCGCGATCCCGCTGCTGAAGGCGAGCGGCAACGCAAGCATCGCCAATCTGTCCTCGGCCGCCGGACGCTTCGGCTTTCCCCAGCGCACGCCCTATGCCGCGGCGAAGTGGGGCGTGATCGGTTTCAGCAAATCGCTGTCGATCGAGCTCGGTCCGCATGGCATCCGCGTCAATGCTTTCTGTCCGGGGGCGGTCGCCGGTGCGCGCATCGACGCCGTATTCGCCGACAAGGCGGCGCTGCGCGGAGTTTCGCCCGATGCCGTCCGCGCCGAAGCGGTCGGCAAGTCGTCGCTGCGGCGAATGATTGCGGCCGACGACATCGCCAACGCGATCGTGTTCCTCGCCTCTGGGCTCGGCGCGAATATCTCCGGCGTGGCGCTGCCGGTGGACGGGGACACGCAGGCACTGGTCTGATGCGCCCCCATGTTTTCGCCGCCGCGCGACGCGTACGGCGACCGGGTGCGGCAACAGGCCCCGGGTCCTTCCGAAGCGGCACAAAAAGGGGTGACGATTCTGCCGGTGCCGACTCCGACGACGCGACCAGCGCTAGACGCTCGAGACCTGCAGCACGAGCTTTCCCGTGTTCCTGCCACTGAACAGCATCAGCAGCGCCTCGGGAAAGCGATCGAGTCCCATCACCACTTCTTCGCGTGATTTCAACCGGCCCGCGGCCATCCAGCCGGCCATGTCGCGCACCGCGTCGCCGTAGCGGTCGGCATAGTCGAATACAACCATGCCGGTCATGCTCGCCCGGTTGACCAGCAACGACATGTAGTTCGCGGGTCCCTTGATGCCGGTGGTGGTGTTGTACTGCGAGATGGCACCGCAGATCACGACACGCGCGTGCAGCGCGAGACGCGCCAGCGCCGCGTCGAGGATGTCGCCTCCGACATTGTCGAAATAGACGTCGATGCCCTGCGGGCAATGCCCGCCGAGGGCCTTGCGCACGTCCTCGGTCTTGTAGTCGATCGCGGCGTCAAAGCCGAGTTCGTCCACGAGATAATTGCATTTCGATTCGCCGCCGGCGATGCCGATCGCCCGGCAATCCCTGATCTTTGCGATCTGTCCGACGACCGTCCCGACCGCGCCCGCAGCTCCGGAGACAACGACCGTGTTGCCGGTCTGCGGCTTGCCGATGTCGTGCAGTCCGAAATACGCCGTCATCCCGGGCATCCCCAGCGTGCCAAGCCAGACAGGGAGCGGGGCAAGCCGCGGGTCGATGCGCTGCATGCCCTTGCCGGTGGCGATTGCGTATTCCTGCACGCCGAACGCGCCGACAACGTGATCACCCACGGCGAATTCCGGGTGCCTGGACGCGATCACGCGGCCGGCACCGCCCGCGCGCATGACCTCGCCCAGTTCGACTGGCTTGATGTACGACTTGCCCTCGGCCATCCAGCCGCGCATCGCGGGGTCCAGCGAAATGTAGTGCACCTGCACCAGCACTTCGCCGTCGGACGGTTCGGGGGCAGGTTCCTCGGTGAATTGCCAGTCGGCGGGTTTGGGCAGGCCGACCGGACGCGCGGCGAGACGGAACTGGTGATTGACTCGTGTCATCGAATTCTCACTCGGAAGCAGAACCAACAGGATAACGCGATACCGATCGACGCCATGCTGCTGGCGTAAGATGAATGATTGTGCGGCCTGTCCGCCTTCCTGCCGCGGACCAAGATCATGACCGAATCTCGCAGTTGGACCTTTCCCTCCGCCATGCAACCGCACGCGTCGGATACAGCCTTCGATTTCGAACAGGCGCTGCAGGCAGTCGTCCACTTGTCGGTGCGCATTCCCGAGGACGCGTTCACCGCGTCGGTGCTCGGCACGGCGCGCGAAGGCAACGGTGTCGTCATTGGCGACGATGGACTGATCGTCACCATCGGCTACCTGATCACCGAGGCGGACGCGATCTGGATCACCGCCGGCGACGGACGCGTGGTGCCGGGGCATCCGCTCGCCTACGATTTTGCGACGGGATTCGGCCTGGTGTTGCCGCTTCAGCAGTTGGGGCTCGAACCGATCGCTCTCGCCGGGTCGACGGCGGTGGAGGCCGACGACGACGTGTTCGTGATCGGCAGCGGCGGCCGGGCGCATGCGCTCAAGGCGCAGGTGTTCGCGCGGCGCGAGTTCGCGGGATTCTGGGAGTACCTGCTGGACGAGGCGATCTTCACCGCGCCACCGCATCCGGAATGGAGCGGTGCCGCGCTGCTCGACAGCGACGGCCAGTTGATCGGCATCGGTTCGTTGTTCGTGCAGGAGGCCGACGGCGATGAAGTGCGCAAGGGCAACATGTTCGTGCCCACCAGTCTGCTGACGCCCATTCTCGACGGACTGGTCCGCACGGGCCGTTCGCCGTATCCCGTGCCGCCCTGGCTGGGTGTGTACACGAGCGACGAGAACAACCGGCTGGTGGTCGGCGAGCTGGCCAAAGGCGGTCCGGCGGAGCGGGCCGGAATTCGGCTCGGCGACACCATTGTCGCGGTCGGCGATCGCAATGTTGTTGACCTTGCCGATTTCTTTCGCAGCATGTGGCGGCTCGGCCCGGCGGGCACCGAGATTCCATTGACGCTGGCCCGGGGCGAAAAAATGTTGCCGGTGCGCGTGCACTCAGCGGACCGCAGCGATTTTCTCAAGAAGCCTTCGCTGCAGTAGTCACTCCGGCGGACGCAGTCGATGCCAGTGCGTCGCTGCCTGGAAGGCGCGACCGATGCGCACCAGCATTGCCTCCGCGAACGGTGCGCCGATCAACTGCACGCTGACCGGCAGGCCGTTGGGCGCGAGGCCTGCGGGGAGCGCGAGTCCGCAGGCGCCCAGATAGTTGACCGGCCGCGTGAGCGCGGCAAGCGGCGCCGTCGCTTCGTCGACGTCCGCAACCGGCACCGCGGTGATCGGCAGCGTCGGCGTGAGAAGCGCGTCGCGCCCTTGCATCCACGCGGCGAATTCCGCCTGCGCGCGGCGCAGGTGTGCCAGCAGGTCGAGGTAGTCCGCAGCGCTTACGTCCTTGCCGCCCAGCGTGCGTCGGCGCACCCAGGGATCGATCGGCAGCGTCGCGTCCTCGATGTAGCCGCGGTGGAACGCATAGGCCTCGGTGGCGATGATGCGGCCCAGGCGACCGGCGAGATCGTCGAAGTCGACCGGCACGCGCGCGACGTCGATGCGCGCGCCCAGACCGACTAGCACCGCAACGGCGTCATCCTGGGCCTGCACGACCGCGGGCTCGATGTACGCGGGAAACTGCTCGGCTGCCAGCGTGGTGATGCGCAGGCCGCGGATGTCGGCCTCGCCGGCAAGCGCCGCAGCGAAATCGACACGAGGAACGCCGCGGGTGGTCGAATCGCGTGGGTCGCGACCGGCAAGCGTCCCGGTAAGCAGGGCAACATCCTCAACCGTGTGGGCGAGCGGCCCGACCGAATCAAGTGATGGAGACAGCGGCACCGCGCCGTGCAGGCTGACCAGGCCGAAGGTGGGCTTCAATCCGGTCAGTCCGCACAGGCCCGCCGGAATGCGGATGGAGCCGCCCGTATCGGAACCGATCGCCGCGGGAACGAGCCCGCCGGCGACCGCGACGGCGGAGCCGCTCGACGAACCGCCGGCGACGCGATGCGTCGCGCGATCCCACGGATTCCACGGCGCACCCATCGGCGCATTGCGGCCCCAGCCGCCGAAGGCGAATTCCACCATGTGGGTTTTTCCGATGGGAATCATTCCCGCCGCAAGCAGGCGCGCGACGGTCGTCGCCGTGGTGTCGGATTGGCGGCCGAGCCAGGATTTCGATCCCGCGGTCGTTTGTCGTCCGCTGATGTGCAGGAGGTCCTTCAGCGCAATGGGCAGTCCGTGCAACGGGCCATGCACCACGCCGGCTCGGCGCTCGAGGTCGGCGGCGTCGGCCAATGCACGCGCGTCGTCGGCATAGACCTCGACGAAGGCGTGCAACGGTCCGTCCAGTGCGGCGATGCGCGCAAGACAAGCGTCGACGACTGTGCGCGATGTGGTCTCGCCGCGGGCGAGCATGGCCGACAGCGTGGCAAGCGAACTGAATGGTAGCTGGGTCGAAACTGATGGTTGGGTCGACATGGCGGCGCGCGTGTCCTCGTGAATGCAAGATGGAGCGATCCCGATCCGGGCAAGGTGGGACGATGCTGCCTCGACAGTCTAGAACAACGCGTGTTACGTTCGCGGCTGTACCCCTGCGGCACCACCCTTCGGCACTGCAATCCGCGCACACGAAAACATGAACGGCGCCAGCCTCAGCATTGCCAGAACCTCCAAGTCCTTTGGAGCGCCGCAGCGTGCGCTGACTGCGGTCGACATCGAATTGGCGCCCGGCGAGATGGTCGCGCTGATCGGTGCGTCGGGTTCGGGCAAGTCCACGCTGCTGCGGCATGTCGCCGGATTTCTCGAGGCCGACGCGGGCTCGGGCGAAATCCGTGTCGGCGACGCGGTTATGCAGGCGAATGGACGCATGGGCTCCAGCATTCGCGCCAAGCGACATCGGGTCGGTTTCATCTTTCAGCAGTTCAATCTGGTCGGGCGGCTTTCGGTCATGACCAACGTCCTCGTTGGCCTGCTGGCGCGGGTCCCGGCCTGGCGCAGCCTGCTGATGCGCTTCACCGAGGCGGAGAAGGCCGAGGCGTGGATGGCGCTGAAATCGGTCGGCATCGAAGGCATCGCCTGGCAGCGCGCCAGCACGCTTTCGGGCGGGCAGCAGCAGCGGGTGGCCATCGCCCGCGCGCTGGTGCAGCATGCGCGCCTGATCCTCGCCGACGAGCCGATTGCCTCGCTGGACCCGGAGAGTGCGCGCAACGTCATGGAAATTCTTGCGCAGATCAACCGCGAGAAGGGCATCACCGTGCTGGTCTCGCTGCACCAGGTCCAGTTCGCGCGGCGCTACTGCACGCGCACCGTGGCGCTGCGGCTGGGTGAGGTGGTATACGACGGACCCTCCGCCGACCTAACCCCGCATTTGCTGCGCAATCTCTACGGTACCGCCGTCGAGGAGATGCTCGACGGTACCGAGTCGTTGTCTGCCGTGACCGATGATCCGCTGCTTGCAGCGACCCTTGCGGCCGATGCGGCCGCGTCCGCTTGAACCGCCGTCCACCGATTTGAGGAGAAATCGAATGAAACGAATTTTGCACCTGCTTGCTGGCGTCCTCGCCCTCGCGGCGGCTTCTGCGTCGCACGCGCAGGAGGTAATCAACTTCGGCATCATTTCGACCGACAAGAGCGCAGCCATCAAGTCGCTCTGGGACCCGTTCATCGAGGACATGAACAAGCAGACGGGACTCACGGTGAAGCCTTTCTTCTCCACCGACTACACGGGCATCATCGAGGCGCAACGCTTCAACAAGATCCAGGTCGCGTGGTACGGCAACAAAAGTGCGATCGAGGCGGTGGACCGTGCCAACGGCGAGGTGTTCGCGCAGTTCATCGACCTGCACGGCACGCCCGGCTACTACAGCTACCTGATCGTGCACAAGGACAGCCCGATCAACTCGGTCGACGACATGCTGAAGAACGGCAAGAACCTGACCTTCGGCACCGGCGACCCGCAGTCGACCTCGGGTACGCTGGTCCCGGGCTATTACGTATTCGCGCAGCGCAACCTGGACGCCAAGAATGTGTTCAAGGTGGTCCGTCCGGCGAGCCACGGCGTGAACCTGCTCGCGGTGCTGAACAAGCAGGTCGACGTCGCCTCCAACAACAGCGAGGAACTCGACAAGCTGAAGCTCAAGGACCCGGCCAAGCGCGAGCAGGTCAAGATCATCTGGACCTCGCCGCTGATTCCGCGCGATCCGCTGGTCTGGCGCAAGGACCTGTCGCCGGAGACCAAGAAGAAGATCAAGGATTTCATCATCGGCTACGGCAAGGACGACCGTGAGAAGGCGATTCTGAAGGGCATGCAGGGCATCGCCGGCTTCAAGGCGTCGAGTGACATGCAGCTGGTGCCGATCCGCGAGCTGGAACTGGCCAAGGACAAGCGCAAGGTCGAGACCGACACCACGCTGAATGCCGCCGAAAAGACCGCCAAGCTGAAGGCAATCGACGAAAAGCTGGCCGCGCTCGCCGCGCTCAGCAAGAAGTGAACGTCGCGAACCCGCCCGCTGCCGAACTCGCGCCCCCCGGCGCGGGTCGGCGCACGCTCATGCAGGCGTTCGGCTGGGCGGTGTTCGCGCTGATCCTCGCCTGGGCGTGGAAGGGCGCGGATATGCGCCCGCTGGATCTGATCAGGGATTCCGGGAACATGAAGGTCTTCCTGACGGAATTCTTTCCGCCGGATTTCCGCGAGTGGAAGAGCTACCTGCGCGAGATGGTGGTGACGCTGCACATCGCCATCTGGGGGACGGTGCTGGCCGTCATTTGCGCGGTGCCCTTCGGCCTGCTGTCGTCGTCGAATATCGTGCCGATCTGGGTCTACCAGCCGGTGCGGCGGCTCATGGATGCCTGTCGCGCCATCAACGAAATGGTTTTCGCGATGCTGTTCATCGTCGCCGTGGGCCTCGGCCCATTCGCCGGTGTGATGGCGCTGTGGATCCACACCACGGGCACGCTGGCCAAGCTTTTTTCCGAGGCGGTCGAGGCCATCGACCCGCGGCCAGTGGAGGGAGTCCGCGCCACGGGCGCCAGCGCCATCGAGGAGATCGTCTACGGCGTGATTCCGCAGGTGATGCCGCTGTGGATCTCGTATTCGCTGTATCGCTTCGAGTCCAACATCCGCTCGGCGTCGGTGGTGGGCATGGTCGGCGCCGGCGGCATCGGCGTCATCCTCTACGAGGTGATCCGTGGCTTCGAATATGCGCAGACTGCCGCGGTGATGCTGATCATCATCGTCTTCGTGACCTCGATCGACCTCATGTCGGCGCGCTTCCGCAAGATCTTCATCTGAACGTGTCCTGGCGCTATCAC
Source organism: Betaproteobacteria bacterium (assembly GCA_032123655.1). GTDB lineage: Bacteria > Pseudomonadota > Gammaproteobacteria > Burkholderiales > Casimicrobiaceae > VBCG01. The sequence goes on from JAQBEY010000068.1 coordinate 13,818, forward strand.
AATCCGGTCGCCGTGCGCTTCGGCTGGGGTGCGCTCGACGAGCTGCCCGGGCTGTTCGCCGGACGGCGCACGGTGCTGGTGACGTTTCCGGAGGCGGCGCAGACGGGATTGCGGTCACGGCTCGTCTCGCTCCTCGGCGCGCAATTGAACGAAATCGTCGAAGACATCGAGCCCAATCCCGAGGTCGACTGGTTTCGTGGCCGTTACGCCGATTTCTGGCGCCGCAACCGCGGTGCCGTCCTGGTGGCGGTCGGCGGCGGCAGCGTCATCGACACCGCCAAGCTGCTGCAGGTGGGCGTCGACGGCGGCGACTTCGCCGCCTACTTCGCCGCGATGCAGGAGGGAAGGCAGCCGCATGTGGCCGAAGCGTTGCCGCTGATCGCGGTGCCGACCACGGCGGGCACGGGCAGCGAAGTGACGCCGTGGGCCACGCTCTGGGACCGCAGCTCGGCCACGCCGAAGAAGTATTCGTTGCACGTGCGGGAGACCTGGCCCGAGGCCGCGCTGGTCGATCCGTCGCTCACGCTTTCGGCGCCGCCGGCGGTGATGCGCAACAGTGCGCTGGATGCGCTGTCGCACGCGCTGGAGTCGATCTGGAACGTCAACCACAATCAGGTTTCCGACGCGCTGGCTGTCGAGGCGGCGCGCGGCGTAATTGCCACGCTGCCGGCACTGCTCGACGCGCCGGACTCGGTCGCGCTGCGTACGGCGATGTCGCGCGCGAGCCTGATGGCCGGGCTGGCTTTTTCCAACACCCGCACGGCGCTCGCGCACTCGGTTTCCTACGAGATGACGCTTCGCCACGGTCTGCCGCATGGACTGGCCTGTTCGTTCACGCTGCCGTTGGTGTGGCGCCTGGCGCACGGCGCCGATGCGACCCGCGACGCCGTGCTGGCGAAGGTATTCGGCGAGGGTGTCGAGGACGCCCCGGCCGCGTTGACGGCGTTTCTGCACCGCGTGGAGGTGGGGACGCGATTCGCCGACTACGGTGTGGCGGAGTCCGCCGCGCGGGCCATGGTCGCCGAAGCGCTCGAGGGCGCGCGCGGCAAGAACTTCATCAACCCGGCGCCCGCGCTCGACGCGTTATCCTGGTGAACCCAGGCGGCCGCGAGCGCGCGTCCGACGTGGCGATCCGGTGGGCACGCCGCCGCAATTCGCTGGAATTCGGTCGACTTGAAGGCGGCGGTGACGACGCGCATAGCCTCACACTATGGCGGCGATATAAACGTTCAATTTGATTTATGGCCCGCGGGCCCTCACCATACGACTACCGACAACAAGAACCAAGGAGTCGTGCCATGTCCCAGGCCCCATTTCCCAGTCTCGAAGGCAAGAACGTCCCGCAGGTCAGCTTCCGCGTCCGTCGCAATGGCGACTGGGCGACGGTGGCCACCGACGATCTCTTCGCCAACAGGAACGTCGTCGTCTTCTCGCTGCCCGGCGCGTTCACGCCGACCTGCTCGTCGACGCACCTGCCCCGCTTCAACGAACTTGCGCCGGCGTTCCGCGCGCAGGGAATCGATGCCATCGTCTGTATTTCCGTCAACGACCCGTTCGTGATGGAGGCGTGGGGTCAGGATCAGGAAGCGGAGAACGTCTTCCTGCTGGCCGATGGCAACGGCGAATTCACCGAAAAGATGGGCCTGCTGGTCGACAAGTCGGATCTCAACTTCGGCAAGCGCTCCTGGCGCTACTCGATGCTGGTGCGCAACAAGCGGATCGAAAAGCAATTCATCGAGCCGCAGGAGCCGGGTGACCCGTTCAAGGTGTCCGACGCCGATACCATGCTGGCCTACATCAATCCGCAGGCGAAGGGGCCCGACCAGGTCGCGATTCTCACCCGCGATGGCTGCAGCTTCTGCGCGAAGGCCAAGCTCGCGCTGACCGAGGCCGGTTACGATTATGCCGAGGTGCCGCTGCCGCATACGACCCGGTCGCGCGCGGTAGGCGCGATCGCCGGCGCCGGGACGGTTCCCCAGGTGTTCGTCAACGGTCGCCTGATCGGCGGGACCGAGGAACTGGATCGCTGGCTGCGTCGCGCCGCGTAGGTTGACGACGCGACGACGCCCGCAACCAACGGAGGACGCCGGCGCGCCGCCGCCGTCCTCCGGCCCATCCCGGAAGGAATGTCGATGCAAGTGAATACCACACCCGTTGCCGCTACCATCGAAACCGACGTCGCGGTCATCGGCGCCGGGTCGGCCGGCCTGGTCGCATATCGCAGCGCGAGGGCGGCGGGCGCGCGGACGCTGCTGATCGAATCCGGGCCCTACGGCACCACCTGCGCCCGCGTGGGTTGCATGCCGAGCAAGCTGCTCATCGCGCCGGCCGACGCGGCACATGCGGTCGAGCGCTTTGCCGCCTTCGGCCTTGCCATCGACGGCCCGGTGAAGGTCGATGGGCGCGCGGTGATGGCGCGGGTCAAGCGCGAGCGCGATCGTTTCGTCGGCTTCGTCACCAGAGGCGTGGATGAGATTCCGGCCGAGGACCGTATCGTCGGTCACGCCCGCTTCGTCGATGCGCATACGCTCATGATCGACGACAGGCTCACGATCAGCGCGCAGCGCGTGGTCATCGCCACAGGTTCGACGCCGGCATATCCGGAGGCGTGGAAGGCCCTTGGCGATCGCCTGGTCACCAATGACGATGTGTTCGAATGGGACGACCTGCCTGAAAGCATCGCGGTGTTCGGGCCGGGCATCATCGGCCTCGAATTGGGCCAGGCGCTGCACCGCCTCGGCGTGCGTGTGAAGATTTTTGGACGCGGTGGTGGCGTGGGCCCGCTGAGCGATCCCGATCTGGCCGCCTATGCCCGGGCCACATTCGGCGACGAGCTGTATCTGGACACCGACGCGCGCGCGACGGTGACGCGGGAAGGCAACGCCGTCGTGGTCGATTACCACGCGCTCGACGGCAGCCAGCAGCGCGAGCGTTTCGATTTTCTGCTCGCCGCGACCGGGCGCACACCCAACCTGCACGGGCTGGGGCTCGAGCGCACCGGATTGAAGCTCGACGCCAAGGGAGTCCCTGCGTTCGACCGCGACACGCTGCAGTGCGGAGACTCCGGAATTTTCATCGCCGGTGACGTCAACGCCGACGTGCCGCTGCTGCACGAGGCCGCCGACGAGGGCCACATCGCCGGGGGGAATGCTGCGCGCTATCCCGACGTACGCGCCGGGTCGCGCCGTGCCGGTCTGGCGGTGATGTTCACCGACCCGCAGATCGCCGTGGTGGGCGGCGGCCATGCGGGGGCACGCGACGCGGCGCACGTTACCGGCGCCGTGTCCTTCGAGAGTCAGGGGCGTTCGCGGATAATGCTGCGCAACAAGGGTCTGCTGCACGTCTACGCAGATTCCGCCAGCGGCCGTTTCCTCGGCGCGGAAATGATCGGTCCGGACGCCGAACATATCGCGCATCTTCTGGCCTGGTCGCTGCAGATGCGGCTGACCATCGCCGACATGCTCGGGATGCCGTTCTATCATCCGGTGATCGAGGAAGGCCTGCGCACGGCGCTGCGCGACGCGCAGGCGAAACTCGACCATCTGGACGCCCCGGCGCCGGAAGATCTGGGGTAGCGCTCCAGGATTCCGGGGCACCTGCTTGCGGGCCTGGCGCGAGCGAATCATGCCGGCGCGCTATCCTTGCGCCCATGACACTGCTCTCCATCAAGGACGCCGAGCTTGCCTTCGGCCTGCATCCGCTGCTCGACCGCGCCAGCCTCATGCTGCAGGACGGCGAGCGCCTGGGCTTCATCGGCCGCAACGGCACCGGCAAGTCCTCGTTGCTGCAGGTGATCGCGGGCACGCTGGCGCTCGACGATGGCGAAATCAAGTCCCGCGACGGCCTGGCGGTGGCGCTGGTGGAACAGGAGCCGACTCTGCCGCCGGCCTCGTCGCTGCGCGAGAGCCTCGCGCAGCGCGGACATCTCGAACGCATCCACGACGAGCGTGACCGCTGGCGGATCGAGGCACGGCTGGTCGAATTCCTGCACCGCTTCGGTTTGGACGAAGGGGCGGCGCCGGAGACGGCCTCCGGCGGTGAGCGCAAGCGCGCGGCGCTGGCGCTCGCGCTGGCGCTGCAGCCGGAGTTGCTGCTGCTCGACGAGCCGACCAATCACCTCGACATCGACGGCATCACGCTGCTCGAGGATCTGTTACTCAGGGGCCCGACGGCGATCGTGATCACCCACGATCGGGCCTTCCTTGACCGTGTGGCCACGCGCATCGTCGAACTGGACCGAGGGCTGCTGCGGTCCTACCCCGGCAATTTCGCGGCCTACGAAGCGCGCAAGGCGGATGAACTTGCCGCCGAGGCGGTCGCGAGCCGCAAGTTCGACAAGTTCTGGCAGCAGGAGGAGGCGTGGATACGCAAGGGCGTCGAGGCGCGCCGCACGCGCAACGAAGGGCGGGTGCGGCGACTGGAGAGTCTGCGCGACGAGCGCTCGGCGCGGCGCGAACGCATGGGCCAGGTGAAGCTCACCGTCGATACCGGCGAGCGCTCCGGGCGGCTCGTCGCCGAGTTGGAAAATGTCGGCATAGGCTTTGACGGGCGGGCGATCGTGCGCGACCTGTCGCTGCGCCTGATGCGCGGCGACCGGCTGGGCCTGATCGGCCCCAACGGCGCCGGCAAGACCACCCTGCTGAAACTCATCCTCGGTGAACTTGCGCCGGATGCGGGCACGGTGCGGCTGGGCACGCGCCTTTCCGTCGCCTACTTCGACCAGATGCGTGCGGTACTCGATCCCGAATGCACGCTGGTCGAGACCATCAGCCCCGGCTCCGAATGGGTGGAGACCGTCAACGGTCGCAAACACGTGCTGACCTATCTGAACGATTTCCTGTTTGCGCCGCAACGCGCGCAGGCACCGGTGAAAATGCTTTCCGGCGGCGAGCGCAATCGGCTGCTGCTGGCGCGGCTGTTCGCGCAGCCCGCGAACCTGCTGGTGCTCGACGAGCCGACCAACGACCTCGACATCGACTCGCTGGAACTTCTCGAGGCCACGCTCGCGTCGTATCCGGGAACGCTGCTGCTGGTCAGCCACGATCGCGCGTTTCTCGACAACGTCGTCACCCAGACGGTGGTGGCAGAGGGCGAAGGCGTCTGGCGCGAGTACGTCGGCGGTTACAGCGACTGGGTGGCGCAGCGGGCGCAGTCGGTGCGTCGCGCGCAGCAAACCAGCGTTGCCGCGGCCGGCGCAGCGGCGGCGGCGCCGTCGCCAATCGGATCTGCGGTGCGTGCGAAGCTCTCCTACAAGGAGCAGCGCGCACTCGAACGGCTTCCGGCGGAGATCGAGGCGCTGGAGAACGAGCAGCATGCGCTGACTGCGCGCATGTGCGCGGCCGACTACCATCGGCGGGATGCGGAGGGCATCAAGGCGGACCGCCTGCGGGCCGAAACGATCGAGCACCTGCTCGCGCAGAAATTCGAACAATGGGCCGCGCTCGACGGCAGAGCCTGACCGGCAGCGCCGGCGCTTGGTTACAATGGCCGCCGTGAACACCTATCCGCATCTGCTGGCTCCGCTCGACCTCGGTTTCACCACGCTGCCCAATCGGGTGCTGATGGGCTCGATGCATACGGGTCTCGAGGAGGCGCCCGACGGTTTCGCGCGCATGGCGGCGTTCTATGCGGAGCGCGCCCGCGGCGGCGTCGGGTTGATCGTGACCGGTGGCATCGCCCCCAATCTGTCCGGACGACTCGAGCCCAAGGCGTCGCAGCTGTCGTTTCCGTGGCAGGTCGGGCGGCATCGGGTCATCACCGACGCCGTCCATGCCGAGGGCGGCAAGATCGCGCTGCAGGTGCTCCACGCCGGCCGCTATGCCTATCACCCGCTGGCGACGGCGCCGTCGGCGACGCGCTCGCCGATCACGCCTTTCCGCGCGCGTGGGCTCAGCGGCTGGGGTGTGCGCAAGACCATCGCCGATTACGCGCGTTGCGCGCGCCTGGCGCAGCGCGCCGGCTACGACGGCGTCGAGGTCATGGGCTCCGAGGGGTACCTGATCAACCAGTTCATCGTGCCCAAGACCAACCATCGCACCGACGAATGGGGCGGCAGTTTCGACAACCGCATCCGCTTTCCGGTCGAGATCTTGCGCCGCACGCGCGAGGCGGTCGGCCGCGACTTCATCATCATCTACCGATTGTCGATGCTCGACCTGGTCGAAGGTGGCAGCACCTGGGATGAGGTGGTGACGCTGGCCAGGGCCGTGGAGGCTGCCGGCGCAACGCTGATCAATACCGGCGTCGGCTGGCACGAGGCGCGCATTCCGACCATCGCGACGATGGTGCCGCGGGCGGCGTTTGCCTGGGTGACGAGACGGATGAAGGGCGAGGTGAAGATTCCGCTGATCAGCACCAATCGCATCAACGATCCGGCGGTGGCCGAAGAAGTGCTGGCGCGCGGCGACGCCGACATGGTGTCGATGGCGCGGCCGTTTCTCGCCGATGCGAACTTCGTCGCCAAGGCGGCGGCCGGTCGCGCCGACGAGATCAACACCTGCATCGGCTGCAACCAGGCCTGCCTCGACCAGATCTTTGCGCGGCAGATCGCCTCGTGCCTGGTCAATCCCTTCGCCTGCCACGAGACGGTGCTCAAGGCGACGCCGGCGGACACGCGACGGCGGGTGGCGGTCGTCGGCGCGGGGCCGGCTGGTCTTGCGGCCGCGGTGACGGCGGCCGAGCGCGGACATCAGGTGACGCTGTTCGATGCCGCCAGCGAAGTCGGCGGCCAGTTCAACCTTGCGCGGCGCATTCCGGGCAAGGAGGAGTTTGCCGAGACGCTGCGTTACTACCGAACGCGACTGGCGAAACTCGGTGTGCGGGTCGAACTCGGGCGCCGCGTCGGCACCGCGGATCTGGGTATCTTCGACGAGGTGCTGGTCGCGACCGGCATCATGCCGCGGCGTCCGGAGATAACCGGAATCGACCACCCGATGGTCGCCAGCTATGTCGAAATTGTCGACGGCCGACGCGTGGCCGGTGCGCGGGTTGCGCTGGTCGGTGCCGGCGGCATCGGCTTCGACGTGGCTGAATTCCTCTCGGCGGACAACGCCCCGGATGGCTGCGCGGGGGACGGCGCGCTGGACGATCCGGCGAGCGTGGCTTTTCGCGACGAGTGGGGCATCGATGCTTCCTTTGCCGAACGCGGCGGATTGAAGCCAGCGCACGAGGCGCCGCCGCCGCGACAGCTGTGGCTGCTGCAGCGCAAGGAGTCCAAGGTCGGTGCGGGCCTCGCCAAGACGACCGGCTGGATCCGCCGCACGCTGCTGAAGCGTCGCGGCGTGTCGATGCTGGCAGGCGTCGAGTACGAGCGCATCGACGACGCCGGGCTGCACATCCGGGTCGACGGTGTGTCGCAGACGCTTGCCGTCGATACCATCGTGATCTGCGCCGGGCAGGAGCCGCGGCGCGATCTGGCTGACGGACTCGCCGCGGCGGGCATCAGCCACCATCTGATCGGCGGCGCCGATGTCGCCGCGGAACTGGACGCCCGGCGGGCGATCGAGCAGGGTACGCGCGTGGCGCTGGCGCTTTGACCGGCGCAATCGTCTGATTTTCGCCCGGCCTCGGGGTTGTCCTGAGGCCGGGCGGGTGTTTTCGGAGTTGCTGACTACTGACGAGGCCGTCCAGGCCGGGAGGCATGACAATGTGCGAAATCTGTGGTGATCTGCGGCATCAACCATCGCCCTCGCGGCGGAATTTCCTGAAGACCGCGGCGACCGCGTCGTTGCTCCCCTGGGCGATGACACCGGTCTGGGCCGCGGACCCGCCCAAGCCCGGAGCCGCGCCCAACAGCATCACGCCCGGCGCGGCACTCAAGAGGCTGATGGACGGCAACGCGCGCTATGCTGCGAACGCGCCGAACCAGCGCGACTACTCGGCGGGCCGCGCAGCGCGCGTGGGGGCGCAGTATCCGATCGCGGCCATCCTCAGTTGTGCGGATTCGCGGGTCGCACCGGAACTCGCCTTCGATCAGGGCAATGGCGACCTGTTCGTCGTGCGCGTCGCGGGGAATATCGTTGCGCCGAGCATGCTGGCGTCGATCGAGTACGGCGTGCGTTTCCTGGGAGTGCCGCTGGTCATGGTGCTCGGCCATTCCAACTGCGGCGCCGTGGGTGCGGCGATCAAGGTCCTGAAGGAGAACGCCGACCTTCCCGGGCACCTCCCGGATCTCATCCGTGCGCTCAAGCCGGCGGTGATCGTCGCCGAGAAATCGCAGACAGGCAACCTGCTCGACAACGCGATCGCCGAGAATGTCCGGCGGCAGGTGGTGCAGTTGAAGGAGGCCGCGCCGATCGTGCGCAAATCCTACGCGGAACGAAAGATCGACATCGTCGGCGGCGTATACGACCTGGCGACCGGTCGCATCAAGCTGGTCTGATTCTCTCGCGACTTCAGGGTGCCGCGCTGCGTCCCGGCAGGATACCTTCGGGAATCCGTCCGCTGATCGCGTTGCGCGCAGTCGCGGTGAGTCGTGCCGAGAGTTCGGGCGTCATGGGCAGCGCCGGGGCGGAACCCGCCTGCAGCGCGACCGCTTCCCGCGCAAATGGAGTCGGCACGGCCGGGCCACGGCGCAGCGCTGCGAAGACGTCGCTGCGGTTGTTCGGGTCGCCCGTCGTTTGGGCAAAAAATGGCGCGAAGCTGTTGCCGAAAGCCGCCACCGCGATGTAGTCACCGAGGAACAGACTCAGACCAGCCCGCGGCGCGGTCGAGTAGTCGAATGGCCTGGCGAGCGACTTTTCCTGCCAGGTGATGCCGTCGCTCGATGTGGCCAGCCAGATATCGGTCAGCAGCGTGTTCGGATCGGGTGTGTTGCTGCGCAAGTCGTAGTAGGCGACACCAATGATGCCGTCGTCGCGGATCGCGACCGCGGGCAGGAAGGCCGGCACCGCCGGCGCGCCGTTGATCCGCACCGGCGCCGACCAGTTGAGGCCGCCGTCCAGCGAGCGCGAAAACGCGATGCCGTCGTACGCGCCGCCGGAAAATCGCGCATCCTGCCAGACGACGGCCAGCGTGCCGTTCCTGCCCGCGGCGATTGCGCCGAGGATCGCACCGTCGCGCAGCGGCGTTCCGTTCTCCGGATCGACAGTGCCCACGCCCTGCAGCGTCGCGATGGTGGCCGGCGGCGACCAGGTCGCGCCCTTGTCCGTCGACCGGATGATGCGCAAGCGCAGGTTGGCGGCACCCACGGTTTCGAGCTCGGTGAAGGACAATGCCAGCGTGCCGTCGGGCAAAACGACGATCAGGTTGTTGATCGTCTGGGTGTTGCTGCCGGGGTTGTAGATCTCGCGTGCTGGCTCCCAGCTTAGCCCGCCATCCGCCGTGCGGGCGAACCACGTCGGGCCGTCGTTGCCGCTCAGCCGGTCCCATACGGCGTACACATAACGCGCATCGGTCGGATCCGCGGTGATGGCGTTCTTGTCGTTGAACGCGTCGGCTCCGTCGCGGCGCAACGTGATCGGCTGACTCCAGGTGCGCCCGCCGTCGGTGGACCGTGACGCCAGCATCGCATTGTCGGCATTGCTGCGGTTGTTGAAGGCAAGCGCCATCTGGTGGACGGTGCCGTCGGGGGCAATGCTGACCCAGGGATCGGTCGCGCGTTCGAAGTCGCCGCCGTTGCCCGGATTTCCACCCGAGCAGCGCGAGAACGGAACCGAGGTTCGCGTCCAGGTACCGCCACCGTCCATCGAGTACGCGCCGCCGAGGCCGCGCGCGCCGCCATTGTTCCAGCGGTCCTGCTGCCAGACGCCGACCAGATTGTTGGCGTTGGTGGGATTGACGGCCACGTAGGGCTCGACCTCGGCGCCGACCTGGACGACTCCGGTCGAGCCCACGCCGTCGCAGCCTGCTACGAAGGGCGATGCGCCCGACGCCTGTGTCAGCGCATCGAGTTCGACCGTGACCGGGGAACACATGACTGCGGCGTTCGGTCCGTAACCTTCGGCGCGGTAACCCATGTCCTGCATCGCCACCTTGATTCCGGGATCGCCGGTGTAGCGATGGTTCGAGTCGGCGCGCTGGTTCCACAACCGGGACACCGGCACGGTGCCGGCCGGGCAGGCGCCGGTGCCGGTATTCGGCAGCGCGATGTAGAAAGCGTCCGGCGATTCGTGGATGTAGCCGCTGTAGTTCGGATCGGTCGGAATCTTCGCCAGAATCGCCGCGCACTCGGCGGGCGATGCCGAGAGGAAGTGCGAATTGCCGTGCTGCGGCGGGATATAGAAGCGGCACACCGGGTTTACCCCGGGGCCGCCGCCGGCCTGACTCGCGAAGACTTCGAAGCCGCGGCCGGTGCGCGTCCAACCGGGGATGCGGCCGGAATCCAGCGCCTCGATATCGGGCAGGAGCGAACTCACGAAAAAATGGTCGAGGCTCCTGTTGTAGAACTCGACGGCCGTCTCGGCACGCGCGACAGTCGAGCCGGATGCAAAAGTGAGTGCCAGTAGAAAGGCAAGGCTATGGCGCAGGATCATCGTGAGCCCATGACAGGGGTGGGTTGCAGCGGAGTCTAGCAAGGGCGATCCGTCGGTGACCGGCCCGGCGAACAATCCGTATTTCAACGTCGGTGGCACCGGGACCATTCCGGTCTCGGCTGCCCCGTTCCGGCACGCGTGCAAGCTGCCCGCCAAATCGGTGGTGATCGGCGACTCGGCGAGCGCCGCCGGCTGCAAGGTGCTCCTCGTCACCTACGGCTACACGAGGGCCGCGACGTGCGCGCACTCGACGCCGACGGCGTCGTGGAGACGCTGGACGAGGCCGCGTGCCGGATTCTCAGTTGAGCCCGAGCGCCGCGCGCGCGATGCCGTCGAGCAGTGCCTCGACCTCCTTGAGCGCCGCCTTGGAGGCGGCGGAGCCGTCGGGACGCCACGCGCGCCGGTAGCTCACGTGCACCGTGCGGGGGTCCTGCACCGTGGCATACACCAAAATGCTGTAGGGGCAGAGCGCGGCGTTCGCGATATCGGCCTCCATGGTCTTGCGCGACAGCACCGCGCTGCAAAAGACGAACGCCTGCGCGCCCGTGAACAGCTTGCGCGGCGAGCCGAGGTCCTTGCCGGTGCGCTCGAGCATGCTGCCGACGAAGGACTGATAGTCGATCACCAGCCCCTTGCCCTCGATCGCGAGCTTGAGGTCGTCGCGCACATTGCCGAACTTCTCGCGCTTGGAATACGATACGACGGGATGCGGGTCTGCCATGGGCCCCTCCTGTTGATGCGTAGAGCCTAGCGCCCCCGGGGGACGACGTAATGACCAGAATCAAACGAGCCGCGGCCGCGCTGTGCCTGGCGGTGCTTGCCGCGTCGGCGGCGGCGCAAGCGCCCTGGACGAGCACCCAGTACCCCCAGGACACGACCAAGTGGTGGTGGGACGACGCCTGGTGGGAGCGAGGCCGCATCCCCGTCCCCGGCAATTACGAGATCACGACGCGCACCGCGTCCTACGCGAGCGGCGACGTCGAGGTGCCGGTAGAGATCCACGCCCCCAGGGGTGCGGCGGGCGCTCCGGTGGTGGTCTTCCTGCACGGGAGGCGCGGCATCGACCCCCTCACGCGCCTCGTGCCGCTGCGCCTGGCCGCGCGCGGCTTCACGGTCGTCGTGCCCGACCTCTATTCCGGCCGCTTCATCGCCCCGTTCCCCATCCGGCACGACGAGGCGCTGGAGGACGACGCGGCCCGGGCCATCGACTTCGCGCTGTCGCTCGCCGAGGCGCGCGGGCAGGCGAAAACCTGCATCGTGTCGCACACCCGCGGCGGCTACTACGCGCTCAGGGCGATGGTGACGAAGCAGCGCCAGGCGAAGGTCGCCTGCTACGTCTCCTACTACCCGCATTGGCAGCATCCCGATGCGCCCGAGCCGATGCAGGTCTACCAGTACGCGCCCGAGGTCGACGCCCTCACGGTGCCGGTGCTCGTCTTCCTCGGCGAGCACGAGCAGTACCAGCGCGCACGCTCGATTCTCGCCGGCATCGATTCGCTGCAGAAGAAGAACCGCGAGGCGCGCGTCATTGTCTATCCGGGAGTTGGCCGCG
>JAQBEY010000069.1:0-9865 GCA_032123655.1 Betaproteobacteria bacterium
GCCTTCGTTTTCGTCATGGCGCTGTTCCTGTGGCTGACCGACAAGACGCTCGAGTGGGTGCTGTACGACCTGGTGTTGGGCTGGAGACGCTGAAAAGGGACCCGTGATGAGCGAACAAGTCGAGAACAGTCCTGCAGCGTCGCACGCCGTCGAGCCCGCCAGCGCCTTGCGTTGGTACGTGGTGCATGCCTATTCCGGCATGGAAAAGGCCGTGGAACGCAACCTGCGCGAGCGCATCGACCGCTCAGGGATGGGGGCGAAGTTCGGCCGCATCCTCGTGCCCACCGAAGAGGTGGTGGAGCTCAAGGGCGGCAAGAAGTCGGTGACCCAGCGGCGGTTCTTCCCCGGATACGTGCTGGTGGAAATGGAGATGACCGACGATTCCTGGCATCTCGTGAAGAGCACGCCGAAGGTCACGGGCTTTGTCGGCGGAACGGCCAACAGGCCCACGCCGATCACCCAGCGGGAGGTCGATGCGATCCTCCGTCAGGTTCAGGAAGGCGTCGAGAAGCCGCGACCGAAGGTGCTGTTCGAATCGGGCGAGGCGGTGCGCGTCAAGGATGGCCCGTTCACCGATTTCCACGGCAATGTGGAGGACGTGAACTACGAGAAGAGCAAGCTGCGGGTGTCGGTGACGATCTTCGGTCGGTCGACGCCGGTGGAACTGGATTTTTCGCAGGTGGAGAAAGCTTGATATTCCGTCGCGCTGGGCGCGACGGAATATCTGTCCGCGTTGGAACGTCGCCGTTGGCGACGCTCAACGTGAACTAAGGCCCCGCCGTACGCGGGGGCGTTGAAGAGTCAAAGGCATGTTGCCTTGATTTGGTAACCGGGGAGGACGCCGAAAGCGTCCGATTGAACCCATCAGGAGAAAGCAATGGCGAAGAAAATCGTCGGTTTCATCAAGCTGCAGGTGCCCGCGGGCAAGGCCAATCCCAGCCCGCCCATCGGCCCCGCGCTCGGCCAGCGCGGCCTCAACATCATGGAATTCTGCAAGGCATTCAACGCCCAGACGCAGAAACTGGAGGCCGGTCTGCCGATCCCCGTCGTCATCACGGCGTTCGCGGACAAGAGCTTCACCTTCATCATGAAGACGCCGCCGGCGACCGTCCTGATCAAGAAGGCGGCGAAGGTGGACAAGGGCAGCGGCAAGCCGCACACCGACAAGGTGGGCAAGCTCACGCGCGCGCAGGCCGAGGAAATCGCCACGGCCAAGATGCCCGACCTCACCGCGGCGGACATGGACGCGGCGGTCCGCACGATCGCCGGCAGCGCCCGCAGCATGGGCATCACGGTTGACGGAGTGAAATGATCATGGCCGAACTAAAGACTCCGCGCCTCACCAAGCGCATGAAGACGGTCCGCGGCAAGGTGGATCGCAGCAGGTTTTACCCGGTTGACGAGGCGCTGAAACTCGTCAAGGAAAACGCCATCGCCAAATTCGATGAATCGGTCGACGTCGCGGTCAATCTGGGCGTGGACGCGAAGAAATCGGACCAGACGGTGCGTGGCTCGGTTGTGCTCCCGTCGGGAACCGGCAAGACGGTTCGCGTCGCCGTGTTTGCGCAGGGCGACAAAGCCGCGGATGCCACTGCCGCGGGCGCCGATATCGTCGGATTCGAAGATCTTGCCGCGAAAATCAAGGCAGGCTTCATGGACTTCGACGTGGTGATCGCGTCGCCCGATGCAATGCGGGTTGTCGGCCAGCTGGGTCAGATTCTCGGACCCCGCGGTCTGATGCCGAACCCCAAGGTCGGCACCGTGTCGGCGGACATCACGCAGGCGGTCAAGAACGCCAAGGCGGGCCAGGTGCAGTACCGGACCGACAAGGCTGGCATCGTGCAATGCACGATCGGCCGCGCGTCGTTCACGCCCGAGCAACTGAAGTCCAATCTCGTCGCGCTCATCGATGCGCTCAACAAGGCCAAGCCGCAGGGTTCGAAAGGCATTTACCTGCGCAAGATCAGTTTGTCGTCGACGATGGGTGCCGGGGTGCGGGTTGAGCAGGCCTCGCTCGCCTTGGCGGCGTCGACGCAGTAACGCACGAACAATTGAATTTTGAGGGACGCCCGAGCCGCAAGGCGAAGGTGAGCCGTCAAAGACCGCTGGGGCGAAAGCTTGATCCGGTCGGTCACGTCGAGTTGATGGGGTCTTTCTGATCTCTGATCCCCGACCTCTGATCCCCGACCCAGCGCAGATGGTGCCCTTAGGACAGGTTTTCCTGGACGAATGGTCACCGCAGCAGCCCGCCATGACCGGTGGGCGGAAGTGGCGAGGGCCGCCAAGACTTGGCGGCAGCGCCGGAAAGAGAGGTGACAATTGGGTCTTAATCTGCAAGAGAAGCAAGCGGTAGTCGCGGAAGTCGCGAAGCAGGTCGCCGGTGCTCAGGCCATCGTGATGGTCGAGAACCGTGGCCTGCCCGTTGCGGCAATGACGCAACTCCGCGCGAAGGCAAGGGCTTCCGGTGTGTACTTCAGGGTGATCAAGAACACCCTGGTGCGCCGGGCGGTTGCCGATACGCCGTTCGCCGGTCTGGCCGACCGCATGGTCGGCCCGCTGGTCTACGGCATCGGCCCCGATCCCGTTGCCGTGGCAAAGGTCCTGAACGACTTCGCCAAGGGCAATGAGAAGTTCGTAATCGCCGGTGGAGCAATGCCAGGCCAGTTGATGTCCACCAAGGAGATCTCGGCACTGGCGTCTTTGCCGTCGCGCGACGAGTTGCTCGCCAAGCTGGCCGGCACCATGCAGGCGCCGATCGTGAAGCTGGTCCGTACGTTGAACGAGGTGCCGTCGAAGTTCGTGCGCGCACTCGCCGCCGTCCGGGACGCCAAGCAGGCAGCCTGATCTACCGCACACGCCAATTCATTTTCAATCATTTCGTTCCAGGAGAACACCATGTCAGCAGTCCAAACTGAAATCCTCGAAAAAATCTCGTCGATGTCGGTCCTCGAGCTCTCCGAGCTCATCACGGCGATGGAAGACAAGTTCGGCGTTTCCGCCGCCGCCGCCGTTGCAGTCGCGGCGCCCGCTGCCGGTGCCGCACCGGCTGCTGCCGAAGAGCAGACCGAGTTCACCGTCGTGCTCGCTTCATTCGGCGAAAACAAGGTCAACGTCATCAAGGCGGTTCGCGAATTGACGGGCCTCGGCCTCAAGGAAGCGAAGGATCTGGTCGACGGGGCGCCGAAGCCGGTCAAGGAAGGTGCCAACAAGGCCGACGCCGAAGCCGCGAAGAAGAAGCTGGAAGAAGCTGGGGCCAAGGTCGAAATCAAGTAAGTCAGATGGGGTCGCAAGGCTAACGCCGCGACCCCATGGAAAAATCACTGCGCTGAATGGCAGTGGGCAAGCTGATCAGGCAGGAATCGCGGGCAGAGCCCGACGATTCCTGCAGCAAGTGCGGTACAGAGGGGCGGTGGCTTCGTTGCCGTCCCGCTTCGATCGGTGATCGAAGCGAAGTTGATTCGCCGCATTGGTTGAGTCTGCTTCGCTTCGCTTTCTGAGTCGACTGCAGAAAGCAGGTTTGGTCGGACGTCGCTGCAATGGCGACGTTGTCCGCCAGCGGCTGGTAGAGGCCAGCCACCACGCCTGGAAACGCAATGTTTCCAAGATTGTCGACGCGACAAGGATGCGGCGCGACCGCGCTGTTTCCGCAACACCCTGTTTGGGCCGTACCTACGTGCGGCCCCGGACGAACCGGAGATCGACCCAACGCTATGGCGACTACCACGGCTACGCCCTACACCTTTACCGAGAAGAAGCGCATCCGCAAGAGCTTTGCGAAGCGCGCGAGTGTGCTCGAAGTGCCGTTCCTGCTCGAAACGCAGCTTGCCTCATACCGCGCGTTCCTGCAGGAATTCACCCCGGGCGAACAACGCAAGAACGAGGGACTGCAGGCTGCATTCACCTCGATCTTCCCGATCTCGAGCCACTCGGGCAATGCCCGCCTCGAGTTCGTGAGCTTTTCACTGCTGCCCCCGGCCTTCGACGTCGTCGAGTGCCAGCAGCGTGGCCTCACCTATTGTTCGGCCCTGCGCGCCAAGGTCCGCCTCATCATCATGGACAAGGAGGCGTCGGTAAAGGACACGGTGAAGGAGGTGAAGGAGCAGGAGGTCTACATGGGCGAGATTCCGCTCATGACCGGCAATGGCTCGTTCGTCATCAACGGCACCGAACGAGTGATCGTGTCGCAGCTGCACCGTTCCCCGGGCGTGTTCTTCGAACATGACCGCGGCAAGACGCACAGTTCCGGCAAGCTCCTGTTCTCGGCTCGCGTGATTCCCTACCGCGGTTCGTGGCTGGACTTCGAATTCGACCCCAAGGATTTCCTGTTCTTCCGGGTCGACCGCCGCCGGAAGATGCCGGTGACCACGCTGCTCAAGGCCATCGGCCTCACCAACGAGGACATCCTCAGCCGTTTTTTCCAGTTCGACAGCTTTCACCTCTCTTCCAAGGGAGTGAACCTCGATTTCGTTCCGGAGCGCCTGCGCGGCGAGATGGCGCGTTTCGACGTTCTCGGCAAGGACGGCAAGGTCGTTGCGGCCAAGGACAAGCGGATCACCGCGCGTCATATCCGTGAACTGGTCGATGGCGGCATCAAGCGCATCGCCGTTCCCGGCGAATACCTGGTCGGCCGCACGCTGGCGACCAACGTGGTCGACAAGTCGACCGGCGAATTGCTGGCCAAGGCCAACGACGAGATCACCGAGGAACTTCTCGTGACGCTGCAGGAAGCGGGCGTGGCGACACTGCAGACGATCTTCACCAACGACCTCGATCAGGGGCCGTTCATTTCGCAGACGCTTCGTACCGACGACACGCCGGACCAGTACGCGGCCAAGGTCGCGATCTACCGGATGATGCGTCCCGGCGAACCTCCTACCGAAGAGGCGGTCGAGGCGTTGTTCCGTGGTCTCTTCTTCGCTGAAGAGCGCTATGACCTGTCGGCGGTCGGCCGGATGAAATTCAACCGCCGCATCGGCAGCGGCGACCTCAAGGGCCCCGCGACGCTGACCAACGAGGACATCATTGCCGTCATCAAGATCCTCGTGGATCTGCGCAATGGTCGCGGCGAGATCGACGATATCGACCATCTCGGCAATCGCCGGGTTCGTTCGGTGGGTGAACTCGCGGAAAACCAGTTCCGTTCGGGACTCGTGCGCGTCGAGCGCGCGGTGAAGGAACGCCTGGGCCAGGCAGAGAGCGACAACCTCCTGCCGCATGATCTGATCAACGCCAAGCCGATTTCCGCCGCGATCAAGGAGTTTTTCGGCAGTTCGCAGCTCTCGCAGTTCATGGACCAGACGAATCCGCTGTCCGAGATAACCCACAAGCGCCGCGTGTCCGCGCTGGGCCCCGGTGGCCTGACGCGCGAGCGCGCCGGCTTCGAGGTTCGCGACGTGCACCCGACGCACTACGGCCGGGTCTGCCCGATTGAAACCCCGGAAGGTCCGAACATCGGCCTGATCAACTCACTCGCGCTGTACGCCCGGACCAACGAATATGGCTTCCTCGAGACGCCGTACCGCCGCGTGGTCGACGGCAAGGTCACCGACAAGATCGATTACCTCTCGGCGATCGAAGAGGGGCAGTACGTGATCGCCCAGGCGAACGCAAAGATCGACGCCAAGGGCCGTCTGGCCGACGAACTGGTCTCGTGCCGGAGCAAGAACGAGTTCATGCTCTCCTCCGCGGACAAGATCAACTACATGGACGTGGCGCCATCGCAGATCGTCTCGGTGGCGGCGTCGTTGATCCCGTTCCTCGAGCACGACGACGCGAATCGCGCACTGATGGGTTCCAACATGCAGCGACAGGCGGTGCCTTGCCTGCGCCCGGAGAAACCATTGGTCGGCACGGGCGTCGAGCGCACCGCCGCGGTGGACTCCGGCACCGCGGTGATGGCGCGTCGCGGCGGCAAGGTCGATTACATCGATGCTTCGCGGATCGTGGTGCGTGTGAACGATGCCGAAGCGGCGGCGAGCGATGTCGGCGTCGACATCTACAACCTCACCAAGTACAAGAGGTCCAACCAGAACACCAACATCAACCAGCGGCCGCTGGTCAAGGTCGGCGACGTGATTGCCCGCGGCGACGTGATCGCCGACGGGGCCTCGACCGATCTGGGTGAATTGGCACTCGGGCAGAACATGCTCGTGGCGTTCATGCCCTGGAACGGCTACAACTACGAGGATTCGATCCTGATCAGCGAGCGCGTGGTAGGCGACGACCGCTACACGTCGATCCACATCGAGGAACTCTCGGTCGTGGCACGCGACACCAAGCTCGGCCCCGAGGAAATCACCCGGGACATCTCGAGCCTGGGCGAGGCGCAGCTGGGGCGGCTGGACGACTCCGGCATCGTCTATATCGGTGCGGAAGTCGAGGCCGGCGACGTGCTGGTCGGCAAGGTCACGCCGAAGGGCGAGACCCAGCTCACGCCCGAGGAGAAGCTGCTGCGCGCGATTTTCGGCGAGAAGGCCTCCGACGTGAAGGACACCAGTCTGCGTGTTCCTTCCGGAATTTCGGGCACGGTGATCGACGTGCAGGTGTTCACCCGCGAGGGCATCGATCGTGACAAGCGTGCGGCGCAGATCATCGACGACGAATTGAAAAGCTACCGCAAGGACCTGAACGACCAGCTGCGGATCGTCGAGAACGATGCGTATGCGCGGATCGAGAAGCTGCTTTCGGGCAAGGTCGCCAACGGCGGCCCCAGGAAGCTCGCCAAGGGCACCAAGATCACCAGGGAGTATCTGGAATCGGTGGCGCGGTACGACTGGTTCGACATCCGTCTCGCCAGCGAAGACACCGCGCAGCAGCTCGAGGCGATGAAGGAGTCGCTGGCGCAGCTTCGCGTCAAGTTCGACGCGATGTTCGAGCAGAAGAAGAAGAAGCTCACGCAGGGCGACGAGCTGCCGCCCGGCGTGCAGAAGATGGTCAAGGTCTATGTGGCCGTGAAGCGCCGTCTGCAGCCGGGCGACAAGATGGCCGGCCGGCACGGCAACAAGGGCGTGGTGTCCAAGATCGTCCCGGTCGAGGACATGCCGTACATGGCCGACGGCACGCCGGTCGACATCGTGCTGAATCCGCTCGGCGTGCCGTCGCGGATGAACGTCGGCCAGATCCTCGAGGTGCACCTGGGTTGGGCCGCAAAGGGGCTGGGCCAGCGCATCGACGAGATGCTCAAGACGCAGGCCAAGACTGCGGAAATACGCGGATTTCTCGACAAGATCTACAACTCGACAGGCCGAAAGGAAGACCTTGCGAGTTTCGACGATGTCGAGATCCTGCACCTCGCCGAGAATCTGCGAGCTGGTGTGCCTTTCGCAACACCGGTCTTCGATGGTGCCAACGAGGACGAGATCAAGAGCATGCTGGATCTGGCGGGGCTGCCGCGCTCCGGTCAGGTGACGTTGCATGACGGTCGTACCGGCGAGGCCTTCGATCGTTCGGTCACGGTCGGTTTCATGCACATGCTGAAACTGCATCACCTGGTCGACGACAAGATGCACGCGCGTTCAACCGGTCCGTACAGCCTCGTCACGCAGCAGCCGCTGGGCGGCAAGGCGCAGTTCGGCGGGCAGCGTTTCGGTGAAATGGAAGTCTGGGCGCTCGAGGCCTACGGCGCTGCATACACGCTCCAGGAGATGCTCACGGTCAAGTCCGACGACGTCAACGGCCGTACCAAGGTCTACGAAAACATCGTCAAGGGCGAGCACAAGATCGAAGCCGGAATGCCGGAGTCGTTCAACGTGCTGGTGAAGGAAATCCGCTCGCTCGCGATCGACGTCGACATGGAACGCGACTGATATCGCGCGCCGGAAAATGGAATTCGTGGATCAGGTTTCAGAAACATTAAAAACGCGCGTCGTCACCGGCAGCTTGCCGGTGATTGACGGCGGAACTCGGAGAGTTCAATGAAAGCGCTGCTCGATCTATTCAGGCAGGTTACACAGGAAGAGGAATTCGACGCCATTCGCATCGGTCTGGCGTCGCCGGAGAAAATTCGCTCGTGGTCGTATGGCGAGGTGAAGAAGCCGGAGACAATCAACTACCGCACCTTCAAGCCGGAGCGCGACGGGCTCTTCTGCGCCAAGATCTTCGGGCCGGTCAAGGACTATGAATGCCTGTGCGGCAAGTACAAGCGCCTCAAGCACCGCGGCGTCATCTGCGAGAAGTGCGGAGTGGAGGTCACGCTGGCCAAGGTTCGCCGCGAGAGGATGGGCCACATCGAGCTCGCCTCGCCGGTCGCGCACATCTGGTTCCTGAAGTCGCTGCCGTCGCGGATGGGCATGGTGCTCGACATGACGCTGCGCGACATCGAGCGCGTCCTGTATTTCGAGGCGTTCGTTGTCACCGACCCCGGCCTGACGCCGCTCAATCGTGCGCAGCTCCTGACCGAGGACGACTACCTGGCCAAGCTGGAACAGCATGGCGACGACTTCCAGGCCTACATGGGTGCCGAAGGCATCCGCGAGCTGCTGAAGTCGCTCGATGTCGACCATGAGATCGCCAAGCTCCGCAAGGAGCTCGAAACCACGGGCTCGGACACCAAGATCAAGAAGATCGCCAAGCGCCTGAAGGTGCTGGAAGCGTTCCACAAGTCGGGCATCAAGCCAGAGTGGATGATCCTGCAGGTGTTGCCGGTGCTGCCGCCGGAACTGCGTCCGCTGGTGCCGCTGGACGGTGGCCGCTTCGCGACGTCCGACCTCAACGACCTGTACCGTCGCGTCATCAATCGCAACAACCGGTTGAAGCGCCTGCTCGAACTCAAGGCGCCGGACATCATCGTGCGCAACGAGAAACGCATGCTGCAGGAAGCCGTCGATTCGCTGCTCGACAACGGCCGCCGGGGCAAGGCGATGACCGGCGCCAACAAGCGGCCGCTGAAGTCGCTCGCCGACATGATCAAGGGCAAGGGCGGCCGTTTCCGCCAGAACCTGCTCGGCAAGCGCGTCGACTACTCGGGCCGTTCGGTCATCGTGGTCGGCCCGCAGCTGAAGCTGCACCAGTGCGGGTTGCCGAAACTGATGGCGCTCGAACTGTTCAAGCCCTTCATCTTCAACAAGCTGGAAACCATGGGCCTCGCGACCACGATCAAGGCCGCGAAGAAGATGGTCGAGGCGCAGGAGCCGGTGGTCTGGGACATCCTCGAGGACGTGATTCGCGAGCACCCGGTGATGCTGAACCGCGCGCCGACGCTGCACCGGCTTGGCATTCAGGCATTCGAGCCGGTGTTGATCGAAGGCAAGGCCATCCAGCTGCATCCGCTGGTCTGCACGGCGTTCAACGCCGACTTCGACGGCGACCAGATGGCGGTGCACGTGCCTTTGTCGCTCGAGGCGCAGATGGAAGCGCGCACGCTGATGCTCGCGTCCAACAATGTGTTGCTGCCTTCCAACGGCGAGCCCTGCATCGTGCCGTCGCAGGACATCGTGCTTGGTCTCTACTACGCCACGCGCGAGAAGATCGGCGCGGCGGGTGAAGGCCAGATGTTCGCCGACATCGCCGAAGTCTCGCGTGCCTATGAGTCGCGCCAGGCCGAACTGCATGCCAGGGTAAAGGTTCGCATCCGCGAGGTTGATCTCGGTGTCGACGCGGACGGCAATCCCGAGAAGGTCGAGAAGATCACGCGCTACGACACCACGGTCGGCCGCGCGCTGCTCTCCGAAATCCTTCCGCCGGGGCTGCCGTTCTCGGTCATCAACAAACCGCTCAAGAAGAAGGAAATCTCGCGGATCATCAATGCGAGTTTCCGGCGCTGCGGCCTGCGCGAGACCGTGATTTTCGCCGACAAGCTGATGCAGGCGGGCTACGCGCTGGCTACGCGAGGCGGAATCTCGTTTGCCGCCGACGACATGCTGGTTCC
>JAQBEY010000070.1:0-24763 GCA_032123655.1 Betaproteobacteria bacterium
AGGAAGCGATCGCCAAGCACGGCGTGCCGGACCTCATGAATACCGATCAGGGCAGTCAATTCACCGCTGCCACGTTCATCGAGGTCCTGCGCCGCCACAACATCCGCATCAGCATGGACGGCAAGGGCTGCTGGCGCGATAACGTGTTCGTGGAGAGGCTGTGGAAGTCGGTCAAGTACGAGCACGTCTACCTCCATGCCTACGAGACCACGTCCGAAGCTCGCTCGAAGCTGGCCGTCTATCTCGATTTCTACAACCGGCGCCGGCCGCATTCCAGTCTTGACCGGCAAGCACCTGATGACGTGTACTTCAACCAGCCGCCACTACGACTGGCGGCTTAACCCGCAGAGCAACCACTTAAGTATCCCGAAAAACTGTCCGACCGCGTGGGGCCACTTCTGATCCTCGGCGCCAAGAGTGCGTTGCAGGCGGCTTTGCGCAAGCCACCGGCAGCATGACATCGCTTGCAGCAGTGGATCGTCACTGTCTTGGACCGCATCGGCTATCACAAGACGCTGGTGGCGATTGCCAACAAACACGCCCGCATCATCTGGGCGTTGCTGGTGAAGGGCGAAGGCTTCGACGTGCAGCGTTTGGCGCCGAAGGTAGTGGCGGCAGCAGCGTAACGAAGCAGTGAGTTCAACCGTACGACTGCGCGAAAGGCGAAAGCGATAACTGGTCAGACCGACGTTTGCAGACTCAGGCTAACCTGCCGGCCGCAACCAAGGCCGATGAACGAATGTGGAGCAAACGGGCGGTTTTTCATGATGGCCCGCGGCAGCATCAAGGCGCTGAGGTCGGATATAGAGTTGCAGTCTGTCCTACGTTATCGCTGCATCAATTCGCGTTGTACCAACGGGGAAGTCCATATAGCAGGGTTAGGCCGCAGTGCGATACCTGGCTATGCGGTGACATTTAGCTTTACGCCGAAGCTCTGCAACACCTTAAGCACCGTGTCGTACCGAGGCTTCGCGCCAGGCGCAAATGCCTTGTACAGGCTTTCGCGTCCGAGGCCCGTACTCTCCGCTATTGCGCTCATGCCGCGAGCTTTCGCCACATTGCCAACGGCCGACAAAAAAACGTCAGGGTTGCCGTCTTCAAGCGCAGCCGTAAGGTATTCGGCAATGACCTCGTCGTTATCGAGATAGGCACTCGGGTCAAATTCCCTAATCTTTACGCGCATGGGAGAACCTTATTCAATTTCTTGGACGATCCTACGGGCAATCGCCATGTCTTTGGATTGCGTGGACTTGTCTCCACCACAAAGCAAGATGACAATGACTCGCTGACGCCGCGCGAAATAAACGCGGTAGCCAGCGCCAACATCGATCCGCATTTCGCTGACTCCGCCACCTACGGACTTCGTGTCACCCAAGTTCCCGAGGCGGACGGAGTCGAGTCGCGCAAGGATTCTGGCTTTGGCGCGAACATCGCGAAGATTCACTAGCCACTTGGCGAAAGCTTCGGTCTGCTGGATCTGGAACACCGGGCGATGGTATCCATTCGGATACGATTAGTCAAGGCCGCTGCGTCGGGGCCGATTGCGGCCTAACGTCGCACGTAACCGGCGCGGAGATGGCGGGCGCGAAGCATCGCCGGCGACGCGTCCGTGTTGACGTGCAGGTTAGGCCGCACTTCGATAAGCGATCACGTTGGAATTGACTTGGACCACAACTCCATCCGCGTCGCAATCGATTCTCCCGTCACACCCCGCACGGCCCCGGAGCCCTCCAGGTGCAACAACGCACGGGTCATGTGGGTTACCCACTCGGTGCTTGAGACCAGAGCGTCGAGCTTGGCGGATTCGCCTCGAATTAGAAAGAATCCGTTCATATCACCGCCGTGGGAATCCAGCAACACGGTCTCGAACGATTGGATTGAGCCATTCTGTTGCTGCCCTATCAGGTATTGCACCATCTGCGAAAAATGGTCCGCACTCAATCGCTCGCGACCGGGTATGGAACGGTTCCAGGCAAAAAACAACGCGTTTGAACTCATGATTAAACCTCCTATGAATATGTGCGGCCTAACGAAATAAGCAGTTAGGCCGCAATCGCAATCACGCCGCGCCCCTAGGCGGCTCGCTCGGCTGAAAGAAGTGCGGGAAGAGCAACTGGAAGAGCTCTCGGGTCTTTGGGGTCATCTTGGCGGGATCTGGACGCAGCAGTTCGTCCTCGGGCACAAGTACCTTCGCATACCAGGCCTCGTAGACGCGCTTGACGATCCCTGGTGCCACGAGCTCGCGGTCATAGCCTGGCGCGATTCCGAGCAATTGATAGCCGGCGCGCTCGAGGGCGAGTTGCATGCTTGGAACCTTAAGCGTCGCCAGCGTGTAGATGAAGCCAGCGCCCATGGCACGGGCGATGGTCTCTCCAAGTTGCATCATGCAAGTCGATATCTTCGCCCCCCGGTGAGTCGGCGAGATGACACCGAATCGCCCATATAATGCTTGCTGCGCGCGCTCCCGATCCCAGGACACGAAGCCTGCGAGTTCATCTCCCTTCCAAATCAGCACAATCAACAGATCGCGCTCGGCCTCGCCGGCAAGCGTAGCGGTTGTTTCGTAAAAGTCCTCCTCGAGGTAGCAACTGGCTGCTCCGACGGACACGTCGGGATGCCACTCGGCGATTGCCGCGCGAAGTGCCGGGACATCGCCGCGACGAAGCTGCGCATAACGATAGCCCTCTGGCAAGGGAACCTGTTTGAAGGTCGCACTCAGATCAGGCCACTGCATGTCGAGTCCTCACTGTTCGCGCAAACAAAAATCGGTCTCTCTCGGATCCTGAGGTGAGCCACAACCCTTGCGGCCTAACGTTGGAGTTCAGCGGCCGCCGAAGGCGGTCCGCTGGAACTACTGGTTAGGCGGCCGGCCAGCACCATTCAACGTCGACATCGCAGTCAGTCCACCTCGATCACAATTTTCCCGTTTGCTCTGTTCTCGTCCATCATGGTGTGGGCTTCGCGAAGATTCCTAAAATGAAAGCTCGGGCCGAGCTTAAGGATGAGCTTGTCGGACTCCACGAGCGACACATACCGTTGAAGCTGTGCGCACGCGATATCGGATGCCTCACCGCTGTATGAGGTCAGTTTCACGCCTGTCGGGACGTCGCCCATCGGGTGGAAGTCCTGCAGGACCCAGCTGCCGCCGAGGATACCCGTCATACAGACGATGCCGCCCCGGCGCGCCGCCTGCAGAGAATCGAGCAAGGTCGTTGTGCCGACGAGCTCCAGGACACGGTCATAGCCATCCGGGTAGATGGCGCGGGCCTTGTCCGCTATCACTCCGTCGTCGACGATGACATGAGTGGCGCCAGCGCCTTTGAGCTCGTCGGCCTTGGCCGGGTTTCGGGTGGTGGCGGTGACTTCAAGGTCTGCCGATCGCGCCAGAGAGATGGCCGTGAATCCGATGGACGAGGTCGCGCCTCGCACAAGAATGTTGTTCGCCCGCTCGATCTCCAGTCCTACGTGGAGTGAACCGTGAACAGTCTGAAGCATTTCAGGCAGAGCTGCGAGGCGCTTCCACTCCAATTTTGTCTGCAATGGGAAGACATTCTGCTGCGGCACCAGCACATACTCAGCGTAAGACCCGTCAAACTGCCGCCCCATTCCCCCCATCATCGCAACGACGCGCTGCCCAACCGGTAAATTAGAACCGGGCGCGGCGACGACTTCACCGGCACACTCGATGCCAAGCACGCGCGGGAACTGTACCGAAGGCGATTCCCCGCGCCGTGTGAACCATTCTGATCGGTTGAGTCCGAAGGCCCGGTTTCTAATGAGGACCCATCCGTCCCGTGGAGACGGGCGCAGAATTTCTCTGAGCTCCAGCCTTTCCGGGCCTCCGGGCTCGCTTATCACATAGGCCTGCATCGTGTCCGTCATCGAATTACGTTGCTCCAAATCCAAATCCAAATCCAAATCCAAATCCGAAGCCAAATCCGAAGCCAATCCCAGGCCGCCTAACGAGTAAGGTAACCGGCGCGCCGACGAGACGCGCGCCAGAGCGAGGCCGCCGGCCGGCGCGTCCGGTTGACCGCCGGGTTAGCCGGCGCACCGCATGCCTCCGCATTGGCCAATATCGTCACCAAGGCTCAATCAAGCGGATTGTCGAGATGAGCGACCCAGCGGCTGAACTTCCACTGGTTCCCCTCGTTGACTGCCGTAAACTCATACAACCCTGTGGTCACAAAGGCAGGCTTGTCGCCTTTATTCGTCAGCAGCTGGAAATACGCCTCGCCGGTAATGGTATCTGCGGTCTGGCGGACGAACCGCGGGGTGAGGAAATGTCGGCGTTGGAGTTTTTCCTGCTTGAAGTACTCCTGTCGTTTCTGTGTTATCGCTAGGAGTAAATCGATGCCCTCAAGTTGCTTCTTGCCGTTGAGCCAGAATTCGAGGACGGGCTTTTCCACGAAAAGTGCGCGCCACTCCGTCATCTTGAACTGGTCGTAAAGAGGGCCGTAGCTGCTGACGAGATTAACGACCGCTAGACGGTCGGAGGCATTGAAAGCAGCGTCGCCCACAGGCTTGTCCGCTGCCTGCGCTGTCACCGCGATTAACGACACGAGTAGAGCGGCGGGCCAGAAGTTGGAGAATATCCGCCGGGATACTGAGTCTGGTGACCTCATTTGTCCTCCTCTTGAATCGCATTGTTGAATTCGCGGATGCCTGGTTACACCACCGCGCCAGCCTGACGATGGCCGGCCAACGTTTGAGATGAGAGGCGTGAGACCCGGCTTGCCGGGGCACGTCCTCTCGATTGAAGGGTTGGGCGTCATGTGGCTAAGGCTAAAAGGTTTGCATCGCGCACCACCGCCCAAGCTCCATTGACTTGCTTTCTTAAGATCGACACGGCGCTGCCGGTTCGAACTACGGGCTTGCCACCGGCCTTTGAAGTAATTTGTACCTTGAGCACGCTCCAGCAGTAAGCCAAGGTTCCAGAGACTTCTACCTCCTGGATTTCACTCGTGGATTCGATGTGGTGCGATTCGAGCAAACCTCGCAGCCCCTTTTCGAATGAACTTCGACCTTTCATCGGAGGCTGACCGGCGACAAGGAAGATGACATCTTCTGTCATGAGTTTCAGCACTGATTCGACATCGCCCGCGGCCGTGGCGGTGTGCCAAGTATGTACAAGATCGCAAATGGATTTTTCATCGATGTTCATGGCGGATGTTCTCCTATGACGCCCAACGTTTGAGCTAAACGGCCTGCCGAAGGCAGGTCCGCTTGAGCGCTGGGTTAGGCCCCGGGTTCATGGCAAACAGCTTCGATGTTGTGCCCATCTGGACCAATGACGAAGGCGGCATAGTAGTTCGCGTGGTAGTGCGGGCGAAGTCCAGGCGGGCCATTGTCTTTGCCACCGGCCTTTAGCGCCGCGCGATAGAACCCGTCGACTTGCTGGCGATCCTCGGCCACGAACGCCAAGTGAAGATGCGCCGGCCTCTCCCCGGTTTGATACAGGCACAATGAAACCTTGCCCTTGGGTTGGCAAAGCTCGACACCGTTCGGTAGCCACTCGGTGGCAACAGTTACGCCGAGCGGTTCCAGTGCCTTGAGGAAGAAGGCTTTGCTCGCTGCATAGTCGCTGACGCCGAACTTGACGTGGTCAAACATTGAGTTCTCTCGAAGTGCGCAAGCCTGTGCGGGGGCCTAACGATAAGAGTTAACCGGCGAACCGCCGGACAGCGCGCAGCGCTCCCTGCGGGGCGTCCGTGTTGAACGCAGGGTTAGGCTGCATCAATCCGCCGGCCAAGTAACACGGGCTGAAAAATTACGTCATCACGACGCTGTACCTCGCCGAAGCCCGCCTCCGACAACAGCTGCACTAGGCGTTGTATGGGTACGGCGTAGTAGCGGCTTTTCAGTACGCGCGTTTTGCAGACTCCGCGAGGCGACTCAGACGTCAGGTACATGCTCAAATCGTACTGATCACCCTCCCATTCCCAAACCTGGACAGCGAGAAAACGACGGTCGCCGTCGTATCGAAGCCCATAAGGCTGGACGTCAGGGTTGTGTCGCTCGATTGACGCGTAGTCGCGTACAGATATGACAACGCAACCGCCCGGTCGTAGGCATCGATAAAAATTCCTAAAGGCTTCAAGGATTTCCGCGTCGGAAAGCAGATGTGGGATGCTGTTATCGCAAGCGATTACCGCAGCCACAGACCCCGATTTGGCTTGAGCCAGTGTCCGCATGTCATCGACGTACGACGTTGCTTGGAGCGCGCGAGCCTTGACTTCACCATTAAATCGCTCAATCGCCGCGGGCGACGTATCGGATGCCGTCACGCTATAACCGTGCTTCAAAAGTCCCAGCGCCTGGGTCCCAATCCCGCAGGTAGCGTCCAGGACAGCGTCGCCTGGTTCAATTCCAAGCTCGCGAAGCAATGCCGCGAGGGCATTTCCTTGTCTGGAGATCGCCACCTCCCAGTCCGGATAGAGAAGGTGATAGAACGGCGCGAGCTCGTCGTAGAAAGACGCTGCGCCGGATTCGGTTCGTACCATGCTGCCTAACGAACTAAGGTAACTGGCGTGCCGCCGGAGTCGTTGACAAGAACGAAGACCTCAACCGGCACGTCCAAGTTGACCGCCGGGTTAGGCCTCATCGTCGGCAATTTCGTACCCACATAGATCCTCCACGATCGAGTGCAGTTCAACCTGAAACCAGTTCTTGAACATTGCAAGGGTGCGATTCTTCGGCCACGCGGACTCGTCAGTGTGCCACCCGAAAAGCTCGCGCTCAAAGACCTCCGCGTAGACTTCCCGAATGATGCGTTCGCTTTCCTCGTTGTCCTCGAAGCCAGGGACCAAGTAAACCGTTTGCTCGTCGGCGGGATTCGGCACAATCCCGGATTCGTCCAAGTTCGCCGCCCAATCATGGTACGGCTGTTTGGGACGAACGATTAATGCACCACGATTTAGCATTGCATGGGCTTGGTGAGAGGCCTAACGTTTTTGTTCAGCGGCTCGCCGAAGGCGAGTCCGCTGGAACAAAGGGTTAGAAGGCTACTGTGGCAACCTTGAGGAATGGTGATCGACGATTAGCCACTTGCCCTCTTGTCTACGGAACGCGAAACTGTACCTAGCGGGAGTTGAACTTGGTTTTCCATCGCGTACTCCTTTGAATGTGTACGTTCCAGTATTGAGCGCGAAGTCGCCGTACACGCGTATGTTCTGCTCACCGAAGACGACGCTTGCCTCGGGGCGAGCGGGAGCATCTTTGAAGTATTCCGCGATAGCGGAAGGGGTCGTTGCAACTACCTTGAGATTCGTTCCCCAGAGAACGGCATCCGCTGCGTACTGGGCAGTAATTCGTTTGGGCTCGCGACTGTCGTAGGCCGCGCGCCATTCATCCGTCGCAGCGGCCACCTGTTGCGCCGACGCTTCGGGCGAGAGTGCGGTTGTCGTGGAGCAGCCTGATACAAAGGCGAGCAACAAAGAAAGCAGTACCTTCCGCATGACGACGTTCCCCTTAAGGTGGTGGACGGATTTGTAGCCTTCTAACAAAAAATAGTGAACCTAAACGAGTCGGAAAACATCCCGTCCATCTTCCAAACGTCCCATTGGACCGGGGAGAGAAGCCCCCCAGAATCAACGGCCAACACCGCAGATACAGCACCTAACCACCCCCGTCGATGCCCGATCCCGCCCCGGTTCCTCTGCTCGAGCGCGTTCGCCTGAAGATCCGGCTCAAGCACTACAGCCTGCGCACCGAGCAGGCCTATCTGGACTGGATTAAACGCTTCATCCTTTTTCACGGCAAGCGGCACCCGGTGGAAATGGGGGCGGGGGAGGCGGAGGCGTTCCTGACCCACCTGGCCGCCGTGCGCAACGTCGCCGCCAGTACGCAGAACCAGGCCAAGAGCGCGCTGCTCTTTCTGTACAAGGAAGTCCTCACCATCGAACTGCCCTGGCTCGACCGGGTGGAGCGCGCCCGGGAGCCGACCCGCCTGCCGGTGGTCCTGACCCGGGAGGAGGTGGCGCTGGTTCTGAAGAAGCTGGAGGGCGTTCACGCGCTGCTCGGCCGCCTGCTCTATGGCACCGGAATGCGCATCATGGAAGGCGTGCGGCTGCGGGTGAAGGATGTGGAGTTCTCGCGCCGGGAAATCGTGATCCGCGACGGCAAGGGTCGCAAGGACCGCATATCGGTGCTGCCGGACGGCTTGCGGCAGCCGCTGCGCGCGCAGGTGGACGCGGCGCTGCAATTGCATGCCAGGGACTTGAAGGCCGGCCATGGCAACGTCTGGCTGCCGCATGCGCTGGACCGCAAGTATCCGCGCGCGGCGCTGGAAGCCGGTTGGCAATATGTCTTTCCGGCGCCCTGCCGATCGGTGGATCCGCGCAGCGGCATCGTCCGCCGTCATCATCTGGGCGACCAGGCTTTTCAGCGGGCGATGCGGCAGGCGGTGCGTGACGCGATTCTCGCCAAACCGGCCACGCCGCACACGCTGCGCCACTCCTTCGCGACGCATCTGCTCGACGCGGGTTACGACATCCGCACGGTGCAGGAACTCCTCGGCCACTCCAACGTGAGCACGACCATGATCTACGCGCATGTACTCAATCGGGGCGGCCGCGGCGTGGTCAGCCCGCTCGACCGGCTTTGACGCCGGCGGTCACCCGCGCCTCCCACAAATCCTCGAGCGCGTCGGCCAGCGTGGAGGGAATGCGCACGCCGGACGCGCGCACGCCCCATCGAAATCTGGAAAACGGCGGGCGGGCGAGATCATCGTAGGTGACGAAAGGCAGCGGACGAAGCACTTCCAGGCGCAGGTTCAGGTACTGCGTGGTCGCGCCGGTCGCGGCCTTCTCGGGTCGCCAATGCGGCGCGGACTGCGGCTCGGTCAAGGTGTAGCCGGCGCCGAAGATGCCTTTGGGCGGTACGCCGACGCGCACCAGAAAGGCGCGGCTGCCGACTTCGATGCTGCGCGTGCGTCCAGCGCTCCATTGGGTGTCGAGGTGACCGCGGCGGGAAAGGCGGCGCATGTCGGCGGGCAGTTCGGGCCAGGCCCACAGCGACGGATTCCAGGCGAAGAGGTAAGTGGCCATGGCGTGAGCAGAGGAGTTAGCGATGGTAAATTGCGGTCTTGAGCATGCCTCGATTCCTACCCTGTCGGCAATGCGCGACGCTGGTCGTCGGTGCGCTGCTTCTCGCCGCCTGCAGCAGCGCGCCGCCGAAGTCCGCGGGCAAGCCGGGCGACTCCGTGCCGCCGCAGACCTCGTCGAAGTACTACAAGGACGACGGCCCCGGCGCGAATCCGCCGACGGATCTCGACCGGATTCCCGATGCGGTACCGCGCGTGGAGCCGCTGCATCGCTTTGCCAACCGGCCCTACACTGTGCTCGGCAAATATTACGTGCCGGCGACCGCGTTGCGGCCATACAAGGAGCGCGGGGTGGCCTCGTGGTACGGGCGCAAGTTCCACGGCCAGAAGACGTCCAATGGCGAGACCTACGACATGTATGCGATGACGGCGGCGCATCCGACGTTGCCGCTGGCGTCCTATGTGCGCGTCACCAACGTTGCAACGGGGCGGGCCGTGGTGGTGCGGGTCAACGATCGCGGTCCCTTCCTGCACGGGCGGATCATCGACCTGTCGTATGCGGCTGCATACCGTATCGGCATCGCCAGCCGGGGCAGTGGCGAAGTGGAGGTCGAGGCGATCATCCCGGGGGAGTCGACAATGGCGGCGTTGGCGCCGCTGCCGGCAGTGGCGTCCGCGGCTGGCACCGGGTCAGCCGTCGGATCTCCCGGGGCCGAAGCCACGGGCCTGTCGGAAACTTCCGCACCGGTCAGCGCCCAGGCCGGCGGCTTCGCCGTGCAGCTGGGCGCCTTTTCCAATTTCGGCAATGCCCAGAACTTCCTGTCCCGCGTGCAAGGCGAACTGGCCACGGCGCAGGTGCAGCCCAGGGTGCGCGAGGCGGGCGGGCTGTACCGAGTCTATTTGGGTCCCTATCCGGACCGCGACGAGGCGCGACGGGTGGCCGAGCGCATCTCGAGTGCCTTTGGGTATGACGCGACGGTCGCGCCGCACTGATCCTGCCGCGCGGAACTCGGCCGCGGTTCGGGGGTCAACCCCGATTAAGACTTCGGTGCGTTACGGTTCGCTATAATCAACAGGCGCTTGCGCTGTCGTCGTTCGCCGGCGACATTCATTCCTCCCGCGCGCGATGGCGCCGCACAATCAGGTCAGGCATGCCCCGCTTCCTTCGCTGTTTCCTAGCCCTATTCGCATTCCTCGCCTTCGCCGCCATTCCGGCCCGCGCGCAGCTCACCATCGAGATCGTCGGTGGAGCGGGGACGGTCATTCCGGTCGCGATCGTCCCCTTCGACGGCGAATCGGCGTTTCCGCTGGGCATTTCCGGGGTCGTCGGCGCAGATCTCGCGCGTTCCGGCATGTTCCGGCTGATCGGCACGGACAATGTGTTTCCTCGTCCGGCGCGGGCGGAGGATGTGCAGGCGCCGATGTGGCGCGGCCGGGAAGCCGACGCGGTCGCGGTCGGCGCCATGCGCACGCTTCCGGATGGCCGGGTCGAGGTCCGATTCGCGCTGGTGGATGTGGTCAAGCAGGCCACGCTTACCAACATGACCTACGTGGTCACGCCGGCGCAGTTTCGTGCGACCGCGCACAAGATCGCCGATGTGATCTTCGAAAAGCTGACCGGCGTGCCTGGCGTGTTCTCGACGCGTATCGCCTATATCACCAAGGCCGGGACCCGCTACCAGTTGTTGGTCGCCGACGCGGATGGCGCCGACCCGCAGACCATCGTCACTTCCAACGAGCCGTTGCTCTCGCCGCGCTGGTCCCCCGAGGGCAACCGCATCGCCTATGTCTCCTTCGAGAGCAGGAAGCCGGTCATTTATGTGCAGAACCTCGCCACCGGCGGGCGGAAGGCGGTAGCCAATTTCCGCGGCAGCAACAGCTCGCCGGCGTGGTCGCCGGACGGGCGCAACCTGGCAGTCACCCTGACCAAGGACGGCGGTTCGCAGGTCTATGTGATGAATGCCGATGGCAGCGGCGCACGGCGCGTGATGTCTTCGCCGGCGATCGATACCGAAGCGCATTACATGCCGGACGGAAAGTCGCTGTTGTTCACGTCGGATCGCGGCGGCAGTCCGCAGATCTACCGCCTGACGCTTGGCGGGGGCACTGTCGAGCGGCTCACCTTCGACGGTTCCTACAATGTCTCGCCGCGACCACTGCCGGACGGCAAGGGCTTCGTGTTCGTGCGCCGCGACGGCAACCGCTTTCAGCTCGCTTACCAGGATTTCGCCACGCGGCAGGTGCAGATTCTCACCGCGGGCCCGGGAGACGAAAGCCCGAGTGTCGCGCCCAATGGCAGGATGATCCTCTACGCGAATTCGGTCGGAGGCCGTGGTATATTGGCCGCTGTCTCGAGCGACGGGCGCGTCAAGCAACGATTGGTAGCGCCGGCCACTGATGTGCGTGAACCCGCCTGGGGTCCGTATGTGCGGCCCTGATTTTCCAATATCGAATTTTCCATGCGTCTTCCGCCGCGTCCATTGCGCGCGCGGCGCGCCCGCCATTCTCACGCAGGAGGAAACATGAACAAGTTGCTCGCCGCGGCATTCGTCGCGCTATTTCTGGCCGGTTGCCAGACTGATCCAGTGCAGGCACCCGTTGAAGACAAGTCGGCGACTACCGATCCGGCAACGTCGGCGTCCGGTACGTCAACCAGCGGCATGGCCGGTGGCGGCGTTGGCGGTGCGTCGAACGCAGGCGCCGGGGCGGGGCGCAGTGGGGCCAGTGCTCTGAAAGATCCCAACAACATTCTCTCCCAGCGCGAAATTTTCTTTGAGTACGACAGCTTTGTCGTGCCCGAAAAATACAAGAGGCTGATCGAGGCGCAGGCGAACTACCTGACGGCCAATCGCAACGCGAAAGTGACCTTGCACGGGCATGCCGACGAGCGCGGTTCGCGCGAGTACAACATTGCCCTTGGCCAGAAGCGCTCCGACGCCGTGAAGCAGATGATGACGCTGCTCGGCGTGCAGGAAATCCAGATCGAGACCGTGAGCTTTGGCGAAGAAAAGCCCAAGAACCTCGGGCATGATGAAGCGTCGTGGGCCGAAAATCGCCGCGTGGACATCGTTCACGCCGGCGAATGAGCGGACCACGTTCGGCAATGACCGTCATGGCGGTCGGACGCATCGGCAGTCGCGCAGGCTGGCGATTTGCCGCGGCGGTGCTTGTGCTGTGTCTGTCGGCGCATGCGGCGCAGGCCGCTCTGTTCGACGATGAAGAGGCGCGCAAGCGCATCACGCAGACCAGCGAGCGGCTGGACAAACTGCAGCGGGACCTCGAGGCGCGGCTGACCGTGATCGAGCAACTGACCAAGAATCAGGGGCTCGACCTGTTCAACCAGATCGAGGCGCTCAAGGGCGATGTCGCGCGCATGCGTGGCCAGATCGAGGTGCTCACCCATGAGCTGACCGAGGCGCAAAAGCGCCAGCGTGATCTCTACGTCGACCTCGATGCGCGCTTGCGCAAACTCGAGACGGCGCAGGCGCCGGTCGCGCCGCCCGCGGGTGAAGTCCCCGCAGATGGCGCTCCGGCCGCGACGCCGGGCGCGGCATCCGCGGTACCGGGAAGCGCGAGCGCCACTGCCGAGCAGCGCGCCTACGACGTGGCGCTCGACCAGTTCAAACGGGGCGATTACCTGGGTGCGATCGCCGGCTTCGGCGCGTTCGTGAAAACCTATCCGAAGAGCGCGCTGGCGCCATCGGCGCAGTACTGGATCGGCAACGCGCAGTTCGCACGGCGTGATTACCGCGGCGCCATCGCTGCGCAGCGCCGATTGTTGGCGACATACCCGGACAGCACCAAGGTGCCCGACGCGCTGCTCAACATCGCCTCGGCGCAGTTCGAACTCGGCGAAGCCGCCGTGGCGCGGCGCACGCTGGGGGAACTGATCGACAAGTACCCGCAATCGGAGTCGGCGGCCAAGGCACGGCAACGGCTGAGCGGACGCTAGCGTCCGGATTCCGCCGATGCCCCGCATCCCTGGGGACCGGTCCACTTCCTTTGCGGCGCGCCTTTCGCGCTGGCAGGCAGTGCATGGCCGAAACGACCTGCCGTGGCAGAACACCCGCGACGCGTACCGGATCTGGCTGTCGGAGATCATGCTCCA
This sequence comes from Betaproteobacteria bacterium, assembly GCA_032123655.1. GTDB lineage: Bacteria > Pseudomonadota > Gammaproteobacteria > Burkholderiales > Casimicrobiaceae > VBCG01. The sequence goes on from JAQBEY010000070.1 coordinate 13,152, forward strand.
GCAAACGCAGGTCGCGGCCGTGGTCCCGTATTACCAGCGATTCCTGGCGGCGTTCCCCGACGTCGCGGCGCTCGCCGCCGCGCCGCTCGACGACGTGCTCGTGCGCTGGAGTGGCTTGGGCTATTACCGTCGCGCGCATCACCTGCACGCGGCGGCGCAGGCCGTTGTCGCACGGTACGGCGGCACGTTTCCTGAAAACGCGGAAGCACTTCAGGCGCTGCCTGGCATCGGTCGCTCGACGGCAGCAGCGATCGCGGTGTTTGCTTTCGGCATCCGGTCGGCGATTCTCGACGGCAACGTCAAGCGCGTGCTGGCGCGTCATCGCGGAGTCGCAGGCTGGCCGGGCGCGCCGAAGGTGGAAGCCGAGCTCTGGAAGGTTGCCGACGCGCTGCTTCCGGCAGGCGAAGTCGAGTGCTACACGCAGGGCCTGATGGACCTCGGGGCTACGTTGTGCACGCGCTCCTCGCCGCGTTGCGATGCCTGCCCGGTAGCCGCGGATTGCGTCGCGCGTACGCAGGACCGCGTTGGCGAACTGCCGGCGCCGCGCCCGCGCAAGGTGTTGCCGCAGCGCGCGGTGCGGGTACTGCTGATCGAGCGTCAGGGTGAAATCCTGTTCGAGAAGCGGCCCGCGCTGGGCATCTGGGGCGGACTGTGGAGCTTGCCCGAGTGCGCGCTCGACGACGACGTCGCGGTGCATGTGCGCACACGCTTCGACGCCACGATCACGCTGCTCGACGCGCTGCCGCCGATTGCTCACGGCTTCACCCATTTCGCGTTGACGCTGCATCCGCAGCGGGCAACGGTCACGCACTGGCCCGCGCGCACCGAAGCCTCGGGCACCCTGTGGCTTACGCCGGATGATGCGCGGGATGCCGCGCTGCCGGCGCCGATACGCAAACTGCTGCGCGGTCTTTGAGCGCGGCACTTCGCGAATCAGGACTGACCCGGTTTCTTCGATTCGAGCGCGCGCTCAACGGTCAGGAACACCGGCGAGAAGGGGTGCTACGGCTTCAGCTACGGCTTCATCCAGTCGCGCAAATCCGGTGGCAGGCGTTGTTCGGCGTCGGTGAACGCCGCGCGGAAATCGCGCAGCTCGCTCTGCGCCTCGGCGACATTGCCGTCGTCGCGCAGCTTGCGAATGCGGGCGATCCACGCCTCCGGATCGCGCGCCTTGGCGCGCAAGGCCTCCGGGGAAGTGGCTTCCGACGCGAGCGGAGCGGGTACGGCCGCCCGAGCCATCGGTGCCGCCGGCGCAGGCGCGGCCATCGGTGCAGGTCGCGCCGGCGCAGCCATTGGCGCGGCGTCCCCTTCGCGCGTCGCCGCTGACCTGCGCTCCTGACGCGGCGCGTCCTTGCGCAAGGCCGCCGCGCCGCGCGTGCTTGCAGTTGTTTCGTTGGGCGCCATCCTTCCGGCAACGGCGGCGTCCGAACTGGCCGGGGCGGCTGGAAACGGCTCGGGGGCCGGCTGTGGCGGCATCGCTGGCGCGGACCGCGGAGGGGACGGTATCGTCGGTGCGGCCGATGGTCCCGATTCCTTGCTTTCGACCGACGCTGGTGCAGCGTTCGCCTGCACGCTCGCCGCGCGTCGTTTCTGCGCAACCGCGGGCGGTGCCATCGCATCTGCGCGGGTCTCGCTCGCCGCAGTGGGCGGCAAGGCAGCACTCGCCGCACGGTTTGCGTCCTGCGCTGGTGCCGCTTCCAGCCTGGGTGACGGACTCGCCGGCGCGCGTTCGCCTTGGAGCTTTCCGCGCAGGCTCGTGGCGGTGCGCGCGTCGGCGGCGCCCAGTGCCTCTGCGCGCGGTTTCGCGTCGGTCGCCGCTCCGCTTGCGGCGGCGGCCGGCACTGCGCGTTTCTCGGCAAGCGTCGCTTCCTGGCGCTCGGATTCTGCGCGCTCGACCGGCCCACTCGTATTGGTGCGCGCCTTCGACTCATCCGCGAGATTTGGTGCCGGCCCTCGCGTCGGCGGCGCAATCTCCGCAACGGGCGCCATTGCCTCCTGATCCAGCGGCGCCACCTGCAACATGCCGATCACGACCACGCCGATGGTCGCGGCGGCGGCAAGCGGCATCCACCATCGCTGCGGCCGCGTCGCGGCAGCACGCGCTGCGGCATCCTCCGGTGCACTTCCGACCGCGCGATGCGCGGCGGCGAGAATTCTGCGGTCGAGCTCGGGCGGCGGCGTCTCCTGCGAGTGCGCCTGCCATGCGCGTGCCAGCGCGGGATCGCGTTCTGGAGTATCCGGTCCGTTGGTCATGACCATTCCTCGCGCAGCGATGCCAGGATCCCGCGCAGTTTCGTCGTTGCGTAACGCAGTCGGCTCTTGACCGTTTCCACGCCCACACCGGACAAGTCGGCGATCTCGGCGAGCGAGAGTCCACCTTCGTATTGCAACAGAAACGCGTCGCGCTGTTCGGGCGGCAGTGAAGCCAGCGCCGTACGCAGCGCATCGCCCAGCTGGGCGGTCTGCGCGCGTGCCTCGGGTTCCTGCTGCGGCGCGCCGGACAGCACCGCCACCGCGTCGCCGGCGTCGCCGTCCTCGTCGTCGATCGACACCAACCGTGCCTTGCCGGTGGCGCGCCAATGATCGACCAGGCGATTGTGCGCCAAGGTGTAAAGCCAGGTCGTGAACCGGGCCGAGGGAACGTACGACGCCCGGACCCGGATTGCGTTCATCCATACATCCTGGAACAGTTCGTCGGCAACGCCGGCGTTGCGGCAGTGGCGCAGCAGGTAGCGATACACACCACCCTTGTGCCGCGCATACAGGCGGTCGAAGGCCCCGGCGTCGCCGGCGCCGTAGGCGAGCATCAGCGCCTCGTCGGTATCGGCGGGAGGAACGGGCGAGCCTTCCATGACTCGCCAAGTATGCAAGCGCGCCCGGCGTGATTCAACGCCGGGCGTGCCGCTTGCTGAAACTGGCGGGTTCACCGACCCGCCTCCGCGAATTTCACCGGTTGGGGTCGGGCGCGAAGCGCAACGTGCCTGGAAACGGGTCCGGCGTGCGGTAGGCCAGTCGCGGCGGCGGCAGCACGCCCATGGCGATCAGGTTCTCGCGCCGGTCGTACTGGATGGCGATGGTCTCGGCCGGCGACTCGCTGGCGCGCTCGAACTGCGTCAGGGTCACGCGAGAGTGTTCACTGCGTCCGTGGCCGGTGCCGAGCTTGCCGAAGCGTTTCTGGGCGATGCCCGCCTTCGCGTCCTGCTGGCGCAAATCGTCGGCGACTTCGTCCTTGCGCGATGGTGCCGCTGCGGAATCCTGCTCGGCCGCCGCCAGGGGAGGCGCTGAGGCCGGCATTGGTGCGTCCGCTTTCGCTTCGGGCTCGGCGGCGCCGTTGGCCGACGCCAGTCGCTCGGCCTCTTTGGCGAGGCGACTGCGGTAGCCGTTCAGGTCGCGCCAGGTGACGCGTGCCGGCTTTTCCTGGAACACCGCAACGCCGACCACGCCGACATTGCCGGGACGTCCGGTGCGTGCGGCGTAGGAGTTGCCCAGATCGGTGAAGTAGAACGCGGCAGTGCGTTCCATGTTCTTGCGCCAGCCGGCGATTTCGACCGAACCCCATGGTTCCAGCACGTAGCCCGATTGCGACGGCGCCGCGGTGTCGCCCGAAATGACATTGACGCCATCAACGCTGGTGACCACCAGTACGCGCGCACCGGTGCAATTGCGGATGCGCACAGCGTATTCGTGCCCGGGCGTGCCGACAATGTATTGCCGGCCATCCTTGCTGTGAATCGGCAGCGCGGTGCGGTCGCGGCGATCGTAGACGTCCACCTGGACCAATGCGCCCTTCACGAATGGCGGAAGGTATTTCGACGCCTGCGCAGCGCCGGCGACCAGCCCGGCGGCAACGAATGCTGCTGCCAGAGTGTGGCGAATCAACTTGCTGCTGATGCTCATGGCCGTGCCTCCTCGGTAACGGCCGGTCGTTGTCGGTCCGGTCCTGCAGGTCATGAACGCCGGACGGCGGTGGATGGGGTCAACTGGCCTTTAGGCAGAATTTCCACACTGACCACGATTCGCGGCACGCGAAACAAACCGTTGCGGAATCGGCGAATGGGCGTCATGCGATAATTTCCGGATGGACGCTGCCCCTTCCGCCAACCTGCCGCTCATCGTCGCCGGGCTTTCCTTTGTCCTGGCGTTCGTGTTCGGCGCCGTGGCCAATCGGGTCAACTTCTGCACCATGGGTGCGATATCGGATGTCGTGAATTTCGGCGATTGGCGGCGTATGCGTATGTGGGTACTCGCTATCGCTGTAGCCATCACAGGTAGCGCGGTTCTGGTACAGCTTGGCCTGATCGATCTGTCCAAGTCGCTATACACCGGGGCCAGGGTGGCCTGGGTGTCGGCCATCGTCGGCGGCTTTCTGTTCGGCTTTGGCATGACGCTGGCCTCCGGCTGCGGCAGCAAGACACTGATCCGTGCCGGCGCGGGCAACCTGAAATCGCTGCTGGTCCTGGTCGTATTCGCGGTGGCGGCGTCCATGACGCTGCGTGGCCTGTTTGCCGTGTGGCGCGACGCGGCGCTCGATCCCTGGCGGATCGACTTCAGCGCCATCGCGCCGACCTCGGACCTGCCGACACTGCTCGGCGCGATCGGACTCGGTGCCACGGCCAAGGTCTGGCTGCCGTTCGCCGTTGCGCTGGGATTGCTGATCTATGTATTCAAGGACCGCGAGTTCCGCGTGTCGAAGGAACTCATCATTGGCGGCATCATCATCGGCCTGGTGATCGTCGGTGGCTGGTATATCACCGGCAACATCGGCTATCTGGCCGAGGATCCGGCAACGCTGGAAGAGAAATTCGTCGCCACCAATACCAACCGGATCGAGTCGTACAGCTTTACCGCGCCGATCGCCTTCTCGCTGGAACTCCTGCTGTTGTGGAGCGACGCCAGCCGCATCGTCACCTTCGGCATCGCCGGGGTGGCGGGCATGCTGACCGGCTCCGCCGCCTATGCGTTGGCCAGTCGCACCTTCCGCTGGGAAGGCTTCGGCTCGGTCGAGGACGTGGGCAACCATATCGTCGGGGCGATATTCATGGGGTTCGGCGGCGTGACCGCGCTGGGCTGCACCATCGGCCAGGGCCTGACGGGCATTTCCACGCTGGCGGTGGGATCGGTGATCGCGCTGGCCTCGATCATCGTCGGCAGCGTGGCCGCACAGCGCTACCTGATGGGGCGCATGGAGAACAGGGGCGGCGCATGGAAAAGATGGCTTAACCGCGTCAGCGGCGCCAAACGTTGAATCACCATGATCGTCTACGACCTCCGCTGCGCGCAGGACCATGCCTTCGAGGGCTGGTTCGACTCGGGTGCCGAATTCCTCCGCCAGCAACAGGCAATGCTGGTGCGCTGCCCGGTCTGCGACGATGCGGAAATCGTGCGTCTGCCGACCGCCAAGGTGAAGGTGCGCAAGGACGGCGCGAAGCCACGGCGAAGCGAACGCGGCAACCCGGCGCCGACGCCTGCGGCCGCGGCTGCATCCGGTGCCGCGCCGGAGGCCATCGCCGGCCTGCCGGCCGATCTTGTCGCCGCGCTGCGGCAGATCGTGCGTTCCACGGAGGATGTCGGCGAGCGGTTTCCGGAGGAGGCGCGACGCATTCACTACGACGAGACGCCCGCGCGCGCCATTCGCGGCCAGGCCTCCCGCGAGGAGGCGGATGCGCTGGCCGAAGAGGGCATCGACTTCGCGTCGCTGCCGCCGTACCTGACCCGCGATACGCATTGACCGCCTGGCCTCCCGCGGCGTGGCCGGCCAGCGGAAGATTGGGTATAATTCGCGTCTTGCCGGCGGGTCGTTAGCTCAGTTGGTAGAGCAGCGGACTTTTAATCCGTTGGTCGCCGGTTCAAATCCGGCACGGCCTACCAATCGCCGGTGGCGTCGGCGATGTGGCAGCGCCACTACACAGCAGAGTTGCAGGGATGGGTCGTTAGCTCAGCTGGTAGAGCAGCGGACTCTTAATCCGTTGGTCGCAGGTTCGATCCCTGCACGGCCTACCAATCCCTCCGAGGGCTCGGTGCGCAAGCGCTGGGCCCTCTGTCTTTCTTGCGGCGGTGTCGAGGTACGAGCAGTGTGCAATGTCCTCCGCATCAGAGGGTTTGGCAATGCGCGGGGTTCCGGCGTCGCCGACCGATTCCGCCAGTACCTCGAACAGGGGGGCAGGTCAGGTACTCGTTGGTCGCGCTCGACGCACCACTTTTCGATTTATGGGCAAAGTCAACGTCGCCGATAGAACTCGCCTTCGTCGTGGGCTACGTATCGAATCCTCCGCTGCACCGCTAACGCCTCTGATACTTCCTCGCACTCCATACTAGATTTGCGCATGCAGTCTTCCAAAACACCTTATTACTTGCGCCACTTCACGGCACACCTTCCCTCCAGGAGTCAAATTTGTGCCGGAATTTCCACTTCAGATCGGTACGAAATTCTGGGTTAGGGTCACGGCTACTACGACACCGAACGTCGTCACTCCTCGTTGGGCAATCCTTCGCCCGCCGCATTCGAGCATCGCTGGCACGGCACACCTTCCCAGCCAAACCCGGGAGTAACATTGCAGTGAGCAGCACCGCGTTATCCACCGCCGGCCGGTTTCCGGTTCGTCGCAAGTTTCCGAACCGGCCGTCCGCGGATAACGCTCGTCGCCCCTTGGCGTCCACGGAAAGGGTACCGGTTCACAGTTCACAGCAGCGCTCCCCACGGGGGCGGCGACTTCCCTTCACCATCCCCGGTCCGGTCGGGCCGGCCGACAAGGAGAAGACGAAACGGCCACCGTACGTGTCGAACGCATGAACCGCGAGATCCAGTCCGAGCCGATGTCGCAGGTCTTCGACTGGTTGATGTCCTCAGCGCGCCCAAGGCGCCGGGCCGCCGTCCTCCAGGCCGTAGCGCCCCAGTGCCTCGTGGCGGCGTTCGTCGCCCAGCGCGTGCAGCGCGGCCACGACGATCGCATGGCGGTCCACTTCGAAAAAGCGGCGTAGCTTAGCGCGCGTGTCGCTGCGCCCGAAGCCGTCGGTGCCCAGCGCCACGTAGCGGTCCGCGATCCAGGGCCGGATCAGGTCCGCCACCGCCGAAACGTAATCGCTGGCCGCGATGACGGGGGCCCCCGTCTTCGGCAGTTGCGTTTCCACCCAAGCCTCTTCCGCGCCCTTCCCGGGAGCCGAGGAAACTCGCCGCCTCCGCGTCAGCTCCATCCCCTCGCGCCGCAACTCGGTGAAGCTCGTGACCGAGAACACCTCCGCCGCGACACTCCAGTCGTTCTCCAGCACCTCCGCTGCCGCGATCACCTCGTTGAGAATCGTGCCCGCGCCGAGCAGCCGGACTCGTGCGCCCTTTGCCGCGCGGATGCGGTACATGCCGCGCAGGATGCCCTCGGCCGCGCCTTCGGGCATCGACGGCATGGCGTAGTTCTCGTTCATGAGCGTCACGTAGTAGAAGACGTCCTCCTGGCGTGACATCATCCGCCGCATGCCGTCCTCGAGGATCACCGCCAGCTCGTAGGCGAAGCACGGGTCGTAGGCGCGGCAGTTGGGGATCGTCGTGGCCACCAGGTGGCTGGTGCCGTCCTGGTGCTGCAGGCCCTCGCCCGCGAGCGTCGTGCGCCCGGCGGTGGCGCCGCACAGGAAGCCGCGCGCGCGCGAGTCGGCCGCCGCCCAGATGGCGTCGCCCACGCGCTGGAAGCCGAACATCGAGTAGTAGATGTAGAACGGCAGCATGGCCTGGCCGTGCACCGAGTAGCTGGTGGCCGCCGCGACCCACGAGGCGATGGCGCCAGCCTCGTTGATACCCTCCTCAAGGATCTGGCCCTCGACCGCTTCCTTGTAGTACGAGAGCTGCGCCGAATCCTCGGGCTCGTAGAGCTGCCCGAAGGGCGAGTAGATCCCGATCTGGCGGAAGAGGTCGGCCATGCCGAAGGTGCGTGCCTCGTCGGCGATGATGGGCACGAGAAGCTTGCCCAGCGCCGCATCGCGCAGCAGGGCGCCCACCATGCGCACGAAGGCGACCGTCGTGGACATCTCCTTGCCGCTCGCCTCGAGGGCGAACCGGGCGAAGGCCGCGGCCTCGGGCGTGGGCACCGGGGCGCACTTCGCGGTGCGCGCCGGAAGGTAGCCGCCGAGCTTCTCGCGCCGCGCGTGCAGGTAGGCTATCTCGGCGGACTCGCGCGGCGGGCGAACGAATTCGCAGGCGTCGCACTGCGCATCGGTGAGCGGCAGGGCGAAGCGGTCGCGGAAGGCGGCGAGCTGGCCGACGTCGAGCTTCTTCGCCTGGTGCGTCGTCATGCGGCCCTGCGCGGCGGTGCCCATGCCGTAGCCTTTCTTCGTCTTGGCGAGGATCACCGTGGGCTGCCCCTGGTGGCGCGCGGCGTGCCAGTAGGCCGAGAAGATCTTCACCGGGTCGTGACCGCCGCGGCGCAGGCGGTCGATGTCGTCGTCGGAGAGGTGCGCGACGAGCTGGCGCAGCTCGGGATACTTGTTGAAGAAGTGCTCGCGATTGAAGGCGCCATCGGTCGCGGCGTAAGTCTGGAACTCGCCGTCCACGGTCTCGAGGAAGCGTTTCTCGAGCCACTGGTGGGTGTCGCGCAGGAAGAGCGGATCCCAGTCGCCGCTCCAGAGCAACTTGATCACGTTCCAGCCCGCGCCGGCGAACAGGCCCTCGAGCTCCTGCACGATCGAGCCGTTGCCGCGCACCGGCCCGTCGAGGCGCTGCAGGTTGCAGTTGACCACCAGCACAAGGTTGTCGAGCTTCTCGCGGGCCGCGATGGACAAGCCCGCGAGCGACTCGGGCTCGTCCATCTCGCCGTCACCGACGAAGGCCCACACCTTGCGCCGGGACGTCTCGGCGATCCCACGATGCTGCAGGTAGCGCAGAAAGCGCGCCTGATAGATGGCGAAGAGCGGGCCGAACCCCATAGAGCCCGTCGGGAACTGCCAGAAGTCCGGCATGAGCCACGGATGGCAATAGGAGCTCAGGCCCTTGCCCGTGGTCTCGCGGCGATAGTTGTCGAGCTGGTCCTCGGTGAGCCGCCCTTCGAGGTAGGCCCGTGCGTAGACGCCCGGCGCCGAATGCGGCTGGAAGTACACGAGATCGCCGCCCTGGCCGGCGCGGAAGACATGGTTGAAGCCCACCTCGAAGAGGTCCGCGGCCGAGGCGTAGCTTGCGATGTGGCCACCCAGCTCGCCGCTCGCGCGGTTGGCGCGCACCACCATGGCGAGCGCGTTCCAGCGCACCAGCGCCGAGATGCGTGCCTCGATCTCGAGGTTGCCCTCGTAGGGCGGTTGCTCGTCCAGCCCGATGGTGTTTATGTAGGGCGTGGCCAGCACGTGGGGCAAGGGGACGCGGCGCGCGCGCGCGTGCTGCAGCAGGCGGCGCAACAGGAAGGTCGCGCGCTGCGCGCCCTCGGCGGCGATGAGCGCCTCGAGCGCCTCGATCCACTCGCGGGTCTCGAGCGGGTCGCTGTCGGGGTCGAAGGGATCGCCTACCGCGCGGGGAATGTCGGGGTCCATGGCCGGGTCGGGAGCGCAAGTCGCGGAAAGGACAGCTTACCTCGGGGCGCGGGCGGCGTCATTCCGCGAAGCGTGCATATCCTCTAGTGTGTTCGTTCAAGCACCGCCCTCCAAACTTCGGGCGGACGGCTCCCGGTGCTGTAAGTCTCAACGGTTTCGCACGTCGCACGACCTTCGCGCGTCAATTGGTCTAGCGCTTCGCGGATCTGACCTGCCCCCCGTATCAGTGCCGGGGCGGTGTTAGCAAAATCCGAAATGAAAGATTAGCTGAATTCCTTCGTTGATGACGGCTTTGGACCCCTTCGGCGGTGCGTTGCGGCGAACTCGGCTGGGGTCCGGTAGCCGAGTGCGCTGTGCGGCCGCTGCTCGTTGAAGTCGCGGCGCCAAACGCTGATGATGGCTCGCGCGGCGGGAAGACTTTCAAACCAGTTGTCGTTCAGGCACTCGTCCCGGAAGCGGCCGTTGAAGCTCTCGACGAAGGCATTCTGTGTCGGCTTGCCCGGGGCAATGAGTTTCAATTGCACGCCGTTGCGATGGGCCCACTGGTCGAGCGCCCGGCCGGTGAACTCCGGGCCTTGGTCGGTGCGAATAGCCCACGGCAGGCCGCGGAACTGTGCCGCTTGGTCAAGAACTCGTGTCACGTACTGGCCGGGGTGAAGGTACCCACGTTTGATGGACACCTCAATCAGAGCAATACTGACTTGAGGAGGTGTTCGATGGAATACACACCGCGCAGGAAATTGACCCGGGAATTCAAGCTTGAAGCGGTCCGCCAGACGGCGTTGAGCGAAAAGCCAAAGGCTCAGGTCGCCCGAGAGCTGGGCGTACGCGTCGGTCAGCTGCGAACGTGGCGGCTGGAGTTCGAGAAAGAGGCGGTGACCGGCATCGCCAAGCCTGATCGGTCCGCCGTTGAGGATCTTGAGCAGCTGCGTCGCGAGAACGCAAAGCTCAAGATGGAGATCGAGATTTTAATAAAAGCGGCCATCTACTTCGCTCGGGAAGCGAAGTGAAGTACGCCTTCGTCGAGAAGAATCGACGGCAGTACGGCGTGCCGGCGCTGTGCGAGGCGCTACAGGTCTCGCGTAGCGGGTACTACGCTGCGCGGCATCGCGGTCCCAGTGAACGCCAGAAGCGCCGGGTCGACCTCACGGCTCGTATCAGGACGATCCACCAAGCCAGCCGCGAGTCGTACGGCGCGCCCAGGGTACATGTCGAGCTGTTGGCCCAGAAGGTGCCATGCTGCCGGAATACCGTGGCCAAGCTGATGCGCAGAGCGGAAATCCTGCCCAAGGCGATCCGGCGGTTCCGGGTCACCACCGACTCCCGCAGGACCCAGGCATCGCCAAACCTCATCCGCCGAGACTTCACATCAGAACATCCCAACGACCTCTGGCTGAGCGACATCACCTACATCCCAACGCGGGAAGGCTGGCTGTACCTGGCCGCGGTTCTGGACGCCTACTCGAGAGCCGTGGTGGGCTGGGCCATGAGCCGAACGCTGGACACCAAGCTGGCGATGGACGCGTTGAACATGGCGATCGCCCATCGGGGTCCACCGGTAACGCTGCACTCCGACCAGGGGTCAACGTACGCCACCGGAAGCTACCGGGAAATCGTCAGCCGCTATGGCATCCGGCAGAGCATGAGTCGCAAGGGTGATTGCTGGGACAATGCGCCGATGGAAAGCTTCTTCCATACGCTCAAGACCGAATTGGTCATGCACTGCGACTACAAGACACGCGACGGTGCGCGGGCCAGTTTGTTCGATTACATGGAAGTGTTCTACAACCGGCAGCGTCGGCACTCATCGATTGGCTACGAGGCCCCGCTACCGTTCGAGGCGATGAAATCGCCTGGCAAGGTGTCCACCGTTCGTGGGTAGGATCAGGTCCGGCCAGCCAGTCCCCTGAACTCATTGCCCGAAACCTGCCGGTCGAGTTGGGCTGCCATGCAGCTGCCGTTCGTCTAGACCCAATACTGTTCAGATACGTAGCGCGGGTGTCGGCTGATGCCGCTGGTGCAGCAGTTCACCACGGTGGCGCACGTTGAAGTTGCTCATCTTGCGCTTGACGCCGCGCGGGTTGAAGCGCCCTCGGCTGCTGACGCAGCGA
>JAQBEY010000071.1:0-29736 GCA_032123655.1 Betaproteobacteria bacterium
GCCGCTCGCTGGGATCGGATCCGCTTGCCACGAGCTTGCGTGCTTCGTCGCGCCGATCGCGCGCATCCGCCAGCGATACGTCAGGAAATACGCCAAGTGATAGCCGCTTTTCCTTGCCGCCAAAGCGGTATTTAAAGCGCCACCACTTTCCTCCGCTGGGCGCAATTTCCAAATACATCCCGCCGCTGTCAAACAGGCGGGCTGGCTTGGCTCCAGGCTTTGCACTACGAATTGCACGATCTGTCAGGGGCATGGGGCAACTCTCGAAGACATAGAGTTAGATGCCCCTAATGTTGCCCCCAGTTGCCCCCAGCTGTCAATCGCCCGCGCTGGCAATTCTAGGAACTGGAATAGCAGTTTTAGCTATGAGAGTTTCTCCATTGCCGGCTCTTGTGGGCCCTGTTAGGACTTGAACTTGGCGGAGAGGGCGGGATTCGAACCCGCGGAGGGCTATTAACCCTCGCACGCTTTCCAGGCGTGTGACTTAAACCGCTCATCCACCTCTCCGGAACCGGGCATTTTACCCGAAGCGCCGGAGGTGGCGACGCCGGTGTCCAGAGACCCAGCCCGGCCCCCAAACTACCCGCCGACCCCCACCAATGCCGCCGGCGCAAACAGCACGTCGAAGATCTTGCAGTAGACGACGACGCTGCCGAAGTCGGCCAGGCGGATGGCGGCGGGAATTTCGTATTCCTGCGTGCCCTCGACGGCCTTGAGCATGCCGAGATAGACGGGGTTGCCCTGGCGCACCTGCGCGGCGCTGTCGGGGTCGGGATGGCGGACGAGGACGACGTGGAGATCGGGGCCGGCGGTGACCTTGAAGTTCTCGAAGCGCAGGAAGCGGCTGCCGTCGGGGCGGCGGTACACGACGGCATTGCCGGTGCCGCGGTGCATGAAGTCGGCATCGCGAAAGCGTCCCCGCGCGATTGCGGTGGCGCCTTCGGCGCCGACGGCGCCTATCGGCAGGGCGGCGCCAAGCGCGGCGCTCACTCCCGCCGAAATCCGCAACAGGAAATCCCGACGCAGCACGCGCTACCCGCTCACGCCGAATACGCCGGCGCCATGCCCGCGCGCAGCGCTTCCTTGGCGCGAAAGCGCATCACCCAGAGGAGGTTCGATGTGACGCCCAGCTTCTTGCACAGCGCCTTGGTGTCGAGCGACGACAGCTCGGACAGCACGAAGGCCTCGGCCATGCGCGCCGGCATGCGCGAGAGTTCGCGCTCGAAGGTCTCCCAGAAGCGTGTGTGCTCGAGGCTCTTCGCGGGGTCGATGCCGTATTCAGCGGCGGCGCGGTGCATGCTGTTGGTGTCGACGTCGGGCTCCATGCCCTCGTCGAGCAGCGCGTCGAGGCTGGCCGGGGTGCGGCTGCGCTCGCGGTAGTGGTCCATGATCTTGTGGCGCAGGATGCCGACCAGCCAGGTGCGCAGCGCGCTCCGGCCGGCGAATTCCTGCCGGGCGGTCAGCGCGGCGACGAGCGTGTCCTGCACGACGTCCTGCGCAGTGTCGCGGTCGCCCATCTGGCGCAGGGCGTAGGCGACGAGGTAGCTGCGGTGCTGGTTCAGGTCTTCGGGGCTGAAACGCTTGGTCATGTCCGGCTCCGGTCTTGGGTTGTTTCGACGGTTCAATGCTGCGCCGGCGGACGCGGTCCGAACATTCGCGCCACTACGGGGCGCGCCTCGTGGACAATACGCAGTGCCGCGCCCCGCACTACGTAATGACCACGAGTGACCACGGCAGGAGGATTGACTAGGGTGTCCGTTGCCGTTGCCACTGCCGTTGCCACTGCTGTTGCCACTGCCGTTGCCTTCACCGCCGCTTTCCCATGAGCCGATCCGCCATCCTCACCGTCGTGCTGGTAACGGTCGCCTATGTCGCGGCCTCCGAGGCCGTGCAGACGTGGCTGCGGCTGTCGCATATCCCGCCGATCATCTGGTTTGCCTCGGGCGTGGGTGTGGCTGCATTCGTGCTGCGCGGCTGGGTCGCGCTGGTCGGCGTCGCGCTGGGCGCGTTCATCTGTTCGCTGCTGACCGACGCCGCGCCGGCGATGGCGCTGCTGTCCACCGTCGGCGCGACGGCAGGCATCGCGCTGACGGGCTGGCTGCTGACGCGGGTGTTCCGCCTGGACGTCGCGCTGGGCAGCGTCGAGGACGTGACGCTGCTGGTGCTGGTCGGCTGCACGGTGATTCCGCTGGGCAACGCGCTGATCGCGATCTCGGGCGACCTGTGGCAGGGCATGCTGGGCGAACCGGCCGTGCTGCTGCGGGTGAAGGTGACGGCCATGGGCGAGGTGATCGGCATGCTGCTGCTGGTCCCGGTGATCCTCGCCGCCTTCACTCCGTCGACCGCGGTGCGCCCGGGGCGGCGGGTGGAAGCCTGGCTGCTGCAGATCGCCAACGCCGCCGTGGCGGCGGTGGTCTTCGGCGGCCTGCTCGCGCCGACGATGAACGCCGAGTCGCTGCCCTATGCGCTCTTCCCTTTCACGTTCTGGGCCGCCTTCCGGCTGGGCGTGCGTTCGACGGCCGTCGCGCTGCTGGTTTCGGGTGTGCTGGCAGTGATCTGCCACTCGCTGGGCGTGGGGCCGTTCGTGATGACGCGCACGCAGCCCTCCGACGCCTTCGCGCACTACGCCAGCCTGTATCTGTTCCTCGCCGTGCTGTCGATCACCTCGCTGCTCGCCGCCGCGGCGCGCAGCGAGCACGAGCGGGCCGAAGCGGACGTGCGCGAAAGCGAGCGGCGCTACCGCACGCTGGTCGAACGCATGAACGAGGGCGTGAACATGACCGACGCCGACGCGCGGCTGACCTTCGTCTCCGACCGCTTCTGCGAAATGGTCGGCTATTCGCGCGACGAGCTCATCGGCAACACCGGCGCCCTGTTCATCGACCCGGAGCACCGGGAAGCCTGGGCGCAGACGCACCGCGACCGCGCCGAGGGTCGCGCGGATTCGCACGCGCTGACGCTGCGCCGCAAGGACGGCGAGCTGCGTCATGTGTGGATCTCGCCCAAGCCGCAGTTCGACGCCGCGGGCATTTACACCGGCAGCCTCAACGTGGTGCTCGACGTGACCGAACGCCGGCGCGCCGAGGACCGCGCGCGCGAGCATCTGGACCAGCTGGCGCATGTGTCGCGGGTGGCGTCGATGGGCGAGATGGCCAGCGCCATCGCGCACGAGATCAACCAGCCGCTCACCGCCATCGCCAATTACGCCGGCGCGGCGAAGCGGCTGATGGAAGCGGGCAAGCTCGGCGAGGCCGAAGCGCTGGACACGCTGGCGCGGCTCGCCGCCGAGGCCGAGCGCGCCGGCGAGGTGGTGCGCAAGATGCGCGGCTTCGTGCGCGGCGAGGAAGGCCAGCCCGGGCCGGTGCCGGTGGACGAGCTTTTGCACGACGTGCTGCGCCTGTGCGGCCCCGAGGCGCGCCAGCTCGAAGTCGAACTCGTCGCCGCACCGGCGCCGGACCTGCCGCCGGTGCGGGCCGACCGCATCCAGCTGCAGCAGGTGCTGATGAACCTGGTGCGCAACGCGATGGAGGCGATGACCACCGCCGCGTCGGCGCCGCGGCGCGTCGAGCTGGTGGCCAGGCACGGCGACGACGGCATGGTGGAGCTATGCGTCTGCGACACCGGTCCCGGCATTCCGGAGGTGCTGCGCGAGCGTATCTTCGAGCCCTTCTACACCACCAAGACCGAAGGTCTGGGCATCGGCCTGGCGCTCTCGCGCTCGATCGTCGAGGCGCACGGCGGCCGGCTCTGGTTCACAGCCACTGCGCGCGGCGCCGAGTTCTGCCTGACCCTGCCCACGTCCTGACAAGGGAAGAAGCCCCATGAACGACACCGAAGCGCTGGTCTACATCGTCGACGACGAGGCCGCGATCCGCGATTCCCTGGCGATGCTGCTGCGCTCCGTGGGGCTGGCCTCCACGGGCCATGCCGACGCGGCCGCCTTCCTGGCCGAATACGCGCCGCGCGAGAATGCCTGTCTCATCGTCGACGTGCGCATGCCGGGCATGAGCGGGCTGGAACTGCAGGAGACGCTGCACGCGCGCGGCGATCGCCTGCCGATCATCCTGATCACCGGCCATGGCGACGTATCGATGGCGGTGCGGGCGATGAAGAATGGCGCCGCCGATTTCATCGAAAAGCCATTCAACGGGCAGGCGCTGCTCGATGCCGTGCATCGCGCGCTGGCGCAGTCGGCCTCGGCCGACCCGCCGGCCGCGGAGGGCGAGCGTGCCGGTTTGCTGGCGCGCGTGGAATCGCTGTCGCCGCGCGAGCGCGAGGTGCTGCTGCTGGTCGCCGAAGGCAGGCCCAACAAGGTCGTCGCCACGCGCCTGGGCGTGTCCACGCGCACGGTCGAGGTGCATCGCGCGAACGTGATGGAAAAGATGCAGGCGCGCTCGCTGGCCGACCTGGTGCGCATGAGCATCGCCGCGGGGCTGCTGGCGCCCTGACGGCCGGTTTAGTTGCGCGCGCCATAGCGCTCGCGCAGTCGCGCGTTCCGGGAGGCCGATCAATTTGCGGAATCCCGCCGGGAAGCAGATGCGGACGAAACTCGGCGGCGCATCCTCTGTCCGCGTTCGGACCTTGCGCGCTCAGCGCGACGACGCGCTGTCGAGTGAACGCTGCAGCGCCGCGCGCCGCTCCAGCCACCAGCCGTACTGCGCCGGCCACAGCGCCCAGCCTTCGTCGCCTTCCAGTTCGACCGCGGCGCGCCCGGCCCAGTGCGGATCGAGCAGCGCCTCGCGGCCCAGCGCGACCAGGTCGGCGCGCTCTCCGGCGATGATCGCCTCGGCCTGCGCGACGGTCTGGATCAGGCCCACCGCCTGCGTGGCCAGCCCCGCCTCCGCGCGCACTCGCGTGGCGAAGGGCACCATCCAGCCGGGCTTCATGTCGAACTTCGCCCCGGCGAAGCCGCCAGCCGAACAGTCGATGACGTCCACGCCCAGCGCCTTCAACTCGCGCGCCAGCGCCACCGTATCATCGATCGTCCAGCCGCCGTCGATGCCGTCGGTCGACGACGTCCGGTAGAAGAGCGGCTTCTCGCGCGGCCACGCGGCGCGCACCGCGCGCACGACCTCAAGCGCGAAGCGCATGCGTCCGGCGAGATCGCCGCCGTATTCGTCGCGGCGGGTGTTGGCCACCGGTGACAGGAACGAGTGCGTCAGGTAGGCATGCGCGCCGTGCACTTCGAGCACGTCCAGCCCCGCGGCCAGCGCGCGCTGCGCCGCGGCGGCGAAGGCGGCGACGATGCGCGCGATGCCCTCATGCGTCAGCGCCTCGGGTACGATCCAGCCCTCCATGTGCGGCACCGCCACCGGCCCGACGATCGGCCAGGGCCGGTCGCCGCGCGCAGCATCCGCCGGGCCCAGCGCGGCATTGCCGAACCACGGCCGCTGCATGCTCGCCTTGCGCCCGGCGTGGGCGAGCTGCATGCCCGCCGCCGCGCCCTGCGCCTTGATGAAGTCGACCACGCGCTTCACCGGCGCGATGTGCGCGTCCGACCAAAGGCCGAGGTCGCCATGCGTGATGCGCGCCTCCGGCAGCACCGCCGTCGCCTCGGTGAACACCAGTGCGAAGCCGCCCGCGGCGAACTGGCCGAGGTGGACGAAGTGCCAGTCCTGCGCCATGCCGTCGATGGCGGAGTACTGGCACATCGGCGAGACGACCAGGCGGTTGCGCAGCGTCAGCTCGCGCAGTCGCAGCGGCGTGAAAAGTTGGGACTTGGGGGGCATGGGCGAGAAGGCCGGGTTGGTCCCGGCACGAGAATGATGCGAAGCAACGCTGACGGCGATACTACTCGCTGCCCGCGGATTGCGGATTGCGGATTGCGGATTGCGGATTGCGGATTGCGGATTGCGGATTGCGGATTGCGGATTGCGGATTGCGGATTGCGAATGGCCTGCGCTTCCCGCCGCGCGGTCAGGCCGCGTGCGCCCCGCGATGTGCCCAGCCGGTCATCCGCCGCTCGACCACCGCGAAGAACTCATACATCGCCATCGCCATCACGCCGATCACGAACAGGCCGGCGAACACCAGCGGCATCTTCATCGACGATCCCGCCGACATCATCAGGTAGCCGATGCCCTCGTTGGAGGCCACCGTCTCCGACACCACGGTGCCGACAAAGGCCAGCGTGATCGACACCTTCAGCGAGGCGAAGAAATACGGCAGCGAGCGCGGCAGGCCGACCTTGAACAGGATGTCGCTGCGCGTCGCGCCCAGCGAGCGCAGCACGTCCTCAAGTTCCGGCTCCAGCGTGGCGAGTCCGGTGGCGACGTTGACCACGATGGGAAAGAAGCTGATCAGGAACGCGGTCATGATCGCCGGCACCGTGCCGATGCCGAACCACACCACCAGAATCGGCACGAAGGCGACTTTCGGAATCGCGTTGAACGCCACCAGCAGCGGATACAACCCGCGATAGACGAAGCGCGACAGGCCGACCATCACCCCCAGCCCCAGTCCGACCACCACGGCGATGGCAAAGCCGATCATCGTCGTCCAGTAGGTCTGCCAGGCGTGGCCGGCGATGGGTTTGGCGTACCGCACCAGTGCCTCGGCGATGGAGATCGGCGCCGGGAAGATGAACTCCGACACCTTGAATACCGAGCAGACCAGCTGCCAGACGATCAGGATGGCGAGCGACAGCAGCCACGGCGACGCCTTCTCCAGCCGGCGTTCGCGCGGGGTCACCGCATCTCTCCGGACCGGTACCCGCGCGGCTTCGTTGCGCCGCCTCGAACCGGCGGTCGCGCGCGGCATTCCAGAAGCGGAACTCGCAGGGTCATGCCGCCTCCCCGCGCCGGATCAGGCCGATGCGCTCGCGCAGCTCGTGCACGATGTGCGAGAACGCATCCGAGTAGGTCACTTCGAGATCGCGCGGACGCGGCAGGTCGATTTCGCGCCGGGCGATGATGCGCCCCGGCCGCTTGCTCATCACGTAGACGGTGTCGGCGAGGAACACCGCCTCGCGCAGGTCGTGAGTGACCAGGATCACCGTGAAGCGCTGCTCGCTCCACAGGTCGCGCAGGATGCACCAAAGCTCCTCGCGCGTGAACGCGTCCAGCGCACCGAAGGGCTCGTCGAGCATCAGCATCTTCGGCTGGTGCACCAGCGCGCGGCAGATCGACGCGCGCTGCTGCATGCCGCCGGAAAGCTGCCACGGATACTTGTCCTCGTAGCCGTCCAGGCCCACCGTCTTCAGCAGTGCGCGCGCCATATCGGCAAATTTTTCACGGTCGCGCTTGAACGTTGCGCGATAAGGCTGCACGATCTCCAGCGGCAGCAGCACGTTGTCCAGCGTGCGGCGCCAGGGCAGCAACGTAGGCGCCTGGAAGGCCATGCCGACGATCTTCAGCGGCCCGGTCACCCGCGCGCCTTCCACCGTGACCGCACCCCGGGTCGGCGGCTTCAGTCCCGTCGCGAGCTTCATGAATGTCGACTTGCCGCAGCCCGACGGGCCGACGATGGCGACAAATTCGCCCGGGGAGATCGACAGCGTGATGTCCTCGACCGCGAACTCCGCATGCCCTTCGTAGGCGAGGTAGACGTCGCGGAAGTCGACGAAGGATGGCACGGCAGCGGCGTCGGCGCTCATGGGATCGAAATGCTCACGCAACCGCAGTCGACATTTCGTCACTACACACCAAGGCACGGCAGGTCGCCAAGCCGGGTGTGCACACGAGGGAAGTGTGTCGATCCAAATGCCTTTCGCCCTGCACCACTCCAAGCCCTCGCAAGGCGACGGCGTCAGGCCCGCACGTGCGAGTGATACGTCGACCCGATTGCCTTTCCCGGCGAATCACCCATTGCGGCCGCAAGGCCACGGCGCCGGGCCCGCTGCGGCCGTCCCGCCGTGCCCGCCGTACATGGGTGGTGCGGCAAGGCGGTCGTGTTTTGACCGCCGCCGCCGCACCGGGACCCATAGGCGGGCGCGCTACGGCGGCCCGGCCGCAGCGGGCCCGGCGCCGTGGCCAGGCAACGTAGCATTCCGCAACAGACGGGTGTGCCATGGCGGCCCGGGTGCAGCGCGCCCGACGCCGTGGCCAGGCACCGTCGTATTCCGCGTCCATCACACCGACGCATCGCGCCACCGCGCAATTCACTTCGGAAACACCATCCGATCCGCCTTCGCCGGCAGATAGACACTGCTGAACACCGCTTCCGCCTTCACCGGGTTCTTCAGTTCGAACGCCGACGACACCTGCGTCACCATGTCGGTGAGCCTCGCCGACTGCACGCCGCCCAGGCCGTTGGCCTTCGCTTCCGGCGTGGCGATCACGCTTTCGATGGCCAGCTTCATCCGCCGCTTTTCCAGCGTCTCGTCGATCAGCGCGTCGCGCTCCTTCACATACTTGATCGACGCATCCGAATCCGCCAGCACGTCCCTCATCCCCCTGGTGAAGGCGCGCAGGAAGGCCTTCACCGCCTCCGGATGCTCCTTCAGGAATTTCTCCCCGACGATGATCGCGTTGCCGTAGAGATTCACCCCGTATTTCGGATAGGCCATCACGTCGATGTCCTCGTCCTTCACCCCGCGCACGTTCAGGTTGAGCAGGCTGGTGAAGTAGAAACCGGTGATCGCGTCCACGTCGCCGCGCACCAGCATCGTCTCGCGCAGCGGCGGGTCCATCGCCGTCCAGGCGATCTTGGCCGCGTCCAGCTTGTTCGCCTTGACGAAGATCGGAAACGCGCGGCGGCCGGCGTCGAATACCGGCGCGCCCATCTTCTTGCCCTGCAGATCGGCCGGCGCCTTGATGCCCGTCTTCTTCAGCGAGAACACCGCGGCCGGCGTCGAGTCGTAGACCATCAGCACCGCCACCGGCTTGTTCGGCGCCGTCGGATTATTGCCGACGAATTCGATCAGCGCCGCCAGGTCGGCGAAACCCATCTGGTAGGTGCCCGAGGCGACGCGGTTCACCGCGTTGCCCGAGCCGTTGCCCGCGTCCACCGTGACGTCCAGTTTTTCGGCGGCAAAATAACCCTTGGCCTTCGGCAAAAGGAACATTGCCGACGGACCCTCGAAGCGCCAGTCCAGCTGGAAGGCGATCTTGGTGTCCTGCGCGGCGGCGACGCCGGCGGTGGCCAGCAGGGACGCTGCGGCGCCAGCAATGGCGGCACGGCGAAACAGCGATGTGATGCGCATCATCGATCTCCTGTAATGCGTTGCGTATGAAACAGAGTCAGCGCGCAAGGACGTGTGCAGTGAAGGAAAAGCGCGCACCGAAAGATGGCGCGCGGCACCCTTCGCGGGCGGTCGGCGCACCGATTCGGCACTGCAAGGCCCGCCCGGCCAGCGCCCACGCGGCAAACACGACATATTAGCGAAATCCATGCCGCCCTGGAGGTCGGCCGAATCGCCGGATCAGAGCAGCTTGCTCTGCCCCCGATCCTGCGTGATGGCATCCACCGCCGCCAGTGCCGTCATGTTGACGATCCGCCGCACCGTCGCCGATGGCGTCAGGATGTGCACCGGCTTGTCCACGCCGAGCAGGATCGGGCCCAGCGTCACGCCCCCGCCTCCCGACACCTTGAGCAGGTTGAACGAGATGTTCGCCGCGTCGACCGTCGGCATGATCAGCAGGTTTGCCTCACCCTTCAGGCGCGAGTTCGGAAAGGCGCGCAGCCGCGTTTCCTCGGACAGCGCCGCGTCGCCGTGCATCTCGCCCTCGCATTCAAGGTCGGGATCCATCCGGCTCAGCAATGCCAACGCCGCCTGCATTTTCTTCGCCTGCGGATGCTGCGACGAGCCGAAGCTCGAATGCGACAACAGCGCCACCTTGGGCACGATGCCGAAGCGGCGCATCTCGTCGGCGGCGAGCAGCGTGATCTCGGCGACCTCCTCGGCGTTCGGGTCGGCGTTGACGTAGGTGTCGGCGATGAACACCGTGCGTCCGGGCAGCAGCAGCGCGTTCATCGTCGCGTAGTTGCGCGCCCCGCGGCGCAGCCCCAGCACGTGGTCGATGTAGTGCAGGTGCATGTCGTGCGTGCCGAACATGCCGCAGATCATGCCGTCGGCGTGACCCAGGTGGATGGCCATCACCGAGATCAGCGTCAGGCGCCGGCGCATCTCGACCTTGGCGTAGGCCTGCGACACGCCCTTGCGCTGCGTCAGCCGGTAGTACTCGGACCAGTAGTCGCGGTAGCGCTCGTCCCATTCCGGATTGATGATCTCGAAGTCCTTGCCGGGCACGATGCGCAGACCGAAGCGCTCGATGCGTTGCGCGATGACCACGGGACGGCCAACCAGGATCGGCTTCGCGAGACCCTCGTCGATCACCACCTGCACCGCGCGCAGCACGCGCTCGTCCTCGCCTTCCGCATAGACGACGCGCTGCGGCGCCGACTTCGCCGCGGCGAAGATCGGCTTCATCAGCAGGCCGGAGTGATAGACGAACTGCGTGAGTTTTTCGCGATACGCGGCGAAATCCTCGATCGGCCGCGTCGCCACGCCGGAATCCATCGCCGCCTTGGCCACCGCCGGCGCGACCATGACGATCAGCCGCGGGTCGAAGGGCTTCGGGATCAGGTATTCGGGACCGAAGCGCAGGTTCTCGGTATTGTAGGCATGCGCAACGATGTCCGACTGCTCGGCCATCGCCAGGTCGGCGATCGCCCGCACGCAGGCGAGCTTCATTTCCTCGTTGATGGTCGTCGCGCCGGCGTCGAGCGCGCCGCGGAAGATGAACGGAAAACACAGCACGTTGTTGACCTGGTTCGGATAGTCCGAACGGCCGGTGGCGAGGATCGCATCCGGCCGCGCCGCCTTGGCGAGGTCCGGCATGATCTCCGGCTCCGGATTGGCCAGCGCCAGGATCAGCGGCGACGGCGCCATTGCACCGAGCCATTCGGGCTTCAACACCCGCGCGGCGGACAGCCCGAGAAAGATGTCGGCATCCGGCAGGAGTTCGGCCAGCGTACGCGCGTCGGTCTTCTGCGCGTAACGGATCTTGTGCTCGTCCATCAACTCGGTGCGGCCCTCGTAGACCGCGCCCTTGATGTCCGCGACCCAGATGTTCTTCCGCGCGATGCCCAGCCCCACCAGCAGATCGAGGCAGGCCAGCGCCGCGGCGCCCGCGCCGGAGCAGACCAGTTTCACCTTGCCCAGATCCTTGCCGACGACACGCAGGCCGTTCAACACTGCCGCGCCGACAATGATCGCCGTACCGTGTTGATCGTCGTGGAACACCGGGATGTTCATGCGCTCGCGGCACTTGCGCTCGATGTAAAAACATTCGGGCGCCTTGATGTCCTCGAGATTGATGCCGCCGAACGTGGGTTCCAGCGCGACGATCATGTCGACCAGCTTGTCCGGATCGTTTTCCGCGAGCTCGATGTCGAAGCAGTCGATGCCGGCGAACTTCTTGAACAGCACCGACTTGCCTTCCATCACCGGCTTGGCCGCCAGCGGACCGATCGCGCCCAGTCCGAGCACCGCCGTGCCGTTGGTGACCACGCCGATCAGGTTGCCGCGCGCGGTCAGCGACGACACCTCGCGTGGATCGCGGACGATCTCGTCGCAGGCCGCCGCCACGCCGGGCGAATAGGCCAGCGCCAGGTCGCGCTGATTGGTCAGCTGCTTGGTCGGCTGCAGCGCGATCTTGCCCGGCGGATGCGCCCGGTGATATTCGAGCGAGGCGGCGCGGATGTCCTTGTCAGGCATAGGGATATGCGCCGGGGCGCGAGTGGAGGTCCGAGTCATCATAATCCAACGCGGTGCGGCATCCTGTCGCAGTGCAGCAGGCCTGCGCGGGATCAAGGTTGGCCGAGGGCACACCGGTATACTTCGACGTCTACTTTTTGGCCCATCCCTCGCCGCGCCACCCGCAGGCGCGACCGCGGGAAACGACCCTTCGCATGGATTCGACTTCAATTTTCTGGCTGGTCGCGCTGGCGCTGGTCGCCGGCACACTCGGCCTCCTGGTGATCCCGCTGCTGCGCCGTCGCGCGATGGCGAGTGGACCCGCCGACGAGGCCGCGGCCGCTGCCGTATTCCGCGACCACAAGCGGCAGGTCGAAGCCGACTTTACCGCCGGGTCGATCGACGCCGCAGGACGCGACGAAGCGCTCGCCGATCTGGTTACCCGATTCGGCAACGAGTTGGCGCAGGTGACGCCCGGCGAGAATACGACCGCGCCCGGGCATCGGCGCTGGATCGCCGCGCTGGCGCTGGTGGCGCTGGTGCCCATCGGCGCGGCGTCCATGTACTACCACCTCGGTAGTCCAGCCGCGCTCGACGCTCCCAAGGCGCAGGCCGAGCATTCCATCAGCGACGCGCAGATGGCGACCGCCGTCGACACGCTTGCCAAGCGCCTGCAGGCCAATCCGGACGACGGTGAGGGCTGGGCGATGCTCGGCCGCTCGTATCGGACCATGGGCCGCTTCGACGCCGCCTCGCTCGCCTTCTCCGAGGCCGTCAAGCACCTGCCGCCGTCGGCGGCGGTACTGACCGACTGGGCCGAATCGGTCGCCCAGGCGCAGGGCCGCAACCTCGCCGGCCAGCCCACCGAACTGGTCAACCGCGCGCTGGCGATCGACCCGGCGTATCCGAAGGCGCTGGCGATGGCCGGCGGCGCCGCGATCGAGCGCGGCGACCCGGCCACCGCGCTGACCTACTGGCGCAGATTGCGCGCCGCCCTCCCCGCGGACAACCCGGACCTGGCGCAGATCGACACCCTCATCGCGCAGGTCGAAGTTGCCGCGCGCAACCAGGGGTCGGGCACCGCGGCACCCACATCGGCGGCAGCGACGGCACCGGCCGACAAGCCGACCGCTACGGCTGCGGCCACGCCCGCGTCGCCTGCCGCGGCAAATGGCGCCGGTGCCCCCGGCAAGTCGGTCGCCGGCAAGGTCGAGGTCGATCCCAGGCTGGCCGCCAAGCTGGTGCCCAGCGACGTCGTCTTCATTTTCGCGCGCAACCCCGACGCGGGCCGCATGCCGCTGGCGGCGATGAAAATCACCGTGGCCGAATTGCCCAAGACCTTCGACCTCACCGATGCCATGGCCATGACGCCGGCAGCCACGATCTCGGGCGCGGCGAAAATCGTCATCGAGGCGCGCGTCAGCAAGTCGGGCGATGTCGTGGCACGCCCGGGAGACTTGTCCGGCGTCAGCGCCACCGTCGCCCCCGGCGCGCGCGACGTGCGCGTGGTCATCGACAAGGTCGTCCCGTAAGGGGCGCGCCGTGCCCGTCTCCGACCGCGATGCTCGAAGCCCAGGATCTGTGTGCACGCCGTGGCGATGCGACGCTGTTCGCGGGCCTTTCGCTGCGTGTGCCGGCGAGTCGAGCGCTGATCGTCACGGGCGCCAACGGCACCGGCTAGACCACGCTGCTGCGCATCCTCGCCGGACTGACGCTGCCCTATGCCGGAACGCTGCGCTGGCGCGGCGAGACCGTGCCCCCGCTGTCGCCGAAGTTGCGCAACGACATCGTGTGGTCCGGTCACCTGGCCCCGCTCAAGGACGAACTGTCGGCGGAGGAAAACCTGCGGTCATTGGTCACGCTGGCCGGCGGGACCTGCGACGCCGAGGGCGTGCGCGCTGCACTGGACGAAGTGGCACTGCTGCCGCAGCGGACCCTGCCCGCGCGCGTACTGTCGCAGGGCCAGCGCCGGCGTATCGGCCTGGCGCGCCTCACGCTCCTGCGGCGTCCGCTGTGGCTGCTCGACGAGCCGGCCACCGCGCTCGACGCCGCCGGCCTTCAGCTGCTCGGAACGATGGTCGCCCGGCACCTGCACGAGGGCGGCAGCGTGATCGCGGCGACGCATCAGCCGCTCGACCTGCCCGCCGCGAGCCTCGACTCGCTGACGCTGGCATGACCGCAATTGCCCATACCGCGAGCGTAACCGAGACGCCGTTCGGCGTGCTGGCCGCGCTGCGCTGGGCGGCAGGACGCGATCTGCGGCTCGCCATGCGCTCACGCTCGGAACTCGGCGTGCAACTGCTGTTCTATGTAATCGTGGTGAGTCTGTTTCCACTGGCGACCTCGCCGGAACGCAACCTCCTGGCCGCGATGGCGCCGGGGGTGCTGTGGGTCGCCGCGCTGCTGGCCTCGCTGCTCTCGCTGTCCCGCCTTTTTGCCACCGATTTCGCCGACGGCACGCTCGAACAGATTGCACTGTCGCCCTACCCGCTGCCCGCGCTGGTGTCCGGTAAAATAGCGGCGCACTGGCTGACGACAGGTTTGCCGATGGTCGTGCTGGCGCCACTGCTCGGCATGCAGTACGGACTCGAGGGTGAGGCGCTCGCGGTCATCACGCTGTCGCTGCTGATCGGCTCGCCCATCCTGTCGCTGCTCGGGGCCATCGGCGCCGCGCTGACGCTGGGCGTGCGTGGCGGCGGCAGTCTGCTGGCACTGCTGGTCCTGCCGCTGTGTGTGCCGGTGCTGATCTTCGGCGCGGGCGGGGCGGACATGGTCCGGGCCGGGCTTTCCGCCTCGGCCAACCTGTCGTTGCTGGTGGCCGGACTCCTGGTGGCGCTGGTCGGCGCGCCCTTTGCCGCCGCCGCCGCCGTACGCATCTCTCTGGACTGATGAAACTCTACCAACTCGCCTCGCCGGCAACCTTCTACCCGCTCGCCGGGCGCCTCGCGCCGTGGTTTGCCTGGGTCGCCGGCATCTTCGCGGTCGCCGGGCTGTGGATCGGCTTCGCGATCGCGCCCACCGACTTCCAGCAGGGCGAGGCCTACCGCATCATCTTCATCCACGTGGCTGCGGCGTGGATGTCGATGTTCATCTACCTGGTGATGGCATTCTGGAGCGTCCTCGCGCTGTCGTTCAACACCCGTCTCTCGGCAATGATGGCGCAGTCGCTGGTCCCCACCGGCGCGCTGATGACTTTCATCGCGCTGTGGACCGGCGCGCTGTGGGGCAAGCCGACCTGGGGCACCTACTGGGCCTGGGACGCGCGCATGACCTCCGAGCTGATCCTGCTGTTTCTCTATTTCGGCGTGATGGCGCTGCGCAATGCGATCGAGGATCCGCGTCGTGCCGACCGTGCCTGCGCGGTGCTGTCAATCGTCGGCGCCGTCAATATTCCGATCATCTATTTTTCCGTGCAGTGGTGGAACACCCTGCACCAGGGAGCATCGGTCAGCGTGACCGCGGCGCCGAAAATGGCGTCGATCATGCTGACCGGGATGCTCGTCATGGCGCTCGCTGCGTGGTTTTACGCAATTGCAGTGGCGCTCTATCGCGTCCGTTCGATCATTCTCGAGCGCGAGCGCGGTGCCGCGTGGGTCGCGGCGCTTCCGGAAACGAAGGCGGTGAAGTCATGAATGAATATCTGGCGATGGGCGGCTACGGCGGTTATATCTGGGGCGCCTACCTGATGAGTGCGTTGGTGATCGCGATCGAAGTTCTGGCGCTGCGCTCGCGCCGCCGCGCCGCCTTGCGGATGGCGGCCGCCACACCCGTCGACGGAGGTTCGCGATGAAAGCCCGGCACCGCCGTTTCGCCTGGATTGCTGCCGGTGTCGCCGTGCTCGGCGTTGCCGTCGCGCTGGTGCTCAATGCCTTCCAGTCGAATCTCGTGTTCTTTTTCACACCCAGTCAGATCGCCGCCAAGGAGGCTCCGCAGGGTCGTCCATTCCGCGTCGGCGGACTGGTCGAGACCGGCAGCGTCAAGCGCGTGCCGGATTCGCTGAGCGTCAATTTCATTGTCACCGACACCGCGCAGCGCGTGCCGGTCATCTACACCGGCCTGCTGCCCGACCTGTTCAAGGAAGGCAAGGGCGTGGTCGCGCAGGGCTCACTCGGCCCCGACGGGACCTTCCGCGCCACCGAGGTGCTGGCCAAGCACGACGAAAACTACATGCCGCCCGAGGCCGCGCACGCGATCGAGCAGGCCACCAAGGACAAGGGCATGTCGGTGTCCACGCTGAAGGAAACCAAATGATTCCCGAACTCGGGCACCTGGCGCTGATTCTGGCCCTGCTGGTCGCCATCACCCAGGGCGTGCTGCCGCTCATCGGCGCGCAGCGTCGCGACCCGGCGCTGATGGCGCTCGCCAAGCCGGCGGCGC
This sequence comes from Betaproteobacteria bacterium, assembly GCA_032123655.1. Taxonomy (GTDB): domain Bacteria; phylum Pseudomonadota; class Gammaproteobacteria; order Burkholderiales; family Casimicrobiaceae; genus VBCG01. The sequence continues at coordinate 16,016 of JAQBEY010000071.1, forward strand.
GCGCGCAATTCCTGCTGGTGGCCATCGCCTTCGGCTGCCTCGCGTGGAGTTTTACCACCAACGATTTTTCCGTCGAGAACGTGGCGCAGCACTCGAATTCGCAACTGCCTTTGCAATACCGGATCGCCGCGACCTGGGGTTCGCACGAAGGCTCGCTGCTGCTCTGGGTGCTGATGCTGACCGGCTGGGCGACCGCCGTCACCTTTCGTTCCGGCAACCTGCCGTCGGCAATGCTGGCCCGCGTACTCGCCGTGATGGGGCTGGTGTCGGTGGGATTCCTGCTGTTCATGCTTTTCACCTCCAATCCCTTCCTGCGCCTCATCCCCGCGGCGCCGGACGGCCGCGACCTCAATCCCTTGTTGCAGGATCCGGGCATGGTGATCCATCCGCCGATGCTCTACATGGGCTACGTCGGTTTCTCCATCGCCTTCGCCTTTGCAATCGCCGCACTGCTGGGCGGCCGGCTGGACGCCACCTGGGCGCGCTGGTCGCGGCCCTGGACCACCGCAGCGTGGTCGTTCCTGACCATCGGCATCGCGCTGGGCAGCTGGTGGGCCTACTACGAACTTGGCTGGGGCGGCTGGTGGTTCTGGGATCCGGTCGAGAACGCGTCGTTCATGCCGTGGCTGGTCGGCACCGCGCTGCTGCATTCGCTGGCGGTGACCGAAAAACGCGGAACGTTCAAGAGCTGGACCGTGCTGCTCGCCATCGTCGCCTTCTCGCTGTCGCTGCTCGGCACCTTCCTCGTGCGCTCGGGTGTGCTCACCTCGGTGCACGCCTTCGCCACCGACCCGACCCGCGGCGTGTTCATCCTGATCTTCCTGGTGATCGTCATCGGCGGCTCGCTCGCGCTGTACGCGGCGCGCGCCGGCGCGGTAGGCGGCGGCGCGACGTTCGAGCCAATCTCGCGCGAATCCATGCTGCTGGCCAACAACGTCCTGCTGATCGTGGCAATGGCCAGCGTGTTGCTGGGCACGCTCTATCCGCTGTTCCTCGACGCGCTCAAACTGGGCAAGATCTCCGTCGGCCCGCCGTATTTCAGCGCGGTATTCGTGCCATTGATGACGCCGCTGGTGTTCCTGATGGGCGTGGGACCAATCTCCAGCTGGCGCCGCGCCGAATTGCCCGACCTGTGGACGCGCCTGCGCTGGGCGCTGGGTGTCTCGATCGCGACCGCGCTGGTGCTGCCGCTGACGCTGGGGCATTGGTCGCCGCTGGTCGCCTTGGGACTGTTCCTGGCGCTGTGGATCGCCACGACGACCGTCGTCCAGGTCAGGCAGCGGTTGCGCCAGTCGCAGCAGCGCGGCTTCGCCGCCAAGCTTGCGGCCAACACCGCGGCCTGGTACGGGATGCTGGTCGCGCATATGGGTATTGCCGTGTTCATCGTCGGCGTGACGCTGGTTTCCGGCTACGCCGTCGAAAAGGACGTCACGCTGCAAAATGGGCAGAGCATCGAGGCGGGCGGCTACCAGTTCACCTTCCGTGGCGTCAAGCCGGTCAACGGACCGAACTACTCCGGCGTGTCGGGAACGGTCGAAATGCGCCGCGACGGTGTGCTGATCGAGACACTGCACCCGGAAAAGCGCATCTACAACGCGTCGGGAATGCCGATGACCGAGGCGGCGATCGACACCGGGTTCTTCGGCGATCGCTATGTGTCGCTTGGCGAGCCCGTATCCGACAAGGGCGTGGACGGCGCGTGGGGCGTGCGCGTCTACGTCAAGCCCTTTGTCGACTGGATCTGGGGCGGTTGCTTCCTGATGGCACTGGGCGGCTTCATCGCCATGACCGACCGGCGTTATCGACTGGCCGTGCAGCGGAAATTCGCCGGCCTTGCCGGTGCCGCGCCGGCCGCATGAGCTCGGGGGTCCCTTCATGAAATCGCTTCGGTTCCTGTTGCCTCTCGCCATCTTCGTTGGCCTCGTTGCCTTCCTGTGGGCCGGACTGTCGCTCAATCCACGCGAGATCCCGTCGCCGCTGGTCGACATGCCGGCGCCGCAGTTCCGCCTTGCCCAGTTGAATGCCCCCGACAAGACGCTCACCACGGCGGACATGAAGGGTCAGGTCTGGCTGCTCAATGTCTGGGCGTCGTGGTGCGTGTCCTGCCGGGTCGAGCATCCGCTGCTGAACGAACTGTCCAAGGCGAAAATCGTTCCGATCATCGGTCTCAACTACAAGGACAAGGTCGCCGAAGGTCGCGCCTGGCTGGTCCAGAACGGCGACCCGTACACCCTGTCGGTGGTCGATGCCGATGGCCGCGTGGGCATCGACTGGGGCGTGTACGGCGTGCCGGAAACCTTCGTCGTCGACAAGAACGGCATGATCCGCTACAAGCACATCGGCCCGGTCAGCGCGGAATCCCTGGAGAAAAAAATCATTCCGCTGGTTCGCGAACTGCAGAAGTCATGATGCGTGCACTCGCTGCCATCCTCGCCCTCGTCACGACCATCGCCTTCGCGCAGTCGACCGACCCGGCGCTCGACAGCCGCCTGAAAACGCTCGAGGAAGAACTTCGCTGCCTGGTCTGCCAGAACCAGTCGCTGGCGGACTCCAACGCGCCGCTCGCCGAGGACCTGCGGCGCGAGGTGCGCTCGCTCGCCGAGTCCGGCAAGAACGATGTGCAGATCAAGGAATTTCTGGTCGCCCGCTATGGCGATTTCGTCCTCTACCGGCCGCCGGTCAAGGGCATCACCTGGGTGCTTTGGTTCGGCCCGTTCCTGCTGCTGGCAGGCGGTGCGATCGTCTGGGCGATCGTGCTGCGCCGTCGACGGCGCGCCGGGCCCGACGACGCGCCGGTGGTGTCCGGCGCAGCGGTCGATGCCGGCGCCGAGCGCGCGCGCGAACTGCTCTACGACCCGCGCGCCTGAGGCACGCCGTGGCGCGTCCCTACCGCCCGGTTCCGCTCGCCAGCTACACGCGCCTTTCGGAAGACGAGATGCGCGAACGCGCCGGCGCGTTCAACGCGTTGATGCAGCGCCGCCGCAGCATTCGTTTTTTCGCACCCGACCCGGTGCCGCGCACGATCATCGAGGACTGCCTGCGCGCCGCCGGTTCGGCGCCGTCGGGCGCCAATCTGCAGCCCTGGCAATTCGTCTGCATCGCCGATCCTGCGCTGAAGGCGCGCATTCGCGAGGGCGCCGAGGCCGAGGAGCGCGAATTCTACGAGCGGCGCGCCACGCCCGAATGGCTGGACGCGCTGGCGCCGCTGGGCACCGACAGCGACAAGGCCTTCCTGGAAATCGCACCCTGGCTGATCGCCGTCTTCTACAAGGCCTACGACGTCGACGCCGAGGGCCGGCGCAACAAGATCTACTATCCGATCGACTCGGCCGGAATCGCCACCGGATTTCTGATTGCGGCGCTCCACCACGCGGGAATCGCCTGTCTGACGCACACGCCGAGTCCGATGGCTTTTCTCAACGAGATTCTCGACCGGCCGGCCAACGAACGACCCTTCGTGCTGCTGGTCGTCGGCTATCCAGCGGTGGACGCAACGGTGCCCGACATCGAGCGCAAGCCGCTCACCGACATTGCGACGTTTCGCTAGCGCCCTGACGTGACGGCATGCGGTCGCACCGCGGCCGGCAACTCCGGCGCCGGCCGGCGGCCGTCGCGGACGTGCGCCAGGGCCAGCAGCGGACGCCGCATGAGCATCCGCGGCCCGGCATAACGCATCATCACCCGCACGCGTTCGCGCATTTCCGCGTTGTAGCAATGGACCTTGCAGTTCGCGCAAGTCGGCTTGTCGTCGCCGAATACGCAGCGGTCGAGCCGGCGCGTCGCATATTGCATCAGCTCGACGCATTCGAAGCACAGCGCGTCATCCTCACCGTGCAGGTCGTGGCAGTAGATCCACGCCATGGCACGAAGGGTCTTCAGTTCGCGTGCCAGCCGTGGGTGCCGGACGCGATCCTGCGCCTTGCGGGTCGCCGGCATCGCGGTACGGCTCACGGGCGCGTCGGGCGTCCGGGCGTCGTCCGCACGCGCATGCGGATCGGGCTTCATGCCGCAAGAGTGCCAAAGGCCGCCCGCCGCGGCCATGACTTGCGTCAAGGACGGGCGGTCGGGCGCAGGGCCGCTGCAACAGGCCTTTGTGCCCGGCCTCTACACCAGCGTACCGCCGCAATTCCAGCAAAGGTCGAAATTCTCGGGGGACTCCTCGCTGCAGTCGCGGCAGGTAAGCGTGCCCTGCCGTGTGCCCGCGGCTTCGATTTCGTCCAGCACCACCTGTGCACGTTCGCGGTCGCATTCGCGCTCCAGCCAGACCTGGGGCTGCGCGACGTCGGGAGGTACGTCGCCGACGATCGACGACGCATACTGGTTGAAGACGTGCGCGCGAATGCCGGCCTGGCCCAGCCGGTCGACGACCAGCCAGGCGTCGTAGCGCTGCCGCGCAATGTAGAAGCGGAACATCGGCTACGTCACCGGTCGCCAGTCGGCCAGCGCCGCGACCAGGCGGCGCAGTACCGCCACCAGCGGCGCCGCACGCGATGCGTTCCATGGATAGGGCGGCGCCTCATCCATGTAGCAGCGCTGCGCGATCTCCAGCTGCAGGGCATGCACGGCGTTCGCGGGACGACCGTAGCGCCGCGTGATCCAGCCGCCCTTGAAGCGGCCGTTCACGATGTGGGTGAAGCCGGGAGCATCCGCGAGCAGGGCCGCGGCACGATCCTGCAACGCAGCCGCACAGCTCGCGCCGTCGGCGGTGCCCAGATTCAGATCGGGCAGGCGTCCCGCGAAAAAACGGGGCACCTCGGCAAGGATCGAATGACCATCGAGCAGCACCACATGCCCGTGCCGGTCCCGCACGCGCTCAATCTCGCGCGCGAGCACCGCATGGTAGGGGTCGAAATAATCGGCCCGACGCTGGTCCGCCTCGGTGGGTGCCGGTACGTCGCCGCGGGCGTAGAGCGCTTCGTCGGCGAAACTGCGCGTCGGACACATCTCGGTGTTGTCCGCATCCGCATAGAGCACGACCCCCGAGGGATCACGGTTGAGGTCCACCAGGTAGCGCGAGTGCGTCGCGCACAGCAGCGTCGCCCCCTCCTCGCGCGCAAATGCGAAAAGTTTCTCGACATGCCAGTCGGTGTCCGGAACGGCCAGCGCGGGCGCGCTCAGCCGCGCGCGCAACGCCGCCGGCAGCGCCGTGCCCGCGTGCGGCACGTCGACGACCAGTGGTCCGTCGCCAACATGAAGCGTGAACAGATCCATCATTCCCCCAAGCGTACTACGCGGCCGGCCGGGACGCCGCCGACGCAGGCGCCGGCGACCGTATGGCAAACACAGGCGCTGGCCGCCGGCAGTTCGCGCGCCTCGCCACGCAGCACCTCAACGTCGCCGGTCGCCGCCGACTTCGGCCACGCTCACCCGCCAGACGAATTCGTCGAGCCCGGCACCCTCCGGATAAACGGCGAATTCCGTGGTGACGCCACCACCGTTTTCCACGGCATGCGGCGGCAGTCATCCTGGGCGAAGACACGCAGCATGCGAACGCGATCATTGACCAGTACCGAATCGCTCCAGGGCGGCGCGATCGATTTCGATTCCCAGCCCCGGACCGTCCGGAATGCGCACCATACCGCGCAGGTGCTCGAGGGGCGTCTGGAGGATCGCCTGGCGGAACGGATGCGAAGAGCGGTCGAATTCGAGAATGGGTTCGCGCGGCGTGCGCCGGGGCGGGTTGGACGGCAACACGGCGATGAGTTGCAGCGCAGTCGCCAGCGCCACGCCCGTTCCCCAGACGTGCGGCACGTAGCGAATGCCATGCGCTGCCGCCATGTCGGCAATTTTCTTGCATTCGGACAGACCGCCGGCGGCGCCGGTGTCCGGCTGGACGATATCCATCGCTCGCGCCGCGAAGATTTCGCGAAAGCCCCACCGCGTGTATTCGCATTCGCCTCCCGCGACCGGAATCGGCTGACCGCGGCGGACGTCGCGGTAGCTCGCGAGACTCTCGGGGATCACCGGTTCCTCGAACCAGTCGATATCCAGATCGGCCACGCGACGGCCCAGTTCGATGGCTTCGCTGGCGTCGTAACCATGGTTCGCATCGAGCATCAGGCGGGGCGCGGGTCCGATGCGCTGCCGTACGGCGCGGATGAGTTCGGCGTCGGCGGCGACGTCGAAGCCGATCTTTATCTTGACCGCGTGAAATCCCTGCTCGACATAGTCGGCGACCTCGTCGACGACGTAGTCGAGCGGGTCACCCTGCGCGATGCGGTAAGTGCCGGTGGCATAGGCGCGCACCTCGCGTCGCAGAGGCCCACCCATCAGTCGGTGAATCGGCACCCCGAAATGCCGGCCCTTGAGGTCCCACAAGGCGATATCGACGCCCGAGAGCGCGCACACGGCCAGGCCCTTCTGCCCCTGGTCGCGCGACGAGCCGTAGAGGTCCTGCCAGATGGCCTCGGTGGCCAGCGCATCGGCCCCGGTCAACCGCCCCGCGTAGGCGCGCACGATCGGTGCAATCTGGCCCGCCGGACCAAAGCACTCGCCCCAGCCGACCGTGCCATCGTCGGCAACGATCTCGACCAGACAGGCGCCGCGCACCGCGGTGCCGTTGAACGACCAGTGAAACGGCTCGGCCAGCGGCGCTTCCAGCACGTGGGCGTGGACCTCGACGATTTTCATGGGGTTTGCGACGATGATCGAAACGGGATGATCGCCGGGACGAACGTGTGCCCGGCGCCGCTAGTATCTTCCGCCATTCTTCTGCCAACGCCAGGCATCAGCGCATATCTCCGCCAAACCCCGCTTGGCACGCCAATGCAGAAGCGCCGCCGCGCGCGCCGGATCCGCGTAATAGCAGGCAACGTCTCCGGGTCGTCGCGGCCCCGGCGACCTCGCAATCCTGCGGCCGCAGGCCTTCTCGAATTCGGTCACGACCTCGGCCACCGAATAACCGACGCCCGTCCCCAGATTCAGCGTCACCGTCCCGTGCGTGCCTGCCAGATAGCGCAAGGCCATCACGTGGCCCTCGGCCAAATCCTGCACGTGCAGATAATCGCGGATCCCGGTGCCATCCGGCGTCGGCCAATCGCTGCCATGTATCGCCAGTTCCGCGATTTCCCCGCCCGCAATCTTGCACAGCAGCGGCACCAGATTCGCGGGCCGCCCGCGGGCGGCTTCGCCGAGCATTCCGGAATCGTGCGCCCCGGCCGGGTTGAAGTAGCGCAGATTCGCAATGCGCCAGTTGGCGTTGGCGCGGCCCAGATCGCGCAGAAAATCCTCGACAACCCGCTTGGTCCGTCCGTAGACGTTTTGCGGCTGCAACGGCGCTTCTTCCGTGACCGGCAGCGTGTCCGGCTGGCCGTAGACCGCCGCCGATGAACTGAACACCATGGTGGCAACGCCGGCCTCGCCCATCACCTCGGCAAGCGCGAGTGCGCCGCCGACGTTGACATCGTAGTAGGCGAGCGGCCGTTCTTCGGATTCGCCAACGGCCTTCAGGCCGGCGCAGTGAACGACGCCGGCGACCGGATGATCATGGAACAATGCGCGCAGCGCAGCGACGTCGCGCACGTCGGCGTTGATGCTGGGCACCGGACGCCCGGCCAGCGCCTCGAGGCGCGGCAAAACAGCCGGCGTGCTGTTGACAAAATTGTCGAGAACCACGGGCGCGTACCCGGCGCGCGCCAGCGCGACCACGACATGCGAGCCCACATATCCAGCACCACCGGTAACCAGTATGGTTTCTGCCATCGTCCGTCCAACCGAATCAATGCATCGATGCTACATCACGCCGGCTCAACGCAGAAGGGATGCATTGACCCGACAGGCGCCGCGGTCGGCTCGCGCTGCCGTGCCGTGACCTTGGCCGCCCCGGAAATGAAAAGAGCCGGATGCTTTCGCAGCCCGGCTCCTTCCCGACCAACGGCGTGTCCGATTACTCGGCCTTGGCGCCTTCCGGCGCCGCTTCGGCGTCCGGACGATCAACCAGTTCGACCAGCGCCATCGGCGCGGCGTCGCCTTGTCGGAAGCCGAATTTCAGGATACGGAGGTATCCACCCGGCCGCGCCTGATAGCGCGGGCCCAGTTCGTTGAAGAGCTTGGTCACGACAGCGCGGTCCCGCAGGCGATCGAACGCCATGCGGCGATTCGCCACGGTCGGCGTCTTCGACAACGTGATCAGCGGCTCCGCGACACGGCGCAGCTCTTTCGCTTTCGGCAGCGTCGTCTTGATGACTTCGTGCGTGAACAGCGAGTTGGTCATGTTGCGCAGCATCGCCAGGCGATGGCTGCTGGTGCGGTTCAATTTCCGCAGTCCGTGACGGTGTCTCATGACATCAATTCCTTGCTGAAGTGGCGCAGCTTCTCACCGCGCTCGATTATTGCTCTTTGGTTGCGAATTTCACCAGAATCAACCGGCTTCGCCGGTCGAACTCGGGTGGCTGATATCCAGCGTCAAATCAGTGCAAATTGCCCTTTACGGCCGGTCCAATCCCGCGGGAGGCCAGTTCTCGAGCTTCATGCCGAGCGACAACCCGCGCGAGGCCAATACTTCCTTGATCTCGTTCAGCGACTTGCGGCCGAGGTTCGGCGTCTTGAGCAATTCCGTCTCGGTACGCTGGATCAGGTCGCCGATGTAGTAGATGTTCTCGGCCTTCAGACAGTTGGCCGAGCGTACGGTCAGTTCGAGATCGTCAACCGGCCGCAGCAGAATCGGATCGACCTGCGGCGAGCTGCGTTCGGCCGACGGCGTGTCGGTGCCCTTCAGGTCGGCGAAGACCGAAAGTTGCTCGACCAGCACCGAGGCGGCATAGCGCACCGCCTGCTCCGGCTCGACGACCCCATTGGTCTCGATGTCGAGAACGAGCTTGTCGAGGTCGGTGCGCTGCTCGACGCGCGCGGACTCGACCGCGTAGCTGACGCGGCGAACCGGCGAGAACGAAGCGTCCAGCAGGATGGCGCCGATCGTGCGGCCGCCTTCCGGCTTGGCGCGGGCGGTCGCCGGCTGATAGCCGCGGCCTTTCTCGACCCGGATTTCCATTTCCAGCTTGCCACCCGCCGTAAGATGCGCGATCACGTGGTCCGGATTGATGATCTCGACGTCGTGGTTGGGTTCGATGTCGGCGGCCGTGACCACGCCTTCGCCGCTCTTGGCCAGACGCAACAGCACGTGGTCGCGATTGTGCAGCTTGAGCACGACGCCCTTGAGATTCAGGAGGACGTCGACGACGTCTTCCTGCACACCGTCAAGCGCGGAATACTCGTGCAGCACGCCGGTGATCTTGACTTCGGTCGGTGCGTAACCAGGCATCGACGACAACAAGACACGGCGCAGCGCGTTGCCAAGCGTGTGGCCATAGCCGCGCTCGAATGGCTCCATCACCACCTTGGCGTGGAACGGCGATGTCGACTGGACATCGATGATGCGGGGCTTCAAAAGCACATTGCTCTGCATGCGGAATCCTTCTGCGAATCCGGGTAGGGCGCCGGAACTGCGCGGGGGCCATCACGCGGCTTGCGCCGCGTTGCTTATTTCGAATAGAGCTCGACCACCAGGCTTTCGTTGATGTCCTGACCGAATTCGGACCGATCAGGTGCACCCTTGAACGTTGCCGTCATTTTCTTGGCGTCCACTTCGACCCACGACGGGAAGCCAACTTTCTCGGCGAGCTGCAGCGCATCCTGGATACGCAGCTGCCCTTTCGATCTTTCTTCCACGGCGACGACGTCGCCGGCCTTGAGCATTGCCGACGGAACATCCAGCGCCTTGCCGTTCACCTGCATCGCGCCATGCGTCACCAGCTGGCGAGCCTCGGCACGTGTCGAGCCAAAGCCCATGCGGTAAACGACGTTGTCCAGCCGCGATTCGAGCAGTTGAAGCAGGTTCGTTCCGGTACTGCCCTTGCGACGGGCCGCCTCGACGAAACAGCGGCGGAACTGCCGCTCGAGCAGGCCGTACATGCGGCGGAGCTTCTGCTTCTCGCGCAGCTGCTTGCCGTAGTCGGACATGCGCATGCCGGATTTCACGCCGTGTTGGCCTGGCTTGGTATCCAGCTTGCACTTGGAGTCGAGCGATCGACGCGCGCTTTTCAGGAAAAGGTCGGTGCCTTCCCGTCGCGCCAGCTTGCATTTGGGTCCGGTATATCTGGCCACGTTAGCTATCCTGGTTGCAATTGTAAAAATCGAAAAAAATCAGATCCGGCGGCGCTTCGGCGGCCTGCACCCGTTGTGCGGCACCGGCGTCACGTCGGTTATGCTGGAAATCTTCATCCCCAGCGCGTTCAGCGCGCGCACCGCGGACTCACGGCCTGGGCCGGGTCCCTTGATGCGCACTTCAAGGTTCTTCACGCCGCACTCCTGTGCGGCGCGACCGGCGGCCTCTGCGGCGACCTGCGCTGCAAATGGCGTCGACTTGCGCGAGCCCTTGAAACCGGCTCCGCCCGAAGTCGCCCATGACAGGGCGTTGCCCTGCCGGTCGGTGATCGTGATGATCGTGTTGTTGAAGGACGCGTGAATATGCGCAATGCCTTCGGTCACGTTCTTCTTGACCTTTTTGCGCGCACGTGACGCGGATGCCTTCTGCGAGGGTTGCTGTGCCATCTTCGACCTTCCTTGAGAGTCCGTCCGCGCCTTACCTGGTCACGCCCTTGGACAGTGCGACCGTGCGGCCCTTCTTCGGCCCCTTGCGGGTCCGGGCATTGGTGCGGGTGCGCTGACCGCGGACCGGCAGGCCCTTGCGGTGGCGCGACCCACGGTAGCAGCCCAGGTCCATCAGGCGCTTGATGCTCATGGTGGTCTCGCGCCGGAGGTCGCCCTCGACGGTGAACTTGCCCACCTGCTCGCGGATCCTGTCCATTTCAGTGTCTGACAGATCCTTGATCTTTGCCGACGGGACGATGCCGGTCGCCACGCAAATTGCCTTCGCGCGGGTGAGTCCGATACCGTAGATCGCCTGTAGCGCGATCACCGTGTGCTGGTGGTTCGGAATATTGACGCCTGCAATACGGGCCATATGCTTACCTGTTCGATGTCTTGTGGATCACGTGTCGCCGCCTCAACCCTGGCGCTGCTTGTGGCGCGGGTCGGTGCAAATCACGCGGACAACACCGTTGCGCCGGATGATCTTGCAATTGCGGCAGATTTTCTTTACCGAAGCCAGTACTTTCATCGCTCACTCCGTTCGCTATTTCGCGCGGAAGGTGATCCGCGCCCGGGACAGGTCATAGGGCGATACTTCCACCGTCACCTTGTCCCCCGGCAATATCTTTATGTAATGCATGCGCATCTTCCCCGAGATGTGTCCGAGGACAACGTGCCCGTTCTCGAGCTTCACGCGAAACGTCGCGTTTGGGAGCATCTCGACAACTTCTCCCTGCATCTGAATCGTGTCTTCTTTCGCCATCAGCGCGTCGGTAGTCCGCCCTTGAAATTAGCCTTCTTGAGCAGACTCTCGTACTGCTGCGACATCAGGTACGCCTGCACCTGGGTCATGAAATCCATCGTTACCACGACAATGATCAGCAAGGAGGTTCCGCCGAAGTAGAAGGGAACGTTCTTCCATGCGATCAGGAAGTTCGGGATGAAACAGACGATCACGAGATAGAGCGAGCCAAGGAGCGTCAGGCGCAGCGTGATTTTTTCCAGGTATTTCGCCGTCTGGTCACCAGGACGGTAACCCGGAATGAACGCGCCGCTCTTCTTGAGATTGTCGGCGGTCTCCTTCGGGTTGTACTGCAACGCCGTATAGAAGAAACAGAAGAAGATGATCGCCGACGCGTACAGCAGTTCGTGCACCGGTTGCCCCGGAGCCAGCGTGGCGGCCAGATCGCGCAGCCAGATCGTGCCTTCGCCGGACCCGAACCACTGGGCAATGGTTGCCGGGAACAGGATGATCGACGACGCGAAGATCGGCGGAATCACGCCCGCCATGTTCAGCTTCAGCGGCAGGAACGAGCTTTGGCCCTGGTACACCTTGTTGCCGACCTGACGCTTCGCGTAATTCACCAGTATCTTGCGCACCGCGCGCTCGACGAACACCACGAACGCCGTGACGGCGATGACCAGCACGGCGATTCCCAGCACCAGCGGAATCGAATACGCACCGGTGCGCGCCTGTTCGAGCGTCAGCGTGATCGCGCTGGGCAGGCCTGCGGCAATGCCGGCGAAAATGATGAGCGATATGCCGTTACCCAGGCCGCGCTCGGTGATCTGTTCGCCCAGCCACATGAGAAACATCGTTCCCGTCACCAGCGTAACCACCGATATGACCCGGAAGGACATGCCCGGTTCAAGGACGAGTCCCGCCTGCGCCTCGAGCGCAACCGAGATTCCCAGCGCCTGGAACAGTGCGAGTCCGAGGGTCGCGTAACGGGTGTATTGCGTGATCTTGCGGCGGCCGGCCTCGCCTTCCTTCTTCAGCGCTTCGAGCGTCGGCACGACCACCGTGCACAGCTGCATGATGATCGACGCCGAGATGTACGGCATGATCCCGAGCGCGAAGATCGAGAACCGCGACAGCGCACCGCCGGAAAACACATTGAACAGGCCGAGAATGCCGCCCTGCTGCGAGCGGAACAATTCGTCGAGGATGGACGCGTTGATGCCCGGCACCGGGATATGCGTCCCGATCCGGTAAACGACGAGCGCGCCAAGCAGGAACCAAAGCCGGCGCTTCAAATCGCCGTATTTGTTTCCGCTCTTAAGCGCCGGATTGCCGGTTGCCACGTCGTTTTTCCCTTGTTCCCGTCGTCGCCTGGCGTCAGGCCACGCTGCCGCCGGCGGCCTCGATGGCCGCCTTGGCACCCTTGGTCGCGAGCACGCCGGAGAGCTTGACTGCGCGCTCCAGCTTGCCCGTCTTGATCACTTTCACTGTCTTGACACTTCCCGGAACCAGCCCGGCCGCCTTCAGTGCCAGCACGTCGACCTCGTCCAACGGCAGCTTCTGCAGGTCGGACAGGCGGATCTCGGCGCTGTCGTTCTTCGCCAGCGACACGAAACCGCGTTTCGGCAGACGCCGCTGCAGCGGCATCTGGCCGCCTTCGAAGCCGACTTTGTGGAAGCCGCCCGAGCGCGATTTCTGGCCTTTGTGGCCACGGCCCGCGGTCTTGCCGAGGCCAGAGCCGATGCCGCGTCCGACCCTACGGCGGTTCTTTTTGCTGCCGTCGGCCGGCTTCATCGTATTGAGTCGCATGGCGTTCGCTTTCGTTACTGCTCGACGACCTTGAGCAGGTAGCCGACCTTGTTGATCATGCCGCGCGTGCACGGCGTATCGATGACTTCGACCGTGTGGCGGGTCCACTTGAGTCCCAGACCACGCACGGTTGCGCGGTGGTCCTTGCGGGTACTCGACACGCTTTTGGTGAGCATCAGTTTGATTTTCTTTTCGCCGGCCATCATCACGCTCCCAGAATCTCTTCCACCGTCTTGCCGCGCTTGGCAGCGATGTCCGCTGGTGAGTTGCAATTCTGCAGCGCGTTCAGCGTGGCGCGAACCAGGTTGTACGGATTGGTCGAGCCGTGGCACTTGGCGAGGACGTTGGTCACGCCGACCACCTCGAACACCGCGCGCATCGGACCGCCCGCGATCACGCCGGTACCGTCCGCGGCAGGCTGCATGTACACCTTGGATGTGCCATGCCGGCCGGTCGCCGCGAAGTGCAGCGTGGAGCTGCGCAGGCTGACGTTCACCAGGTTCTTGCGCGCCTGCTGCATGGCCTTCTGGATGGCGACCGGCACTTCACGCGCCTTACCGTACCCGAAACCCACGCGGCCGTT
>JAQBEY010000072.1:0-81706 GCA_032123655.1 Betaproteobacteria bacterium
GATTGCGATGATCGTCCCGGGGTCGCCTGCGGTTCCCGGTGCGCCAGCAGCTTCCGCACAGGGATGCGCAGCCCAAACCTTGAGCGCCTCCCCGGAGAGTCTGGCGTGGGCGCCGGGGATTGGGTCGAAGGCCCGGATCCGCCGATCGAGGTCGATGGCCGAGGCCGCCCAATCCAGGGCGGCACCCGCCCGGTCGATCTTGGCCGCATATGACGCCCCTTGCGCCGGCTGCGCGATCGAAGTGAGCGCCCCCTCTCTCGCAAGTCGTTGTAAGGTGGTCACGATTGCATCGGCGCCGGCTCGCGCCAATTTCTCTAGCAACGCGCCTGCCGTCTCACGAGCGGTGATCGGAACGTCCGATGTGGAGATGATCGGGCCGGTATCGAGCCCCGCGTCCATCTGCATGACGGTGACCCCCGTCGCGACGTCGCCGGCCTCGATCGCCCGCTGGATCGGCGCCGCGCCGCGCCAGCGCGGCAGCTGCGACGCATGGATGTTGAGGCAGCCATGGCGAGGCCAGGCAAGAATCGCCGGCGGCAGAATCAGCCCGTAGGCCGCGACGACGAGAACGTCCAGCGGGATCGCCAGCAACAGCTGGCGCGCATCCTCCGTCCGCAGAGTCGGCGGCTGCAGTACCGGGATCGCATGCGTCGAGGCCAGTCGCTTGACCGGCGAGGGCTGGAGCACGAGACCGCGTCCGCGCGGACGATCCGGTTGCGAAAGGACCACGGGAACCGCGAAGCCGGCGTCGATGATCGAGGCCAGGGCGGTCGCCGCGAAATCGGGCGTCCCCGCGAAGCCCACGCGAAGCGGTGCCATGCGCAAGGTAGGTCGGCTCGCCTGGCGTCAGCCGGCCAGACGCTGCTTCTTGCGCTGTCTGGCCTTGAGCCTGGCGCGCTTCAATGGCGAGAGGTAATCCACGAAGACCTTCCCGATCAGGTGGTCCATTTCGTGCTGGATGCAGACCGCCAGCATGCCTTCGGCGGTTCGCTCGAACACTTCGCCCCGAGCATCATGAGCGCGGACGGTGACCCGGGCGGCGCGGGCGACCCAGTCGTAATAGCCAGGAACCGACAGACAGCCTTCCTCGTTTTCGGCGTCACCCTCGGCAACGAGGATCTCGGGATTCACCAGCACGAGGAGGTCGCTCTTGGTCTCGGATACGTCGATGACGATGACCCGTTTGTGGACATCGACCTGGGTGGCCGCAAGGCCGACGCCCGGCGCGGCGTACATGGTTTCGGCCAGGTCCCGGACCAGCCGATCGACCTCCTGGTCGAAGGCAGTGACGGGCAATGCGACTTTTTTCAGACGCGGATCGGGGTATTCGAGAATGGTCAGGAGCGCCATAGCTTGCCAAATGCATGTGCCGGATGCAGAATCATCCCTAAGTGCTTATTTTGCGGCGATTTAGGACGATAGCAACCCCCCTGCCGCTCCAGCCCGCACCGGAAGAGGCTATATGCTTCAACAGTTTACCATAGCCTTGCGCATCAGCGCGGCAGCCGCCGCCCTGGTGGCGCTTGTGTTCACAGGGGCCGCGCACGCGCAGTCCCCCGTCATCGCTGACGGCGCCCCGTCTAGCTACACGGTGCAAAAAGGCGACACCCTCTGGGGCATCTCCGGAAAATTCCTCAAGGACCCTTGGCGCTGGCCCGACGTCTGGCGGATGAATCGCGAGGAGATCAAGAACCCCCATCGCATATATCCGGGCGATGTGATTCGGCTCGAGTACGTCGAGGGTCAGCCGCAGCTGCGCCTCGCGAGAGAGACCGTCCAACTTTCGCCAACGACGCGCGTGACCTCGCTCGATGTGGAGGCGATTCCCAGCATCCCGCCGGGCGACGTCGAACCGTGGTTCACGCGCAACATCGTCACCGGCCGATCCGGACTGTTCGGTTCTGCTGAAATCGTGCGCGGGCGCAACGACGCCCGGGTGATTCGCGGTACCGGCGACGCCGTCTACGTGCTTGGCATCGACAAGGCGGCTGGAGACTATTGGTACATCTATCGTCCGATCGGGGCGATCCGCAACATCGATGCCACCGAGGTGCTCGGGTACGAAAGCCGTTACCTCGGCACCGCGCGCGTCGATCGCTTCGGAGAGCTTTCGACTGTCCACATCGAATCTTCGGTCGAGGAAATCCAGGTCGGCGACCGGCTGGTGCCGGCACCGCGGGAAACCATCGTCAATTACGTGCCACGCGCGCCTGACAAGGCCATCGATGCGCGCATCCTGCGCGTGCCCTACGACAACATCGAGACCGGCCGCGGCAACATAGTCACCCTCGACAAGGGCACGCAGGATGGACTGGCGCCGGGACACGTGCTTGCGGTCTACCGTGTGATCGAACCGATTCCCGATCCTCGCCCATCGCGGAATCCGACGGTCATTCTGCGCTTCCTCGACCCCACCACGGACTGGACAGCGACCGACTACCTGCAGCCGGCCGACGAGCGCACCGGACTGCTGTTCGTGTTCCGCACCTTCGACCGCGTGTCGTTCGCGATCGTGCTCAATACCACCGACCCGGTGCGTCCCGGCGACTACGCGCGCACGCCCTAGCTGTTCGGCCGATGCCGTCGCCGCCGCCAGGCGGCGATAGTCGCGTGATGCAATCCACCGTCTCGACTCCGGAGGCTTGGGTCGCGCTCTCCCTGCGCGCAGTGCCGCACGCCGCGTTGGTTGCGCTGCTCCGGGCCTTCGGGGGACCCGTACCGATCCTCGCTGCAACGCGCGCACAGCTGGCTGCCATCGTGCCCAACGCCGCAGTCGCGCGGGTACTGGCGGCGCCGGCGCCAGCGGTGCTCGAGCGCACGATTGCGTGGTTGGCCGAGCCTGGTCACGGAATTGTCGCCTGGGATGATCCGGAGTATCCGCAGGCCTTGCTGAACATCGGCCATGCGCCACCGGTGCTGTACGTCGTCGGCCGCCGTGACTGCCTGAATCGTCCGGCGCTGGCCATCGTTGGCAGCCGCAACGCGACCGCGCAGGGACTCGACAACGCGCAGGCCTTCGCACGGACGCTCGGCCAGGCCGGACTGACCATCGTCTCGGGACTCGCGGCCGGAGTGGACGGCGCCGCGCACCGTGGCGCCCTCGGTACTGCGGGCTCGACGATTGCGGTCGTAGGTACCGGCCCCGACCGCGTGTATCCGGCCGAGCATCGCGAGCTCGCGCACCAGATCGCCGCTGAAGGCGCCCTCGTGTCGCAGTTTCCCCTGGGCACGCCACCCACGGAACGGAATTTCCCGCGTCGCAATCGGTTGATCAGTGGTCTATCGCGTGGTGTCCTCGTGGTCGAGGCGGCGCTTTCTTCCGGATCGCTGATCACCGCGCGCTACGCCGGCGAGCAGGGGCGCGAGGTGTTCGCGATTCCCGGCTCCATCCACTCGCCGCTGGCCAAGGGCAGCCACCGGTTGATTCGCGACGGCGCGAAACTGGTCGAGACCGCGCAGGACGTGCTCGAGGAATTCGGCCTGATCTCTGCAACGACCGTCCCTGACGAGGCGCGCCCGGCGGAATCGGACGACCCCGTACTGATCGCCCTGGGAGACGATCCGGCTGGCGTCGACATGCTCGTTGCCCGCACGGGTTTGACCGCGCAGGCGATCAGCGCGCGCCTGACCGCGCTCGAGCTGGCTGGAATCGCGACGTCGGTTCCGGGCGGGCGTTGGCAACGCCGGCGATGACCAACGCCCGAATTCCGGGGAGGCCTCGCGCGCGGGCCCGGGTATGCGCGCGGGTGCGCGAGGGCGCGCCCGCGCGCCTTGGCCCGCCTCATCCATGCGATTTCTTGCCGCCACGGCAGTACGGCAGGTAGTATCGGCGTCCCTTTGCCCGTGTCCCAACCTTGTCCAAGACCCTGATCATTGCCGAGAAACCCTCCGTCGCCGCCGACCTGGCGCGTGCGCTCGGCGGCTTCACGCGCCACGCCGACCATTTCGAAAGTGATGGCTACGTGCTGTCGTCGGCGGTCGGGCACCTGCTCGAAATCGGCATGCCCGAGGAGGAGGAGGTCAAACGCGGTAAATGGACGTTTGCCCATTTACCGGCAGTGCCTTCCAAATTCGCGTTGAAGCCGATCGAGAAAAACGAGAATCGGCTGAAGTCGCTGTTGAAACTGATCAAGCGCAAGGATGTCGATGCGCTCGTCAATGCCTGCGACGCCGGTCGCGAGGGCGAACTCATTTTTCGGTACATCGTTCAGTACTCGAAGACGACCAAGCCCATTGAGCGGCTGTGGCTGCAATCCATGACCGCCGCGGCGATCCGTGACGGATTCGCGAACCTGCGCAGCGACGAAACCATGCTGCCGCTGGCCGACGCCGCCGTTTGCCGATCCGAGTCCGATTGGCTGGTCGGGATCAACGGCACCCGGGCAATGACTGCCTTCAATTCAAAGTCCGGTGGATTCCAGCTCACCACGGTGGGCCGCGTGCAAACACCGACGCTCGCCATCCTGGTCGAGCGGGAGGAACGCATCCGGGCGTTCCGGTCGCGCAACTACTGGGAGGTCGTCGCCAGTTTTCGTGCTGCCGGAGGCGAGTACTCCGGCCGCTGGTTCGACGAGAAATTCCGGCGCAGCGAAGCCGACGCGGATCTGCGGGCGGAGCGGCTTTGGGATGGGGCGCAGGCCCAGGGCATTGCCGATCGCTGTGTCGGCAAACCCGGCTTGGTGAGTGAAGAGTCGAAGCCGACAACGCAGAGTCCGCCGTTGCTGTACGACCTGACCAGCCTGCAGCGCGAAGCCAACGGCCGTTTCGGATTCTCCGCGCGAACGACGCTTTCGCTCGCGCAGGCGCTGTACGAGAAGCACAAGGTGCTGACCTACCCGCGCACCGACGCCCGCGCGCTGCCCGAGGACTACATCCCGACGGTCCGGGACACTTTGCAGGAACTCGGAGAATCCAACGCCTTCGGCGGGTTTGCGCGCGAAATCCTCAAACAGAAATGGGTGCGACCGAACAAACGCGTCTTCGACAACGCCAAGATTTCCGACCACTTCGCGATCATCCCAACGCTGGCGCGACCGAAAAATCTCAACGAAGTCGAGGCGAAACTCTACGACCTCGTCGTCCGCCGTTTTCTCGCCGTGTTCTTTCCGGCGGCCGAACACCTTGTCACCACCCGCATCACGCGCGTCGAAGACGAGCCGTTCAAGACCGAGGGCAAGGTGCTGGTCACGCCGGGCTGGCTCGCCGTGTACGGCAAGGAAGCCCAGGGCGAGGAGGCCTCGCTTGCGCCGGTGATGCCGGACGAGAAGGTCTTGACCGAAAAAATCGACGCGGTGCCACTGGCCACCAAGGCCCCGCCGCGCCTTAACGAGGCGACGTTGCTCTCGGCAATGGAAGGCGCCGGCAAACTGATCGAGGACGAGGAACTGCGCGAGGCAATGCGCGAGAAGGGCCTGGGCACGCCGGCCACGCGTGCGGCGATCATCGAAGGCCTGATCGTCGAGCGCTACATCTACCGGGAAGGCAAGGAACTGGTTCCGACGGCCAAGGCATTCTCGCTGATGACGCTGCTGCACGGGCTGGGCGTACCCGAACTCTTCTCGCCCGAACTGACCGCCGAATGGGAATTCAAGCTCTCGCAGATGGAGCACGGCAAGCTGCCGCGCGACGTGTTCATGCGCGAGATCATCAAGATGACCCAGCACATCGTCGGGCAGGCCAAGAACTACGAGAGCGACACCATACCGGGCGACTTCGCGACACTGGAAAACCCGTGTCCGAAATGCGGCGGCGAGATGCACGAGAAATACAAGAAGTTCCAGTGCACGCGGCCCGGCTGCGATTTCGCCTTCTGGAAAATCCTGGGCGGGCGCCAGCTCGAACCGCACGAGGCAGACGCGCTGATCAAGGACGGCGAGATCGGCCCGCTCGAAGGCTTCCGCAGCAAGATGGGACGGCCGTTTTCGGCCAAGCTGCGCTTGAAGGACGCGAGCGAGGTCGTCTTCGACTTCGGCAACGACACCGGCCTGGACAGCGATGCCGAGCCCCCCGATTTCAGCGAAATGACCCCGCTGGGCCCGTGCCCGAAGTGTGCCTCGCGGATCTTCGAGCTGGGCAATGCCTACGTCTGCGAAAAAGCGCTAGGACCGGAGAAGACCTGTGATTTCCGCTCGGGCAGAACCATCCTGCAGCGGTCGATCGAGGTCGAACAGATGCGCAAGCTGCTCGCCACCAGGAAGACCGATCTGCTGCAATTCGTGTCGGCGCGCACGCGTCGCCCGTTCTCCGCGTTTCTGGTCGTCCAGAGCGATGGCAAGGTCGGCTTCGAATTCGAAGCCAAGGACCCGACCAAGGCGCGCGGTGGCCGGGGCCGCGCGCCATCCGCGCTACGGGTCCTCGGCGCGCATCCGAAGGACAAGGCACCGGTCGAGTTGCACTCCGGCCGCTACGGCCCCTACGTCAAACACGGTGCGGTGAACGCGACAATTCCGGAACGTGATCAGGCCGATTCGATCACGCTCGAGGAGGCGCTCACGCTGCTGGCGGCGAAGACGGGCAAATCCGGTTCCGGCGGGCGCGCCGCCAAAACGGCGAAAAAGAAGACCACGCGATCCGCTGGCAGCAAGGCTTCGGGAACCGCCGCGTCAAAGGACGGGGCCGCCGGCGCCAAAGCGCCCCGTGCTACCGCGGCGAAGAGTACCGCTGTCAGGAAACCGGCGGTGCGCAAACCCGCGGCGGCAAAGTCCGCGACAGGTACGCCTGCCGGACGCAAGACGACCGTCAAGCGCGGCGGATCCTGATCCCGTTTCGCGCGTGCGAGCGCACAGCGTGCCGACGGACGCCCCGCCGCCGCAAATTCCGATCGCGGCGCATGTCCATGCTCTGGATGGCTGGCGCGGGCTCGCGGTAATCCTCGTCTTCTGCGTGCATGCGTCCGGCAATGCCGCGCGCTTCGCTTTCGGTCTCGAGTTCGAGGGGGCGAACATCACCGACATGACGTCGTGGTCGCACCGCCTGCTCTTCTGGTTGTTTCGCTCGCATCACGGTGTTTTCCTGTTCTTCGTGCTGTCGGGCTTCCTGATTGGCCGCATGTGGTGGCCGCGGCCCGCGCTGCGCTACCGCGACTTTGCCTGGCGCCGCACGCTGCGCATCTACCCGGCGTTCCTGCTTTCTTTCGTTGCCTCGCTCGCGTTCGCCCATGGCTCGGGTACCTGGATACCACCCGACCTGTTCCTCGTGACCGGCAATCTCCTGTTCCTGAACGGCTGGCCCCGGTCGCCGGTGACCGCCTTCAACGCGGTCACGTGGTCGCTGTTCTACGAAATGTCGTTCTATCTCGCATTCCCGGTGCTTGCACTGCTCGCGCTGCACGCGACGCCTCGTCACGCGTGGTGGGTATCGGCCGCGGGCATCGCCCTGCCGCTGCTCGCGGTCGCGTTCGGCGCGGATACGCTGGTGCTCTGCTGGGCGCTGCTGTTCGGTGGCGTGGCGCTGGCGCAGGGCGCGTCGTTGCAATGGTCGCTGGCGCGACTGCCGACGGCCGGCGTGCTGGCGCTCTACTTCGCCATCACCACTTCGGCTTTGTTCGATCTGCTTCCTCCGTGGGCGGCGATCGCCGCCTTCGGCTGCGTCGCGGTTGCCTTGCTCGCCAAGTGCCTCGCTCCCGGCAACCTCATCGCCAATGGGCTCGCCTGGCCGCCGCTGGTCGCGCTTGGCCGGGTCAGTTACTCTTTCTACCTGTTGCACTGGATGATCGTCGTGCTGGTCGCCCGCGGACTCACCACGCACGCCGCGGGCTGGAACCCGTGGCTGGCCACCGCGGCGCTGTTCGGCGGCGGCTTTGCCTTGTCGTTCGCGGCGGCCAAGGCCTCGTGGTGGCTGACCGAGCGGCCGTACTTCCTCTGGGTGCGTCACAGCGCTAGCCGAACCTGATGCCCTGCGCGAGGGGCAGCTCGCGGCTCCAGTTCAGCGTGTTGGTTTGCCGCCGCATATAGGATTGCCACGCGTCGGAGCCCGCCTCGCGACCGCCGCCGGTTTCCTTTTCGCCGCCGAACGCGCCACCGATTTCCGCGCCCGACGTGCCGATGTTGATGTTGGCAATCCCGCAATCGCTGCCGCCGGCGCCGAGAAAGGCTTCGGCCGTGCGCAGGTCGAGCGTGAAAAGCGCGCTCGACAGGCCCTGCCGCACGGCGTTGTTGAGCGCGATCGCCTCGTCGAGGGTCGCGTAGTTCAGCACATGGAGAATCGGCGCGAAGGTCTCGCGCTGCACGCACGTCCAGTCGTTGTGCGCGTCCGCGACGATCGCCGGCTCGACCCAGTGCCCGGGTCCGGGCAGGACGTGGCCGCCGGCCGCCACCTTGCCACCTGCAGCCGTTGCTTCGCCAAGCGCGGTCACGTAGTTCGCCACGGCAGCGGCATCGATCAGCGGTCCCATGAGCGTCGCCGGATCGAGCGGATCGCCGATGCGTATCTGTGCGTAGGCGCGCACCAGCCGGGCGAGCAGCTCGTCGCTTCGCCCGCGGTGAACGATCAGGCGACGCGTCGTCGTACAACGTTGCCCGGCGGTACCCACCGCGCCAAACAGCACGGCGGGCACGACGAGGTCGAGATCGGCGTCGTCCGCGACGATCACCGCATTGTTGCCGGCGCATTCCAGGAGCACCCGGCCGAAGCGGCCGGCAACCGCCCTGGCAATATCGCGGCCAACGGCCGACGACCCGGTGAACGACACCAGCGCCACGCGTGGATCGTCGACAATGCGCCGGGTCAGCGCATTGTCGGTGATCGCCAGGGTGAAAATCGGCGGCAGGTCGAGCTCGCGCATCACGACGTTGGCGAGTGCCTGCACCGCGAGCGCGGTCAGCGGCGTCTTCGGCGACGGCTTCCAGACGACCGCGTTTCCGCAGACGACGGCGAGCAGCGCATTCCACGCCCACACGGCGACCGGAAAATTGAACGCGGTGACAACGGCGACCACGCCCAGCGGATGCCATTGCTCGTACATGCGGTGCGCCGGACGCTCGGAGTGCATCGTCTTGCCGTAGAGCATGCGCGACTGGCCGACCGCAAAATCGGCGATATCGATCATCTCCTGCACCTCGCCGTCGCCCTCGGCCTTGATCTTGCCATTCTCCAGCGACACCAGCGTGCCCAGTGCATCCTGGTGCTGACGCAGGAGCTCGCCGAAGCGGCGAACCGCCTCGCCTCGTCGCGGCGCGGGGACATCGCGCCAGGCAAGCGCGGCAGCGGTCGCCGCTGCAAGCACGGCCTCGACATCGTCCGCATCGGCCAAAGCGACACGTCCTAGCAGGGCTTCGTTGCCCGGATTGTGGGAAGGCAGCGGCGCGCCGCCACCCCGCCAGCGATCCGGGCCAAGGCAGGCGCCCGGATGCTCGGGGCCAAGGTCGAAGCGCGCCAGCAGCGGCGCAGCGCGTGGGTCCATGGGATTCACCTGTCGAGGATGCAAGAAAATCGGGCACGGCCCGCCATCGGCGGGCTGCGCGGCAACGATTGTCGCCTGCGCGAGCCGGCGCTGCCAGCGCGGCGCGCGGCGGGAGCGCGCTCTTTGCTCAGAACAGGCCGCGGATGCGTCCGTCCGGATCGACGTCGATGCGTTCCGCGGCAGGCGCCGCCGGCAGCCCCGGCATGGTCATGATGTCGCCGCAGATCATGACGACGAATTCCGCACCTGCTGCCAGCCGGACTTCGCGGATATTGAGCACGTGGCCACTCGGCGCACCGTGGAGCCGCGGATCGGTGGAAAAGGAATACTGGGTCTTGGCGATGCACACCGGATAGTGGCCGTAGCTCGCCTGCAGTTCGCGAATCTGTGCCCTGACCTTCGTGTCCGCGGTTACTTCGGAAGCGTGGTAGACGCGGCGCGCAATCTTGCCGGCCTTGTCCCACAGCGAGTCCGCATCGTCGTAGACGAAACTCGGCGACGAGGGCGCCTCGCACAGGTCGACCACAATGCGCGCCAGCGACTCCGCACCCCGTCCGCCGTCGGCCCAGTGCGTCGCATGCGCCAGCGGCACGTCCAGCGCCGTCGCGCGGCGCGCAACGAGATCGAGTTCGGCTGGCGTGTCGCTGGTGAAGCAATTCAACGCGACGACGGCAGGAATGCCGTAGACATCGCGCACGTTGCGCACATGCCGCTCGAGATTCGGCAGGCCCCGTTCCAGCGCGGCCAGGTTTTCTTCCTCGAGCGCCTTAACGTCCGCGCCGCCGTGGTACTTGAGCGCGCGCACGGTCGCCACGATCACCGCAGCGGCGGGCAGAATTCCTGCTTTACGGCATTTGATGTCGAGAAATTTCTCGGCCCCGAGATCCGCACCGAACCCCGCCTCGGTGACCACATAGGGCGCCAGCTTGAGCGCGGCGCGCGTTGCGATCGCCGAATTGCAGCCATGGGCGATGTTGCCGAACGGACCGCCATGGATGAACGCCGGATTGTTCTCCAGCGTCTGCACCAGGTTGGGCTTGAGCGCATCCTTGAGCAGTGCCGCCATCGCGCCGTCGGCACGCAGCTCGCGGGCGGTGACCGGCTTGCGCTCGCGCGTGGTGCCGACGACGATGTTGCCCAGGCGGGTCTTCAGGTCGGCCAGCGATGTCGCGAGGCAGAGGATGGCCATGACCTCGGAGGCGGCGACGATGTCGAAGCCATCCTCGCGCGGCACACCGTTGGCCGGACCGCCGAGCCCGACGACGATGTCGCGCAATGCGCGATCGTTCATGTCCATCACGCGGCGCCAGGTGATCCGCCGCGGATCGAGTTCCAGCGCGTTGCCATGCTGGACGTGATTGTCGATCAGCGCCGCGAGCAGGTTGTTGGCCAGCGCGATCGCATGGAAGTCGCCGGTGAAATGGAGATTGATGTCCTCCATCGGCACCACCTGCGCATGGCCGCCGCCCGCCGCACCGCCCTTGATGCCGAAACAGGGGCCCAGCGAGGGCTCGCGCAGGCAGATAAGCGCCGGTTTGCCGATTCGATTCAGCGCATCGCCGAGGCCAACGGTCGTCGTCGTCTTGCCTTCGCCGGCCGGCGTGGGGCTGACCGCCGTGACCAGGATCAGCTTGCCGTCCGGGCGAGGCTCGATGTCCGCGAGGTATTCAAGTGCTATCTTGGCTTTGTACCGTCCGTACGGTTCGACGAAGCGTTCGTCGATCGCAAGGCGGTCGCGCGCAAGATCCACGATCGGGCGCATTCGCGCCTGCTGCGCGATGTCTATGTCAGCGAGCAATATGACTCCTCCTCCCGCGCGCCGCCGTTGGCGATTTTCTGGTCAGCGCGGGCCGGCATCCGCACGGCCGTAGCCAGTGTGCACCCAAACGATCCAGGACCGAAATGGCGAACCGCGCGCTGCCGTCAAACCGGAGCACACATGACGACCACGTCAGCGCCGTCGCCTTCGGCCAGCCAACCTTGGACGATCATCTGGTCGCGCAAGGCGCGCTCGGTCATGTAGCGATGATTGGCATCCGCGCGGTTCGAATACACGCGGTACACCGGCACTGTTCCCTTGGCGCAAACGCCCGCGGTCGTCGGGTACAGGAAGAAAAAGGCGGCCTCCTCAAGGATAAACGTCGGATTCTGCGCCATCGTGCCGTTGCACTCGGCGAGATCGCGTCCGAAATAGTGGCCGTCGCCCTTGCCGGGCGGTATGTAGATCCGGCATACCGCCGACGACCCGGCGACCCCATTCATCAGCGCCCTGATCGTCTTGCCGGTGCGTACCCAACCCCTGATCGTGATTCCGGCGTCGAGCAATTCGATTTCGGCCGAGACCCAGGTGAGAAAATAGTGGTCGAGCGCCAAATTGTAGAACTCGACCAGCGTGACCGGTACCGCAGCGCCGGTGGTCGCGAGCGCCTGGCGCACCGCGCCGGCCGCGTTGAGTATGCCCGCTCCGCAGATCGACTTGTTGCAGGAGGACCCCGCCGGAAACGGTTGCGCGCTCGCCGCGAGCAGGCCGCGCAATTGCGTCGGGGAAAGATCCGGGGCCACCGACAGCATCAGCGACGCCACGCCGCTCACCTGCGGCGCCGAAAAGCTGGTGCCAGCGACACGCTGCGTGCCGTCGATCGTGGGGCCCATCAGCCCCTGATTGGTAAGCGTCAGAATATTGTAGTAGTTGCCGGCGATGTTGTTGCCCCCCGGGGCGACCAGATCGATGCGCTCGCCGTAGTTGGAATAATTTGCGCGATTACCGGTGAAGCTGCTCGCCCCGACCGAAATCACCCCGTTGCAGTCGGAGGGCGAATGCGTGCCGCCGCTTGCCGCATTGCCCGCGGACGCCACGATCGCGCGGGTGATACCGCGCGCCAGCACAGCGTCGATCGATTGCTGGAAATACAGCGGACAAGCGCCATAGTCGCCGAGGCTCAGGTTGATCACCTGCGCCGGAGTGGAATTGACGGGCACCGCCGGCACGGCCAGTCCGCCCGCCCAGGCCAGGCCATCGGCGATGTCGGTGTCGTCACCGAAGCATTTGCCCAGCACGCGCACCGGCAGGATGCGCGCATTCCAGTCGACGCCGGTCGTGTAGAGCCCGTTGTCCGCCGAGGCACCCAACACGCCCATCACCAGGGTGCCGTGCCAGGAACTGTCCTCGATCGTGCAGCCGGACCCGACGAACACGCCTCCCAGGTCCTGCGCGCCGATCCAGTCGCCAGGATCGGAGGCGTCGCTGTCGCGCGAAGTGCCGATCGGGTCCTTCGCGCTGCCATCATTGCTGGCGGAAACATTACTGACAAAATCGTAGCCGGGAAGCAGCCGACCGACGAGGTCCGCGTGCGCCGTCGAACCGGTGTCGAGCACGGCGATCACGATCGAAGGCGAGCCCACGGTGAGATCCCAAGCCGTCGTGGCATCGATCGTCGTCGCACCCGCCTGCAGGTAGAACTGGCTCGCGAACAGCGGATCGCTGGGTACTCGCTCGATTTTCATGCGTCGAGAACGCGCCGCATACTCGACGTCGGGGTGCCCGGCCAGCCGCTTGGCCAACGCCTCCGCAGCCGGCACGCCGTCGATCGCCGGCGAGGTGACGACGTAGGCGCCGATGGCCATGGTCCGGCGATAGGTCAGCGGCACGCCCGAATCGCGGGCAAGACGGTCAACGCGCGACTGTGCGCCCTCCGCCACGCCGGCATTTCTGAATTTCACGACCAGCCGAGGCACGAAGTCAGCGGAATCGATCCCGGCCGTATCGGTCAGCGCGCGCGCATCCGGCACCAGCGCGGCGAAGGCGCATAGCACGGCGATCAGGCGAAGGCTCGGACGGGACATGGGCTGATCAGGTGTATGTGGGGCGAGGCCGGCGACCGGCGCGCTGGCGCGAGGGGCACCCGATCAAGACCCGGGAACGCCACAAAAAGTTCGCCATGGGGGCGGATATCCGCCGCGCGGTGCCATTCTGCCTTCTGGCCGGCAGGCTGCCAAGCGCAGGCGGCGGGCCTGGCCCCGGCGGAGAAGACACGGGAGCGCCGCTCCAGGCCCGGTGGCCGCGACTCGGGGGCAGGCGACGGGCGTCGCGACTCGTCGTCCGGCACCAACCGTAAAATGGAAGGATTCAAGGAGAACCCCATGCCTGTGCTGCGCCTTCCGGACGTCGAACTGCACTACGAGGTCAGCGGCAGTGGTCCGCCGCTGCTGCTCGTCGCCGGCCTCGCCTCGGACGGCGCCTATTGGCTGCCCGCGGTGGAGCCGCTGGCGCGGCACTGCCGGGTCATCGTCGTCGACAATCGCGGCAGCGGCCGCACGGCGCCGCAGGACGTCCCGATCACCATCGGCGCGATGGCCGCCGACTGCGCCGCGCTGTTGCGCCACCTCGACTGCGGCAGGGCCACGATCGTCGGTCATTCGATGGGCGGGATGATCGCTCAGGATTGCGCGGTCCGGTACCCGGACCTGGTCGAGCGTGCCGTGCTGGTGGCCACCGGCGCGATCAACTCCGCGCGCAACAACGACCTGTTCGCCAGCTGGGCGGAAATGCTCGACGCCGGAATGCCGTCCTCGCTCTGGTTTCGCAATCTGTTCTATTGGGTCTTGTCGTCAGCTTTTTTCCAGAACCGGGCAACGGTCGACGCACTGGTGACACTCGCCACCACCTACCCGTATCAGCAGAGCGCGCTCGCCTTTCGCCGGCAAACCGAGGCGTTGGCGGCATTCGACGGGACCGCCGGCCTTCCGGCGCTGCGCGTGCCGACGCTGGTGCTGGCGGGCAGCGATGACGCGCTATTTCCGCTCGCCGCCAACGTCGCCTTCGCCGCCGCGATTCCCGGCGCGCAATTCCTCGCGCTGGACGGCGCTGCGCATTCGATTCCGGCGGAAACTCCGGAGCTCGTGGTCGCCAAGGTGCTGGCGTTCATGCGCGTCGGTTGAGGCGCGGCAACACAGTGCCCCCCACGTCACCGAAACCGGCGTCGCCGGTTTGAAATGACCGGGCACCGGCTCACCAGGAGTTGCGCAACTCCCGCAGTTTGACGAATACGGTCTTCTGATCCGGATTTTCGGGCAGATCGGGAAAAGCCTCGCGCAGTTTCGCAATCACCGTGGGATTGGTCAGGCGAAAGAATGCGTTGACCTGCCGCTCGATCGCCAGCGTCGTGACGTAGGCGCGATCGAGATCCTGTCCCGCAAGCTGCGTGAGCATTGCGCCCGCATCGGCATTGTCGGGTTCGCGATCCAGCGTGAAGCGCAGGTTGTTCTCAATGTAGTCGTGGCCAGGATAGATGCGGGTGGCCGACGGCAACCGGTCGAGCTGCTCCGAGAAGGTCCTGTACAACTCCGCGGGATGCCCGCCATGGTGGCAATTCCCGGCGCCGGCGTTGAACAGCGTATCACCACAGAACAGCGCCGGCTGATCTGTGTGAGACAACAGGCACACATGGCACATCGTGTGGCCCGGCGTATCCAGCACCTCGAATTCCACCGTCTTGCCGACCTTGACGACGTCCCCTGCGGCCAGCCCGCGGTCCATCGCGGCGATCTTGTCGCGCGCGTTGAAGTGCGCCAACACCTTTGCGCCGGTTTTCGCGACCACGGCCGCGTTCCCGCCCGTATGGTCGTGGTGCTCGTGCGTGTTGAGCACCTGCGTGATGGTCCAGCCTTCATCCTTGGCCGCGCGTAGGCACTTTTCGTGATCGAGCGGGTCGATGGCCAGCGCCTCGCCGGTTTCACTGCAAGCGATCAGATAGTTGAAATTGCGATAGCTGTTCGCGGTCCAGATCTGCTTGACGATCACGGCATTACCCCAGGTCGAAAACGACCGGACAATGATAGCGCGTGAGGACGGCGGGCCGTTGGGCAATGCCTGGCACCAAAAAACCAGGGCCCCGCGGGGCTCCTGTTCACTGCGCCTGCCATCCGCGCAGGGAGCTCTTGCCGCTGCGCATCCAGCCCTTGACGGCGCCCCGGTTCAAGCAGCGTGCGATCACGTCGGGGCGTTTTTTGCTATCGTCATGCCGTGCCGCCCATCATCACCGTCGAAAATCTCTCCAAGACCTATGCTTCGGGCTTCGAGGCGCTGAAGAACGTCAATCTGGAAATCCGGGACGGCGAGATCTTCGCGCTGCTGGGACCCAACGGAGCCGGGAAGACGACGCTGATCGGCACGATCTGCGGCCTGGTCAACCCGAGCGCCGGCACCGTCCGTGTCGCCGGGCACGACATCATCACCGACTACCGCGCCGCGCGGGCAATGATCGGCCTGGTGCCGCAGGAACTCACCACCGACGCCTTCGAGACGGTATGGAAAACGGTTTCGTTCAGCCGCGGCCTGTTCGGCAAGCCCGCCAGACCGCAGCACATCGAACAGGTGCTCCGCGACCTGTCGCTCTGGGACAAGAAGGACAGCAAAATCATGACTCTGTCGGGTGGAATGAAACGCCGCCTGCTCATCGCCAAGGCGCTTTCGCACGAACCACAGATCCTGTTTCTCGACGAGCCCTCAGCCGGCGTCGACGTCACGCTGCGCGCGGGCATGTGGGACCTGGTGCGGTCGCTGCGCGCTTCCGGCGTGACCATCATCCTGACTACGCACTACATCGAGGAGGCCGAGGAAATGGCCGACCGGATCGGCGTGATCAGCAAGGGGGAGATCATCCTGGTCGAGGACAAGGCGGAATTGATGCGCAAGCTCGGCCGCAAACAGTTGACGCTGCAGCTTGCGCAACCGCTGGCGGTGCTCCCGGCGGCGCTGGCTGCGTACCGGCTGGAACTGGTGAACGACGGAGCGGAGCTCGTCTACACCTACGACAATACCCATGGCGAACGCGCCAGCATCGCATCGCTGCTGAAGGGGCTGACCGACGAAGGCATCGCCTTCAAGGATCTGCACACCACGCAAAGTTCGCTCGAGGAAATTTTCGTTGGCGTGCTCGAGGACCGTCGATGAACATTCATGCAATGGCGGCCATCTACGGTTTCGAGATCGCTCGTGCGCGCCGTACCTTGATGCAGAGTGTCATTTCACCGGTGCTCTCGACGGCGTTGTATTTCGTGGTGTTCGGCGCCGCGATCGGGGCGCGCATCCCGGAAATCGATGGCGTGAGCTACGGCGCCTTCATCGTGCCCGGCCTCATCATGATGTCGTTGCTGACCCAAAGCGTCTCGAACGCTTCCTTCGGCATCTATTTCCCCCGTTTCACCGGGACGATCTACGAACTGCTGTCCGCGCCGGTGTCCTACGTCGAAATCGTCATCGGCTACGCGGGCGCTGCGGCGACCAAGGCGATGCTGCTCGGGCTCATCATTCTGGGCACCGCGGCGCTGTTCGTGCCGCTGCACATCGCGCATCCGGGCTGGATGCTGCTGTTCCTGGTGCTGACCGCGGTCACCTTCAGCCTGCTTGGCTTCATCATCGGCATCTGGGCGGACGGTTTCGAGAAGGTGCAGATGGTGCCGCTGCTGGTCCTGACGCCGCTGGCCTTCCTCGGCGGCAGCTTCTATTCGATCAACATGCTGCCGCCGTTCTGGCGCACGGTGACGCTGTTCAACCCCGTCGTGTACCTGATCAGTGGCTTCCGCTGGAGCTTCTACGGGCAGGGCGACGTCAGCGTCACCATCAGTCTGCTGATGACGCTGGGGTTCCTGACGGTCTTCGTGCTGGTCCTGGCGTGGATATTCCGGACCGGATACCGGCTCAAGACCTAGTACGTTTGCGTTTGTACCCGCCACCCTAAGATGGTTTCGATGATCCCCTACTCCGTCCTCGACCTCTCGCCGATCAACCAGGGAAGCGATGCCGCGCAGTCGTTTCGCAATACGCTGGACCTGGCGCGTCACGCCGAACAGTGGGGCTACCGGCGCTACTGGCTGGCGGAACACCACGGCCTGCCCGGCATCGCCAGCGCGGCCACGGCCGTGCTGATCGGCCATGTGGCCGGCGGGACCTCCACCATCCGCGTCGGCGCGGGCGGCATCATGCTGCCGAATCACTCGCCACTGGTGATCGCCGAGCAGTTCGGCACGCTGGAGTCGCTGTATCCCCGCCGCATCGACCTGGGCCTGGGTCGAGCGCCCGGTTCGGATCAGCTCACGGCCCGGGCGCTGCGCCGCGATCTGACCTCGGATGCGCGCGAATTCCCTCAGGACGTCCTGGAACTCGCCGATTATTTTTCTCCGTCGTCCCGCCAACCGGTGCACGCCGTGCCGGGATTCGGGCTGAACGTGCCGTTGTGGATCCTGGGCTCCAGCCTGTACGGCGCGCAGCTTGCGGCCGCACTCGGTCTGCCGTATGCGTTCGCGTCGCATTTCGCGCCGGCGCAGATGCCGCAGGCGATCGCCGTCTACCGCGCACAGTTCCGCCCGTCGCCACAACTTGCCAAACCCTACGTGATGCTGGGCTTCAACGTGTTCGCGGCCGACACCGACGAGGAAGCACGCTTTCGCGCCACCTCGATGCAGCAGGCCTTCATCAACCTGCGCAGCGGCCGGCCCGCGCAGCTGCCGCCCCCGGTGGAGGGGTTTGCCGAGCGCGTCGGCCCGCAAGAGCGCGCGCTGCTCGAAGATGTGCTGTCGTGCTCGGCCATCGGTTCGCCGGCGCTGGTGCGGGCGACGCTGCGCAGTTTCATCGACCGCACCGGCGCGGATGAACTGATGATCGCGGCGCAGATTTTCGATCACCCCGCGCGATTGCGTTCCTACGAGATTACGGCGCAAGCCATGGCCGACGCAGAACCCGACGGCTGAAAGGGCAATAGCGCCGTAGTGCCGCGGCCACGCGAAAAAACAAAGGCCCCGGTCCGGAGCCTTTGTTCCGATATCAGCCGAGGCGACTGACAATCCGCGAATCACCTACACGTCGAGGTTGCGCACGCCCAGCGCGTTGCTTTCGATGAATGCGCGCCTGGGCTCGACATCCTCGCCCATCAGCTTGGAAAAGATATCCTCCGAGGCCACGGCATCCTCGATCTGCACGCGGAGCAGCCGGCGAACCTTGGGATCCATCGTGGTTTCCCACAGCTGCGCCGGATTCATCTCGCCCAGCCCTTTGTAGCGCTGGATGGAGGTGCTGTTGCGCGCTTCGGTGAGCAGCCAGTCGAGCGCGGCCTTGAACGTCTTCACCGCGTGCTGTTTTTCGCCCCGGCGGATGATGGCGCCTGGCCCGACGATTCCCTGCAGCACCTCGGCAGCCTGGCGAATCTGCGCGGCGTCACCGCTGGCCAGGAAGTCCGCGTCCAGCGCGGTGACATGCGGTGTGCCATGGTGCATGCGGCGAATGATCAGACGCCGCGATTCGGTGGCGGCATCGTAGCGCGCCTCGACCGTGACGTTGGGATCGCTGATCGCCCCCTGCAGCGCCTGCGCGCCCCGCGTTGCCGACTGCTCGGTGCTCAGGTCCACGTGCGCGCCGTCGAGCATTGCGTGCAGCGCGGCGGAGTCGATCACCCGCGCCAGGCGCTCGATCACCGCCTCGGACAGCAGGAACTGCCGCGCGATCTGCGCAAAGGTTTCTGCGCCCAGAGGCTCCTTGCCAGACCCCGGCGTCATTTCCGCGCCCTTGAGCGCATGCTTGAGCAGGTGCTGCTTGAGTTCGTGGTCGTCCTTGAGATAGACCTCTTCCTTGCCCTGCTTGGCCTTGTACAGCGGCGGCTGGGCGATATAGATGAAGCCGCGCTCCATGAGCTCGGGCATCTGCCGGTAGAAGAACGTCAGAAGGAGTGTGCGAATGTGCGAACCGTCGACGTCGGCGTCGGTCATCACGATGATTCGGTGATAGCGCAGCTTGGCGAGGTTGAAGGCGTCCTTGTCTTCCTTGTCCTCCGAGGCCCGCCCGAAGCCGGCGCCCAGCGCGGTGATCAGGGTGACGATCTCCTGCGAGCCGAGCACTTTTTCGACCCGGGCACGCTCGACGTTGAGGATCTTTCCGCGCAGCGGGAGGATCGCCTGGAACTTGCGGTCACGACCCTGCTTGGCGGAACCGCCTGCGGAATCGCCCTCGACCAGGTAAATTTCGCACAACGCCGGATCGCGTTCCTGGCAATCGGCGAGCTTTCCAGGCAACCCCATGCCGTCCAGCACGCCTTTGCGTCGCGTCAGTTCGCGCGCCTTGCGCGCCGCTTCGCGCGCCCGGGCGGCGTCGACGATCTTCGAACAGATGATCTTGGCGTCCGCGGGATTCTCGAGCAGGAATTCCGAGAGCTTGCTCGAAACGACCTCCTGGACGATCGGCTGCACTTCAGAGGAAACCAGCTTGTCCTTGGTCTGCGAACTGAATTTGGGCTCGGGCACCTTCACCGACAGGACGCAGGTCAGACCCTCGCGCATATCGTCGCCGGTTGTCTCGACCTTGGCTCTTTTCGCCACTTCTTCTTTTTCGATATAGCCGTTCAGCGTACGCGTCATCGCCTGGCGCAGGCCCGTAAGGTGGGTGCCGCCGTCGCGCTGCGGAATGTTGTTGGTGAAGCACTGGACGCTCTCGGTATACGAGTCGTTCCACTGCATCGCCATTTCGACGATCACGCCATCCTTCTCGCCTACGGCGTGGAAGATCTTCGGATGCAATGTGCTCTTGGCGCGGTTCATGTACTCGACGAAACCCATGACGCCACCCGAATACGCGAAATTCTCGCTCTTGCCGTCACGCTGATCGATCAGCTCGATGCGCGTGCCGTTGTTCAGAAACGACAACTCGCGAATACGTTTGGCGAGGATTTCGAAGTGGTACACGATGTTATTGAACGTCTCCGACGATGCCATGAAGTGAACTTCGGTTCCGCGGCGATCCGAGGGGCCGATCACCGCCAGCGGCGAAGCCGGTTCACCACGGCGGAACTCCATCTGGTGGAATTTTCCATCCCGCCAGATCTTGAGTTTCAGCCAGTCCGACAGCGCGTTGACCACCGACACGCCGACGCCATGCAGACCGCCTGACACCTTGTAGCTGTTGTTGTCGAACTTGCCGCCAGCGTGCAACTCGGTCATCACGATTTCCGCAGCCGAGCGCTTCAGTTCATCGTCGTCCTTGATATCCGTCGGAATTCCGCGACCGTTGTCGAGAATGCTGATGGAGTTGTCGGCGTGGATGATGACCTTGATGTCGTCGCACCAACCCGCCAACGCCTCGTCGATCGCATTGTCGAGAACCTCGAACACCATGTGATGCAGGCCGGTCCCGTCGGAAGTGTCGCCGATGTACATGCCCGGGCGCTTGCGGACCGCATCGAGTCCTTTCAGGACCCGGATGCTGGACGAATCGTACTCAGGTCCCAGGTCCTGCGGCTGCGGCTGCGGCTTTGGTTGTGCGGAAATCATGAAACTCCGTTGGCTAGATGCGCATGGGCATCACGACGTACTTGTAGTCGTCGCGGCCCGGCATGGTGACGAGCGCGCTCGAATTGGCGTCACCGAACGCGAAACAAACACGCTCGACCGACAAATTCGAAAGCGCATCGAGCAAATAAGTGATGTTGAAGCCGATGTCGAGCGCCTCGCCCTTGTAGTCGATTTCGAGATCTTCTTCGGCTTCTTCCTGCTCGCTGTTCGTGCAGATGATTTTCATGAAGTCGGTGCCGAGTACGACACGCACACCGCGAAATTTCTCATTGGAGAGAATCGCCGCGCGCTGCAGCGCCGAGAGCACCTCGATCCGCGGCAACTCGATGTGTTTGGTGTGTCCGACGGGGATGACCCGGTTGAAATCCGGAAACTTGCCGTCGACGACCTTGGAGACCAGTTCGACATTGGCAAAGCGGAATCGAACCTGGTTGGCCAGGATATCCAGCGTCACCGCCTCCTCGCTGTCCTCGAGCAACTTGCCGAGTTCGAGCACCGTCTTGCGCGGCAGGATCACTTCCTGGCGAGCGAATTCGCCGGGGACCGCAATGCTGGCCCACGACAGGCGGTGACCGTCGGTGGCCACCGCCTGAAGCGTGTCCTTGTCGACGACCAGCAGCATGCCGTTCAGGTAGTAGCGGATGTCCTGCTGTGCCATCGCGAACTCGACCCGTTTGAACAGTGCTCGCAGATCGCGCTGCGGCAGGGCAAGGGTCTGCAACTGTTCGGTGCCCAGACTGATGCGCGGGTAATCGGTGGCCGACAGCGTTTGCAGGTTGAAGCGCGATCGACCGGCGCGAACCGTCATTCGACTGTTGCTGACCTCGATGTTGAGCGGCACGTCTTCCGGAAGCGCCCGCAGGAGATCCTGCAGTTTGCGGGCGCCTACCGTCGTAGCCTGACCCTCCTTGGCGGAAAGGTCGCTGTGGGCGGTGATCTGCATCTCGAGATCGGTCGCCGTGACGTAGAGTCGCTCGTCGCGCTGTTCGAGCAATACGTTGGCAAGAATCGGCAGCGTATGCCGGCGTTCAACGATGCCGGATACGGCCTGCAACGGTTTCAAGAGCGCATCACGGGCGATCTGCTTTAGTTGCATTGTTTAATACCAATAACAATTAATAGGAGGGACGCAAATTCCGGGATGACCGGGAAATTAGCTTGCGCTTCATGACCTTCGCGGCGAGACAACCGACCGGATAACTCGGGTGCGTGCTGTGGATCGTTTGGGGACGGTTTCCCGCGCAACAGCGTTGGAGGCGATCATCCACAATTGATGCGCGGAAAAACATTGGAATTATACATCGAATCAACCACTTTTCATAGGGAAAGAGGGTCATCCAGGCGGTGGGTTGCGGGCTTGCCGGATCAGCTTCGCAGCACCTGCAACAGGAAGTTGACGTCGTGATTCAAATTGGGGAGAGACTCGCGCAGCTTGGCGATCTGCCGGCAGGCATGCAGGACCGTGGTGTGGTCCCGACCACCGAAATTGCCGCCGATCTCGGGTAGCGACATCTGGGTCAGTTCCTTGGCCAGAGCCATGGCCACCTGTCGGGGACGCGCCACCGCGCGGGAACGCTTCTTGGAGTGCATGTCGGAGATGCGGATCTTGTAATAGTCGGCGACGGTTTTCTGGATGTTATCGATGGAAATCTGCCGGTTCTGGACGGCCAGGAGATCGCGCAGCGCCTCCTTGGCCAGCGCCAGGGAGATCTCCTGCCCGTGGAAATTGGAGTAGGCAAGAATGCGCTTCAACGCGCCTTCGAGTTCGCGGACGTTGGACCGGATGTGCTTGGCGATGAAAAACGCGACCTGTTCGTCCATGCGCATGCCCACCGCGCGGGCCTTGGCGAGGAGGATGGCGACGCGCATTTCGAGTTCGGGCGGCTCCAGCGCCACGGTGAGCCCCCAGCCAAAACGGGAAATCAACCGCTCTTCGATGCCGGCAATCTCCTTGGGATAGGTGTCGCAGGTGATCACCACCTGTTTGTGCGCCTCGATCAGCGAATTGAACAGGTAGAAAAACTCCTCCTGCGTGCGGTTCTTGCCGCCGAAGAACTGGATGTCGTCGATCAGCAGGAGATCCAGCGACCGGTAGTGCCGCTTGAATTCGTCGAACGCCTTGTGCTGGTAGGCGCGCACGACGTCGGAGACATAGGTCTCGGCATGGATATAGCGGATCTTGGCTGCCGGATTCTGCGTCAGGATATGGTTGCCGATCGCCTGGATCAGGTGGGTTTTCCCCAGACCGACCCCGCCGTAGACGAAAAGCGGGTTGTAGGACGTCGGGTGGTCAGCCACCTGCAGCGCCGCGGCACGGGCAAGCTGGTTGGCCTTGCCGGAAACGAAGGCGCCGAAGGAAAACTCGGGATTGAGGCTGGTTGCATCGGTCTTGCGCCCGGCGCCGGGGCTGCTAGCCGGCGCGAGAGCCGTGTTCGGCGGTGTCGGTCGGGTCAAGCTATCCACAGCCAGACCGGTAGTGCGCGGACGCTCCGCAGTAGCCGCAGCGCCGGCCGATTCCGGCGCGGCGGGCACCGCCGGGGGCGCCTCGGCTACCGCGTATTCGACGGTTATCGGGCTGCCTTCGGCTGCGGTCGCGACAGCGGTGATCTGCGACCCGAAGCGATCACGGACCCATTGCAGGACAAACCGGTTTGGCGCCAGCAACCGCAGCCTGCCAGCCTCGTGTGCGCAGGCGAGCGGGCGAATCCAGGTGGCAAATTGCTGGGCGGTCAATTCACGTTCGAAGGTCGCCAGACAGGCGGTCCAGGCGGCGGGAGAGGATGAGCCGTGCATCAAAGGTCGGGGCCGAAGTCAGTGGTTCGCCAGCGCAGGCGAGAAGCGTTCGAGGTGCTGGCAGGCGGTGTTCAGCAAGCCGGCGGAATCGAGTGCAGGAAGCGGATTGTAGCTGCCTCGAGCCGGGTTATCCACAGCGCAACCGGTGCCACCGGCGGTCCGCAGAGCAACCCCGTAGCGGACGTGGATTGGCGAGAAAGTGACCGCTCGCACCGAGTTGCCTTCCGCCGCCGCACCGCGCGGGGATTGACAGCAGGTGGTATAACGCGCTCTAATATAAGGCTTTTCCAACGCAAACCCACGTACTGAAGGCGACGCCATGAAACGCACATTCCAGCCCTCCAAGATCCGCCAGGCGCGCAAGCACGGCTTTCGTGCGCGCATGTCCTCGGTTGGCGGCCGCAAGGTGCTCTCGGCGCGCCGCGCCAAGGGCCGCAAGAGCCTGTCCGCCTGATCCTCCCCTGACATTCCCGTCCCCGCCCTCCGCATCGGCACCGCGCGGCCGGGCCTACCGCCTCTCTGGTCAAGGCGCGTTCGAAGCAGTCTTTCGAAGCGGACGCCGCACCGAAGGTCGCTTCCTGCAGTTGGTCGCCGCGCCCGCGGCCTCCCAACCTGGACGCACGGGATACGTGATCAGTCGCAAGACACTTCCCCGCGCCGTGGACCGCAATCGAATTCGTCGCAAACTGCGTGAAGTCGTGCGCGCTTTGCGCCCGGCCATTACCCATTTCGATATCATCCTGCGCATTCGGCGCGCCGCCACGCACGCCGAGCAGGACGCCGCCGTGGCCGAAGCCTACCGCCTGCTCAGCGCGCTGCTGGCCGTGCCGCGGCCATGAAGGCGGTGCTTGTCGCGCTGATTCGCGGTTACCAGTACCTGCTGCGGCCGTTGCTTGGCGCGAATTGCCGGTTCTACCCCAGTTGCTCGGACTACGCACGCGAGGCGGTAGAGCGACACGGCGCGCTGAAGGGCGCGTGGCTCGCCATCTGCCGCATCGGGCGGTGTCATCCGTATCATCCCGGGGGTTTCGATCCCGTTCCTTAAGTCTGCCGTATTTTGCCAAAGGCGCATGCGGCATCGCCTGCGACCGCAATGGATACTCAACGCATCATTCTGTTCGTGATCTTCTCCTTCTCGGCGCTCTTCCTCTGGGAGGCGTGGCAGAAGCAGCACGCGCCGCCCGCCCCGGTCGCGCAGAAGGCGGCCGCACCCGGGCAGCCGGGGCCGACCACGACGGCGCCGGCCAAGGATCTGCCGACGCCAACGATCGCCACGGCCCCGCCGGTCGCGGGGGCGGGCCCGGCGGTCCCCGAGCAGGGCGGCGCGCCCGCGGCGAACGGTGGCGAACGTGTCACGATCAAGACCGATCTGTATACGGCGGAAGTTGACGCTGTCGGCGGTGTGATCTCGCTGGTCTCGCTCGGCAAGCACCGCGATGCGACCGACCGTTCGAAGCCGTACGACGCGCTGCAGCGCAACGGGGAACGCACGTTTGTGGCGCAGGCGGGCCTTATCGGCGAGGGCCTCCCCAACCATCGAACGACCTATCGTGTGCTGCCGGGTCCCCGCGAACTTGGCGCCGCCGCCGACCGCATCGAATTGAAGCTCGAGGCGGAGACTGGCAACGGCGATCGCACCGTGCAGGTCCTGACCTTCCACCGCGGCAGCTACCTGATCGATGCGGCCTTCGACGTCAGCAACGCTTCCAGCGCGGCAATTTCGCCCTACGCGTACTTCCAGCTGACGCGGGACGCCAAGCATGCGGTCGTGCAGAGCTCGATGGCCCCGGCATCCTACGTCGGCCCGGTTGTCTACAACGAGACGGACAACTTCAAGAAAGTCGATTTCGGCGAGATCGACAAACTCGCCGCCGATCCGAACCGCAAAGCGCCGCACCAGAAAAGCGCCGACAACGGCTGGGTCGGGATGATCGAACATTACTTCGTCGCGGCCTGGCTGCCGTCCGACGAACCGCGCGCGCCGCGCGAGTTCTATACGCGCAAGCTGGACAACGGTCTTTATTCGGTGGGCGTCATCGTGCCCATGGGGACGATCGCCGCTGGAGCGACGGGCGAGGTGCGCGTGCCCCTGTACGTCGGGCCGCAGGACCAGACCGTACTCGCCAAGACCGCGAAGGGCCTCGACCTGGTCGTCGACTACGGCATCTTCACCGTGCTTGCCGCGCCGCTTTTCTGGCTGCTCAAGTGGCTGCACGGCATCCTCGGCAACTGGGGGTGGGCGATCATCGTCATGACCATCATGATCAAGGGAGTGTTCTATCCGCTGAACGCCGCTGCCGCGCGCTCGATGGGCAAGATGAAGCTCATTGCACCCAAGATGAAGGCGTTGCAGGCGCAGTACGCGAACGACAAGCAGCAGCTGCAGATCAAGATGATGGAGATGTACAAGACGGAGAAGATCAATCCGCTGGGCGGCTGCCTGCCGATCCTGGTGCAGATCCCGGTCTTCATCGCGCTGTACTGGGTGCTGCTGTCCGCCGTCGAGTTGCGCCAGGCGCCGTGGATCCTGTGGATTCATGACCTTTCCGCACCCGACCCGTTTTTCGTGCTGCCGGTGCTGTACGCGATCTCCGCGTATTTGCAGGTAAAGCTGTCGCCGACGCCGATCAGCGACCCGATGCAGGCGAAGATCATGCAGATCATGCCCATCGCCTTTTCGGTGCTGTTCATCTTCTTCCCGTCGGGTTTGGTCCTGTACTGGCTGGTCAACAACATCCTGCAGATTGCGCAGCAGTGGCATGTGAACCGGATGCTCGAGCGCGAGGCCGCGCTCAAGGCGGCGACGAGGCGCTAGATATCCACCGGATTCGGGCGGTGACCGGCGGGGGCTGGTCTTGCCGCCGCGCACCGGGTCCGGCGCGGTAAGCTTGCCCGGTGAGCAGACTCCCGCACCCGCCGCCGTCCACCATCGTCGCCATAGCGACACCGCCCGGTCGCGGCGGCATCGGCATCGTGCGCGTCTCCGGCGCTGATCTGGCACAGTTGATCGAAGGCGTGGCGGGTTGCGCACCGCCGCCACGCAAGGCGACCCACGCGACCTTTCGCGACGCGGCAGGCGGGGGTCTCGACCAGGGGCTGGTTCTGTATTTTCCCGCGCCGAACTCGTATACGGGGGAGAGCGTCGTCGAATTGCACGGGCATGGCGGGCCGGCGGTACTGCGCCAGGTGCTGGCGCGCTGCGTCGAACTCGGCGCCCGCCTGGCCGAACCCGGCGAATTCACCAAACGCGCGTTCCTGAACGGCAAACTCGATCTCGCGCAGGCGGAGAGCGTCGCGGACCTGATCGACGCGACCACCGCCACCGCCGCGCGCGCGGCGCTGCGCAGCTTGGCGGGGGAATTCTCGCGCGACGTGCACGCGTTGGTCGGCGCCTTGACCGAGTTGCGCATGTACACGGAGGCCACGCTCGACTTCCCGGAGGAGGACATCGAGTTTCTTGCGGCGGGTGATGTCGTCGGCAAGCTGGCAACCATCCGGCGGGCGCTGGATCAACTGCTTGCCCGTGCAAGGACCGGGGCGCTGCTGCGAGAAGGCCTCACGGTGGTGCTCGTCGGGCGCCCGAATGTCGGCAAGTCGAGTCTGCTCAATGCGCTGGCGCGCGAGGAGGCGGCGATCGTGACCCCGCTTCCGGGCACCACCCGCGACACCGTCGAACGCGTGGTCGAGATCGCCGGCATCGCGCTCAACATCGTCGATACCGCTGGACTGCGGCGGACCGAGGACGCCGTGGAACGCATCGGCATCGAGCGCACCTGGTCGGCGATCGGGCGCGCCGACCTGGTGCTGCTTCTGGTGGACGCGCGCGACGCGCCCGACGCCTTGCCCGCCGAGGACCGGGCGATCCTCGGGCGCCTGCGCGCCGACACGCCGCGACTGGTCGTGCACAACAAGTCCGACCTGGCCGATGCTCCGGCATCGGCCTGCACGCTGGACGACGGCGGCACGCCACGGCGCCACGTCTGGCTTTCGGCGACGACGGGCGCCGGCCTCGACATCCTCGAGCGTGAAGTGCTCGAGACCGTAGGCGCCGGCGTCGCCACTGAAGACACGTTTCTCGCCCGCGAACGTCACGTCGTGGCACTTCGCGCCGCGGCCAGCCACCTCGCCGCGGCCGCGGTGCACGTCGGTCTGCAGCCGCCGCCGGTCGAGCTCTTTGCGGAGGAGCTACGCGAAGGGCAGAACGCTCTCGCGGCGATCACCGGCGAGTTCACCGCAGACGATCTGCTCGGCGAAATTTTCGGCCGATTCTGCATCGGCAAATAGCGTCGGCTCGACGCCCCTGAAGCGACGTCGACAACGCATTCCCCGAGGCGGGCGGCTTCGGTTATGCTGCGCAATCAAGCGGCGCGGCCGACCGGGACGCGCCTTCCGGAGAGCACCATGAAACGGCGGAAATTCTCGATTGCTACCGCTGCTTCGCCGGTCGCGGCGCAGTTTTCGTTCGTTACATTTGCCCGGGCACGGGCGATGATCGGTCTGATTCCCGGGCCGCTGGCCGAGTCGCGATTTCCGCGCGCGCTGGCGAGCGGTCAAGGCGACCCGTCGGTGTTTTTCACGCACCCGATTTCGGCGGGCTTGTTCATGCTGACGGTGATGCTGGCGCCGGCGCCATGGTTGTACAAGGTTGTGCGCGAGTGGCGCGCGCGCTTGCGGTGACCAAGGTGTGCGCGGCAGCCGCACTCCGCGCGGCGCCGCTGAATGACGGCCTGCGTGCCGCTGCCCCACGATGATTGGCGACGGCGGCTTCCTTGGTCCGGCTGCGCGCGCCGCTGCCGCGCTTTTGCTCGCCATCCTCGCCGGCTATGTGTGTGCGCTGCTGCACACACCGATTCCCTGGATGCTTGGACCGTTGTTCGCGCTGGCGTTCGTGCGCATTGCTGGAGTGGACATCGCGGCGCCGCGCTCGGCGCGCTACATTGGCCAATGGGTGATCGGCACGTCGCTCGGTCTGTATTTCACGCCGCAAGTGATACGCGAGGTCGCAGGCCTGTGGTGGTTGCTGTTGGCCGGCGCGCTGTTCGCGCTCGCGCTGGGCTACGTCGCCGGCGTGGTATTGGCGCGCCTGGCGGGGCTCGACAGGACCACCGGAATCTTCGCCAGCGTTCCAGGAGGCGCGGCGGAGATGGCCACGCTGGGCGAACGCTTCGGTGGACGCATGGACCGAATTGCCGCGGCGCAGAGCCTGCGCATCCTGATCGTGGTTGCCATCGTCCCCGCCGGGGTGACCGCATTGGGTGTGCACGGTGTCGAGGACTACCGCCCGGGCGCGACCATCTTCGATGCTGCCGGCTTTCTGTTGTTGATGGGCGCGACCCTGGCGGGTAGCGCGGTGTTGCAGTGGTTCCGGATACCCAACGCGTTCGTACTCGGCTCACTCGCCGTCGCCATTCCGTTTACCGCGATGTCGATCGACCTTTCGTCGCTGCCGCCGCTGGTGTCCAATACCGGGCAGTTGTTGCTGGGCTGCGCGCTGGGTTCGCGTTTTCAGCGGAACTTCCTTCATGATGCGCACCGGTTCGTCGGCGCGGTCGCGCTGACCGTCGTGCTGTCGATCGTGCTGTCCGCGGTGTTCGGCTCCGGACTCGCGTACGCGAGCGGGCTGGCACCGGCGACGCTGCTGCTCGGCACCGCCCCTGGCGGCATAGCGGAGATGTGCATCACTGCCAAGGTGCTGAGGCTCGGGGTGCCGCTGGTGACGGCGTTCCACGTTACCCGCCTGGTGGTGCTGTTGCTGGCAACACCGTTGGTGTTCTCGCGCGCCCGGCAGTGGTATCGGCTGCACCGCGCAGCGCGCGCGCGATGACCTGGGACCCCCGGCAATATCTCCGGTTCGAGGACGCGCGGCTGCGTCCGGCGGCCGACCTGCTCGCGCGCGTGCCGCAGTCCGCCCCGCGCACGATCGCCGACCTGGGCTGTGGCACCGGCAATGTCACCCGACTGCTGACGCAGCGCTGGCCGCAGGCGCAAATCGTTGGCGTCGACAGTTCGGCGCCGATGCTCGAGCAGGCGCGCGCGGCGGCGGGTGGGCTGCCGCAGTTGCGCTTCGTCGCCGCCGATCTCGCGAAATGGTCGCCGGCGACGACGGTCGATCTTGTCTACAGCAATGCGGCGTTGCATTGGCTGCCCGACCATGCGGGGCTGTTCGCGCGGTTGGCGGCGATGGTGGCCGACGGCGGCACGCTGGCGGTGCAAATGCCCGACAACTTCCGTGCGCCGTCGCATACGGCAATCGCGACGCTGGCTTCGAGTTCGCGCTGGCGTGATCGTCTGCATTCTCTGCTGCGCACCGCGCCGGTGGCGCCGGCCGCCGATTACTACCGGTGGCTCGCGCCCCGGTGTTCGCGCATCGACATCTGGACGACCGAGTATCTGCAGGTGCTGCCGGCGCAGTCCGACGGCGAACATCCGGTTGCCGCGTGGACCAGGGGCACATGGCTGGCCCCATTCCTTGCTGCGCTTGCTGCCGACGAGGCGCATGAATTCGTCGCCGCCTACACATTGCGCTTGTGCGAGACTTATCCTGTGCAGGCCGACGGAACCACGCTCTTTCCATTCCGGCGCCTGTTCATCGTCGCGAATCGGTAA
Source organism: Betaproteobacteria bacterium (assembly GCA_032123655.1). Taxonomy (GTDB): domain Bacteria; phylum Pseudomonadota; class Gammaproteobacteria; order Burkholderiales; family Casimicrobiaceae; genus VBCG01. The sequence goes on from JAQBEY010000072.1 coordinate 30,134, forward strand.
GGCCGCCCGACCAGTCCCTCGGGCCCCGACCGCAGAGTAAAATTATGAGTTGCCGCTGTGAATATCGGACAGCGAAGCGAACAATTTCGTTTCAATCCTAGGCCCCTCCCGCGATGAACCAGCCTGAATCGATTGCCACGCTCGCTGCCTCGATCGGCGCGCCCTCGTATGTCCGCCACTCCCGCCTCATGGGCTGGGTGCGCGAGATCGCCGCCGTCACGCAGCCGGAGCGCATTGTGTGGTGCGACGGTAGTCAGGCCGAGTACGACCGGCTATGCGCCGAGATGGTAGCGGCCGGCACGCTCACGAAACTGAGCGAGGCCAGGCGCCCCGGCAGCTTTCTTGCACGTTCCGACCCCTCCGACGTGGCGCGGGTCGAAGACCGCACGTTCATCTGCAGCGAGAACCGCGACGACGCCGGCCCGACCAACAACTGGGTAGCGCCGGCGCAAATGCGCGTCACGCTCGGCGGATTGTTCGCGGGGTGCATGCGCGGGCGCACGATGTACGTCGTGCCTTTTTCCATGGGGCCATTGGGCAGTCCGATCGCGCACATCGGCATCGAGCTCTCCGACAGCCCCTACGTCGCCGTCAACATGAAGCTGATGACGCGAATGGGGCGTGCCGTGTTCGACGTGTTGGGCGTCGATGCGGCCTTCGTGCCCTGCGTGCATTCGGTGGGCGCGCCGCTCGCCGCCGGTGAGCAGGATGTAGCCTGGCCATGCAACAGCGAGCAGAAGTACATCGTGCATTTCCCCGAGACGCGCGAGATCTGGAGCTACGGCTCCGGGTATGGCGGCAATGCGCTGCTTGGCAAGAAGTGCTTCGCGCTGCGTATCGCGTCGGCGATGGGCCGCGACCAGGGCTGGCTTGCCGAGCACATGCTGATACTCGGAGTGACCTCCCCCAAAGGCGAGAAAACCTACCTCGCTGCCGCGTTTCCGAGTGCCTGCGGCAAGACGAATTTCGCCATGCTGATTCCGCCGGCAGGACTCGACGGCTGGAGGGTGACGACGATCGGTGACGATATCGCTTGGCTCAAGCCCGGTCCGGACGGCTGGTTCCGCGCCATCAATCCCGAGGCGGGCTACTTCGGCGTTGCGCCGGGAACCTCGTGCGAATCCAATCCGAATGCGATGGAAATGCTCAAGGCCAATGTGATTTTCACCAACGTCGCACTGACCGACGACGGCGATGTCTGGTGGGAAGGCATGACCCGTGAGGCGCCGGCGCATCTGGTCGACTGGAAGGGCCAGGACTGGACGCCGGATTGCGGCCGCAAGGCGGCGCACCCGAATGCGCGCTTCACCGTTGCCGCGACGCAGTGTCCGTCGCTCGACCCCGCGTGGGATGACCCGGCCGGCGTGCCGATTTCCGCGTTCATTTTCGGTGGCCGACGTTCGGACACCGTGCCGCTGGTGAACGAGGCGCGCACCTGGGCGGAAGGTATCTACAAGGCCGCGACAATGGGATCGGAGACGACCGCCGCCGCTGCAGGTGCGGTGGGTGAAGTGCGCCGCGACCCATTTGCGATGCTGCCGTTTTGCGGTTACCACGTCGGCGATTATTTTAGCCATTGGCTGAAGATGGGCGATGCGGTCAGTCATCAGCCAAGAATTTTCAGCGTGAACTGGTTCCGCAAGGACGGCGAAGGCAAATTCGTGTGGCCGGGCTTCGGACAGAACATGCGCGTGCTGGAGTGGGTGGTCGAGCGCAGCCGGGGTCGCGGTCACGCGGTGGAGACGCCCGTCGGTCTGGCCCCCGAATTCGGTGACCTCGACTGGACCGGCATGCAGTTCGGCGTCGACCGCTTCGAGACCGCAATGCTACTGGACGCGGCGCAGTGGCAACGCGAGCTATCGGCCCACGACGAAATATTCGGAAAGTTGGGCGAGAAGCGCCCTGCGGCGCTGCAGGCCGAGCGTGAACAACTGGGGGCCAGGCTCGGCGCCTGACATCGGGTCGGTTCGTCTGGATTTCAGCGTTCGTGCGTCGGGGCTTTCGCCCCGGTACCGCGCGCGTCACAGCGCGCCGACCCGGACTTGTTGTAAACGCTTACAGTAAGCGTTTACACTGAAGGGGCTGCACACCACCGGATTCCCCATGTCAACCCGCGATGCACGTCCGCCACGGCTCAAGCCCGCGCCTGCCGCGGCGTCCGGCGAGCGCGATGGCCGCCGCCGCCGGGCAACCGGACGCGAGCGGCGGCCTACGCAGGCTGACGTGGCCCGCCACGCCGAAGTGTCGACGGCGACGGTATCGCGAGCGCTCAATGGTCCCGAGGCGGTGCGCCCGCACGTGGTGGCGCGGGTCGAAGCAGCAGTGCGGGAGCTTGGCTACGTTGCCAACGGCGCCGGGCGCGCATTGGCGCTGGCGCACACGCGCGTTGCGGGCCTGATTGTTCCCGGATTCGACGATACGAATATTGCGCGCAGTGCGGCGGCGATCCAGCAGCGATTCGAGGCGGCGGGTTACGCGTTGCTCATCGCCAGTTCTGACCACGATCGCGGGCGCGAACTCGTGCAGGCGCGGATGCTGGTCGAGCGCGGAATCGAGGCGCTGATCCTGTGCGGGACGATGCATGACCCGGCGCTGCCGGAATTGCTCGCAACTCAGCGAATTCCCTTTGTGTGTCAGGACGCGCTTGCCGATGGGCTGCCCTGCGTGGGCTTCGACAATCGTGCGGCCGGCGCCGCGCTGGCCCAACACCTGCTGGAGCTCGGCCATGTGCGGTTCGCGACGCTCTTCGGCCGGAGGCGCAATGACCCCGGCGCGGCCGACCGCCTCGCCGGCGTCAGGCTCGCGCTGGCGCAGCGGGGGCTCGACCTTGCCGCCGACCGGGCGGCCGAGACGTCCAATGACTACGACGCGGCGCGCGCGGCCACGCGCGACCTGCTCGCGTTGGCGCCGCCGCCGACCGCGCTGATATGCGGCAACGACGTTCTTGCCTTCGGCGCGCTGCGCGAATGCGCGGCGCTGGGGGTGGCGGTTCCGGGGCGGCTTTCCGTGGTTGGCTGCGGCGATGTCGACCTGGCGCGACAGGCGGTCCCGCCGTTGAGCACATTGCGGGTCCCGACAATGGACATGGGTCGGCGCGCGGTCGAGTGGTTATTGCGACGCCTGGCCGGGCAGGCGCTGCCCGACCGGGTCGAATTGTCGCCGAAACTGGTCGTGCGCGCCTCGACCGGCCCGGTATCGCCAACCGATCACGACTGAACCTCGACGCCGGGGCGAGGCGCGCTTGCCCGGGCAGCGACAGCCGGCCCTTCCGGCAACCCGGCCGCATGGGCAAGGCGGGCGGTGCGGGCGAGGCGATTGCGCAGCGCAATGGCGCTCGCCGGGCCGCGGCTCGGAGTAGCAGGGCGAAGGAGCGGCTCGAAGGGCCGGAGCGAAGACCGGGGGCGCCCAACCCTTCCGCAGGGGTTTCACGTGGAACATGCTCCGCCCTCGCCACCGCCAATGAGGCCCCTATGTTTCACGTGAAACGAGAGCGCCGCCGGGGTCGCGCGGCAGGGGATTCGAGCGCTGCCTGATCATGATTCCCCGATCGCGGCGCAATCACGCCGACTGGCCGCAGCGTGCGCCTTCGCGTACAATGCGCCGTTACCCGGCGGCACCGGCTACAGCACAAAATTCACATAAAATCATGGAGTTCGACAAACAATTCGATGTCTTGGTCGTCGGCGGCGGCCATGCCGGCACCGAAGCGGCGCTGGCATCCGCGCGGATGGGCAGGCGCACGCTGCTGCTTACGCATAACATCGAAACGCTGGGCCAGATGTCGTGCAATCCGTCGATCGGCGGCATCGGCAAGGGTCACCTGGTGCGCGAGGTCGATGCACTGGGCGGCGTCATGGCGATTGCCACGGACGAAGCCGGCATCCAGTTCCGAACCTTGAACGGGAGCAAGGGGCCCGCCGTGCGGGCGACCCGCGCGCAGGCCGATCGCGTGCTCTACAAGGCGGCGATTCGGCGGCGGCTCGAGAATCAGCCCAATCTCACGCTGTTCCAGCAGCCGGTCGACGACTTGCTGCTCGACGGCGATCGGGTGGTCGGCGTGGTCACTCAGATCGGGCTCGAATTTCGAGCCGATGCCGTGGTGCTGACCACCGGTACCTTCCTCTCGGGGCTCATCCACGTCGGCATGCAGAATTACGAAGCGGGGCGGGCGGGTGATCCTCCGGCCAAGCGGCTTGGCGCGCGGCTGCGCGAACTGAAGCTTCCGGTGGGGCGCCTCAAGACCGGCACGCCGCCGCGCCTGGACGGACGGACGATTGACTTTTCTGAGCTGACCGAGCAGCCGGGCGATGATCCGGCGCCGGTGTTCTCGTTCCTCGGTCGACGCGACATGCACCCGCGGCAGTTGCCCTGCTGGACCACGCACACCAATAAGGGCACGCACGACATCATCCGCGCTGCGCTCGACCGCTCGCCGCTGTACGCGGGGGTCATCCAGGGTACCGGGCCGCGTTACTGTCCGTCGATCGAAGACAAGATCGTGCGCTTTGCGCAGCGCGATTCGCACCAGGTCTTCCTCGAGCCGGAGGGCCTCGACACGCACGAGATCTACCCCAACGGCATCTCGACCTCGCTGCCCTTCGACGTGCAGCTTGCGCTGGTGCGTTCGATCAAAGGCTGTGAGTCCGCACATATCCTGCGCCCGGGCTATGCCATCGAATACGATTATTTCGACCCGCGCGGCCTGAAGGCAACGCTCGAGACCAAGGCCATCAACGGGTTGTTTTTCGCCGGCCAGATCAACGGCACCACCGGTTACGAGGAAGCGGCGGCGCAGGGCCTGCTCGCCGGACTCAATGCGGCGCGCGCAGCGCGCGGCGAAGAGGGCTGGTGTCCCCGTCGCGACGAGGCTTACCTCGGCGTGCTGGTCGACGACCTGGTCACCCGTGGCGTGACCGAGCCCTACCGGATGTTCACTTCGCGCGCCGAGTATCGGCTGCAACTGCGCGAGGACAACGCCGACCTCCGCCTGACCGAACACGGACGACGCCTGGGCGTGGTCGACGACGCCCGCTGGGACGCGTTTTGCCGCAAGCGCGAGGCCATCGGCGGCGAACTGGCGCGCCTTGCCGCGACCGTCATCAGGCCGAGCCAGGTTCCCGAGGGCGAAGCAATGCGCGTTTTAGGACAAGGGCTCGAGCGAGAGTATGCGCTCACCGACTTGTTGCGACGACCCAACGTCACCTATGCCAGCCTGCACACGCTTACCGGCAGCGGGACGCCGGTCGCCGACGCCGCCGTGGCTGCCCAGGTAGAGGTCACCGCCAAGTATGCGGGCTACATCGACCGCCAGCATGACGAGGTGGCCCGAAGTCTGGCGCAGCAAACGACCCGGATTCCGGACGACCTCGATTACGCCGTGGTGCGCGGCTTGTCGACCGAGGTGCGGCAGCGTCTGGCGGCGGGTCGACCCGAGACCATCGGACAGGCCGCGCGAATATCGGGCATCACGCCGGCGGCGATCGCCGTGCTGCTCGTCCACCTGAAGCGGTACGCCAGCACGCCGAGTTCGGGAACGAGGCAATCTGCATGAGGCCCGCGCAGTCTTCCCGCGACGCTGCGTGCAGTCGCGGCCGCGCACCGACGCAAACACGATGAGCCTGGCCGCGACCCGTCCGGTATCTGCCGAGGCGCGGCTGCACGCGCTGGAGTCGGGCGCGGTCGCACTCGGCGTCACGTTGACGCCATCGCAAGGCGCGCAACTGCTCGCCTTCCTCGACCTGCTTGCCAAATGGAACCGGACTTACAACCTGACGGCGATCCGGGAACCGGAGCGCATGATCACGCACCATGTCCTCGACGCGCTCGCGGTGCTGCCGCATTTGCCGGAGCGCGCGGGTCTTGTGGTACTCGACGTCGGATCGGGCGGCGGCATCCCGGGAATTCCGCTGGCGATCATGCGGCCCGACTGGCAGGTGACGCTGGTCGATGCGAGTCACAAGAAGGCGACGTTTCTCACCCAGGCGACCATCGAGCTTGGTCTCGCCAATGTCGTTGCGCACGCAACGCGCGTCGAGGATTTCGCGCCAGCGGGACCCTACGACATCGTGATTTCGCGAGCGTTTTCCGAGCTCGCCGATTTTGCGAACGCGTCGGCGCGACACCTTGCGCCCGGCGGCCTGCTGGTGGCGATGAAGGGCCTCCGCCCCGATGTCGAACTTGCCGCGCTGCCGGCCGGATGCATGGTGCTCGGCACGCCCTCACTCACGGTGCCCGGGCTGAATGCCGCGCGCCATCTTGTCCTGATGCAATGTGCAAAGGATCCAGTGGCATGACGCGGACCATTGCGGTCGCAAACCAGAAGGGCGGCGTGGGCAAGACCACCACGGCGGTGAATCTTGCGGCCAGCCTGGTGGCGATGAAGCGGCGCGTGCTGCTGGTCGACCTCGATCCGCAGGGCAACGCCACGACCGGCGCCGGCCTCGACAAGCGCGCGCAGACGGCGACCGTCTACCAGGTGCTGCTCGGCGAACGCAAGATTGCCGACGTTCGGGTGACTTCGCCCACCGGCGGCTTCGACGTGGTGCCGGCCAATCGCGAACTGGCCGGCGCGGAGATCGAGCTGGTGGACCTGCCCGAGCGCGAGACGCGTCTGAAGGACGCGCTGGCCGAGGCGTTGTCGCAGATGAAATCGGCGATCAGCGAAATCGCGCCCGAATACGATTTCATCCTGCTCGATTGCCCGCCTTCATTGTCGCTGCTGACGCTCAATGGCCTGTGCGCGGCGGATTCGGTGCTGATCCCGATGCAGTGCGAGTACTACGCGCTCGAAGGCTTGTCCGATCTCGTGCAGACATTGAAAAAAGTCCGCGTGCACCTGAACACGCGTCTCGAGATCGAGGGGTTGCTGCGCACGATGTACGATCCGCGCAACACGCTGGCGCTCAACGTCACCGCCGAACTCGAACGACACTTCGGCGACAAGCTCTACCGTACGGTGATCCCGCGCAATATTCGCCTTGCCGAAGCGCCATCGCATGGCGTCCCGGTGCTGCAGCTCGAGCCGAAGTCGAAGGGCGCGCTCGCCTATCTTGCGCTCGCGGGTGAAATGCTGCGACGGATGGAAACACAGACAGAAGCCATCGCCGCCGCGACGGCCGGAGGTGCCACAGCATGATTCGACCCAAGGGGCTCGGCCGCGGGCTGGACGCGTTGCTGGCCGGAGGCGACGCAACCGCCGATGCCGGCGCGCTGCAGTCGATCGCCATCGACCGCATCCGCCCGGGCAAGTATCAGCCGCGCACCAGGATGGACGAAGCCGCGCTCGGTGAGTTGGCCGATTCGATTCGCGAACAGGGCATCGTGCAGCCGATTCTGGTGCGGCCGGTGGACGGTGGCCGCTTCGAGATCGTCGCCGGTGAACGTCGCTGGCGCGCGGCGCAGCGCGCCGGACTGAAAGACGTGCCGGCGCTGGTCAAGAACGTGCCGGACAACGCGGCGCTGGCGCTGGGACTCATCGAGAACATCCAGCGCGAAGACCTGAATCCGCTCGAGGAGGCGCAGGGACTGCAGCGCCTGATCGACGAGTTCGGATTGACGCACGAGGCGGCGGCGAAGGCGGTTGGCCGGTCGCGCAGTGCGGTCACCAATCTTCTGCGCCTGATCCAGCTGGCGCCGCCTGCACAGGAATACCTGATGCGCGGCGAACTCGAAATGGGGCATGCGCGCGCCTTGCTCGGTCTTGCCGTTGCGCAACAGGGGAACGCCGCGGTGCGCGTGGTCAACGGCCGGCTGTCGGTGCGCGAGACCGAGCGCCTCGTGATCGCGCTGCAGAATCCGTCGCGCCATGGTGCGCGCCGAGGCACCTCTCGCCGTCACGACGCGGATACCGCGCGGCTGGAAACAGAACTCGCGGAAAAACTTGGCGCCAAGGTCAGCATCGAGGTCGCGCGGAAGGGCGCCGGCAAACTGGTCATCAGCTACTCGAACCTCGAACAACTGGACGGAATTCTGGCCCGGATCAATTGACGGGGTGCAACTTTTGCCCGGTGGATGTGGTCGCAGAGAGCGCAGTAGCCGGTGCCGCAGTCGTGCTAACCTTTCCGAGTGCACTTCCGAATGAATTTCTTCCGCCGAGCCGTATTGCTGCTGCTGTTGGTGGCGTTGCCCATCCAGGGGGCGCTCGCCGCGTCGCGGTGGATGTGCGTGGGGAACGGCTTTGGCGCAGCGGGTGTCTCGGCCGATGTCGTTGGCCACGCCCACACGCCGACCGCCGGCGCGGCGCATCGCCATGACGGCGCCATCCCGGCCGCGACTCCAGCCCGGAACCACGCCCACCACGATGTCGCGTCGTTCGGCGTCGTCGGTACGACCGTGCAGGCCAATTCGCATCGGGCGGCGGACGGCTGTCGCATGTGCGCAGCCTGCAGCCTTGCCGCGGCGACCGCGCCGACGTCGCCGACGCTGGCCGACATGACTGCGGCCGGCGCTGGTTTTCCGGCCATCTCGGCGCGGGTCCCGCGCGCTTCGGCAGACGGCCCGGAACGTCCCCCTCGAACGATCTGACCCTGGCGCCCCGGTCGATCTGACCGGACTCCGCCGTTCGCCCGCGCCGACCGTCGTATTGCAGCGCGGGTGACCATGCCGTGCGCGGCTGATTGGCGCACGGTCGACTCCAGAAGCTTTCTCGGAGTGGGTCATGCAGATTCGATTTTTCGTATTGATTGCGGCGCTGCTGGCACCGCCAATGATGGCGCAACCTGCCGCTTCGCCTGACACCGGTGCCGCCCCGCCGGTGCCCGCGTACCGGTCCGCGTTCGCCGACTATCACCCATGGCGGGAATCGAAACCCGTCGACTGGCGTGCGGCCAATCGCGAAGCCGGCGTACTCGGTGGGCACATGGGTCAGTTACGCGGGCAGATGCCTTCGAAGGCACCGCCGAATGCACCCGCGGTCCCGTCGCCGTCGTCCGGCACCGCCGCGGAGCAGCGCAAGTGAGCGCGGCCCACGGGCGATCGCGGGGGTTGGCGCTTGCCGTGGCGTTGACGCTCGGCGGATGCGCGAGCTTTTCCAGCGATGGCGGCATGGACGACGTGCGCAAACTGGCGCAGGACCGGGTCGGATCCGCGGCTGGCGCGTTGGCGCTGACACCGAGTTCCGACGCGGCGCGAGCACGGGTCGCGGCACTTCTCGGCCAGCCGGTAACCGCCGACAGTGCGGTCGAGATCGCGCTGCTCAACAATCCCGGGTTGCAGGCGAAACTCGGCGAGCTGGGACTGGCCGAGGCGGACCTGGTGCAGGCGGGGCGCCTGCGCAACCCGGTATTCGCCTACTCGAACAAGCGCAATGCCGATGTCGTGCAGATCGAACGGACGATCCTGATCAACGTTGCAGCGCTGGTACTCATGCCGCTGGCGCTGGATATCGAGCAGCGCCGCTTCGAACAGGCCAAGATCGCTGCCGCCGGCGAAATCGTTGCCACCGCCGCCGCGGTGCGGCAAGCCTATGTCCGCGCGGTCGCCGCGCAGGAGATGGCCCGGTACGTGGCGCTGGTGCAGGAGTCCGCGGCGGCGTCGAGTGAACTCGCCTTGCGTATGCACAAGGTCGGCAACTGGAGCCGGCTCGCACAGATGCGCGAGCAGGCGTTCTATGCGGAGGCTACGGCGCAGCTGGCGCGGGCCCGCCAGAGCGCGTTGGCGGAGCGCGAGCAGCTGACGCGGTTGCTGGGACTCAAGGGCCCGGAGATCGCGTTCATGCTGCCCGAGCGACTCCCGGATCTGCCGAAGACACCTGTCGCGCCGGTCGATGCACAGCAGACAGCCATGGACCGCAGACTCGACGTGCAGATGGCCAGGCTCAATGCCGAGAGTCTCGCCAAGTCGCTGGGCCTGATGCGCGCGACGCGCTTCGTGAATGTGCTCGAGGTTGGCTACACCAACGAATCCGAGACCGGTGACGCACGCAAGAACGGCTATGAAATCGAACTGGAGTTGCCGCTGTTCGACTGGGGCGACGCGCGCGTGACGCGCGCCGAGTCGCGTTATCGCCAGGCGATGGCGCGCACGACCGAAGTCGCCGTCAAGGCACAGTCGGAAGTGCGTGAGTCCTACGCGTCGTATCGCACCAGCTACGACCTTGCCCGGCACTATCGCGACGAGATCGTGCCGTTGCGCAAGCGCATCGCCGAGGAAAATGTGTTGCGCTACAACGGCATGCTCATCGGCGTCTTCGAACTGCTCGCCGATGCGCGCGAACAAACCGGCAGCGTCATCGCGGCCATCGCCGCCAACCGCGACTACTGGCTTGCCGACACCGCCCTGCAACTTGCGCTGACCGGTCAGTCGCCTGGCACCGCCATGGTCCGCAACGCCGATGCGGCGGCCGCACCCGCGGCCGCCGCCGGCGGCCACTGACCGGGAACCCGATATGGACTCCAAGAGAAGAAAATTCCTGGCCTCCGCCGGCGCGACCGCGCTGGGCGCGGCGACCGTAAGCCGTGCGGGCGCCGCGTCGCTGCCCGAAGCGCCGACGCAAACGTCTCCGGCGATGCAGCCGCCGCTGCAGCCCACCAGCGGGCGACCCTACAACCCGGTGGTGACCCTGAATGGCTGGACGCTGCCCTGGCGCATGCGCGAAGGCTGGAAGGAATTCCACCTGATCGCCGAACCGGTGGTCCGCGAAATCGCGCCGGGGATGAACGCCAACCTCTGGGGCTACAACGGGCAGAGCCCCGGTCCGACCATCGAGGCGGTGGAGGGCGACCGCGTGCGCATCTTCGTCACCAACCGCCTGCCCGAGCACACGACGATCCACTGGCATGGCCTGATCCTGCCCAGCGGCATGGATGGCGTGGGTGGGCTCACGCAACCGCAGATACCCGTGGGCAAGACCTATGTCTACGAATTCCTGCTGACCAAGTCGGGTACGTTCATGTATCACCCGCATGCCGACGAGATGACGCAGATGGCGATGGGCATGATGGGCATGTTCATCGTGCATCCAAAGGATCCGAGCAGATATCGGGTCGATCGCGACTTCTGTTTTTTGCTCAACGCCTACGACATCGACCCGGGCGGTTTCACGCCCCGAGTCAACACCATGCTTGATTTCAACCTGTGGACGTGGAACAGCCGCGCCTTTCCCGGGATCGATCATCTGGTTTGCCGCACGGGCGAACGCGTACGCGTGCGCTTCGGCAACCTGACCATGACCAACCATCCGATGCACATGCACGGTTACGACTTCGAGGTCACCTGCACCGACGGCGGCTGGGTGCCGAAGTCGGCGCGTTGGCCGGAAGTGACCATCGACGTGGCGGTGGGACAGATGCGCGCGTTTGAATTCGACGCGACCAATCCGGGCGACTGGGCGTTCCATTGTCACAAATCGCATCACACCATGAATGCGATGGGCCACGACGTGCCGACGATGATCGGCGTCGATCACCGCGACGTCGTGCAGAAGATCCAGCGACTGATTCCAGATTACATGGTGATGGGCGAGCGCGGCATGGCCGACATGGGCGAAATGGAAATGCCGCTGCCGGACAACACGCTGCCGATGATGACGGGGCAGGGTCCCTTCGGGGCCATCGAAATGGGCGGCATGTTCTCGGTGGTGAAGGTGCGCGATGACCTGAAGGCGGGCGATTACAAGGACCCCGGCTGGTACCGCCATCCACCGGGCACGCAGGCCTACGAATGGACCGGCGCGGCGCCGACGGCCGAACGCAGGGCGCCGCCCGCGTCAGCGACCGCCATGGCGGCGCCACTGAACGTAAGAAAAGGGGGAGCGCGCCATGGCCAGTGAACATCGGGTGGTGATGCTGGCGGTGCTGCTCGCGCTCCATGTGGGCCCGGTTGCGGCCCACGACGACAAGCACGACGCCAAGGCGGTTCCGAAGTCTGCGGTCATGGCCGAGCAAAAGACCTTCGGTATCGCCGGGGAACCGAAAAAAGTTTCGCGCACGGTGACCATGGACATGAGCGACGAGATGCGCTTCCACCCATCGGTGCTGCGAGCGAAGCGTGGCGAAACCGTGCGCTTCGTCCTGGTCAACAAGGGCAAGGTCCTGCACGAGATGGTCATCGGGACGATGGCCGAACTCAAGGAACACGCGGCGCTGATGAAGAAATTCCCGGAGATGGAGCACGAGGAGCCTTACATGGCGCACGTGAAGCCCGGGACCAGCGAGAGCATCGTCTGGCGGTTCAACAGGGTGGGCGAATTCAATTTTGCCTGCCTCATCGCCGGGCATTTCGAGGCCGGCATGGTGGGCCGGATCATCGTCAATTGAGGAAATAATGATGAAACGAAAAACATGGATGAGAGCTTTGGCGATCACCGTGGCCGGCGTGGCGCTGCCGGCCCTGTCCAGCGCCGCGCCGATCGCTGCGCAACCGGCGCTGCTCCTCGCGCAGGCAACGCCGGCCGCGGCGCCGATGGTCGACGGCGAGGTGCGCAAGGTCGACAAGAGCACAGGCAAGATCACCTTGCGGCATGGCCCGATACCGAACCTGGACATGCCCAACATGACCATGGTGTTCCGGGTCAAGGATCCGGCAATGCTCGACCTGGTGAAATCAGGCGACAAGGTGCGTTTCGCCGCCGACCGGGTGGGTGGTCAGTTCACCGTGGTAATGATCGAAGTGAAGAAATGAGCGTGATCGTCGTGCTGGTCGCGGGCGTGCGGCGGCGCACTTGCTTGTGAGCCTCGGCACGTTGACCCAACGCGTTGACGCAAATGAGCGAGAGACGCGCCGGCGGCGCAGGCGGGCAGACACGACGACGGTGAGGTTCGCCGTCGTGCTCCTTCCGTGCTGTGGTGTCAGCCGACCTGCTTGACCATGGTGTCGCCGTCGGAAACCTCGTACTTGCCCGGGCCCTCGATGTTGAGCGTCTTGACCACGCCATCGTCGACCAGCATCGAAAAGCGCTGGCAGCGGATGCCCATGCCCTTGGCCACGAGGTCGAGTTCGAGCCCGAGCGCCTTGGTGAAGGCAGCGCTGCCGTCGCCCATCATGCGAACCTTGCCGCCGGCCTTCTGGTCGCGCGCCCAGGCGCCCATCACGAACGCGTCGTTGACCGACATGCAGAGGATGTCGTCGACACCCTTGGCCTTGAGCTTGTCCAGATTGGCCACGTAGGACGGCACGTGCTTGGCCGAACAGGTCGGGGTGAACGCGCCGGGGAGGCCGAATATGACGACCTTCCGACCATTGGTAAGGTCCTCGACCTTGAAAGTATTGGGCCCGACGCTGCAGCCGTCGCCTTCGACCTCGATGAATTCGGACAGCGTGCCCGCGGGCAGCTTGTCGCCAACCTTGATGGTCATGGAAACTCCTGTTGTGATTGTTCAGGGAACCATGAAGCATTGCAGGCTGTGGCCACAATTTCAACCCTGCCGCTTGCGTGGGCGGTGGCGGCAGGCGTAGCGTTACGCCTCCCTGAATGGAAAAAACAAACCAGGAGATAACGATGGCGCGCGCAGCCTTGCCCCGTCCCGCCCCGCCTCGCCGCGTGCGGCTGTTGATCGCGACCCGAAAGGGCCTGTGGACGCTCACCAGCGACGCTACCCGCCGGACCTGGAAGCTCGCCGGGCCGCAGTTTCTCGGCCACATCGTCCACCACGCGGTGGCCGACCCGCGCGATGGCAAGACCATCCTCGCCGCGGCGCGCACCGGGCACCTGGGACCGACCATCTTCCGCTCCACCGATCGCGGCCGGACCTGGAAGGAGGCGGCGACGCCGCCGAAATTTGCGGCCGACAGCGGGCGCGTGGTCGACCACACGTTCTGGCTGACACCGGGCCATCCGTCGCAGCCGGGTGTCTGGTTTGCCGGGACCTCGCCCCAGGGGCTGTTCCGCTCGGCCGATGACGGCGCGATCTGGGAAGGCGTGGCGGGATTCAACGCCCATCCGCAGCGCAAGGCCTGGTGCGGCGGCGACCAGGACGGCACGCCGGATGGTCCCAAGCTGCATTCGATCCTGATCGACCCGCGCGACGCGCGCCACATGTACGTCGGCATGTCCAGCGGCGGGGTGTTCGAGTCGGTCGACGGCGGCGGCGACTGGCGCCCGCTCAACGCCGGCGTGCGCGCGGATTTCCAGCCCAACCCCGACATCGAGTATGGCCACGATCCGCATTGCGTGCGCTTTGCGGGGGGCAATCCGGACCGCTTGTATCAGCAGAATCACTGCGGGCTGTTCCGGCTGGACCGGCCGGCCACCCGCTGGCAGGACATCGGCACCGGCATGCCCAAGTCGGTGGGCTATGTCGGCTTCCCGATGGTCACCCACCCGCATGACGCCGACACGGCGTGGATCCTGCCGATGGATGGCAGCGATGTGTGGCCGCGGGTCGCGCCCGGAGGCAAGCCGGCGGCGTACCGAACCCGCGACGGCGGCAAGACCTGGAAGCGTCAAGCGGACGGCATGCCGAAGTCGCAGGCCTGGTGGACGGTCAAGCGCCAGGCCATGACGGCGGACGCGTTTCCGACAGTGGGTGTTTACTTCGGCACTACGGCAGGCGAGATATGGGGTTGTCGCGACGAAGGCCGCACCTGGAAGCGGCTGGTCGCGCATCTGCCGCACATTTACGCGGTCGAGGTCGGTTAAGCGTCCCGTGGCCAATTTCCGCGTCGCGGTCCCGACGCCACTGCGCTCCTATACCGGCGGCGCGGCGCAGGTGTCGGTCGCCGTTACCGCGCCGGCACCTCGCCTCGCCGACGTGTTCGCCGCACTCGACGCCGCCTATCCGGGCATCCGGTTTCGCATGGTCGACGAGGCGGGCCGGGTCCGCCCGCACGTGCAGGTGTTCGTCGACACCATGGTCGAACGCGATCCCGCGGCGGTGCTGGCGCCGGGGTCGGCGATCATGATCGTCGGCGCGCTGTCGGGAGGCTGAGCGCGACGCACGCCCAGGAGCGAACCCGGGCGGCTTCACGCCTGGCGCGTCATTGCGCCGCAACATTCGCGTGGCAAACCGGGCTGAAATCAAGTAAAATCCTTCGGTTTGCTTCGTAGCTCAGGGTGCGGCACGGATTCGTAACGACTTCGGACTTCGCGCGCTGGTCCCGGGAGCGCTGCAATGAAGGCGCCACTTTCGACCAGACCGATCCGCCGAGTCCTCCGCTGGCAGGCGATCGTGACGGTCGGGATCGCCGCCGTCGCCGGGCTGTGGGGCGGGGGACACGCGGCGCTGTCGGCTGCACTCGGGGGGGTGGTCAATATCACGGCCGTTGTGGTCTACGCGGTGGTGCTGACGATCTCCAATCCGACCTCGGCGGGCGGCACGGTTGCCGCGGTGTTCCGGGCCGAAGCAGGCAAGATTCTGGTGATCATCCTCCAGCTCTGGCTGGTGTTGACGACGTACAAGGACGTCGTGCCGGCGGCGTTTTTCGCCACCTTCGTGATCACCGTGCTGATGTTTCGCCTGGCCTTGTTGGACCGCGACTGAATATCATCGAATTCTGCGCATGGCAGCCACTTACCAATCTCCGACCGAATACATTCAGCATCACCTGACCTTCCTGACCAAACCGGTCGGCGAAGGCGGCGGCTTCTGGACGGTCAACGTCGACACCATGGTGATGTCGGTGTTGCTGGGCTTTGTCGGTCTGGGCCTGATCTGGATGGTCACGCGGCGCGCGACCTCGGGCGTGCCGTCGAAGACGCAGGCCTTCGTCGAACTGTGCGTGGGCTTCGTCAACGACCAGGTCAAGGGCATCTACCAGGGTGAGTCGAAATGGGTCGCGCCGATCGCGCTGACGGTGTTCGTCTGGGTGGTCCTGATGAATTCAATGGACTTCCTGCCGGTGGACATCATGGCCACGATCTACGGCTGGTTCGGCATCCACAACTGGCGCACCGTGCCCACGGCCGACATCAACACCACGTTCGCGCTGGCGCTGACGGTGTTCGCGCTGATGATCATCTTCGCCATCAAGTCCAAGGGCGTCGGCGGCTGGATGAAGGAGCTGTTCGTGGCGCCCTTCGGCAACCACTTCCTGCTGTGGCCGTTCAATTTCCTGTTCCAGATCGTCGAGTACGTGTCCAAGCCGCTTTCGCACAGCCTGCGGCTGTTCGGCAACATCTACGCCGGCGAGATCATTTTCCTGCTGCTGGGCATGTGGGCGGCCAGCGGCCTCACCGGCACCATCTTCAGCGGCGTGCTCCACCTGGGTTGGGCGATCTTCCACATCCTGATCGTGCTGCTCCAGGCCTACATTTTCATGATGCTGACCATCGTCTACATCGCGATGGGCGAGGAGCATCACTGACCGCTTCAGGCAGTTTGGATTTGTCGTTTTCGCTCAACGTCACACACCTAGCACTCGAAAGGAAAAGCAACATGGAAAACGTTCAACTGCTGGCGATGATCCAGTCCAGCACGGCCATCGGGATCGGCCTCATCATCGGCCTTGGCGCTCTGGGCGCCTGCGTCGGCGTCGGCATCATGTGCTCGCGTTTTTTGGAAGGCGCCGCGCGCCAGCCGGAACTGATGCCGCAGCTGCAAGCCAAGGTCTTCCTGCTGCTCGGCCTGATCGACGCGTCGTTCATCATCGGTGTTGGCCTCGCGATGTTCTTCGCCTTCGCCAATCCGCTGCTCAGCGTCGTTCCCAAGTAGGGATTTACCGGAACGCTGTACCGGAATCCTTCATTGCCGCAGGGAATTGTCATGAATTTCAATCTGACGCTGATCATGCAGGCCGTGGCCTTCACGGCTTTCATCTGGTTCTGCGCACGCTTCATCTGGCCACCGCTGATGCGGGCGATCGAGAATCGGCAAAAGCAGATCGCCGACGGGCTGGCCGCCGGCGAGCAGGGTCGCCGCGAACTGGCGAGCGCGGAAAAGCGCGACGCCGAGATGTTGACCGAGGCCAAGTCCCGTTCGGCCGAGATCGTCGCGATGGGCGAAAAGTTCAAGGCCGAGGCCATCGAGCAGTCGAAGCTCGACGCCAAGGCCGAAGCCGACCGCATTCTCACCGCTGCCAAGGCCGAGATCGCGCAGGAAATCGCCCGTGCCAAGGAGCAGTTGCGCGACTCGGTGGCCGAGCTGGCCGTCGCGGGCGCGACCAGGATCCTGCGCAAGGACGTCGACGCCAAGGCGCACGCCGAGTTGCTCGCGCAATTGAAGCGGGACCTGTAGGAGCAGTCATGGCCGAACTGACCACGATCGCCCGCCCCTACGCCGAAGCGGCCTTTGCGCTGGCGCGCGAGCAGAATGCGTTGCCGGCCTGGTCGCAGATGCTCGGCCTGATCAAGGCGGTGGTGGTCGATCCACGGGTGGCGGAAACGCTCGACAATCCGCAGCACGATGCCGCGGCCAAGGAAGCGCTGTTGCTGTCGATCTGTGGCGACCGGCTTTCGGTGGAGGGCAGGAGCTTCGTCCACGTGCTGGTCGACGGGGATCGCATCGCCGTGGTGCCGGCGATCGCCGAGCTCTACGAGCGCCTGAAGGACGATGCCGACGGCGTCGCCAAGGCGACAATCGAAACGGCATTTCCGCTCGAAGGCGACGCACTTGTCGAATTGACCGAGGCGCTGGCCAGGCGCTTCAGCCGTCGGATCGAGGCGACGGTGACGGTGCGGCCCGAACTCATCGGCGGAGCGCGCATCACCGTCGGCGACAACGTCATCGATGGCTCGATCCAGGAACAGCTGCGATCGATGGCCGCGCAGCTGCGAGCCTGACCGAATACCTTTTACATTGACTGCAAGTGCCGTGGCCATGTCGCTACGGCAGACGCGAGGATCCAAATGCAACTCAATCCGTCGGAAATCAGCGAACTGATCAAGAGCAAGATCCAGCAACTGGATACTGCTTCCGAAGTGCGCACGCAGGGCACGGTGGTGTCGATCTCCGACGGCATCTGCCGCATTCACGGCCTGTCGAACGCGATGCAGGGCGAGATGCTCGAGTTCCCGGGCAACGCCTTCGGCCTGGCGTTGAACCTCGAGCGCGATTCGGTTGGTGCGGTGATCCTGGGCGCGTACGAGCACATCAAGGAAGGCGATACGGTCAAGTGCACCGGCCGCATTCTCGACGTGCCTGTCGGCCCGGAACTGATCGGCCGCGTGGTCGACTCGCTCGGCCGCCCGATCGACGGCAAGGGCCCGGTCAACGCCAAGATGCGCGACGTGATCGAAAAGGTCGCGCCGGGCGTGATCGAACGGCAATCGGTGGCGCAGCCGGTGCAAACGGGATTGAAGTCGATCGACGCGATGGTGCCGATCGGTCGCGGCCAGCGCGAACTGATCATCGGCGACCGCCAGACCGGCAAGACCGCGGTGGCGATCGACACGGTCATCAACCAGAAGGGCAAGGACCTGATCTGCGTGTACGTCGCGATCGGGCAGAAGGCTTCGTCGATCAAGAACGTCGTGCGCAAGCTGGAAGAGTCCGGCGCGATGGAGTACACGATCGTCGTGGCCGCGACGGCGTCGGAATCGGCGGCGCTGCAGTACATCGCGCCCTACTCGGGCTGCACGATGGGCGAGTATTTTCGCGACCGCGGTCAGGACGCGCTGATCATCTATGACGACCTGACCAAGCAGGCCTGGGCCTACCGGCAGGTGTCGCTGCTGCTGCGCCGTCCGCCGGGCCGTGAAGCCTATCCGGGCGACGTGTTCTACCTGCATTCACGTCTGCTCGAGCGCGCGGCGCGGGTGAACGCCGAGTATGTCGAGAAGTTCACCAAGGGCGAGGTCAAGGGCAAGACCGGCTCGCTCACGGCGCTGCCGATCATCGAGACGCAGGCGGGCGACGTCACGGCGTTCGTGCCGACCAACGTGATCTCGATCACCGACGGGCAGATCTTCCTCGAGACCGACCTCTTCAACGCCGGCATCCGGCCCGCGATCAACGCCGGCATCTCGGTGTCGCGCGTCGGCGGCAACGCGCAGACCAAGATCATCAAGAAGCTGGGCGGCGGCGTGCGGTTGGCGCTCGCGCAGTTCCGTGAGCTGGCGGCATTCGCGCAGTTCGCCTCGGATCTGGACGAGGCCACCCGCAAGCAGCTCGACCGCGGCCGGGTGGTCACCGAGCTCATGAAGCAGGCGCAGTATTCGCCGCTGTCGGTGGCCGAGCAGGCGCTGACGCTGTTTTCGGTGAACAAGGGATTCTACGACGATGTGCCGGTGGAGAAGGCGCTGGCGTTCGAAGCTGCGCTGCGCCAGTTCATGAAGACCAAGTATGCGGCCATCGTGGACAAGATCACGCAGACGCTCGACCTCACCGCCGACGACGAAAAGGCACTGACGGCAGCGATCGAGGACTTCAAGAAGTCCGGCACCTACTGATTCGATAGCGGCAAAGCGAGAGAAAGCCCGAAATGGCCGGTTCGAAAGAGATACGCAACAAGATCAAGAGCGTGCAGGGCACGCGCAAGATCACCAAGGCGATGGAGATGGTCTCGGCCGCGAAAATGAAAAAGGCCCAGGACCGGATGCGCGCCACGCGCCCGTACGTCGAAAAGACGCTGAACATCATGCTGCACATTGCCAAGGCGAACACCGAGTACCGGCACCCGTTCGTCGTGCCCCGGGAGACGGTCAAGCGGGTGGGCGCCATCGTCGTGACCACCGATAAGGGTCTGTGCGGCGGCCTGAATACCAATGTCCTTCGATTGGTGTTGCAGCAGCACAAGGAGTGGAAGAGCAAGGGCATCGAGGCTGACTACGTGGCGATTGGTGGCCGCGGGCTGGGCTTCCTGCAGCGGATGGGTGGGAACGTCGTTTCCAGCGCCGTGCAGCTGGGCGACCGGCCGCATCTGGACCGTCTGGTCGGGCCGGTGACCACGCTGATCCGCGAATACGTCGAAGGCCGCATCGACGAGGTGCACATCTACTTCACCACGTTCATCAACACCATGCGTCAGGAACCGCGGCACGGTCGGATCATCCCGATTCCCGAGGAATACCGGACGTTCAGCGGCGACGTGCACAAGACCAGCGTCGGCGACGGCAACTGGGACTACATCTACGAGCCGGACGCGCGCGCGCTGCTCGACGGGATCATGCGGCGCTACCTGGAGGCCATCGTGTTCCAGATGGTGAACGAGAACATGGCCTCGGAGCAGTCGGCGCGGATGGTGGCGATGAAAGCCGCCTCCGACAACGCCGGCAAGATCATCCAGGAACTGCAGCTCATCTACAACAAGTCGCGGCAGGCGTCGATCACCAAGGAACTCTCGGAGATCGTCGGCGGTGCGGCGGCGGTGTAACGATTCGAACCAACCAGGACAGCCCCATGAACCAGGGAATGATTGTTCAGTGCATCGGAGCGGTCGTCGACGTGGAATTCCCGCGCGACCAGATCCCCGCAATCTACGACGCGCTCAAGCTCGACGAAATCGGCCTCACGCTCGAGGTGCAGCAGCAGTTGGGCGATGGCGTCGTGCGCACCATCGCGCTCGGCAGCTCGGACGGCCTGCGCCGCGGCATGATGGTGGTAAACACCAGGGCGCCGATCACAGTGCCGGTCGGCACCGAGACGCTGGGCCGCATCATGGATGTGCTGGGTCGGCCGATCGACGAGCGCGGACCCGTCAACGCCGCGAAATCGATGTCGATCCATCGCCAGGCGCCCGCGTACGAGGAGCTGTCGCCGTCGACCGAACTGCTGGAAACCGGCATCAAGGTCATCGATCTCGTCTGTCCGTTCGCCAAGGGCGGCAAGATCGGCCTGTTCGGCGGCGCCGGCGTGGGCAAGACGGTCACAATGATGGAGCTGATCAACAACCTCGCGTCCGCCCACTCGGGCCTGTCGGTGTTCGCCGGCGTCGGCGAGCGCACTCGCGAAGGCAACGACTTCTATCACGAGATGATTGATTCCGGCGTCGTCGACAAGGACGACCTGTCCAAATCGAAGGTGTCGATGGTCTACGGTCAGATGAACGAGCCGCCGGGCAATCGCCTGCGCGTCGCTCTGACCGGTCTCACCATCGCCGAGAGCTTCCGCGACGAAGGCCGCGACGTGCTGTTCTTCGTCGACAACATCTACCGCTTCACGCTGGCCGGCACCGAAGTGTCCGCGCTGCTCGGCCGGATGCCGTCGGCGGTGGGTTACCAGCCCACACTCGCGGAAGAAATGGGCCGGCTCCAGGAACGCATCACGTCGACCAAGACCGGATCGATCACCTCGATCCAGGCCGTCTACGTGCCGGCGGACGACCTGACCGACCCGTCGCCCGCAACGACCTTCGGCCACCTCGACGCGACCGTCGTGCTGTCGCGCGACATAGCCTCGCTGGGCATTTATCCGTCGGTCGATCCGCTCGACTCGACCTCGCGCCAGATCGATCCGCACGTCATTGGCGAGGAGCACTACAACTGCACGCGCCGTGTCCAGCAGACGCTGCAACGCTACAAGGAACTGCGTGACATCATCGCGATCCTCGGCATGGACGAGCTCTCGCCCGAAGACAAGCTCGCCGTGTCGCGCGCGCGCAAGATCCAGCGTTTCCTGTCGCAGCCGTTCACCGTCGCCGAAGTATTCACCGGCTCGCCGGGCAAATACGTGACGCTGAAGGACACGATCAAGGGCTTCAACATGATCGTCGACGGCGAGTGCGATGCGCTTCCGGAACAGGCGTTCTACATGGTCGGCACGATCGAAGAGGCGTTCGAAAAGGCCAAGACGCTGAACTGACATGGCAAACACACTTTACGTCGACGTCGTAAGCGCCGAGGAACAGATCTTCTCGGGTGAGGCGGAATTCGTCGTCCTGCCCGGTGTCGAGGGCGAACTCGGCATCTATCCGCGGCACACGCCTTTGCTCACGCAGATCAAGCCCGGCGCGGTGCGCATCAAGGTCGCCGGTCAAGCCGAGGAGGAGCTGGTCTTCGTGCAGGGCGGTTTTCTCGAAGTGCAGCCGCACAGGGTGACGGTGCTCGCCGACACCGCGGTGCGCGCGCATGACCTTGACGAAGCCAAGGCGCTGGAAGCGAAGAAGCGCGCCGAAGAAGCGATGCGGAACAAGGGCTCGGCGGAGAATTTCGCCAGCGCGGAGGCCGAGCTGGCGATCGCGATGGCGCAGCTGGAAGCCATCCGCAAGTTGCGCAACCGCGCCTAGCGCGACCCGCCGGGCAGGCAAGGGCAGCACGTGTGCGCAACCGTCCCGCAGGGACGCAGGCATGGGGCGGGGGCATAATCGCGCGATGACGCCTGCCGACGAATCTCCGCGCGCGATCACCAACCACACGTTCGACGAAATCGTCATCGGCGCGACCGACACGGTCCGGCACCGGCTGTCCGCAACCGACGTCGAGGCGTTGTCGCTGGTGGCCGGCGATGTCGAGCCGTTGCATCTGGAATCCGGCAGCAACATTGCCAATGGCGCCGCCACCGCACCTGGAGCGACCGCGGTAGCGCTCGTTTCCGGAATCCTCAACCGGCGTCTGCCGGGTCCGGGCACCGCCATTGTCGGCACGCGGCTCGCCTACGCAGGCCGGCTGCACGTCGGAGACACGCTGACCGCCACGGTCACCGTGCGCGCCAAGCACGCGACCGGAAAGCTCGTCGATTTCGATTGCCGCTGCGTCAACGACCGGGGCGAGGTGCTGGTCGAGGGCGTGGCCACCGTCAGCGCGCCGACGCGGCGCATCGCCTACTCGGACATCGCCACGCCGGAGGTGGTGCTGCGCCACAACGACAACCTGGCGCGCCTGCTGCAGGCCTGCGTCGGGCTCGAACCGGTTCGCTGCGCCATCGTTCATCCCTGCGATCGCGACTCGCTGCGCGGCGCCGTCGAGGCGGCGCGGCGGGCACTGATCGTGCCGGTCCTGGTGGGGCCGGAAGCCAGGATCCGTGCGACCGCGGAGGAAGCGGGCATCGACCTGGCGCCGTATCGGATCGTCGCGACGCCGCACAGCCATGCCGCGGCGCAGACCGCGGTGGCGATGGCGCGCGCCGGCGAGGTCGAGGCGCTGATGAAGGGCAGCCTGCACACCGACGAACTGCTCGAGGCGATCATCCCGATCGAAACAGGGTTGCGCACCGGGCGACGGATGAGCCATGTGTTCGTCATGGACGTCCCCGCCTATCCGCGCCCGCTGCTCATCACCGATGCGGCGATCAACATCGCCCCGGATCTCGCGGAGAAGGCCGACATCTGCCAGAACGCGATCGACCTGGCGCTGATCCTGGGCATCACCCGCCCCAAGGTCGCCATCCTGTCGGCGGTCGAGACGGTCAATCCCAAGATCGAGTCGACGCTGCACGCGGCGGCGCTGTGCAAGATGGCCGACCGCGGGCAGATCACCGGCGGCGTGCTCGACGGGCCGCTCGCCTTCGACAACGCGATTTCCCTCGAGGCGGCGAGGACCAAGGGCATCACCTCGGCGGTGGCGGGCCAGGCCGACATCCTGCTGGTGCCCGACCTCGAGTCCGGCAACATGATCGCCAAGCAGCTCACCTACCTGGCCGGCGCCGACAGCGCCGGCATCCTGCTCGGCGCGCGCGTACCCATCGCGCTGACGTCGCGCGCAGACAACGTGCGCACGCGCCTCGCCTCCGCGGCGGTGATGGTGCTGGTGGCGCAGGATCGCCGCGCGAAACTGCTGCCGAGACCCTGACGGCGCGCCCTCTTGCCAGGCGAGGGCCGCCGCGACGACCGCGCCGGGCGTAGGATGCGCAACATGAACGACGACGACCGCATTGAGTACCGCACTGAGCGCGACTCCCTGGGCGAGGTGCGCGTTCCCGCGCACCGGCTCTGGGGCGCGCAGACGCAGCGCTCGATCGACAATTTTCCGATCGGTGCGGACCGCTTCGGCTGGGGCCGGCCGGTGATTCGCGCCTTTGGCCTGGTCAAGCTGGCCGCCGCGCGCGCCAACGTCGAACTCGGCGTGCTCGCCGCCGATCGCGCCGAGTTGATCGGCCACGCCGCGCGGGAGGTGATCGACGGCCGCTGGGATGGCGAGTTTCCGCTGGTCGTCTTCCAGACCGGCTCAGGCACGCAGTCGAACATGAATGCCAACGAGGTGATCGCGCATCGGGCGAACCAGATTGCCGGTGCGGCAGGCGTCGCCGCGCAGCCGATTCACCCCAATGACGATGTCAATCGCAGCCAGTCGTCCAACGACGCCTTCCCGGCGGTGATGCATGTCGCGACTGTCGAGGAAGTCGATCGTGCGCTCCTGCCCGCCCTGCGCGGACTGCGGACGACGCTCACCGCCAAGGCGCGCGACTTCGCCGATGTGGTCATGCTGGGCCGCACGCATCTGCAGGACGCGACACCGGTGACGCTCGGGCAGGTGATCGGCGGCTGGGGCGCACAGCTCGACGACGGCATCGGTTATGTCGAAGCCGCGCGCGACGCGCTGTATCCGCTGGCGCTGGGCGGTACCGCGGTGGGCACCGGCATCAACGCTCCGGCGCGTTTCGGCGACGTTGTCGCCACCCACATTGCTGATGCGACCGGCAAGCCGTTCGTGTCCGCCGCCGACAAGTTCGCCGCGTTGTCCGCGCACGACGCCATGGTCAACATGAGTGCGGCGTTGCGCACGCTCGCCGGCATCGTCATGAAAATCGCCAACGATGTCCGTTGGTACGCGAGCGGCCCGCGCGCCGGCATCGGCGAACTCACCATGCCCGACAACGAACCGGGCTCGTCGATCATGCCGGGCAAGGTCAATCCGACGCAGAGCGAAGCGCTGACCATGGTTGCCGTGCAGGTGTTCGGCAATGATGCCGCGGTGGCCTTCGCCGGTTCGCAGGGAAATTTCCAGCTCAATGTGTTCAAGCCGGTGATCCTGCACAACGTGCTCGAGTCGGTCGGGTTGCTCGCTGACGCCTTGTCCTCGTTCGATCTGCGCTGCGCCCGGGGACTGGAACCGAACCGCGCGCGCATCGGTGAACATGTCGAACAATCGCTGATGTTGGCGACCGCGCTCAATCCGCACATCGGCTACGAGAACGCGGCGAAGATCGCGCGCAAGGCACATCTGGAGGGCACGACGCTGCGCGAAGCGGCGTTGGCACTGGGGCTGGTGAGCGCGGCCGACTTCGACCGCTGGATCGATCCGGTGGCGATGACGCGGCCCGACGACGCGCGCTAGTTCCGGCGCGGCTATGCCGGTCACCGCGCCGCGTCAGCCGCGCGCGGCCCGGGATTCGGGCGCGGGTCGAGCCACCGACGCAGCCGGTTGTAGACGCGGCGGCTGGACAACAGGTCGAAGTGACCAAGTCCTTCAACGATCTGTTTGTGTGCGTCCGGGAAAGTGAGCGCATGCGTCGCGTCGGCGTGCTCTCCGAGCGCGCTCGATACCGGCACCAGTCCATCGCCGCCGTGCCGCGGATCGCGGCCGCGCGCCTGCGATCGGCGATTGGCGGCGACTGCGAAACATGACACCCCAGCGGGCAGCGGCACCGGCAGACGGGTATCCGCGCCACCCTCGCCACGATTCCCGCACCAGTCCTCGTCGCGGAGATTGCCGTGGCGCAGATCCTTGATTCCGGCGCTGCGCAGCCTGCCCAGGCGCGACAGCGGCGCGATATAGGGACTGATGCCACCGATGATGTCCGCGCGGTGACCGGCGCGCTCCAGCGGCGCGCCGTGATGTGGCGCGCCGAGAAAGGCGAGCCGGGTGAGCTGCGGCAGCCAGGCGGTCCTGTCGAACGCGGCATGGTGGCAGGCGCTGCGTGTCACCAGACCGCCCATGCTGTGACCGACGATGACCAGTTCGTGCAGCGGTACCGGCCAGTTGCGCACCAGTGCTTCGAGCAGCGCGGACAGCGCTCGGCCGTTCTCGGAAATATGCCGGCCGGTGTTGTAGTGCAGGTATACCGCAGTGAAGCCCAGATCCCGCGCCAGCAAGGCGCCGTGATCGTGCCCACGGCGCCGCCACTGCCGGTCGTTCATGCATAGACCGTGCACGAGCACGACCAGTTTGTCGGTGGGGCGGGGAATTGCCTCGGTCAGCGCTTTGCGTTCGAGTGTCAACGGCAGGCCGGCGCGGCGCAGCTGCGCGTCGATGGCCAGCGGGTTGCCGGAGGCGGCGAGGTGATCGCCAAGCACACCGTTGAATACGGAGACGATCGCATCCTGCTCCTCGGTGGGCTTCGCATCGGCGGTCAAACCGGCCAGCGGCGCCAGCGCGACATCGATGCCCTTGCCGACGACGCGGGTGACGCCGCGCACGCCGCGGTAGACGAAACCCGAGATGCCGCGCGCGCCGCCCTTCGGCGCCGAACCGACGACGGGAGAGAGTCCCGCGATGTTGCGGTGCATCTCCTCGACGATGGTGGTTACGCCGGTGACGGCATCAATGGTGAGGCGACTGATGCCACGCAGATGCGTCACGGTCATGGGCAGTTGACGGCGATGCCGGGCCGGCTTCAATGGAGACCGACCGGGTCTGCGACCGAACGTCGCTGCAGTGGCATCTCACCCGCCGGCATGGCCCGGGTTCGGCAAATTCGCATCGGCGCCAGGTGGCGCGGGCGTCAGCCCGGAGCCCCGGATTCGGCAAGCTGCTGTTCGGCCAGGGTCACCCAGTAGCTGGCGCCGATGGCCAGCGCGTCGTCGTTGAAATCGTAGTGCGGGTTGTGCAGATTGGGCGTGTCCTTGCCACGGCCGCCGCCCAGCCAGATATAGCAGCCGGGCTTCTTCTGGAGCATGAAGGCGAAATCCTCCGAACCCATCGAAGGCATCGGATCGGTGTCGACGCTCTGCGCACCGAGCAGTGCGGTCGCTGCGGCCAGCGCGTACCCGGTCTCGGTGGCCGTGTTGACGGTCGCCGGATAACGCCGCTCGTAACGCAGTGTCGCCTGCATGTCGAAGGTGGCGGCAAGCCCCGCCACGATCTCGCCGATCCGGCGCTCGATGGTGTCCTGCACGGCGGGATCGAAACTGCGCGCGGTGCCGCGCAGCACAACCTCCTGCGGAATCACATTCCAGGTGTCGCCACCGTGCACCTGGGTGACGCTGACCACGCCGGATTCCAGCGGATGCAGGTTGCGCGCGACAATGGTCTGCAGCGCGTTGATCAGGTGCGCCGCATAGGGCATCGGGTCGCGGCCCAGATGCGGCATCGCCGCGTGCGCGCCACGGCCTGATGCGACAATTTCGAAAATGTCGTAGGCGCCCATAAGCGGCCCCTCGCGCAGCGCGATTCGGCCGAGCGGCAGTTCGGGCCAGTTGTGCATGCCGTAGACCGCGCGCATGGGGAAGCGGTCGAACAGGCCCTCTTCGACCATCACGCGCCCACCGCCCTCGTTTTCCTCGGCCGGCTGGAAAATGAAATACGCGGTGCCGGAAAAATTGCGCCGCTGCGCCATTGCGCGCGCGGCGGCCAACAGCATCGTCGTGTGCCCGTCGTGGCCACAGGCGTGCATCTTGCCGTCATGGCGCGACGCGTATGTAGCGCCGCTGCGCTCGTGGATGTGCAGCGCGTCCAGATCGGCGCGCATGCCGATCGCCTCACGCGAAGCGCCGTGGGTGAGCACGCCGACCACGCCGGTGCGGGCAAGTCCCGTATGCACGTCCAGTCCGAAACCACGCAGCTTGTCTGCGACGAAGGCGCTGGTGGCCGTTTCCTCGAAGGCGGTTTCCGGGTGCTGGTGAATATGGTGGCGCCAGTCGCGCATTTCCGGCTCAAGTGCGGCAATCTCGGGAATGACGTTCATGGCGGATCCAGACTCCTGTGGGCCATGTGCGCGGACGGACGATGCGACGTTGACGCGCGGGGCCACCCATCGTAGCGCATCCGGTAAAATGACGACATGACCAAACCGCCCCCCGCCCCCCACGATTTACTGGTCATCGGCGGCGGGATCAACGGCGCCGGTGTGGCGCGCGATGCCGCCGGACGTGGTCTCTCGGTGTTGCTGGCCGAAGCCGGAGATCTTGCCGCGGCCACGTCGCAGTGGAGCACCAAGCTCGTCCATGGTGGCCTGCGCTATCTGGAGCATTACGAGTTTCGCCTGGTAGGGGAATCGCTCACCGAGCGCGAGATCCTGCTCGCCAATGCCCCGCACATCGTCGAGCCGCTGTCGTTCGTGCTGCCGCACGAGCCGCACCTGCGCCCGGCGTGGATGATCCGCGCCGGATTGTTTCTCTACGATCATCTGGGCCGCGGCAGGACGCTGCCGGATTCGTTCGGCGTGAAGCTCGCCGGCACTTCATGGGGCGCGGGATTGAAGTCACGCTTCGCCCGCGGCTTTGTCTACGCGGATGCGCGCGTGGACGACGCGCGGCTGGTCGTGCTGAACGTGCTCGACGCGCAGGCGAAAGGCGCGCAGATCCGGGTGCGCACGCGCGTCACCGGCGCGCGCCGCGAGGACGGGCTGTGGCGGGTGGCGCTGCAGGATTCCGATGGTGCGATCAGCGAAGTGCGCGCACGCATGCTGGTCAACGCCGCGGGCCCCTGGGTCAAGGCCGTGCGCGACAGTCTCGGCGGCGCGCCGACCGGCGAGGACGTGCGGCATGTCAAGGGCAGTCATATCGTCGTGCCGCGCGTGCATCCGGAGGAACACGCCTACATCCTGCAGAACGCCGACAACCGCATTGTCTTCGTCATCCCCTACCAGGAACATTATTCGCTGATCGGCACCACCGACGTGCCGGTGGACGAATTCGAGCACCCGCAGATTTCCGAGGATGAAACCGACTATTTGCTGAAGCTGGCGAACGCCTATCTTGAGCGTCCGCTGTCACGTGCCGATGTCGTCTGGTCCTACAGCGGGGTGCGGCCGCTCTACGACGACGGTGAAGGCGATCCGTCGGCCATCACCCGCGACTATGTGCTGAAGGTGGACGCATTGCCCGGAGCCGATGGACTCGACCGCGCGCCGGTGCTGTCGATTTTCGGCGGCAAGATCACCACCTATCGCAAGCTGGCGGAGGCGGTGCTCGAGCATCTCGCGCCGTATCACGCGGGACTGCGGCCTTCGTGGACGCGCGGGTCTCCACTGCCCGGCGGCGACCTGCCCGGGCGCAGCCGGACGGCGTGGCAGGCAGAACTGGCGCGTCGCTATCCGCAGATGCCGGCGGACCTCCTGCGTGGCATCGCCGGGCGCCACGGCACGCGCGCGCTGGACTTGCTCGGCGACGCCCGCATCGCTGCGGACCTGGGCGAAGCCTTCGGTGCCGGCCTCACCGCGCGCGAGGTCGATTTCCTGCGTGCGCACGAGTGGGCGCGCACCGCCGAGGATGTGCTGTGGCGCCGTACCAAATGCGGATTACCGATGACGCCGGCGCAACGCAAGCGGGTCGCGGCGTATATGGCGGAAATCCCGGCGTGAAGCGCGTCTGCCTGTTCTGCGGAGCCCGAGCCGGCACGCGGCCGGCCTACGCCGCGGCGGCGGCCGAACTCGGCGGCGCACTTGCCGCGCGCGGCATGACGCTGGTCTATGGCGGCGGCAGTGTGGGGCTGATGAAAATCGCCGCCGAGTCCGCCTTGGCCGCAGGCGGTGCGGTGGTCGGTGTGATCACCGAGCAGTTGATGGTGCACGAGGTCGGACATGCCGGTCTGACCGAGCTTCTGGTCGTGCCGACCATGCACGAGCGCAAGGCGCTCATGGCCGATCGGTCCGACGCCTTCGTCGCGCTACCCGGCGGATTCGGGACTTTCGACGAGTTGTGCGAAATGGCGACCTGGGACCAGCTCGGCATCCACTCAAAGCCGCTGGTGCTGGTGAATCTGGAGGGCTATTTCGACGGCTTTCTCGCGCAGCTCGACCGCGCTGCGGCGGACGGCCTGTTGCGGGCCGAGCATCGCTCGATGCTGTCGACGGTGACGCAGGTTGCGGAAGTGTTCGCGGCGCTCGACGCCTGGCGGGCGCCGGCCGTGCCCCGCGGACTGCTGGCGGCGAAACCGCCGCGGCCATGATGCGCGCGCTTGCCGAAATGCCGGCGGCGACCCGCCGGGCGATTCGAGGCGTGCTCGCCGACATCGACGACACCATCACCACCCATGGCCGGCTGACCGCGACCGCCTACGCCGCGCTGGAGCGGTTGCGCGCGGCGGGAAAGCTGGTCGTGCCCATCACCGGCCGGCCGGCCGGCTGGTGCGACCATATCGCGCGCATGTGGCCGGTGGACGCGGTGGTCGGCGAGAACGGCGCCTTCTACATGCACCACGACGAGAAACGACGCGTGCTGCGGCGGCGTTTTCTTGCCCCGGACGCCGAGCGCGCGCGCAACCGGGCGAAGCTTGCCGATATCGGCGCGATGATCCTGCGCGAGGTGCCGGGAACGGCGCTTGCGTCCGACCAGAACTACCGCGAGACCGACCTGGCCATCGACTTCTGCGAGGACGTGGCCCCGCTGCCGCGTGCCGAGGTCGAGCGCATCGTCGCGCTGATGCAGGGCGCAGGCATGACCGCCAAGGTGAGCTCGATACACGTCAACGGCTGGTTCGGCGACTACGACAAGCTGGCGATGACGCGCACGCTGTTCACGGAGGTCTTCGGAATCGACCTCGACGCCGAACGCGCGCGCTACGTGTTCGTCGGCGATTCGCCCAACGACGCGCCGATGTTCGCGTATTTCCCCAACGCCGTGGGCGTGGCCAACGTGCGCGCGTTTCTCGACCGCATTCCCACGCCGCCCGCCTATGTGGCGGTGGCCGAGGCCGGTGACGGCTTCGCCGAGTTGGCGCAGGCGCTGCTGGACTGAAGGAAATCGGTCGCAGCGGCGCTGACGGCGCCACCGACCGACATGCCCGCGGCAACTTTTTTGCGCACAGGTGCATCCGTTCGGCGTCCTCGCGCGTCTTGATCATGGTGGAACGCAGCGAACGCAAGCCGGTTCGCGCATCGTCCCGCGTCCTTTCCAATCAATCCCCGGGAGTCACCATGAATCGACTTTTTCACGCCGCCCCCCCTGCAGCCGCCCGTGCCGTGCTGATCTGCGGACTCGTTGGCGCCGCCCTGGCCCCTTTGCCCGCTGCGGCCGGGCAGGATGGCCCGCGCTATGAAGTCACGATCACCAATGCGACCTATGGCCAGCAGTTCACGCCAATGCTGCTCGTGACGCACGCCGCGGATGTCCGGCTGTTCGAGATCGGCGCCCCGGCCAGCTCGGAGCTGTCGATGCTCGCCGAGGGGGGGAACGTCGCTCCGCTCCGCGCCGTGCTCGATGCCGACTCCGGCGTGAACATGACCACTGCGGGGAACAGTCTGACCAATCCGGGAGCCTCCGTGACACTCACGATCCATGGCAGGCCCTGGCGGGACCGCCTGAGCATCGCCGCGATGCTGATTCCCACCAACGATGCGTTTGTGGCGCTGGACTCGGTTGAACTTCCGCTTCATGGGACCAGGACCTATGCGGCGAAGGCCTACGATGCGGGCAGCGAGATCAACAACGAGCTCTGCGCGTCGATCCCGGGACCGAGCTTCCCCGAATGCGGCGGACCCGGCGGTGGCGGCACGGCGGGCAACGGCGAAGGATTCGTGCATGTGCACCGCGGCATCCATGGCGTCGGAAGTTTCGACCCGGCCGATCGAGCCTGGCAAAACCCGGTGGCGTTCATCCAGATCAAGCGCGTAAACTGACCCGGGCCGCGCGGGTCGGCAGATTGCCGGCCCGCGTCACCGAAGGCGGCAGTGCAACCCGCAAACATGACCGAACAACCAGCGAATACGGCATCCGTCATCGCCTTGCAGCCAAAACGCGAAGAACGCGCGCAGGTCGCGGCCGATGACGGCGTGACGGCAGGCGCTGGATCAGGGCCGGACCCGGTGGCGACCGCGCACGTGCTGATGACACTCCTGGCACGGGTCGGGACAGGCGATCGCGGCGCGTTCCGTGCCGTATTCGAAGTGACCCGAGGAAGAGTATTCGGCATCTGCATGCGCATGCTGCGCAATCGCGCCGAAGCGGAGGAAGTGCTGCAGGATGTCTTTGTGAGAATCTGGCAGCATGCGGCGGAATTCCGCGGCGATTCGGCGAAGCCGATGGCCTGGGTGCAGACGATCACCCGCAACCGCTGCCTCGAGATCCTGCGCCGGCGCGGCGTCGATGACGCCGAGTGGAGCGATGACATGGCGGAAAAACTCGCCGACGATTCGCCGACCCCCGAGCAGCAGGCGTTGCAGGGCGCCACCAAACACTCGATCGACGAGTGCCTGCGCGGGCTTGAGCCGCCGCAGCGACAGGCGATCGAACTCGCCTTCTATGACGGACTTTCCTACACCGAGACGGCGCATCGTCTGGCGCGTCCCGAGGGGACGGTCAAGAGCCAGATTCGCCGGGGGCTCGTTCGACTCAAGCACTGCCTGCAGGGAACATGAACCCGCCCGACGACAACCAACTCGACCTGCTCGCCGCGGAATACGTGCTGGGCACCATGCGCGGCGCGCGCAGCGAACGCTTCGAGGCGCAGATGCGCGCGGATCCGGCGCTCGAACGACGGGTTCGCGCCTGGGAGGCGCGCCTGGCCCCGCTGGCCGACGGGTTCGAGACAGCGGATTCGCCGGACTCGGCGTGGCGCGGGATCGAGCGACGGCTGTTCGCCTCCAAGGACAATGCCGCGGCAGGATTTTCGGCGGGTGTGAGCGGATGGTGGCGGCGTCTGGCCCTGGGTTTCGCCGCGACGGCGGCGGTGTTCCTGGCGACGACGCTCTACCTGATGCACGATCTCGGGCCACCGCAGTGCTATGCCGTGCTGACCGATGCCGGGTCGCGGCCGATGGCGGTGGTGTTCGACCGCCGGAACATGAAGGAACTGGTCGTGCTGCCGGTCGGCTCGCGACTTGCCGGCGACGGCGGCGGCGCGCGGTTGTGGATCATCCTGGGGAATACCGCGGTGTCGGTCGGCACGCTCAATCCCGACGGAGAAACACATCTGCCTCTCGACAAGCCCATGCTGACTGCCGTCATGGGCTCCAGCGCCCGCTTGCTGGTCACGCGGGAATCCGCAGGCGCGCCGACTGCCGGATTGCCCACGGGTGAACGCGTCGCGGAAGGCGCCATCGCGTTTCTGAGCGCCCCGGCAAGGCCTCCCGCGATCTAGACGGGAAAAGCGGAATTGCTGGCAAGGCGCGGCATCGCTGTGCCGGAGCGAACGTGCGGACGTGTCACCTTGCCGGCGGGCAATCGGCGCCTGCGAAAGCCGACCGATCGGACATCGCGGGGTCAGGCACCCGATTGCACGCCCGCTGGCGAGCGCCGGAAGACGGGCTCGCTGAACAGCGAAACGACCTCGACCTCGTGGATCGACTTGTCGTCGGGGACCACGTACAGGATCGGCGTCAGCAGTTCCTCGTAGATGCCGCGCAGGCTGCGCGCGCCGGTCTTGTATTCGAGGGCAAGCTCGGCGATCTGCTCGAACACGCGCGGGCCGATCTTCAGCGTCACACCCTCGTGCCGGAAAATCTCGAGGAATTGCTGGTGGATCGAATTCTTCGGCTCGGTCAGGATGCGCACCAGCATGCCGCGCGAGAGTTCGGCGAAACGCGCGATGATCGGCAATCGGCCGGTGAATTCCGGAATCAGTCCGTAGGTAAAGAGATCGGTGGGCTTCACCCGCGTGTTCAGGCGATTGAGGATTTTCTGGTCGTCGCCGGTTGAAGTCGCGATGAAGCCGTAGCCGTGGGTCTGCGAGGCGATGATTTCATCCAGCCCCACGAAGGCGCCACCGCAGACGAACAGGATGTCGGTGGTGTCGATGTATTTTCCACTGCCGAGCCGGACCTGCGCGCCCTCCATGATCTTGAGCAGCGCGTGCTGCACGCTTTCGCCGGAACCGGCCTGCGGCTGTCCGTCGGGGGCCTTGAGCTTGTCGATTTCGTCGATGAAGACGATGCCGCGCTGCGCCACTGCGATGTCGCCACCGGTCTTGTCGACCAGTCGCTGCAGCACCGCCTCGATTTCCTCGTTGACGAACCGCGTCTGCGCGAGCGAAGTCGCCTCGGCGGTGGCGAAAGGCACGGAAAGCGCGTGCGACAGCGTCTCGCACAACAGGGTCTTGCCTGTACCGGAGGGCCCGATCAGGAGCACATTGCTCTTGGCGACCGGCGCGTGCTCGTCGTGAACGCGGGCGCGGGCGATCTTCCGGTAATGGGTGTAGACCGCGACGGCGACGATCTTCTTGGCGTCGTCCTGACCGATGACGTACCCGTCGAGATAGCGGACGATGGCGCTCGGCGTGGCGGAGGCTTCGAGCATGGGGTCAGGCGGCGCTCGCCTGGCTATGCCACCAGATGCGGAAATCACGTGCGAGACCGGCCGCATCAAGCGCCAGCACCGCCACGCCGTCCAGGGTGAGACGTGGCAGCGGGTCGCCATCCTTGCGGGCTAGCGTATTCGTGCCGGTCGACGCGGCCCAGATGCGGAACAATTCCTCCGACGCCACCTGATACGTCGTCCGCCAATGCGCGACCCCGCCGTCGGCGCGACGGCAAAGGATGTCGTAGTCAACGCGGATGTCGGTCTGCAGCTTGGTGCGCTGCCAGTACGCCTTGATCGCCTCGTGGCCACGCTGCTCGGCGAACGGTGTGTTGCGGTAAACGCCGTCCGTGGCGAATAGCGATGCAAGCAAGTGCTCGTCGCTGCCTTGCCACGCGCGCTGGTAGGTCTGCATGAAGCCGTCGATGTCCATGTCGTGTTCCTCGCGGCGAAAATGATTCAGCGCTTGATCGGCAGCGCGCCGGCTCCGGCGAATCGTGCATCGGCGCCGAGCGCCTCCTCGATGCGCAGGACTTCGTTCCATTTGGCCATGCGCTCGCTGCGCGCGAACGAGCCGACCTTCAACTGCCCGGCGTTCCAGCCGACGGCCAGATGGGCGATGGCGGTGTCCTCGGTCTCGCCCGAGCGCGCCGATACGATGGTACCGAACCCGGCCGCCCTGGCGACGTCCAGCGCCGCCTTCGCTTCGGTAAGCGTGCCGGCCTGATTGACCTTGATCAGCACCGCGTTGCAGGCTTCGTCGACCCTGGCTTCGTCTACGCGTTCGGCGTTGGTGGTCAGATAGTCGTCGCCGATGATCTGTACGCGGTGACCGGCGGCGCGCGTGAAGGCGATCCAGGCGACCCGGTCATCCTCGGCGAAAGGATCCTCGATCGACACGATCGGGTAACGCTCGATCCAGCCCAGCAGCATTTCGGAGAGGCCATCGCGGTCGAGTTCGCGCTGGTCGAGCGCGAGCGTGTAGACGCCGTCACGACCGAATTCGGACGCCGCGATGTCCAGCGATATGGCGGCGTCGCTGCCCGGATGGCAGCCGGCGCGCTCGATCGC
Source organism: Betaproteobacteria bacterium (assembly GCA_032123655.1). Classification (GTDB taxonomy): domain Bacteria; phylum Pseudomonadota; class Gammaproteobacteria; order Burkholderiales; family Casimicrobiaceae; genus VBCG01. The sequence goes on from JAQBEY010000072.1 coordinate 65,282, forward strand.
CCGCACGGTCATTTCAAGCGCCTCCTCGTTCGAGGCGAAGTTTGGCCACCAGCCGCCCTCGTCGGCCACGCCGGCCAGCTTGCCGGCGTCCTGCATCAGCTCGCCCGCGGCGCGGTAGATCTCGGCACACATGGTGAGGCCGTCGTTGAAGGTCCATGCACCGACGGGCATGACCATCAGGTCCTGGATATCGATGCGGCGCCCCGCATGCGCGCCGCCGCCGAAAATCTGCACTTCGGGCAGCGGCAGCGACACTGGCAGGTCACCGGCGAGATGCTGCCACAAGGGCAGGTCGTGCGCCGCCGCCGCCGCCTGGGCAACGGCGAGGGATACCGCCACGGTTGCGTTGGCGCCCAGACTCGATTTGTTCGGCGTGCCGTCGAGCTCGATCAACTTGCGGTCGATGTCTTCCTGATCGAGTGCGTCCATGCCGAAGATCGCCCGGGCGATCGGACCGCGCACATTGGCGACCGCGGTCGCCACATCGTAGCCGCCGCAGCGGGTGCCGCCGTCGCGCAGTTCTATCGCCTCGCGCGATCCGACTGAAGCACCGGCAGGCGCCATGCCGCGTCCGATCACGCCACTGGCGAGCCGCACCTCCGCTTCGACGGTTGGGCGCCCGCGCGAGTCCCAGATACGTCGTGCGTGCACGCGATTGATGGTGGTCGGCGTCATGGCGCCCAACCTTGCACGAGGTGTTCCAGGGTATCCATGGGATTCTCGATGCGAGCCCGGGCGAAACTGCGGATCGCGTCACGGTCGACATCATCGCTGATGTATTCCACCGGCGATTTGCCGTCGACCCGGGCGAGCAGAAGCCCAGGCAGCAGCGCCGCCGTGCGTGCGTCCAGCGCCGCCCAGGCCTCCCACGTCACATGCGTCCGGTAGGCCGCCACCAGCGCCCGAAACATGGTCGCGTAGTCATCGCGCCGGGACGGATGCCAGACGCCCTTCAACAGCAGGTGATTGAGCACGAATCCGAGATCGAAGGCCGGGTCACCGTAGACCGCGCACTCGGCGTCCACGATCACCGGACCTTCCGGACCGATCAGGATGTTCTTGGGACTGAAGTCGCCGTGGACCAGCACGCGTCGCGTATCGGCAGTCGTGGCCACCAGCGCGAGCAGACGTGGCGCCAGGTCCGGGTGCTTGCCGGCGGCCGTCACCAGGTAGGGCTCGAGGCGCAGCGCGTGGAACAGGGCGTCGTTGGCAAAGCGTTCCGAGAGCTCCGGCCGGTCCGCAGTGGCGGCATGAAGGCGGCCCAGCGTATCGCCGACCCGCACCGCCATGGTGGTCGTGGCGGAACCCTGCGCGAGCAAATCCTTCCATACCGGGAAGCGTTCGGGCGGCAGCCAGGCCATGGCGAAGGCGCCCGCCGTTGAGTCGACCCCCAGGATGGCCGGAACCGCGCGGGGGACGATTCCTCCCGCAACGCGCAGCCACTCGACCTCGCAACGGTTGCGTTCGACGGGAACACGCCAGTCGGCCGCGACCTTGAGTCGCGCCAGCGCCCGCTTTACACAAATGACTCCTGACGGCAGGTCGGCGCGGTAGATGTCCGAGGACACACCACCGGCCAGAGGGGTGAATGTGACAAGTTGGTCGGCGCTCACTATCGCCATTCGCCGCAAGGCATCAAGCAATCCCTGGTCACACTGCGTATTCGTGGCAGCAGAGTCGGGGGGAGGATGCGGGGTCATTGAGCGTGAAGTTTCGGTCGGTATGTTATTTGCACCATGGATCTGTCCTATCATAGCAGCGACCACGTCTAACGCCTTGATCGTATTGACCGGCACGTTTTTCCGGACCGGGCGGACCGTGGAGCGGAGGGGGTATCGTGATTCGTTACGGATTCAACATCAGGACCAGGCATGGCCAGCGGGTGGAGAACATCCTGATCATGGCGGCCACCCAAGGCGACGCCGAACGTCGACTGCGCCAGATGTACATGCAGTGCGAAATCGTCGAATGCCTCGAGCAACGGGTTCCGCAGCGTCTGGACTCGCTGGATGTGGAAGGCGTGATCGGCCTCATCAGCGCAGCGCCCGCGTCATTTCACAAGGCCGGCACCCAGTAACTCCTCGTAGAGCGCCGAGTAGTCGTGGGCGCCGCGGCAATCCGGCGCGTGCCGGAAGATGTCCAGTCCCAGCGAGGGGCTTTCGGCCAGCTTGACGTTTTCGCGAATCCGCGTTGCGCAGATTTCATCGGGCCGCAGCATTTCCGTCATTTGCGCAGCCACCGCGGCGCTCATCCGCCGGCGCAGGTCGTAGCGCGTCAGCACATAGCGACGCGGCAGTCGCCGCTTGAACACCGGCTCGAGCGCGTTCAATGCGCGTTCGACCTGTAACGCGCTTTGCAGCGACAGGAAATCCGCGGACACCGGCACCAGCATCACGTCGGCGGCGAATATGGCGTTGAGCGAGAGCACGTTGAGCAGCGGACAGCAATCGATGACCACCGGCCCCGGCGCAGCCTCCGGCCGGTGCAACGCCTGTCGCAGCCGCGTAACCACGCTCACGCCCTTGCCGAGCATGCTGTCGAGCTTGGCCAATTCAAGATGCGACGGACAGAGGATCACGCCACTTGCGGTGATCTGTGCGATGTCCTCGAGCGGGCGTTGCCGGACGAAAAAACCGCACAACGTGTCATCGGCGAGCTTCGGCCGCACCCCGAAGACATGCGACAGGTGGCCCTGCGGGTCGAGGTCGACGGCAAGCGGCCGCTGTTTGCGCTGGGCGATCGCGGCAAGGAGGTTGAGCGCCGTGGTGGTCTTGCCCACGCCGCCCTTCTGGTTGAATACCGCGATGATCGCCACAGGGTCAAGGATAGCGCAAGCGCGCCCGATGCAGCGGCGGTCTGCGCCTGTTGCAGGCTGCGTTGTCGGGCTGGTCGGCCTATGCGCGCAGCGGTGGCGCGCGTATGGTGATGAAACCCGGCAGACGTAGGCGGTGATCCATGTTGGTCGTCGCCGGTGCTGCGCGGTCCGGCCCCGCTCATGACTCCCGACCTCGACGCTGTCCTGCTCGCCCGCATCCAGTTCGCGTTCACGATCAGCGTCCATATCGTGTTTCCGAGCTTCACCATCGGGCTCGCCGCCTATGTCGCCACGCTCGAAGTCCTGTGGCTGAAAACCGGCAAGGAACATTTCGCGCGCTTGGCGCGCTTCTGGACCAAGATCTTCGCTGTCGCCTTCGCCATGGGCGTGGTGTCCGGAATCATGATGTCCTACCAGTTCGGCACCAACTGGAGCGGCTTTTCCGAGCGCATCGGCAACGTCGTCAGCCCGCTGATCGGCTACGAGGTGCTCACCGCTTTCTTTCTCGAGGCGACTTTCCTCGGCATCCTGCTGTTCGGCTGGCACCGCGTGCCACGCTGGCTGCATGTCACCGCCGCAGTGCTGGTCGCGGTGGGCACGTCGATGTCGGCGTTCTGGATCCTTTCGGCCAGCAGTTGGATGCACACACCTGCTGGACACGAAATGCGCGACGGCATCGCCTATCCGCTCGACTGGCTGGCGATCGTGTTCAACCCGAGCTTTCCCTACCGTTTTTTCCACATGCTGACCGCGTGCTACCTGACGACCTCGCTGGTCGTATTGGCGACCGGCGCGCGCTACCTGATGGCGAGCCTGTTCCCTGAGGAGGGCCGGACCATGGTCCGCATGGGGCTGGGGATGGTCGCGCTGCTGGCCCCGCTGCAGCTGTTCATCGGCGACCTGCACGGGCTCAACACGGCGCAGCACCAACCGGTGAAGATCGCCGCGATGGAGGCGCACTGGTCGGGAGAGAAGCCGGGCGCGCTCGTGCTATTCGCGTGGCCGGACGAGAAGACCGAGTCGAACCTGTTCGAGATCGCGATTCCCAAGATGGCCAGCCTCATCATCACCCACGATCCCGACGGACTATTCCCGGGACTCAAGGATTTTCCGAAGGACGAGCGCCCGCCGGTAGTGCCGGTGTTCTTCATGTTCCGCGTCATGGCCGGCATCGGCATGCTGCTGATCACCATCGGCGCGGTCGGCGCATGGCTGTGGTGGCGCGGGAAGCTGTTCACCACGGCGTGGTACCTGAAACCGGTCGGCTATGCCTGGCCGCTGGGATTCATCGCGATCCTGGCCGGCTGGATGGTGACCGAAATCGGCAGGCAGCCGTGGATCGCCTGGAAAATCCTGCGTACCGCCGACGCGGTGTCGCCGGTGGCCTTCGGCGCGGTCGCGACCTCGCTGGCGCTGATCGTGGTCACCTACACGGTCGTGTTCTCCATCGGCATCTGGTACATCCACAAGATGGTGCGCAAGGGGCCGGTGCCGGCGCTGCTCGAACCGCCGGCGGGTGTTGCCAACCGTCCATTGTCAGCGGCGCAGTCGGCCGCGCGCGAGGCCTGACATGAACGAAGTCCAATGGCTGTCGCTTCCGGTGGTGTGGGCCGCGATCATCGCGCTGGCCACCGCGCTTTACGTGGTGCTGGATGGCTTCGACCTGGGTATCGGCATTCTCTTTCCGTTCTTTCCGCAGGAGGCGCATCGCGACCAGATGATGAATTCGGTCGCGCCGTTCTGGGACGGCAACGAGACCTGGCTGGTGCTCGGTGGCGGGGGGTTGTGGATCGCTTTTCCGAAGGCATTCGCGATCATCATGCCGGCGCTGTACCTGCCGATGATCGTCATGCTGCTGGCGCTGATCTTTCGTGGCGTTGCCTTCGAGTTCCGCTGGGTCGCCAAGCCGCGTCACCGGGTCTGGGACCTGGCCTTTGCGGCAGGATCGACCACGGCCGCGTTCGCGCAGGGCATCGTGCTGGGCGGTCTGCTGGAAGGCATCGACGTGAAGAACGGCGCCTTTGCCGGCGGCAGCCTCGACTGGCTCGCGCCCTTCCCGCTGTTCTGCGGCGTGGCCATGGCCGTCGGCTATGCGCTGATCGGCGCGACGTGGCTGGCCATGAAGACCGACGGCGCGGTCGAGGCCCGTACCCGCGCGATGGCGAAGACGCTGTTGCTCGCGCTGCTCGCCTGCATCGCAGTGGTCAGCCTGTGGACGCCGTTCGCGGTTCCGCGCATCGCCGAGCGCTGGTTCACGCTGCCGAGCTTCCTCTATCTGGCGCCGGTGCCGATCGCCTCGGCGATCTGCGCGCTGGCGTGCTGGACGGGTCTGCGCAATGGTCGCACCGTGCTGCCCTTCGCCTGCGCTGTCGGGCTCTTCCTGCTCGCTTTCCTCGGGCTGGTGCTGTCGAACATTCCCTACCTGGTGCCGCCGACGATCACCGTCTGGGATGCCGCAGCGGCCCCGGCGTCACAGGAATTCATGCTGGTCGGCGTGCTCATCCTGCTGCCGGTCATTCTCGGCTATACGGTATTCAACTACTGGGTGTTTCGGGGCAAGGTGCGCGCGGGCGAGGGCTATCACTGATCCGACGATCGCCGAGGCAGGAGAACCGGGCGAGGTGTCGCGGGAAGATGCGCGAGGGCGTGGCCGTCGGTGCAACGCTTACGCGCGATACCGATCGCGCAGCGTCGTGCAGGCGTTGCGCAGCAGCGTCTGGTCGTTGCCAACCGCGACAAAGCTCGCGCCCCATTCGATGTAGCGGCGGGCATCGGCCTCGATCGGCGCCAGGATGCCGATCGCACGTTGCTGCCGCTTTGCCGCGGCGAAGACATGCCGGATCGCCGCCTGCACCTCCGGATGCGATGGATCGCCGAGGTGACCGTAGGCCGCCGCGAGATCCTGTGGGCCGACGAACACCCCGTCGACATCGGTGACGGCACAGATTTCGTCGACAGCGTCGACGCCGGCGCGACTCTCGATCTGGACGGTGACGCAGATGTTGTCGTCGATTTGCGCAAAAAAATCGGGAACCGTTCCGAAGCGATTGCCGCGCTGCGATGTGGAAACGCCGCGCACGCCACGCGGCGGATAGCGCGTCGCCGCCACCGCATACGCGGCGTCCGCTGCCGACTGCACGAACGGCACCAGGAAGTTGTAGAAGCCGGCGTCGAGCAGGCGCTTCAGCAACACGGCGTCGTTCGACGCCGGCCGCACCATCGGCGCGCTGGAACTGTCTTTCAACGCCATCAACTGCGGGACCAGGTTGATGGCATCGTTCAGCGAGTGTTCGCTGTCGAGCAGCAACCAGTCAAAACCCGCAAGTCCGAGTATTTCGGCGGTGTTCGGGCTGCTTATCGCACACCAGCAGCCGATCAGTTGCCGGCCGGCGCGAAGGTCGCTGCGGAACACATTGGGAAAGGCGTTGTAGGGAGTCATGTCAACCTCGGTGGTGAAGGCAAGGGGGGCAGAATCACTCCGGACGCGGCGCCACGCGCGCCGGATGCTGCCGGGACACGGTGTTTGCGAAGCGTGGCGAATTTGCCGGTCTTCCGGCAGCAATTCCCGGTGACGCGAATTCCAGACACCTGCCGGACCGCGCCAGCGAATTTCTAGATCACCCGCCTGCGTACCTGGGTGACGACGATCTCCGCGAGGACGACCACGGCAAGGATCGCGACCAGGATCAGCGCCACGCGGTCCCACTGGAAGAGATTGAGCGCCGCATCGAGCGCCATGCCGATGCCGCCGGCGCCGACCAGTCCAAGCACCGCCGACTCGCGGACATTGATGTCCCAGCGAAACAGCGCGATCGACCAGAACGCCGGCATGACCTGCGGCCAGTAGCCGAAGGTCATCCGGGACATCCACGGCGCGCCCGCCGCGGTCAGCGCTTCGACCGGGCCGGGTTGCGTCTCCTCAAGCGCTTCGCCGAAGAGCTTGCCGACGAAGCCGATCGAGCGAAAGGCGATGGCCAGCGTTCCCGCTAGCGCGCCGGGGCCGAAGATGCCGACGAACAACAGCGCCCACACCAGCGAGTTGACCGAGCGCGAGGACACCAGGATCAGCTTGGCCAGAAGATTGAGCGGCGTGAACGGCACCAGATTGTGCGCGGCCATCACCCCCACCGGCAGCGCCATGACCAATGCGAGCAGGGTGCCCAGCGAGGCGATGTGAATGGTCTCCAACAGCGCGTCGTGGACCTCCGTCTGATAGCTTGCCCAATCGACCGGCCACATCCGGGTGAACAGGTCCATGACCTGCTCCGGCGCGTCGTAGAGGAACTCGGGAATGACCTCGACGTTGCGGATGGAGGTGACCACCGCAACGACGATCGCCAGGAAGACGACGAAGCGCGCCAGACGCTGGCCGCTCGTGAAGCGCAGCCACACGCGGTCGGCGACCGGCAACGGTGGCGTGGCGTCCATCAGTCGTCGATCAGATTGCGCTCGCGCGCAACGACGGCTTGACGGCTGAACAGTTCGCGCAGCGTCACGCCCTGGAGGAAGATCGCGCGCACGCCGGTGGCGAGGATCTCGCCGATCATGATCAGCGTGATGATCGAAATCAGGATTGCACAGACGAAGTCGTAGTCGAAGCGCTGGAACGCAGCGAACAGCGTGCCGCCGATGCCGCCGGCGCCGACGATGCCGACCATGGTCGAATTGCGCAGGTTGGAATCGAGCTGGTAGGTGGCGAAACCGATGAAGCGCGAGAACACCTGCGGCAGCACGCCGAATGCAAGCAACGAGACGAATGGCGCACCGGTAGCGCGCACGGCCTCGACCTGCTTGAGCGAAATCTCCTCGATGGCCTCGGTGAACAGCTTGCCGATGAAGCCGACCGATGCCACGGTCAGTGCGAGAATGCCGGCCAAGGCGCCGAAGCCGACGGCCTTGACGAACAGGATCGCCACGATCACCGGATGAAACGAGCGCGCCATGACGATGATCAGGCGCGCCGGCCAGGTGACCCACGGCGGCATCAGGTTGCGCGCCGCGCACAGGCCCACGGGCAGCGCCAGCAGGATGCCCAGCGTGGTGGACAGCACGGCGATCTCGAGACTCTCGAGCAGGCCCTTGATCAGCAGTTCGGAGCGGGTGAAGTCAGGCGGAAACAGGCGGCCGAAGAACCTCGCCGCGTTGTCGAGGCCGATCAGCACGCGCTCCCACGATATTTCGAGCTGCGCACAGGCGTAGATCACGTACACGATGAGCGCGACCGCAGCCACGCGCGATGCCGTGCTGCGCGGGAACGGGTCTTGCGCGGGGAGCGTGCTCACTGCAGCCAGTCCTGGCCGCCGTAGATCCTTCTCAGGACCGCCTCGTCGAGTTCCGCCGGTGGGCCGTCGAACACCACGCGGCCTTCGGACATGCCGACGACGCGGTCGGCGAAGCGCTTGGCCAATTCCACGTCATGCATGTTGATCAGCACTGGAATCTCGCGCGACCGGCCCACTTCGGCCAGAAGTTCCATGATCTCGACCGAGGTCTTGGGGTCGAGCGAAGAAGTCGGCTCGTCGGCGAGCAGGAGTTTGGGCTCCTGCATCACGGCGCGGGCGATGCCCACGCGTTGGCGCTGGCCGCCGGACAGCGCGTCGGCGCGCCGATGCGAATAGCCATTGAGGCCGACCACGTCGAGCAGGTCGAAGGCCTTGCGGATGTCCTCGGCGGGGAACTTGCGCCGCCAGGCGCGCCACGGCGACACGTAGCCCAGCCGGCCCGACAGCAGGTTTTCCATCACCGACAGGCGCTCGACCAGGTTGTACTCCTGGAACACCATGCCGATCTGCCGGCGGGCAAGGCGCAGGTCGGCGCCCGACAGCCGGGCGAGATCCCGTCCTTCGAGCAGGATCTCGCCGGCGGTGGGTTCGACCAGCCGGTTGATGCAGCGGATCAGCGTGCTCTTGCCGGTCCCGGAAGGACCGATGATCGCCGTGATGCCGCGGGCCGCGATGTCGAGGTCAATGTCGGTAAGTACCGGCTTGCCGGGGACATACGACTTCGACAAACGCTTCAGTTCCAGCATCAGCTTTTCTTCGCCGCCGCCTTCTTCGCTGCGGCTTCCGCCTCTTTCTTGGTCTGCTTTTCGTAGTTGGCCTTGTCGAACGCCTGTCCCGAGCCCTTGGCCACTGCGCGCACCACTTCCCAGGTCGTCTGGTAGTTGATCGGGAAGAAGCGGTCGGCGCCATGGAAGGCCTTGACCATTTCTGGCGGGAAGCGGTAGTCGTAGAAGCAGCCGAGCATCTTGTCGACCAGCTTCGGGTCGAGGTCGTGCGCGTAGGCGAACGACGACGTCGGGAATTTCTGGCTACGGAAGATGATGCGGAAATCGGCTTCCTTGACCTGTCCGCGCTCGGCCATCCGGGTGAACACGTCGGAGGCCACGGCCGCGGCGTCGTAGTCGCCGGAATTCACACCGAGGACCGACTGGTCGTGCTTGCCTGAGAACAGGGGCTTGTAGTCCTTGTCCGGCGCGAGGCCCAGGGCGGGAAACAGCGCCCGCGGCGCCAGATTGCCGGAGTTGGAAGACGGCGAGGTATGCGCGACCTTCTTGCCGACCAGGTCAGACGGCTTTTGGTACGGTGAACTGGTCTTGACGATCAGGATCAGGTTGTAACCCTGGAACGCCTTGGAGTCGCCCTTGACCGCGAACGGCACGGCGCCGGCCAGATTGACCGCAAACGCGGTCGGTCCGGTCGAAAAGCCACCGACATGCAGACGGCCCGAGCGCATCGCCTCGATTTCCGCCGCGTTGTTCTGCACCTGATAGAAGACGACCTTCTTGTTGAGGCACGCCGACAAATGCGTGGTGAACGGCTTGAAGATGCTCTCGTAGACCGCGGGATCTTCCACCGGCGTGTAGGTGAAGACGATGGTCGAAGGGTTCTTCCACTTTTTCGGATCCGTCGGAGCGTCGGCGACCATGTCCTTGTTCCGGTCACAGAACAAGGAATCGAGTTCGCCCTGGTTCGGACAGGCGGTGGCCGCGAAGGCCGGGAACGACAGCGCCGCGACGAGTGCGGCGGCGGGGAACGACAGCCAAAGATTTTTCTTCATGGTTTCCTCCGTGCTGAGCTGTGATACGGGCGTGACCGGCGACGCCGGGACCCCTATCCGTTGCGAATTCTGCTGATGCATGCCCTTTCCCTGCCCCTGGCGTCCCCGCAGGCGTCGTCGAGTCGGACAGGGTACTTGCAATTGTCTTGACAGGGCAGGCGCGCAAAGACGACGGTCGCAGGTGCTGCTGAAAACACAAACTGCACTGGTGATCCTCCGGTGACATTGGCCGGCGGATCAAGCCGGCAGCGTCATTATCGTGAAATATTAGCACCTGTCGCACTTCCCCACGCTGATAACAGGGAAACGGCCGCTTCCGGGGCAGCAAGGCGTGCCCGGGGGAAGGGGCCCCGGAGGACCGGTCGGGGGCGTTTCGCGCCGGTGACCGGGTGCGTTGGCGTATCATCGGGCGTCTTTTGCGGACCATCCTATCGTGGCCTCTCCGCTCAACGTTATCGTCCTCGCCGCCGGCCAGGGCAAACGCATGCACTCGGCGCAACCCAAGGTGCTGCACCTGCTCGCCGGCCGTCCCATCGTCGGCCATGTTCTCGCGGCCGCGCGCGCGCTTGCGCCTCGGGCTATCGCGCTGGTTGTCGGCCACGGGGCCGACGCCGTGCGTGCCGCGCTGGCCGCGCCGGACCTGCAGTTCGTCCTGCAGGATCCGCCGCGGGGCACCGGCGACGCGACCCGAGTGGCGCTGGACGCCCTGCCGCCCGACGGGGTCACGTTGGTGACCATCGGCGACATTCCGCTGGTGCCTGTCGCGTCGCTGTTGAGCCTGGTGCAGTCGGCGCAGGCGGGGGAACTGGCGGTGCTCACGGCGCAGGTGTCCGATCCTGCGGGCCTGGGCCGCATCGTGCGCGACGCGGCCGGCCGCGTGCGCGCGATCATCGAGGATCGCGACCTTCACACGACGCAACGCAAGATCGACGAAATCAACGCCGGCGTGCTGGCCGCGCCGACCGCGCTGCTCAAGCGCTGGACCGCCGCGCTGAAGCCGGACAATGCGCAGGCCGAGTACTACCTGACCGACGTGGTCGCTGCCGCGGTCGCCGACGGCATCCCGGTCACCGGTACGCGCGTCGCCGATGAGCGCGACGTGAGCGGCATCAACGACCGTGCGCAGCTCGCGGCCGTCGAACGGATCCTGCAACTGCGGCAGGCGTCGGCGCTGATGGCCGCCGGCGTGAGCATTGCCGACCCGGCGCGTATCGACGTGCGCGGCACGCTTGCCTGCGGCCGTGATGTCACGATCGACGTCGGTTGCGTGTTCGAGGGCGAGGTGTCGCTCGGCGATGGCGCGGTGGTAGGTCCGTATTGCGTGCTGCGCGACGTCGCGATCGGTGCGGGTACGATCATCGGCGCGTTCTCGCACGTCGATCATGCGAGCGTCGGCGCGCAGTGCCGCATCGGACCCTACGCGCGGCTGCGGCCCGGCGCCGCGCTGGCGGAGGGGGTCCATGTCGGCAACTTCGTCGAGATCAAGGCGAGCGAACTGGGTGCGGGCGCGAAGGCCAACCACCTGGCCTACGTCGGCGACGCGGTCGTCGGCGCGGGTGTGAATGTCGGAGCCGGCACGATTACTGCCAACTACGACGGCGCGAACAAGCACCGCACCCGCATCGGTGCCGGCGCCAGCATCGGTTCCAATTGCGTGCTGGTGGCGCCGGTCACCGTGGGCGACGGAGCGACCATCGGCGCCGGCAGCGTGATCGCGCGGGACGCGCCCGCGGGAGAGCTGACCGTCGCGCGGCCGGCGCAGGTTACCGTCGCCGGCTGGCGCAGACCGGTCAAGACCGCCAAGCCGGCCGCAAAGGACTGACGCAATCATGTGTGGAATCGTCGGCGCAGTCTCGAATCGAAACGTGGTCCCGATTCTCATCGAGGGCGTGCGGCGACTCGAGTATCGCGGCTACGACTCCACGGGGCTCGCGGTGATCGATGCCGGTGCCGAGCCGGCGCTCCAACGCCTCGTATCGACCGCGCGCGTGGCCGATCTCGACCTTCAGGCGCAGAAGCGCGCGCTGGCCGCAACCACCGGTATCTCGCATACGCGCTGGGCGACGCACGGCGCGCCCTCGGAGGTGAACGCGCATCCGCACACGTCCAGCGGTGAGATCGCGGTCGTGCACAACGGCATCATCGAGAACTTCGAGACGCTGCGTGCCCGCCTTCAACAGCAGGGCTATGTATTCAGCACCGAAACCGACAGCGAGACCATCGCGCATCTGGTCCACGCGCACTGGCATGGCGCCGCGCAGGGCGACCTCCGGCGCGCGGTGCAGCTCGCGGCTGCCGAATTCCAGGGTGCTTACGCGATTGCCGTCATCTCGGCGCGCGAGCCGGGCCGCGTCGTGGGCGCGCGTGCCGGCAGTCCGCTGGTCGTGGGACTGGGCGACGACGATCACTTCATCGCCTCGGATGCCGCCGCGCTGGTCCCCGTCACGCGCCGAGTGGCGTATCTGGAAGAAGGCGATGTCGTCGACATTCGACGGGAGAGCTACGCGATCCATGACGCGCAGGGCGAACGCGTCGAGCGTCCCGTGGTCGACGTGCCGCCCACCGCCGACGCCGTCGAGCTCGGACCGTACCGTCACTTCATGCAAAAGGAAATCTTCGAGCAGCCGCGAGCAGTGGCCGATACGCTCGAAGGCATCGCCGGCATCGATCCCGTGCTGTTCGGCGAGACTGCCGGTGCCGTGTTCGCCGAGATCGACGAGGTGCTCATCCTCGCCTGCGGCACCAGTCACTACTCGAGCCTGGTCGGCAAGCAATGGATCGAGACGCTGGCCGGCATCCGCTGCACGGTCGAAATTTCCAGCGAATATCGCTACCGCGACAGCGTGCCGAATCCACGCGCGTTGGTCGTCGTGGTGTCGCAGTCGGGCGAGACCGCCGACACGCTCGCTGCGTTGAAGCACACCAAGTCGCTGGGGCACCGGCATTCGTTGGCGATCTGCAATGTTGCCACCAGTTCGATGGTGCGTCAGACTGAGCTCAAATTCCTCACCCGCGCGGGGACTGAAGTCGGCGTGGCGTCGACCAAGGCCTTTACCACGCAGCTGGTCGCGCAATTCCTGCTCGCGCTGACGCTGGCCAAGCTGCGCGGTCGCCTGACCGAACCCGACGAGGCGAAATGGCTGCGTGGCCTGCGCCATCTGCCTGCCGCCATCCAGGGCGCGCTGGCGCTCGAACCGCACCTGATCGCCTGGGCGCAGGCCTTTGCGCGCAAACAGCACGCGCTTTTTCTGGGCCGTGGACTGCACTACCCGATCGCGCTGGAAGGCGCGTTGAAGCTCAAGGAGATCTCCTACATCCACGCCGAGGCCTACCCGGCCGGCGAGCTCAAGCACGGGCCGCTGGCGCTGGTCGACAGGGATATGCCCGTCGTCGCCATCGCGCCCAACGACGCGCTGCTGGAAAAGCTGAAGAGCAACCTGCAGGAAGTGCGCGCGCGCGGCGGTGAACTCTACGTTGTTGCCGATCTCGACAGCCACCTGACAGGCGGCGACGGCATTCACCTCCTCCGGGTGTCCGAGCACGCGGGCCTGCTGTCACCAATCGTGCACGTGGTCCCGCTGCAGCTGCTCGCCTACCACACGGCGGTGCTGCGCGGCACCGACGTCGACAAGCCGCGGAACCTGGCGAAGAGCGTGACGGTGGAGTAGCGACGGCTGGGGGATGCCGGCGCGGCTTGCCTTGCCGACGCGCCGCCCGGGATCAGTTCTTTCCGAGACGCGGCAGCGGACGCAGCACGCCCTGCCCGCCGTCGACGCGGATCACCTGTCCGGTGATGTGCGAGGCCTGCGGCGAGAGAAGGAACGAGAACGCGTGCGCGACGTCGTCGGGCTCGCCGATGCGGCCGGTCGGGATCAGCGCGGCTGAACGCGCCTCGGTTTCCGGCGTGGCGATGAACCTTCGCGTGAGCGCCGAACGGGTCAGTCCCGGAGCGACCACGTTCACGCGCACGCCCTTGTCGGCGTAACCGGCGGCGGCGCTGAGCGCGAGGCCGGTGACCGCGCATTTGGCTGCGGCGATCGCCTCGTGGTTGGCGAAGCCCGCCTCGGCGACGACCGAACTCGTCAGCACGGCGACCGCCGGCACCTGCGCCCGGGTCGCCTGCACGACGAACCACTTCAGCACGTGGAATGCCGATGTCGCGTTGACGGCGAACTGCTCCTGCCAGTCCTTTTCGGAGGTGAGGTGCAGCGGACGGACGACCGTGGAGCCCACGCAGTGCGCCAGGCCGTCGAAGACGCCGATCTCCGCCGCCTTCTCCTGCAGGGCGACGGCGCCCTCGGCGAGCGTGAGGTCGGTGGCCAGCGTGTGGTGCCCGCCGCCCAGGGCGCGGTGGAGCGCCTGCAGCTTTTCTTCGCTGCGGCCGCACAGCAGCAGCGCATCGCCCTGCGCGTGCCGCAATGCCGCGAGCGCGGCGCCGATGGCGCCCGTGGCGCCGGTGATCACGATGTTCATGATCAAACTCTTTGCTGATGCTCGGGGCGCCTGGACGACGCGAGTGCCGATTCGCCGGGAAGCGGGAGTCCCTCCGCGCGGGCGATGCGCACCAGCGCATCCTCGAACAGCGCTCGCGCGGAGCCGGCCACGCGCTCCAGATGGCGGTGCAGTATCGCGTCGGCGGGGCTGCGGTTCGCGCATTCCGCGCTGTAGCGCTCGAACGCGCCGAGGCTCAGCAGCAGGTCGACCACGTGGCGGGGGCACTCGCAGTACAGTGTGGTCAGCGCGCCGGAGAGTTGCGTCAGCGCCCGATCGTCGAACCGGGGAAGCGGGGCCGCGTCGACCTCCGGCCTGACGACGGGCGCGCGGGGCGCTTCCGACGCGACCGCGTCGCGCGCGAGACGCCCCAGCGCGTCGGCGTCCAGAGGTGCCCGGATGACGACATCGCCCTGGTCGCGCAGCGCGCCGACGACGGCCGCAGGGCCGAAGCGGTAAGCGACGATCGCGCGCCGCGCACCCGCGATCCTGGTCAGCGCGCGCACCGCGGCGACCGATTCGTCGACCAGCGTCGGCAGCTCGACCGCCAGCACGTCGGCGCAGACGCCGACGAGCGCCGCCGCCGCAGTTTCCGGCTCGGCGCAGGTTGCGAGCACCTGCAGCGCCGGATGCAGTGCGCCGTCACGGGAAATTCGCTGCGACAGGGCTTCGCCGACCACTGCGATTCGGATCGGGTGCGGCGATTCCGCGGGGCCCGCCGGCGCCCGCCCTGACGTCGCGGCCCGCATCTCGCGCAGTGTGGCGAGCGGCAGGCTCGCGATCGAGCCGATCGCGCTTCCGAGGTCGACCAACTGCCGGATCAGCGTCAGCCGGCCGACATCGGCGGCCGAGTAGACACGATGGCCGCGCGGACTGAGCCGGGGTCCGACGACCTGATAGCGGCGCTCCCAGACACGCAGCGTCTCGACCGGAATGCCAGCGAGCCGCGCGGCGATGCCGCTCCGGTAGCCGGGCTCGGCTGTGTTCTCGGGAGGTTCTTCCAGCATTTGTTGCTCCTCGACCTTGGACAATGGCGGGTCGAATCGTCGCATGATGAACCGATAAATACAAGAAAAAACGGTTCATGAGCTGGACAAACCTAATTTATGTGTTGACAATGCCGGGTCATGACGCATATTGTCTAGGACAAATGCAGCACAAACTCTTACTCAACAAGGCCATCATCATGCGGAGTCACCGCTTGTCAGCTGTCGACGACGACGTCCCCTGCTTGAATGCGCGGCAGGGCTGGGGCGCAGGCAACTTGCCGAATGGCGCCGAAGTGGGGGCCGCCGCTGGACGCGCCTTCGTTCGGCCGGGCCGAATTGGCGGGCCAGCAGGTGGAACCGGCGGACCCGACGAGCATTGCGGAGTGATACGTTGACTTCTGCCCCCGCCTGCACGGTCTATTACGACGGCGCCTGTCCGGTCTGCCGCCGGGAGATCGCGCATTACCAGAGCCGGCGCGGCGCGTCGGCCATTGTCTGGGTGGACGCCGCGAGTTGCGACGAGCGGGAACTCGGCCCGGGGCTCGACCGTCGCGTGGCGCTACGGCGATTTCACGTGCGCGAGGCGGATGGCACGCTCGCCTCGGGTGCGGCGGCATTCGTCGCGATCTGGCGGCGCCTGCCTGCCTTTGCCTGGCTCGCGCCGCTCGCGGCTTCACGCCCGATGCTGGCGCTGCTCGACGCGGGTTACGCGCTTTTCCTGCGCATCCGCCGCAGCTGGCGCCCCGTCGCCGCGGCCTCGCAGGGAGCGGCGTCGGGCGACCTGGCTCTGCGCCGTCGCACGGATGGCGAGCTCGCGCCGACGCGGGACGCGGCCGGCGTGCTCGCCGACGCGCCACCGGAGGACGCGCGATGACCGTGGTCCCGGCGGAGGTCGAGCGCTTCAATCGCCTGAGCGCGACGTGGTGGAACCCGTCCGGGCCGATGCGGCCCCTGCACGTCATCAACGACCTGCGCGTCGCCTACGTCTGCGACCAGCTCGAGGCGCGCTGCGCCGGGACAGGCCGCGCGACGCTCGCCGGGCTGCGCAGTCTCGACATCGGCTGCGGCGCC
>JAQBEY010000073.1:0-49084 GCA_032123655.1 Betaproteobacteria bacterium
GCGCGGCGGCATCGAGTTGCACTTCACCTACGACGAGGAATTCGGCGGCGAACTGGGCCCCGGCTGGTTGCTGCAACACAAGCTGACGAAGCCCGACCTGGTGCTGGCCGCCGCCTTCAGCTACCAGGTGGTGACCGCCCACAACGGCTGCCTGCAGATGGAAGTCACGGTCCACGGAAAGATGGCGCATGCCGCCATCCCCGACACCGGTATCGACGCATTGCAGGGTGCGGTCGCCATCCTCAACGCCCTGTACGACCTGAACCGCGGCTATCGTTCAATAGTCTCGGCGGTGCCCGGGATCACGCATCCCTACCTGAATGTCGGACGCATCGAGGGCGGCACCAACACCAACGTGGTGCCCGGCAAGGTCGTGTTGCGCCTCGACCGCCGCATGATTCCCGAGGAAGATCCGGTCGCGGTCGAGGCCGAGGTGCGCCGGACGATCATGGAAGCCGCGGCGGGCTGCCGCGGCGTTCGCGTCGAGCTGAAGCGCCTGCTGCTGGCCATGCCGTTGCAGCCGGTGGCCGGCAACGCACCGCTGGTGCAGGCGCTGCAAAAGCATGGTCAGGTCATATTCGGCGAGCCCATTCCCACGGCGGGTTCGCCGCTATACACCGATGCGCGGCTCTACGGCGCGCATGGCATCCCGGTGGCGATCTACGGCGCCGGACCGCGCACGGTGCTCGAGAGCAACGCCAAGCGCGCCGATGAGCATCTGGATCTGGAGGATCTGCGGCGGGCGACCAAGGTCGTGGCGCGCACATTGCTCGATTTGTTGCGCTGAACGCAATCCTTCGTGTCACCGGCACTTCATGATCACGGGCGTTGCGTTGCGCCGGGCGGAAGCCGCACCAGCACCGGCGCATGAACGCGCTGACTGACTCGATCGATCGGGACTCGGTGGCGTCACTTGTTATCATTTCAGGCAAGAGAGTGATCGCTGAACGGAGGAAACGATGGCCTGGGTGTATCTGATCACGGCGGGACTGTTCGAAATCGGCTGGCCCATCGGCCTCAAGCTGGCGCAGGGTAACGAGCAGCGCGTCTTTGGAATCGTGCTGGCGGTGGCGTCGATGGGCATCAGCGGATTTTTGCTGTGGCTGGCGCAGCGGGAGATCGCGCTGGGCACGTCCTATGCGATCTGGACCGGGATTGGCGCCGCCGGCACCTTTCTTGTCGGTGTCTGGTTCTTCGGTGACGCGTCGAGCCTGGCGCGTTACCTCGGCATCGCGCTGATCATCGGTGGAGTCATCGTGCTCAAGATGGCACACTGACCGTGGCAGCGCAGATCGCGACGACACGCACCCATCACCAGGGTCACGATCCGGCGCGTGCCGGCGGGCCATCCGGACGGCATCCCCGGACAACTGCTCAAGGTGTATCCGCAGCAGTGGCGTTCGGGGAACCGGCCGTGCCTGGCTGGTAGCGCAGGACCGCGCCGGGGAATTGCCGGAAAACCGCTGCCATCGCCAGTCGTCCATCGCGCGCGACGAGCACGTCACCGGTCAGCACGTTCACCAGCCCGGTGTCCGGCGGCAGGAAGCCCACGTCGAGCGTGGTATCGCCCCATGCCGCCTCGCCCACCGGCAGAATACCGGGCGCGAGGCCAAGCGATGCGAACAGACGACCCGCCACCGCGACCACGCCGGCACGCCCCTTCCGGCGAACGAACGCGACGACGTGATTGGCGCGCGAACCTGTCGCGTCGACGGGCAGGTAGTCGCCGGTCGCCAGGATTTCCGGATGCGCCTTGCGGCAGTGAAGCAAGCGCAATGCAATCCACAGCTTGGCGCGACCATCGTCGGGATGGTCGAACCAGCCAGCCATGGCATCGGCCAGCACCGTGGCGGGCACATCCGTCAGCGCCTCGAGTTCCGCCAGGCGCGCACGGCGCACACCGTAGTCCACCGGGGCGCGGTTGTCCGGGTCGACCAGCCGCAGGTTGATGAGCTCACTGCCCTGGTAGATGTCGGGGACGCCGGGAGAGGCGAACTTGATCAGCGCGATCGACAGGCTGTTCAGCATGCCGAACCAGGCGAACGGAACATTCTGCTCGCGCAGGTCATCGAGAAAGCGGCGCTCGCCGTCTGCCGCCAGCAGCATGCGCACGAAGGAAACCAGCGCCTCCTCGTAATCCGCGTTCACGGCGAGCCAGCCGGTGTTGACCTTTGCTTCCCGCGCCGCCTTGACCATGTAGCCTTCCATGCGCTCACGGTATTGCGCCAGCGCCGCGCTGCCGAGTTCTCCGGCGGGAAGTGTGCCGACCAGCGTCTGGTAGAGCAGGTATTCGTCGTTGCGCGACGGCGCGTCGCGGCCGTCGACCTGCCGCTTGCGGCTGCGATTCATTCGACTCCAGCGGCGCACGGCAAGACGCCAGGCGGCGGGCAGCTCGGAGATCACGTCGATTCGCGCGCGCACGTCCTCGGAGCGCTTGTTGTCGTGGGTGGACGTCGCGAGCATCGTCGCCGGCCAGTTCTTCGCGCGGTCCTGCGACGCGCCGTGAAATGCGCGCACGGTAATGCCGAACTGATCCGGGTCGCCGCCGACGTCGTTGAGCGAGACGAGCCGGTTGAATGAATAGAAGCTGGTGTCCTCGACGCTCTTGGCGGTGACTGGCGAGGTGAACTGCTGGAACCGCATCGCAAAGGCGAGGTAGTTCGTCCTGCGCTCTTCCGACGAGCCTGCGGGGGGCGTGGCGAGCAGCAGGCCATGCAGGAAGTCGATCGCGCTGCGATCGGCCAGGCGGGACTCGCGTCGCGCCCGGGTCACGGCCCATTCGACATAACGCCGGTCCTGCGCCGTCGCGCCGGTTGCGTCGACATAGGTCCGATAGACGGGAAAGTGGGCGACGATTTCCTCCATCGCGCCGCGCAGGACGTTGAACGTGAAATCGCGCGTATGGCTGTCGCCGCGAGCGATGCGCAGCGCCCGGTGGATGAGCATCGTGAGTTCCGCCGCGAGCGCGCCGCGCATGGTGGCGAACTTGCTGCGATAGACGGAGACCTCGAAGTCGAGCGCCTCGGCGCCGACGAACGCCCGCCACGCGCGGTCGATACGGGCCTTCGCCTTGCCGGCGACCAGCACCCCGTTGACGATGTTGGCAAACCGGTAGCCGGTGGTGCCGCTGACCGGCCAGCGCCCCGGCATGCGCTCATGACTGGCAGCGATCTTCTCCAGAACAACATAGACGGGTGGAATTTCCGCATCGGCCGGCGCACCCAGCGCGATGACCCCTTGTCGATAGCGTGCCTGAAGGGAATCGAAATACGCGGCGGGATCGTACAGTCCGTCGGGATGGTCGATGCGCAGCCCGTGGATCTTTCCCGCCGCCGCGAGCTGGAGGATGAAGGAGTGCGTCGACTCGAACACCGCGGCGTTCTCCATCCGCAGCGCCGCGAGATCGTTGATGTCGAAGAAGCGGCGGTAATTGATCTCGTCGGATGCAACGCGCCAGTACGCCAGCCGGTAGGCCTGCGCTTCCAGCAACGCATGCAGCTGCGCAAAGCTGTCGGGCCGGCCGGGCTCGCCATTGAATTCCTGCACCACCTGCGCGATCGCCGCCGCCAACGCCCGCTGACTCGCCGCTAGCCGCGCGAGTTCGCCCTTGGCGGCCGCGCAGTCGCGCCGGCGCACGGCGATGGCATCCACGGCGGTGGCGTCGCGCGGCGGCAACGCCCGCAGCGCATCGACGAGCCGCTCGGCGGCCGGCGTGGCCGTCGGGGGCAGTTCGTTGCGGCCGCGTTCCAGTGCCGGCGCCAGCAGCGCGGGAAACTCGCGCGGGTCGATGGGGAAGCGATGGCCGAAGTAGTGAATTGCAAAGCCGCCGGCCTCCGCCTCGAAGGTCAATTGCAGTTCGCCGCGCTCGAGCACGTCCCCGTAGTGGTCGCCCAGGACCGGGACCAGCACGCGTCCGGCCAGATCGGCGTCGAACGGCGACCATTCGATGTCGAAGTACTCCGCGCAGGCGGACGCCGGCCCGTTCTCGAGCACGTCCATCCACCAGGCGTTGTCCGAACCCATCACGCCGACGTGGTTGGGCACGACGTCGCACAGGTGGCCCATGCCATGCGCGTCGAGCGTGGCGACGAATTGCTCGAAGTCCTCGCGGCTGCCGATCTCCGGATTGAGCGCGCCGTGCTCGACGATATCGTAGCCGTGCAGGCTGCCGGGACGGGCACGCAGATACGGCGAGCAATAGACGTGGCTGACGCCGAGTGTGGCAAGGTAGGGCACCAGCGAGGTCGCGTCGGCGAAGGTGAAGTGTTGATTGAGCTGGACGCGATAGGTGGCGAGCGGGACGTGCCGCGGCAGCTCGGCCGGCGCCCGGGCGCGAGCTCTGGTCCGCTTCGGCCTTGCCCTGCGGCGGGCGCGCTCCAGCGTTGCGGTGAGCGCAACGACGCGCCGATCGTCGGGCCATTGCTCGAGCGGCAGGGAAAGCTTGCGCCGCCAGTTGGGGTGGGAATCGACCGTGCCGGGAAGGTTGGCCTGGTCGAGCTCGCCGATCACGTCTTCGAGTTGCACCACCTGCAGGCGCGAGGGCGTGGCCGCCAGATAGGACTGTACCGCGCGAGCCAGCAGCGGATTCATATCCGGTATTCGGGTCGGATCGGTGCCGGTCCCCGGTGGCAGGAGGCCCGCGCCTTCGAGCGCGGTCAGCAGCTGACTCCGGTCACTTGCCCGTTCAACTGCTTGCGCTTCACGATCGGCAGCGGTCGCGGTGAGGCCGTGCTCGGCGCGCAATTCGATGTCCGAGCCCGCCCACCATCCGGAGAGCGTCGGCAGGTCATGCGTACTCGCGGTCACCAGCGCCTCTGCCGGATAGGCGGCCGGCGGCTTGAAGCCTTCGGCACCGTCGCGCTCGAAGATCAGGACGCGGTAGGACAGGATGGCGTTGACGGCAAGCGTCTTGCGCAGGTCGTCCGGGACGGTTCCCAGGTCTTCGCCGATCACCATGCAGCGGTGACGATGGCTTTCCAGCGCCAGCAGGCCGAGCATGGCGTCGAATGGGTAGTTGACATAGGCGCCATCCGATGGCGACGCGCCGGCAGGCACCCAGAACAGCCGTGCCAGGCCCATGACGTGATCGATGCGCAGCGCGCCGGCATGACGCATGTTGGCGCGAAGCGTGGCGAGGAAGGGCGCATACGCGGCGTCGTGTAGACGGCTCGGGATCATCGGCGGCAATCCCCAGTTCTGGCCCTTCATGTTGAAGATGTCGGGCGGCGCGCCCACCTGCGCGCCCAGTGCGTAGAGTTCCTGATTGGCCCATGCTTCGGCGCCGCCGCGGTCGATCGACACCGCGAGGTCGGTGTAGAGGCCGACCGACAGGCCGGCGTCCTTCGCGCGAGTCCCTGCGGCGGCGAATTGCTGCTCGGCCTGCCATTGCAGATAGGCGTAGAAGCCGACGCGTTCGGCATGTTCGGCGGCGAATTGCGCCACCTCCGGCGCCTGCGGATCGTGATAGGTGCTCGGCCACGCAGGCCAGCCCCAGATGGCGTCGTCGGCGGCGTGGAATCGTTCCTGCAAGGCCTCGAAGAGCGCATGTCGCCGCAATGCCTCGCCACCGGCTTCGACGTAGGCCAGGAATGCCTCGGCACGCGCGTCGCCGCTCGCGAGGTGATGTTCCCGGAAATGCCGGTACAGGCATTCCAGCACCGGAAGCTTGGCCGCCGCGACACCGGGGTAGTCGACCTCGGGCGTTTCGCGCAGCGCTTCGAGCCTGGCCTGGAATTCAGGCGCCAGGACGCGCGCGCGCGCCTCGTCGCAATCGCGAAACTCGGCGACGGTCTCGACGTCGAGGTAGAGAATGTTGCGGAACAGCCGGCTCGACGGACTGTAGGGACTGACGTGGCGCGGCTGGTGCGGATACAGCGCATGCAGCGGATTGATGCCGATCACTCCCGCGCCGCGGGCGCCCCACTGGTCGATCAGCGTTCCCAGGTCGGTGAAGTCGCCGATGCCCCAGTTGCGCGCGGAGCGCAGTCCGTAGAGTTGAGCCGACGCGCCCCAGGTCCTGCCCGACTCGGGGAGGCCGGGAACATAGCAGGTCGCCGGCGCAACCGCGCAGCAGGTCCGTGCGAAGACGCTTGCACCCGCGAGCAACTCGACGCTGTGGTAGCCGGTGGGCAATGCCGCGCAGAAGTCGAGATCGAAGTCCGCGCTCGATGCATCCGCGCGCGGCGCAGCATGGCGATGCAGGACGCGCAGCGTCGCTTCGACGGGACCGCTTCCGTTCTCGGCGTGGACCCGGGCGGATAATGGTGCGTCGGCCAGCGCGATCGGCAGGCGCACGCGCAGGCTCCAGGGCTGCCGGTCCTCCCGCAGCACAACCAGCGGCGCAATCGGCTGTGCGTCGGGCGCTTCCTCCAGCGCGCGCAGCGCGGTCTCGACAGCGCGCTCATCGCCTGCGTCCACCCCCATCGCCGCCAGCAGTGCCCGTTGCGTTGCCTCGGATATCTGGTGTCGCGTGCCGTAGACGTCTTCGTATTCCGGCGCGATGCCGTGCGCGGCGGCGAGTCGCGCCAGTTTTTCGCTCATCGCTGAGACGTCACGCTGAAGACCACCGCAAAGCCCGGCCAGATGCCGCCGGCGCCGATCTCGGGGTCGCTCTCGTAGAATGGTTTGCCGGGCAGAGCCTCGACGCCTGCCAGCGGCGCGGCAGCGAAGTTGACGCCGGCGTGCATGGTGGCGCCGGCCAGCGTCCAGCGCAGGCGTAGCAGGCTGCCGCGAGTGACCTCGAACGAGCCATCGCTGCCGGGCAGGCGCGGCGCCACGTGTTCCCGGCGCAGGGCGAGACAATGGCGGTAGAAGGCGAGCCATTGCGCACCCGCCGGCGCGTCGATTTCGCTCCAGTCGAGTTGGCTGGCGACGAATGTCGTTTCCGCGTTCGGATCCGGGATCGTCGCCTGCACCGCCGGATCGCGAAAGCGCGCGAACTGCCCGAATTCCGCGCGGCGGCCGCGGGAGACCGCCGCTGCGAGCTCGGGCCCGAAATCGCAGAAATACAGGAACGGCGTCGTGGCGCCGAATTCCTCGCCCATGAACAGCATGGGCGGCGCGGGCGCGAGCAGAACGCAGGCAACCGCGGCACGCAGCGCGCGCGGGTCCGCCAGCGCGGCGAGCCGTTCGCCGAAGGCGCGATTGCCTACCTGATCGTGCGTCTGGGTGAAGGACACGAACGCCGCCGAGGGCAATTGCGCACTGGGTTCCCCCCTTGGTTCGCCGTCCCGAAACGGCGACGGGTCGCCCTGGTAGGCGAAACCCTCGGCGAGGCAGCGGCCGAGCTGCCACAACGGGCGCTGTGCGTAGTCGGCGTAGTAGCCGT
Organism: Betaproteobacteria bacterium; assembly: GCA_032123655.1. Classification (GTDB taxonomy): domain Bacteria; phylum Pseudomonadota; class Gammaproteobacteria; order Burkholderiales; family Casimicrobiaceae; genus VBCG01. The sequence continues at coordinate 7,328 of JAQBEY010000073.1, forward strand.
CGCGCTCGTCGGTGACGAGCACGTGCAGCGCATGGTGGATGTCGTCGTTCCATTGCGCGGTCGCCAGCGTCGCGCGCCCCGACGCGTCGCGCACCAGCCGGCGCGCCTCGTTGCGGTCGTTCTCGAGCACGATGTGAATGTGGCGGTCGGGTTCGGTCCGCTGCCGCACCGCCTGCGCCAGCTCGGTCACGATGTCCGACTCCGAGTCGTCGGCGATGGCGTGCACGGCATCCATGCGCAGCCCATCGAAGCGAAACTCGTCGATCCAGTAGAGCGCGTTGTGGATGAAGAAGTCGCGCACGTTGCGGCTGCCATCGCCGTCGAAGTTGATCGCCGCGCCCCACGGGGTCTGGTGGCGAGGATTGAAGAAGCCGGGCGCGTAGGCGTGCAGGTAATTGCCTTCCGGGCCGAAATGGTTGTAGACGACGTCGAGCAGCACCATCAGCCCGCAGGCGTGGGCCGCATCCACGAATTTCTTCAGGTCGTCCGGCGCGCCGTAGGCCGCCACCGGCGCGAACGGCAGCACGCCGTCGTAGCCCCAGCCGCGTCGGCCCGGAAATGCGGCGACCGGCATCAACTCGACGGCGGTGATGCCGAGTTCGACGAGGTGGGGAAGTCGCTGCACCGCGGCGGCAAAGGTGCCGGCCGGAGTGAAGGTGCCGATGTGCAATTCGTAGAGCACCGCCTCGTTCCAGGGCCGGCCCTTCCAGTCGTCATGCCGCCAGTCGAAGGTCAGCGGATCGACCACAGCGCTGCTCGCGTGCACGCCGTCCGGATTGGAACGCGATGCCGGATCGGGCACGCTGCGTCCCCCGTCGATGCGGAACGCGTAGCGCGTGCCGTCGCCGATCCCCGCCACGCGCGCCTCGAACCAGCCGTCGTCGAGGCGGACGAGGGGATGCGCGATGCTGCCGTCGTTCCCGAGCAGAACGTCGACAGCGCCTGCTCCCGGTGCCCACAGGCGGAACCGCGTGGCGCCGCCCTCGATCGCCGCGCCGAAGGGCATCCGGTGCGCGCGCCTCATCGTGGTTGCGGCAGCTGTTGCAGCAGCGCCAGCGAGCGGCCGGCCAGCTGGTAGGTTCCGTGCGGCTGGAAGGTGCCGTCGGGCAGCAGCCCCTCGTCGCGGTCGGTGTCGACCAGGACCAGCCAACCCGCTGCATCGTAGTCAGGCAGCCGGAATTCGATGGCGTCGTGGTGCGCGTTGAACAGCACCAGGAAACTGTCGTCGCGAACCTGGTTCCCGCGCGCGTCAGTCTCACGAACCAGGTCACCCCCCAGATACACTCCGAGGCAGCGCGCGAAATCGTGATTCCACTCCTCGACGGTCATCGCGGTGCCATCGGGCTTCAGCCAGGCGATGTCGGAGCTCGCACTGTCCTGGATCGCTCGATCCTGGAAAAAATGCCGGCGGCGGAACGCCGGATGATCGCGGCGCAGGCGCAGCATGCGCCGCGTGAATTCGAGCAGGTGCTCGCGCGCGGTATCGAGATTCCAGTCGACCCAGGACAGCGCATTGTCCTGGCAATAGGCGGTGTTGTTGCCGTTCTGCGTGCGGCCGATCTCGTCGCCCGCGACGATCATGGGCACGCCCTGCGAGAGCAGCAGCGTTGCAAGCAGGTTGCGCGCCTGCCGCCCGCGCAGGGCGACGAGCACCGGATCGTCGCTCGGTCCCTCGACGCCGCAGTTCCACGACAGATTGTTGTCGGTTCCGTCCCGGTTGTCCTCGAGGTTGGCGTCGTTGTGCTTGCCGTTGTACGACACGAGGTCGCGAAGGGTGAAGCCGTCGTGCGCGGTGATGAAATTGATGCTGGCGTGCGGCCGTCGGCCGCTGCTCCCGTACAAGTCCGACGAGCCGGTCAGGCGGCGGGCGAAGTCGCCGATCAACCCGTCGTCACCCTTCCAGTAGGCGCGCATCGTGTCGCGATACTTGTCGTTCCACTCCGCCCAGCCGGGCGGGAAATTGCCTACCTGATACCCGCCGGCGCCGAGGTCCCATGGTTCGGCGATCAGCTTGACGCGAGACAGCACCGGGTCCTGGCGCAGCGTGTCGAAGAATGCGCCGAGCCGGTCGACGTCGTGGAGCTCGCGGGCCAGCGCCGACGCCAGGTCGAAGCGGAAGCCGTCGACGTGCATCTCCGTGACCCAGTAGCGCAGCGAATCCATCATCAGCTGCAGCACGCGCGGATGCTGCATGTTCAGCGTGTTGCCGCAGCCGGTGAAATCCACGTGGTTGCGCGGCGTGTCCTGATTCAGCCGGTAGTACGATGAATTGTCGACGCCGCGGAAACAAAGCGTCGGTCCCATCTGGTCACCCTCGGCCGTGTGGTTGTAGACGACGTCGAGGATCACCTCGAATCCGGCCGAATGCAGCGACTTCACCATCGTCTTGAACTCGTTGACCTTGCCCGATGCCGAATACCGGGCATCGGGGGAAAAAAAGCCGATGGTGTTGTAGCCCCAGTAGTTGCGCAGCCCCGCGCCGGTCAGGCGGCGGTCGTCGACGAAGGAATGAACCGGCATCAGCTCGATCGTGGTCACGCCCAGTCGCTTCAGGTAGTCGATGACCGGCGCGGTCGCCAGCCCGGCGTAGGTGCCGCGCAGGTGCGGCGGAACCTCCGGGTGCTGCATGGTGAATCCACGGACATGAAGTTCGTAGATCACCATCTCGTGCCACGCGATGTTGGGCGACCGGTCGTCGCCCCAGGTGAACGCGGGCTCGATGACCTTGCACTTGGGCATCGCCGCGGCGCTGTCGCGGCGGTCCATAGAGAGGTCGCCGCGTTTGCTGCCGATGGTGTAGCCGAATAACGCGTCGCTCCAGCGCAGCGAGCCGACGATGTTGCGCGCGTAGGGATCGAGCAGCAGCTTGTGCGGGTTGAAGCGCAGCCCCTCGTCGGGACGATAGGGGCCGTGCACGCGATAGCCGTAGAGCAGCCCCGGGCGCGCCTCGGGCAGGTAGCAGTGCCAGACCTGGTCGGTGCGCTCGGCGATTTCCACCCGCTGCAGCTCGCGCCGGCCCGAGGCGTCGAAGATGCACAGCTCGACTCGTTCGGCATGCTCCGAGAACAGTGCGAAGTTGACGCCTTCGCCGTCCCAGATTGCGCCACGCGGATCCGGTCGACCGGGCCAGACAGCGGTGATGGGCTTCAATCGTCAGTACTCCGTTCCGGGCGCACGGGCGTGTGCCGCTCCGGCGATTTCGTCAAAGTGCCGGGCCGCGACAGGCGGTGGTGCAGGCAGGGCCGGCGGTCAGCGCGCATGCGTCCGGCTTTCGCCGGTCGTCGGCGCGTCAGGCGGCCTTCGCGACCACCGGTCGAGGAAATCGCCCGCACGCTTTGCGCCGCCGATGCCGAAGGCGAGCGCCAACGCGAGTCCTGCCGCCGCTATGACGATCAGGAACGTCTGGCGGATGATCTCGCCCAGCCCCAGCTGGTCGAGCGCGATCAGGACGACGAAGGTCATGAGCGCGTACAGCGCGACCCTGCCGAGAAGATCGCCGTCGACCATGCCCACGTTCCTGCAGTAGGTGGAGACCGCCAAGCCGACGAAGCGGGCGAAATACGCGCCAAAGGCCAGGATCAGCACCGCGACCATCACCTTGGGCACGAACAGCACGATCCGGCCGATCAGGTCGGTGACATAAGCCAGGCCCATGCTGTTGAACGCGATCATCAGCGCCGCCAGCAATGCCAGCCAGTACACCAGCAGACCCAGGACATGGACGGTGTCGGCTTCGCCGCCGCCCTGTTTCAGGAACTGGTCGATGCCGGCTTTTTCCGTGATGATATTGAAATTCACTGCGCGCAGCATTCGGACGACGGCGAATCGCACCGCCTTCGCGATCAGCCAGCCGACGACGAGGATGACGACTGCCAGCAGGACATGCGGCAGGAAAGCACCCACCTGGTGCAGCGAGGTCCGTATGGGCTCGAGCAGTATTTGCATGTTTTCCATCGCGTTCTCCGGTTATTCCTGGCGGCTTGTTGCGCCGCGGGCTGCGGGCCTTTTCGAGTCGCCCGATCGCTCAGTCTCGCGCGTCGAGCAGCTCGATGAGTCCGCGAAGCGGAATGCCGACCCAGTCCGGCCGGTTTTCCACTTCGTAGTTGATCTCGTACATCACCTTCTCCAGCAGGAACAGTTCAAGCAATCCACTGCGCTGCGAAGCGGCGTCGGCAATGCCTGCGGCCTTGGCGACTCGGTCGTAGCCGTCGAGGAACGCCTGGCGCGTGGCGTCGAGCCATTGCCGGCCGAGCGTCAGGCGTCGCGCGGCGTCGTCGCTGCCGTGGTTGTTGACGTGCAGCAGGGCCGCGTTCAGCGCATAGTCGAACGAGCGCAGCATGCCGGCGACGTCCTTCATCGGCGACTGCTTTTCGCGCCTTTCCGCGAGCGAACGCGCCGGCTCGCCCTCGAAATCGATGATGACGAAGTCGTTCTGCACCACCAGCACCTGACCGAGATGATAGTCGCCGTGAACGCGCGTTCGCATGCCGCCGCTGTCGTCCCCATGCGCGTCGATGCGGCCGAGAATCGCGCTGCGCTGGCCGAGCACGCGCGCGGCCTCCTCGCGCGCCGATGCCGGCAGCGTTGCCTGGCGCCGCTCCAGGAGATCGAGCGTCGCCTTTGCCTCGCTGCGTGCGCGTCGGGACCAGCCGGAGGCGTCGGCGGCCGTTGCGGCCACAGGTTCGAACGCCGGATCTCCGCGTGCGCTCGACAGCGCCGCATGCAACTCCGCGGTCCTTTCGCCAAGGATGCGCGCAAGCGCCAGATACCCGCCGTGCATGTCCGTGGCCGGTGCCGGCTGCGGGTCGGTCGCTGGCAGGTGCTCGAGGAAGTGCTCGAGGTAATTGAGGGTCATCTCCCAGCCGTCGCCCTGATTCGGCGTGTAGCCCTGAAGCAGCGCCAGCGTCGTCACGCGTCCGTCGCGGTCGACATGTTCCATGGTGCCCGCGACCGGCACACTGTTGCCGAAGGCGGCGACATCGGTCAGGTAGCGGCCGATTTCCGCCTCGGGATTCACCCCGTGCTGCAGCCGTCGATACGCCTTGAGGAACAGCTTTTCGCCAAGCAACACCACGGTGTTGCTGCTTTGCGCACTGGGCGGTGCCACCTGCAGGTCGTCGATGGCGTCGCCGGCCAGCCGGTGGAATGCGCCGGTGGGCCTGAAGTGTAGCGTCCCCTGCGCGGTCGCGAGTTCCGTTCCGGCACCGACGGCCGTCACGAGCGCGCGGCAGAACGTATCGTCGCCGAACGCATCCGCCATGACGCCTACCCGGGCCTGCTGGCGTACCCTGGCGACCGTGAGCGGCGCGAGGGCGCGCGGTGGCTCCTCTGCACCATCGTCCCAGGCAAGCGTCAGCGGCAGGAAATAGTCTTGCGGGTCGCCGGTTTCGCTCTCGACCCGCGCCAGCGCAATCAGCCAGGCGCGGTCCGCCTTGCGCCACTCGACGTGATCGATCAGCGATACGTGGCTGATCGGATCGCCCTTGGCCGCATACCACCGCCGGCCGGCAACGAACGCCGGGAGCACCTCGCTTTCGAGCTGCGCCCGGCCTTTCTCGGCCAGTGAAATCCGCCAGGGCACGACGCGGTCGCGGAACAGGCTCGACCAGCCGTCGAACAGCACCAGCACGGGCAGTTCCTCGCGCGGCAGGCGTTCCTCGTGCCACGACGGTACATCCGCATCGGTGACCAGGCGGAACCAGAGAAAGCCGTAGCCGGTCAGCGTCAGCAGGTAGGGCAGGTCGCCGATCGGCGGGAAGGGCGTGCGACCCATGAGTTCGACCGGGACGCGTCCCCTGAACCGGGCGAGGTCGAGTTCGACCGGCTGCGCGTTGCGCGCAAGATTGGCCACGCACAGCACCACCTCGTCCTCGAATTCGCGCACGTAGGCGAGGATCTTGCGGTTGCCGGGCTTGAGGAAGGCGAGCCTGCCGCGGCCGAACGACCGGAATACCCCACGCACCGAGAGCATGCGCCGCGTCCAGTTGAGCAGTGACGAGGGCTCGCGCGCCTGGGCCTCGACGTTCACCGCCTCGTAGCCGTAGACCGCGTCCATGATCGGCGGCAGATACAGACGCTGCGGGTCGGCGCGCGAAAAGCCGGCGTTGCGTTCCGGCCGCCACTGCATCGGCGTGCGCACGCCATCGCGGTCGCCGAGGTAGATGTTGTCGCCCATGCCGATCTCGTCGCCGTAGTAGAGGGTCGGCGAGCCGGGCATCGACAGCAGCAGGCTGTTCATCAGCTTGATGCGGTTGACGTCGTTCTCGAGCAGCGGTGCCAGTCGGCGGCGGATGCCGACATTGATGCGCGAGCGGGGATCGGCGGCGTACATCTTGTACATGTAGTCGCGTTCCTTGCTGGTCACCATCTCGAGCGTGAGCTCGTCGTGGTTGCGCAGGAAGATCGCCCACTGGCAGTTGGCCGGGATGTCCGGCGTCTGCTGCATGATCTCGGTGATCGGATGCCGGTCCTCCTGCGCCATCGCCATGTACATGCGCGGCATCAGCGGGAAGTGATACGCCATGTGGCACTCGTCGCCCTCGCCGAAGTACTCGCGCACGTCCTCGGGCCACTGATTCGCCTCGGCCAGCAGCAGCACATTCGGGTAGTGCGCGTCGACGAGCTGGCGCAGCTCCTTCAGCACCGAATGGGTCTCGGGCAGATTCTCGTTGTTGGTCCCCTCGCGCTCGACCAGGTAGGGAATGGCGTCGAGGCGGAACCCGTCCACGCCCATGTCCAGCCAGAACCGCATGACACGGAAGATCGCCTTGCGCACCTGCGGATTGTCGAAGTTTAGATCCGGCTGGTGGCTGAAGAAGCGATGCCAGTAGTAGGCCTTGGCGACGTCGTCCCAGGCCCAGTTGGACTTCTCGGTGTCGGTGAAGATGATCCGGGTGCCGCTGTACTTCTCCGGGTCGTCGCTCCACACGTAGAAATCGCGCTTGGACGAGCCCTTGGGCGCGCGCCGCGCCGCCTGGAACCACGGGTGCTCGTCCGACGTGTGATTGACGATGAGCTCGGTGATGACGCGCAGGTCGCGACGGTGCGCCTCGCGCACGAAACCCTGGAAATCGGCACGGGTGCCGTAGGACGGGTGCACGTTGCGGTAATCGGCGACGTCGTAGCCGTCGTCGCGCAGCGGGGACGGGTAGAACGGCAGCAGCCAGATGGTATTGACGCCGAGATCCTTGACGTAGTCGAGTTTCTCGGTCAGTCCGGCAAAGTCCCCGATGCCGTCGTCGTTGGAATCGAAGAACGCCTTGATGTGCAGCTGGTAGATGACGGCATCCTTGTACCAGAAGCGATCGCCGTCTTTCGCGGCGAGAACGTCGTCACCCTGCGGCGCAGGTCGTCCGGTCATTTCCCCGTTCCTCACAGAAAATAGTCGAAGTCGCGCTCGGTGCGAACATGGCGCCGGATGCGGAACACGTGCGCGGGGACCCGCGCCGGATCGAGCTGCACGAAGTTGCGCGCGCCCGACCATGTGTAGCGCGCGTCGGTGAGGACGTCGTGCACCTGGAATGGGTGGTCGGCATCGATGCCCAGGCCGGACAGGTCCAGCGTCACCCAGCCGGATTGCGTGCGATGGGGATCCAGGTTGACGACGACCAGCACGATGTTGTCGCTCGCCTCGTCCACCTTCGCGTAGCAGATCAATTCGTCGTTGTCGACCGGGACGAAGGAGAGGCCGGCGTCGTTTTGCAGTGCCGGGTTGTCGCGCCGCGCCGCGTTGATCCGGCCGATGAGCCCGGCCAGGCTGTCGGCACGCGCGAGATCCCATTGGCGCAACTGGTACTTCTCCGAGTCGAGGTATTCCTCGGTGCCGGGGTCGCGCGGCAGGTACTCGAGCAGTTCGTAGGCCGGACCGTAGATGCCGTAGTTCGCCGCGAGCGTGGCGGCCAGCACCAGCCGCGACAGGAATCCGGCGCGCCCGCCGGACTGCAGGGACTCGGGCAGGATGTCGGGCGTATTGGGCCAGCAGTTGGGCCGGAAATATTCCCGACCCGGGCCGCGGGTCAGCTCGGTGAAATACTCGGTCAGCTCGGCCTTGGTGTTGCGCCAGGTGAAGTAGGTGTACGACTGGGTGAAGCCGACCTTGGCCAGCCGGTGCATCACCCTGGGCCGGGTGAACGCCTCGGACAGGAACAGCACGTCCGGGTGGTCGCGCTTGATCCGCCCGATCGCCCATTCCCAGAACGGGAACGGCTTGGTGTGCGGATTGTCGACCCGGAAGATGCGCACCCCTTCGTCGATCCAGAACGAGAAGACGCTTTCCAGTTCAGCCCACAGCGACTGCCAGTCGTCGCACTCGAAATTGAACGGGTAGATGTCCTGGTATTTCTTGGGCGGGTTCTCTGCGTATTGGACCGTGCCGTCGGGACGGCGCCGAAACCACGACGGGTGCTCGCGCACGTAGGGATGGTCCGGCGCGCACTGGAAGGCGATGTCCAGCGCCAGCTCCATGCCCGCGGCCTTCGCCGCCGCAACCAGCGCCCGGAAATCGTCGATGTCACCGAGATCCGGATGCAGCGCCTTGTGCCCGCCTTCGTCCGCGCCGATCGCCCAGGGACTGCCGACGTCCGTGGCCGACGCGTCGAGCGTGTTGTTGGGACCCTTTCGCCGCTCCCGGCCGATCGGGTGGATCGGCGGCAGGTACAGCACGTCGAAGCCCATCCCGGCGACGTAGGGCAGGCGCGCGATGCAGTCGCGCAGCGTGCCGTGCGTGCCGGGCTGCGCGGCACAGGAGCGCGGAAAGAGTTCGTACCACGTGCTGTAACGTGCGCGCTCGCGATCGACGGTCAGTGGAAACTCGACCGGGTAGATCGTCGCCTGGCTGCGATCGGGGTGGCGCGCAGCCACCGCGGCGTGCTCTTCCGAGAGTGCCAGCGCACGCAGCGCCTCGATGTCGTCGGTCTTTCGCAGACGCGCCGCCCAGGCCGCCAGCGCCTTGCCGTCCGCACCCCGTGCCCGTGCCGCCGCCGCGTCGATCATGTCCGCGCCGACGCGCGCCGCGATCAGGATGTCATCGGCATCGACGCGGCGGGCGAAATCGTGTCGCCAGGACAGGAAGCCATCGACCCATGCGACCACCGAGTACCGGTAGCGGCCCGGCGCGGAGACGGCGAAACTGCCTTGCCAGCGGTCGTTGACCAGCGGCGTCATCGGCGATTCGATCCACTCCGCCTCGTCCTCGCGGCGGTGCCGGAGCACGCAGGCGAGCATGTCATGGCCGTCGGCGAAGCAGTCGGCCTCGACGTCAACGCGGTCGCCGGCGATGCGCTTGACGGCAAAGCGACCACCGTCGACCGCCGGCGTGATCGATTCGATTACTGCGCGCGCGCGGCCGTCGGAACTGGCGTGGTCCGGTCGCGTCGGGGAGGGCGTGTCGCGGGATTGTCGGCGTGGCATCGTCTAGCGCGGCTCCATCGTTGGGGATTCCAGCTTCAGGTAGACCATGCCCAGCGGCGGCAGGGTCAGCGTGAGGGAGTGGAAGCGTCCATGCGCCGGCGTCGGCGTGGCCTCGACGCCGCCGAAATTGCCCGCGCCGCTGCCGCCATAGTGCGTGGCGTCGCTGTTCAGAAGCTCGCGCCAGAACCCGCCTTCGGGTACGCCAACCGTGTAGTTGACACGCGGCACCGGGGTGAAATTGCATACGACCAGCACCGGCGGGCCCTTGCGCGGCCGGCGCAGGAAGGCAAGCACGCTGGCCTCCGCATCGCGGCAATCGATCCATTCGAAGCCAGCCTGCTCGAAATCGAGCTCGTGCAGCGCCGGCTCGCGGCGATAGAGCGCATTCAGGTCGGCGACCCAGCGCTGCAGGCCGGCATGTTCGGGGCGGCTGAGCACGGACCATTCGAGCGCGGCGTCGTGGTTCCATTCCCGACGCTGGCCGAATTCGCAGCCCATGAACAGCAGCTTCTTTCCGGGATGTGCCCACATGTAGCCGTACAGCAGACGCAGGTTGGCGAACTTCTGCCAGGTGTCGCCGGGCATCTTGCCGACCAGCGAACCCTTGCCGTGGACGACCTCGTCGTGAGAGAGCGCAAGCAGGAAATTCTCGAAGAACGCGTACCAGATGGAGAAGGTAATGCGGTCATGATGATGCTTGCGGTGGATCGGTTCCTGCTTCAGGTAGTCCAGCGTGTCGTGCATCCAGCCCATGTTCCACTTGAGCCCGAAGCCCAGCCCGTCCATGTCGACCGGGCGCGTGACCTTGGGCCAGGATGTTGATTCCTCTGCAATCACCTGCACGCCGGGGTAGTCGCGATACACGGATTGATTGAGATCGCGCAGAAAGCGGATCGCCCCCAGGTTCTCCCTGCCGCCGTTGACGTTGGGAATCCACTCGCCCTCCTTGCGCCCGTAGTCGAGATAGAGCATCGAGGCAACGGCGTCGACGCGCAACCCGTCGATGTGGTACCGGTCCAGCCAGAACAGCGCGCTGGACAACAGGAAGGCGCGCACCTCGTTGCGGTCGTAGTTGAAGATCAGGCTGTTCCATTCCGGATGGAAGCCCTGCCGCGGATCCGCATGCTCGTACAGGTGCGTGCCGTCGAAATAGCCCAGGCCGTGGCCGTCGGCGGGGAAGTGCGAGGGTACCCAGTCGAGAATCACGCCGATGCCGTGCCGGTGCAGCGTGTCGACGAGATGCATGAAATCCTGCGGCGTGCCGTAGCGCGAGGTGGGCGCGAAATACCCGGTCGTCTGGTAGCCCCATGAGCCATAGAACGGATGCTCGGTGACCGGCATCAACTCGACGTGCGTGAAGCCCTGGCTGCGCACGTACTCGGCGAGCGGTTCGGCGATGTCGCGGTACGTCGGGAGCCGGTTTTCCTGGTCGCGGCGCCACGAGCCAAGATGCACCTCGTAGATGGACATCGGGGCGTCCAACGCATTGCGGGCGCCGCGCTCGGCCATCCAGGCGCCGTCGCCCCAGTCGTAGTCGAGCGTCCATGCGCGGGAGGCGGTCGACGGCGACGCCTCCGCGTACAGCGCGAACGGGTCGGCCTTGTCGATTTCGTAGCGACCGTCGGCCGAGGCGACGTGGAACTTGTACGCGTCGCCACGAACGACGCCGGGAACCGAGCCTTCCCAGATCCCGGAACCGTCCGCACGCGGCGAGAGCGGGTTGGCATTGGCGTCCCAGCCGTTGAACGAGCCGACGACCGCGACCCGGGAAGCGTTCGGTGCCCAGACGCCGAACGACGCCGCGCGCTCGCCAAGGACGCAGCCCAGCGTCCGGTAGAGCCTGCTGTTCGTTCCTTCGCGAAAAAGGTAGACGTCCTGTTCGCCGAGCACGGCATCGTCCTCCAAGGTTATTTCGCCGACAAGGCGATTGACGGGCCGGCTGCGATCCGTCGACGATGGCGTCGAAGGCGGTACGCTGGCCGGTGCACCGGTGCGGTCACACGGATAGGGATAGACGGGGAGTCTCGGCGCATCATGGGCTGGCCGAAAAGGGCCCGCCCGGCGCCTGATTTCTGGAATTGAATCGGTGCGCCTGCACAGGCGAAACCGCCTGTGGCCATAGTTGCGACAACCACAGGCGATATTTTACCACAATCACCCGGGCGCCCTTGACACGGGTCCGCGCGGATTCGCCCGGCGCGGTGCGTGCGCGTCGCGTAGTGGCACGCTTTTCGGGGAACCGGCCGAACCGCGGCGACGCCTGACCGCCGGAACGGGCGCAGCGGGACGCTTGACGGCATTGCGGCGGCGGCGACACCATCGACGTCGCGCACCAGACTCCGGAGTGGAAAATGCCCGAACTCGTGATTGGTTTCGCTGTCGCCCGGCGCGCTTCCTGATGCGCCGCGAAAAGCCGTCGGCGGATACAGCCGACGCCCTGACGCGCATGCTCGGCGGGCTGCCCTATGATCCGCGCGACGCCGTGCTGGTACGCGCGCGGCGGCGCGCGCGCGACCTGACGCACGAATACAATCACGCGCTTCCGGGCGCCGTCGCGCTGCGCGCCCGGCTGCTGAGGAGGCTGCTTGGACATTGCGGCGTCCGCGTGATCGTCGAGCCGCCGTTTCATTGCGACTATGGCGTCCACATCCGGTTCGGCGACGACGTTTTCGTCAACATGGGGTGCGTCGTGCTCGATTGCGCCGTCGTGGACGTCGGTGCGCGCAGCCTGCTCGGTCCCGGCGTGATGCTGTTGGCGGCGACGCATCCCCTCTCGGCCGTGGAACGGCGCACCGGACTGGAATCCGCCGCGCCGGTGACGATCGGCGAGGACGTTTGGGTCGGGGCCGGTGCGATCGTCTGTCCGGGTGTGACCATCGGATCCGGCACCGTAGTCGGCGCCGGCAGCGTGGTCGTGCGCAACCTGCCGCCGAATGTCGTCGCGGCGGGAAATCCCTGCCGCGTACTGCGCACGATCAGGGAGCCGCGCGGCCGCTAGCGCGGCGTGTGGACCACCTGGCCGAGCATTTCCGGCGTGACCAGCGTGATGCCGCGGTCGGTGACGTGGAACCGGCGACGATCCTCCTCCGGGTCGACGCCGATCTTCATCCCTGCAGGGATGCGGCAGTGCCGGTCGACCACCGCGCGCCGTACGATTGCGCCGCGGGCGATGTCCACATCGGAAAGGATCACCGAATCCTCCACCGCGCAGTAGCTGTGCACGTGCACGTTGGAGAACAGCAGCGACCGCCGCACGGTCGAGCCGCTGACGATGCAGCCTCCCGACACGAGGGAATCGAGCGCGAAACCTCGCCGGTCGTCCTCGTCGAACACGAACTTCGCCGGCGGCAGCTGTTCCTGGAAAGTCCAGATCGGCCACTCGCGGTCGTACATGTTCAATTCCGGCGTGACCTTGATGAGGTCCATGTTCGCCTCCCAGTACGCGTCGATGGTGCCGACGTCACGCCAGTACACGCCGCTCGACGTGCTGCTCACGTCGCTCTCGCGCAGGTCGTGAGCGAACACGCGGTCGCCGCGGGCGATCGCGCGCGGGATGATGTTGCGGCCGAAATCGTGCGCCGAATTCGTATCCTCGGTGTCCTGCTGCAGCAGATCGTAGAGGTATTCGGCGCCGAACACATAGATGCCCATGCTGCCCAGCGCGACATCCGGGGCCCCGGGCATCGGCTGCGGATTGGCGGGCTTCTCGTCGAATCCGACGACTTGCCCGTCGGCGTCGATCGTCATCACGCCGAACGCCGTGGCATCGGCGAGCGGGACCGCGACGCAACCGATGGTGATGTCGGTCCCGCGCTCAACGTGCTCGGCGATCATCTTGCCGTAGTCCATCTTGTAGATATGGTCCCCGGCCAGCACCAGCACGTATTTCGGACCATGGCCGCGCAGGAGGGCGATGTTCTGGTAGACGGCATCCGCCGTGCCGCGGTACCAGACCGGCGCAATCTGCTGCTGTGCCGGGAGGAGCTCGACGAATTCGTTCAGCCGCCCCTCGAGGAACGACCAACCGCGCTGGATATGGCGGATGAGGCTTTGTGCCTTGTACTGCGTGCACACGCCGATGCGCCGGATGCCGGAATTCACGCAGTTCGACAGTGTGAAATCGATGATGCGGAACTTGCCGCCGAAGGGCACCGCCGGCTTGGCGCGCCAATCGGTCAGCGGACCCAGGCGGCTGCCGCGGCCGCCGGCGAGCACCATCGCGACCGTCGCGCGCGTCAGCTGGTGCACGCTGGACACGGCGCTGCCGGTTCGTCCTGCTGCCGCAGGCGCTTTGTCGACACGCTCCGGATTGGCTGCGGTCATGATTTTCCGTTCGCCCAGTTCATCATAGTCGACTCTATACTAATGCAGCGTCGGCACAGGAGGTTTGCGTTCGGTCATGCGCGCGCGAGACTGCGGTCCCGGCCACTCGGCGCATCTCGTCCAGCCGCGCGGTGCTCGATGCGGCTGCTATCCTGTGGACGCGCCGGGGCCGATGCCGGACCGACGATGATCGTGACTCGACTCCCCCCGTCCGCAATCTCCGCATGCTGCGCCTGCTCTTCGCCACGTCCGAATGTGCGCCCTGGATCAAGACCGGCGGCCTGGGCGATGTCGCGGCCGCCTTGCCCGCCGCGCTGGCCGACGTCGGTGTCGACGTCCGCGTGCTGCTTCCGGCCTTTCCGGGAGTGCTGAAGGCCGCAGGCAAGACCCGGCGCCTCGCCGACGTGATCGCCGCCGCGCCGTGGCCGGCCGCCGTGCTGCGCGGGACCGTTCTGCCCTCGGGTGTGCGCGCCATCCTGGTGGACTGCCCACAGTTGTATGACCGTCCGGGAGGCCCCTACCAGGATGCCCGGGGTCTCGATCACGCCGACAACGCGCGGCGCTTCGGCTTCTTCGCCTGGATCGCCGCATTGCTGTCGGGGCCGACGAGTCCGCTGAAGTGGCGCCCGACGGTGTTGCATTGCAACGACTGGCAGACCGGACTCGCGCCGGCGTATCTGCATTTCAGCGGCGGCGCGCGCGCCGCCACCGTCATGACCGTCCACAATCTCGCCTTCCAGGGTGTGTTTGCGGGCAATCTGACGGGAGAACTCGGGCTGCCGCCGCATGCCTGGGCCATCGACGGCGTGGAGTTCTACGGTCAGACCGCGTTTCTCAAGGCCGGCATTCAGTGCGCCGACGCGATTTCCACCGTGAGCCCCACCTATGCGCGAGAAATCCAGCGGTCGCCGCTGGGTTTTGGACTCGAGGGCCTGCTCCAATTCCGCGCGGACACGCTCACGGGGATTCTGAACGGCATCGACACGACGATCTGGAACCCGGCGACCGATGCGCTACTCCCGCAGCGCTACGACACGGACACGCTGGAGCGAAAGAAACGCAACAAGGTCGCGCTGCAGCACATGCTTGGTCTGGTCGAGGCGGAGGACGTGCCGCTCCTCGGTGTGGTCAGCCGGCTGACGTGGCAAAAGGGGTCGGACCTGGTCGCGGCGCTTGCGCCGTCGCTGGCGGCGCGCGGCGTGCAACTCGCGGTCGCCGGGCAGGGCGACGACGAGCATGTGCGGGCCTTGGTCGCGGCGAGCGTCGCGGCGCCGGGACAGGTCGCCGTTGCGGCGCGTTTCGACGAGGCGCTCGCGCATTGCATCGAAGCCGGCGCGGACGCGTTCCTGATGCCATCGCGATTCGAGCCCTGCGGACTCAACCAGATGTACAGCCAGCGCTACGGAACCCCGCCGATCGCGCATGCCACCGGCGGCCTGGTCGATTCGATCGTCGACGCCACGCCGCGGTCGCTGGCCGATCGGACGGCGACCGGTTTTCTCTTCGGCGAGCCGTCGGTGGAAGCGCTGACGGGCGCCGTCGTCCGGATGCTCGACGCCTATCGCGCGCCCGATGTCTGGCGGGCGATCCAGCACGCCGGGATGGCGCGCGATTTCGGATGGCGGCAGAGCGCGTCCGCCTACGTCGAACTCTACCGAAGAGCCGCCGCGCTGGCCGCAGCGGCGCCATCCGCCTGACCCGGATGCCGGGCGGCGGTGCGCGCGGGCGCGCCGATCATGCCCAGCGCATGAGTCCCATTTCGAAGGGGTGTGCAAGATCCGGATGCGCGGGATAGGCCCGTATCCGATACTCGAGTCGACCGCACAGATCCGGAGCGAAGTCGATCGCGTAACGTTGTTCGCCGCGCTCACCGCGCGGTCCCACGGGAAGCAGCCGGTGCCGCTGATGTTCGCCGCGATCCGAATCGCGCTCGGTTCTGGACACCAGCATTTCGACGAACACATCGTCGGCGTCCAGGCCATCGAGTCCGGCGACCAGCTCCACGGTGGTCCTGTCGCCGAAGGTCATTCCTCCGGACGGCGCCGCGACGAGCGACAGCGTGACCCCGGGCCAGGCGGCGCGTGTGCGCGCCTTCCACGCGGCCAGCTTCTGCGCCACGACATGGCCGTCACGGGCGAATTGGCTGCCAAGGCGTGCGGCGGGCTGGTAAAACTTGGTCACATACTCGCCGACCATCCGCGTGGCGTTGTACCGCGGCAGGATCGTCGCCATCGATTCCTTGGCCATGCGGATCCACTCGCGCGAATAGCCCTGCGTGCCGCGATCGTAGTAGAGCGGCAGCACGTGGTCCTGCAGGATCTCGTACAGCGTGCGGGACTCCTCCTTGTCGCGGTGCGCCGCGTCGACCGCGTCGGGGGCGGGTTTGATCGCCCAGCCGTTGCCATGCCGGTAGCCTTCTTCCCACCAGCCGTCGAGCACCGACAGGTTGATCACGCCGTTCATGCCCGCCTTCATGCCCGATGTTCCCGATGCCTCGAGCGGGTAGATCGGGTTGTTGAGCCAGACATCGACGCCGGACACCAGCCGGCGCGCCAGATGCAGGTCGTAGCCCTCGACCAGCAGCAGGTGGCCTTCGAACTCGGGCAACTGCGCGACGCGTGCGATCTCGCGCAGCAACTCCTGCCCCGGCACGTCGGCCGGATGCGCCCGGCCGGCGAAAATGAACAGCACCGGGCGCCCGGCGTCGTCGACGATCCGGCGCAGCCAGTCGAGATCCTTGAACAGCAGCGACGCGCGCTTGTAGGTCGCGAACCGTCGTCCAAAGCCGATGGTCAGGACGTTGGGGTCCTGCGGGTCGGCGAATCTCAGCAGGCGATCGAGATGGGTTTCGCTGCCCCCGTTGCGGAGGTGCTGCACGCGGATGCGCTGGCGCACCAGTTCGAGCATCTGTGATTTCAGATACTGGTGGACCGACCAGAAGATATGGTCTGGCAGGCGCTCGATGTCATCCCAGACCGTGCTTTCCTGGAGCCGATGCGTCCAGTCGTGGCCGAGAAAGCGGGCAAACACGTCGAACCATTCGAGCGCGAGAAACGTCTGCACGTGGGCGCCATTGGTCACATGGTCGACCGGGTTCTCCTCCGGCGGTATCTCGGGCCAAAGTCCGCGCAGCATGGTCGAGGAGACACGGCCGTGAATCCGCGACACCCCATTGTGGTAGCGCGACCCATGCACCGCGAGTGCCGTCATGTTGAACTCGCCGCTGCCCGGCGAGTGCCCGAGTTCCAGCAACTTCGCGCCGTCGATGCCGACAATGCGGCAGTACTCGGCGAAATACTCGTCGATCATCGCCGGGTCGAACTGGTCGTGCCCGGCGGCGACCGCGGTGTGCGTGGTGAACACGCTGTTGCTCGCCACGTATTCAAGCGCGCTGTCGAAATCCAGTCCTGCGGCGACGAGGAGGCGCGCGCGTTCGAGAACCAGGAACGCTGCGTGTCCTTCGTTCATGTGCCAGACCGTTGGCTGCGCGCCGATGGCCGCCAGCGCGCGCACGCCGCCTATGCCCAGAACGATTTCCTGCTCGATGCGGTTCGTTCGATCGCCCCCGTACAGGCGGTAGGTGATGATGCGGTCGCGCTCGCTGTTCTCCGGAACGTCGGTGTCGAGCAGGTACAGCGCGACGTGCCCGGCCTGCGCCTTCCACACCCGCACCGTCACGTCGCGTCCGGGGAGCCCGACCTTGACCCGAACCTCGCCGCCGTCCGCGGCAAGGACCGGGGAGAGCGGCAGGTCGGCGAAATCGGAATCCGCGTAGGTGACACGCTGGGTGCCCTCGGCGTCGATGGCCTGCGCGAAATAACCCTGGCGGTACAGCAGTCCGACGCCGACCAGCGGAAGGCGCATGTCGCTGGCGGCCTTGCAGTAATCGGCGGCGAGGATGCCCAGGCCGCCGGAGTAGATCTTGAGGCTCTCGTGGAAGCCGAATTCCGCGCAGAAGTATGCCACCAGATCGCCGTCTTCCAGCAGCCGTTCGCCTTTGCGCCGGGAAGGCGCGCCGTGGTAGGTGTCGTAGGCGGAAAGAATGCGGTGGAAATTGGCCAGGAAGACGGGGTCTTCGGCGGCGTCGTCGAGGCGCCACTGGTCGACTCGTTTCAGGAAGGCCAAGGGATTGTGGCCGACGGCCTCCCAGAGTCCCGGATGCAGGCGCTCGAAGAGTTCGCGCGTCGTCCGGTCCCAGCTGTACCAGAGATTTCCTGCGAGTTCAGCAAGCCGCGCCAGGCGGGGGGGGAGTGTCGGATTGACTTCGACGACGTACTTGGTTCCTGGTGAATGCATATGCGAGATCTGCGCGCGCAATGCGCGACCGATGTGAGCGACCCGCAATTCTTGCATGTTCCGGGCGGCGCCGGTGGAACCCGCAACCGGAATCGCCGCTGCAAAGGCATGGACAGCGCCTTGGCCCAACGGCGACCCGGCGTGGGCGCTGCGTCAGCCGCGCTGGATGGCGGTCGCCTTCAGATCGTTGAGGATCGCCGCGAAGGTCTGCTCATTGTCCGACGCATTGCGCATCGGCTTGTCGAGGCAGTCGGTCAGCGCGGCCACCTTGTTCTCGTCGGCGCACATGTAGAGCTGGCCCATCTTCTCCGCCACCGAACGATAGGCGTTGTCGATGTCCTGAACGCGGTTGGTCAGTTCGCGCAGCACTTCGTCGCTGACGTCGGAGAAGTCGATCGGGGTCCTGGCGGTGTCGGTTATGTTGATTTTCCTTTGGTTGGTGGGGGAGACAAGCCGGTCCGCGTGAACGCGTGCCGGCGGAGGCTGGATGGCGGGCCGGCGTCGCCGGCCCTCGATTCTCGTTCGGCCGGACTTACATGGGCGGCGGCAGGATGCCGGCGAACGGCGGCGGTTCGTCCCTGCCTGCGGCCGGGGCGACGGCGGGCGCCTTGTCTGCGGCCGCATTCATCCGCTCGTTGAGCAGGCGGAACTGGGTCTCGATGAGACGGTGCAGATTCTCGATGCGCGAGGCCTCGGCCTTGTCGGCGAGGTCGTGTGCGCGCTGCACCTCCTTCAGCAGTCGCCTGGTCTCGAGCAGCGAACCGATCTGGTTCTGCATGTAGGCGACGAAGAACAGCGCCACCAGCACGCCGGCCAGGCCCAGCATCACCACGCCCAGAGGCGCCTGAATGCGCGCGAACAGCAGGTCCAGTTCCGCGGGGGCCATCAGCACCGACCAGTTCAGCATGACCAGCGCGCCGATCAGCGCCACGGCGACCCAGGCCAGCACATTGCTCATTCGCTTCATTGTGGTCTCCTCGAGAAGGATGCGGGCCGTCGCACGCGACGGTCATGCCCAGGGCGCAAGCGCGCCAGTCTAAGTGATCGAAATAGCCAAGTAAAACAGGGAATGCCGTCGGTCCGGCCGCGGGCGGATTGACTACTGCTGTGCCCGCGAACCTCGTTCCTGCAGCCAGGTCGCATTGGCCCTTGCGGCAGGGGGGCGCCGGCGTTGCTGCACGCATGCGCATCAGGTCACCGGCACGTCCAGTGGGTAGACGATCGCGCGTTCTCCGGAGGCGAAAGTCGCCAGCGACTGCCGCCAGCGCTGCTGCGGCCAAAGCAGCTCGATGGTGCCGTCCGCCGGCCGGTAGACGGCGCTGTACAGCGTGCCGTAGCCGCGCAGGAAGGCCGACTGGTACAGCGGCGGGACCAGCAGCGCCGCGACGGCGTCCGCCAGCGTGCCGGGCCCGTCGACCTGCGCCTGCAGGCAGTCCTGTCGCTCGGTTGCGCTGGTGGCCTCTGCGTGCTCCGGCCAGTCGACCTGGTGCTGGTAATTGGTGACGACGTTGCGCCGGGTGACCTCGGTCGGGCGATCCGGCGCGACGAACACCGTCGCCCAGTCGCCGCGCCGGTCGAGCAGCGTCACCGTGTAGCACATCGACACGGGGACGCGTTCGAGCGCCTTCACCGCGTCGGCGGTGGTCTCCGCGACCTCGAGGACGTGGCGCAGCACCAGCGGAATGCCGAAGCCTTCGCCGAAAACCGTGCGCCCGCCGAAGGACAGCGACGCGGCGAGTCCCGCCTCGTTCATCCCGTCCAGCGCGCCCCAGATGCAGTCGCCGAGCACGGCCACCCGTGGGCCGGTCCAACGCGTGGCCAGCCAGCTGCCTTCGAGCAGCAGCGGTGCGAAGTCGTAGTTGCGCAGCAGCGCCGGCGCCTCGTTGCCGCGCGGGTCGATCCACACCGCCTGCGAACAGCCGACGATGTAGGGCGGCGGGCACCATAGCGACAGGAAGCGCGACTCCACGTCGCCGCCGCCCGCCAGCTCGACCAGCTCCTCCCACACCGGGACGAGCTCGGGCATGTGCTCGCGCAGCGCGCGCCGGCTGGCCAGGTAGCTCGGTCGATCGGTCACGCCGCTGCGCAGGTACCACGAGCGATAGCCCGGCCACACCTGCTCGAACACCGCTTGCCATTGCGGCCCCGGCCGGTCCTCGACGAGGGCACGGAACCGGAGTTCGATGGGCAGCGAGGGCTTCAAGCGGCCTCAGAGGATCTTGAAGGAACCCGGCTCCGGCACCGTCTCGTGCTCGGTGGTCACGATCGGCTTGCCCGCGTAGTGCTTCTTGATGCCGCGGATCCAGTCGCGCGCCCGGATGTTGAGCCGGAAGTTGTCGTCCATCGAACGGCCGCGGGTGATCAGGATGCCCAGATCCGCGCCCTGGTAGCGGTAGTCGCCCGGACCGGTGATGCGCATGAAGAAGGCCTCGCGCTCGTTGTCGATGGCGCGGCGCTCGTAGTCGAAGCGCTGGTAGCCGACGGTGCCGTCGTCGCTCATCTTGTAGATGCCGGTGGCAGGGGCGTGCGTGACCTGGTCGATCTTGTCCTCGGTGTACTTGATGACCACCTGCGACCACGAGTCGATGAAATGCGGCTGCGCCCAGCGGTCGTTCATCTCGCGCACGTTCAGGTCGAAGGGTGCGCCCGAGAATTCGAGCAGGTGAAACAGGAACAGCGGCGCGTCGGCGTAGGCGAAGGCGGCGTGGTTGGTCATCGGGCTGGCGCCGCAGATGCGCGGATTGAGCTCGCCCAGCCAGACATCGCCGGTGTCCTGGTCAATCAGGAAGTCGACGTCGAAATAACCGCGGTAGCCTTCCTCGAGCAGCTGGTTGCCGAACTTCTCGGCCATGGCGCGAGCCTTCAGCCGGACGCCTTCGGGCCAGGCCCCGGGAAAGACCTCGTTGCCGCACCAGCCGCCCTTGTAGGGGGTCAGTTCCTTGGCGCCGACGACCTCGGTGAGCAGCGGCCCGACGACGGTGCCCGACTGTGTGGCGCAGGCCTCCAGCGTTGCGCCGCGGCAGTTGATGCGCTTCATGATCTTCACTTCGGGGTCGTTGACGATCTCGTTCTTGTGCTTGTTGAAGTCGTCCTCGTTGGCGATGAAGAAGGTCGTGTGGCCCGAGTCGCCGAAGGCCGACTGGATCACCAGGTCGTGGCCCAGCCCCGCGCGGTCGCAGATCTGCCGGAGGCTCTGGTAGCTGTCGACCTTCTCCAGCGCGTTGGGCACGGAAAGCACGCCCGCCTTGTTGCCGATGCGCACGGTTTCCATCTTGTTGTCGCAGCGCTGACGCAACTTGGCAGGCGGGAACCAGATCTCCAGGCCGATCTCCTTCGCCAGTTGCTCGGTCTTCTCGTCGAACATCAGGAAGGTGGCCACCGGATTGCCGCCGCGGCGCTCGATCATGTCGACCACATCCTTGTGCTGCAGCATGTAGTTATAGATGTCCTCGATCGACTCGAACTCTTCGTGCGGCGCCTCCGTCGGCACGAAGACATTCGGGTGGCGGCCGTCGAAGCAGTCGATGTAACTCACGTAACGGAAGCGATTGATCCAGCGATCCATTCCCAGCAGGTTGAAGTTGGTGGCGCTGATGAAGTAGATCGGCCGCTCGTTGCGGTGGAACATCAGCTTCAGGTCGGAGATGGTGCGGACGGTGTGTTGGCTCATGATTCGATCCTTTTCGCTGGGGAGGCCGTGGCAACCTCGATCTGCTGGTCGGCGGGCTGCGAAACCGTCTGCGAGCTGCGCTCGACCGGAAAGGCGGCGCGTCCAGCCTCGGCCAGCGCGGCGCGCGCGGCGGTCGTCTCGCCGACGCGCGCGAGTGCTGCGGCGTTGAAGATGCGGAAGCCGAGTTCGGGCCGGAAGCCGTGGATCTCGCGCACGTCCAGCGCCGCCATGAATTGCAGGATGTCGGCGCTGATCACCTGTCCCGGAACGAGAATCGGGAAACCCGGCGGGTAGGGAATCACGAACAGCGCGGAGACCAGGTCACGTCCGGCCTTGATCGCCTGCGCCGCCTCGGCCATGTCGATGTACTCGCAGTTGGCGTCGTCGTAGGACAGGAAGAAGGCGGTGCGGATGTCGCCGTCACGGGTCTGGAACTTGGTTTCGCTGCTCACCCGAAAGGCAGAGTGGAAGGCGGAGAAGTCCGGCAGTGGCGGCTGCTCGAGGGTCAGCGAACGCACGCGCTTGTCGTGAATCCGGCGCTCGATCGCGCTCATGTCGGCCACCCGCTGGTCGACGTCGCGGGCGATCTTCACCAGGACCTCGAGCAGGTAGGCGACGGCCGAGCGGGTGCTGCCGATGTTGGTCATGAACAGCACGGTATTGCGCGAGGTCTTGTTGATCTGGATGCCGTACTTGTCCATCAGATACTTGTTTTTGAAGGTGTCACCGTCCACACCGGTGGCGCCGATGGACAGCGTGACGCGCGAGGGGTCGAGCGCGAACTCGTCGGTGCGCCAGGCCGCCTCGAAATTGATCCAGCCGGTGTCCGCGTTGTAATAGGACTCGACGCCGGACTCGCGGAACTGCGGCGGCACCAGGTCGCCAACGCGCAGGAAGCGGAAATAGCGCTTGAGCAGCGGATGCGTCACCACTTGTTCGCGCAGCGACATCGCCAGTTCCAGCTGGCGCTGCACCAGTTCGTAGCCTTCGAGTTCCACCTGGCGCCGGCCGACGTCCAGCGAGGCCAGAATCTGGTAGTTGGGCGACGTCGACGTATGCGTCATGTACGCCTCGTGGAAGGCCTCCTCGGCCTTGTCCTTGAAGTCCTGGTCCCAGACATGAATCATCGAGCCCTGTCGCAGCGCGGTCAGCGTCTTGTGCGTCGAATGCGTGGCGTAGACGCGCACGCGGGCCTTCTCCGGGTCCGGCAACAGGCGGGTGTCGAGGATTTTCGCTTCGTCTTCCCAGGCGTCGGGGCCGAAGCTCTCGCTGAATTCCTTGTAGCGCGCCGCGTACTCCGGCGTCTTGAGCGTGTCGCAGAGTCGCTTGGCGCTGGCCATGCCGGTGCGCTGGCGGTAGACCGGGTGACAGCAGGCGAAGGCAAACCAGGCCTCGTCCCACAGGAACACCAGATCGGGCTTGATCGCCAGGCATTCCATCATTACCCGCTCGACGTCGTAGACGATGCCGTCGAAGGTGCAGTTGGTCAGCAGCACCAGCCGGACGCGGCTCAGCGTTCCCGCCTTGCGGAAATCGAGCAGCGTCTGCTTGATGTGCCGGATCGGCACGGCACCGTACATCGAGAACTCATCCAGCGGATACGAGTCCAGGTAGGCGACCTGGGCGCCGGCCAGCACCAGTCCGTAGTGGTGCGACTTGTGGCAATTCCGATCGACCAGGACGATATCGTCCGGCCGCACCAGCGCCTGCACGACGATCTTGTTGGCGGTGGAGGTGCCATTGGTCACGAAATAGGTGCGCCGCGCGCCATAGGCGCGCGCCGCGTATTCCTGCGCCAGTTTCAACGGACCAACCGGATCGAGCAGCGAATCGAGGCCGCCCGAAGTGGCCGAAGTCTCGGCCATGAACAGGTTCATGCCGTAGAACTGCGCCAAGTCGCCGATCCAGTTGGAGTTCATGATCGACTTGCCGCGCGCCAGCGGTAGCGCATGGAACACGCCGGTGGGCTGCTTGGCGTATTCG
Source organism: Betaproteobacteria bacterium (assembly GCA_032123655.1). Lineage (GTDB taxonomy): Bacteria > Pseudomonadota > Gammaproteobacteria > Burkholderiales > Casimicrobiaceae > VBCG01. Next base: position 31,008 of record JAQBEY010000073.1, read on the forward strand.
CGCAGCGCATTGAAGAACGGGGTCCGGTGCCGCTCGGCCACGCCCTTCATGATCGAGCTGTACAACTCGGTGTGATCCTCCTCGCGGAAGAAGATCCGCTTGAAGGTCTCGCCCATCCGCGCGGCGATGCCCTCGACGTTGACGTCGGTCACCAGGTAGAGGTCGAGTTCGGGGCGCAGCTGGGCGATCTTCCGGCCGAGCAGGGGGCCGCGTTCCGACTCGGGCATCTGTTCGATGCTGTCGTCGACGCTGTCCAGGAAGCGGCGCAGCAGGTCGTTGTGGTACATGGAACGAAACGGAAAGCCATGCCGGATCACCACTGCCTGCAGGTTGAAATTGACCAGCGTGGCGATCAGCGCGTCCTCGAAACTCGGCACCACCACGATATCGAAGACGAAGTCGTCCTCGGCGTTGCGCTTGCGCTGCACGCGCCGGCGAAGCGCCTCTTCGTCGCTGGGTGACATCTCGTCGACGATCAGGACCTCGAAATACGGCCGCGACAGCTGCGCCGCGCGCTCGCCGTCGGTCTCGATCTGCGACGGCAGTTCGCTGTCGCTGGCGCCGTCGGGCGTGGCGGTCACATGGCGGTAGGTCTGCGCCGCCAGCATCCGGTGGATCCGTCGCGCTGCCTGGTGCGCACGCGCCAGCTCGCCGCGTTCGATCCAGATCGAGAGTTCGTTGAACACCCTGTCGCCCGGAAAGGCCCAGTAGCTCTCGATCGGCGTCAGCAGGTTCACGATCTGGCGCACGCGCGCCATGCACGCCCCCCAGTCGGCGTGATCGCGGGCGAGCGTGGCCAGCCGGCCCAGGTCGTCGACCAGTCCGATCCAGCCGTCGGCGCGGATTTCCCAAACACTGCGGTGCCGGCTCAGCGAGTCGGCGCTGGTCGAGGTCGCCACAATTTTCTTGGTCATCGTGTCTCCGGGGAACGGGGAATCCGAGTCCGACCCGCCTTCACGCCATGTAAAGGGTGCGCAGGCGGGTGGTCGAGCGAGCGGGTGGGTCAATAGGGCTTGGTCAACGGGCCGAGCGAATTCAGGTAGGCGCCCGTGTCGCTGCCGGCCCGGTACAGGTCGAAATCGACCGAGCGGTCGCGAAAGCTCTTCAGCGGCTGGCCGAGATTGCTGCGCAATCCGCGCTCACGCTCGCGCCGCACGCGGTCCAGGTCGACCTCGATGGGCATGATCTCGGCGCCCGCCGCAGCCTGGTGCAGCACGTTGCCCGAGGGGTCAACGATGATCGAGCGTCCCACGCCGCCGTCGCCCACGCCATTGATGTCGAAGAAATAGACCTGGTTGGTGACCGCGGACGCGCGTGCGATCGAGAGCTCCACGTCGCGGTCGATGGTGTCGGTCATCGTCGGGTGCAGGATCACCTCGGCGCCCATCGCCACCATGGTGCGCGTGGTTTCCGGAAACCACATGTCGTAGCAGATCGAAACGCCGAAACGGCCCACTTCGGGGACATCGAAGACGCAGAACTCGCTGCCGCCGGCCACGTCGCGCTCGTAGGGGCGAAACGGAAACAGCTTGCGGAAGCGCCGAATGACCTCGCCCTGGGGATTGATGACCGGGCTGGTGTTGTAGACGGTATAGCCTTCGGGCGTGGCGACCCTCTCGAACATCGAACCGGGGATCAGCCACAGGCCGGTTTCGCGCGCCAGCGTGCACAGCCGCGCTTCGGCCGGACCCGGCAGCACTTCCGCCTCATGGCCCGGGCCGAGCGCGGCCAGTTCGGAGAACAGCACCATGCGCACCCAGGGAAAGCGCATGCGGATGTGGCGCATGTAGCTGCCCATGCGTTCGGTATTGTCCTGGAACGCCAGCACGCTCATCTGCACGCCGGCCACGCCGAAGGTGGTCATCGACCGCTCCCGCGCGCGTTGCGCAATGTCATTTGTCCAGGCCCCCGAGACACAGGTACTTGATCTCCAGGAATTCGTCGAGTCCGTAGCGCGAGCCCTCGCGTCCCAGTCCGGATTGCTTGACGCCGCCGAAGGGCGCCTCGGCGGTCGAGATCAGCCCGGTATTGACGCCCACCATGCCGGATTCCAGGCGTTCGGCGACCCGCATCACCCGGCCGATGTCGCGGCTGTAGAAGTATGCGGCAAGGCCGAACTCGGTGTCATTGGCGCGTTCGATGACCTCGGCCTCGGTGTCGAAGGCGAAGATCGGCGCCAGCGGGCCGAAGGTTTCCTCGCTCGCCACCAGCATGTCGGCCGTGGCGCCCGACACCACGGTGGGCTCGAAGAACTGGCCGCCCAGCGCGTGCCGCTTGCCGCCGGTGAGCACCTTCGCGCCCTTGGCCCTGGCATCGGCGACGTGTTCCTCGATCTTGGCCACGGCCTTGGCGTCGATCAGCGGACCCTGGGTAACGCCGGACTCGACACCGGGACCGACCTTGAGCGCCTCGACCCTGGCCACCAGTTTCCTGGTGAATTCGTCGAGCACGCCGCGCTGCACGTACAACCGGTTGGCGCAGACGCAGGTCTGTCCGGTATTGCGGTACTTGGAGATCATCGCGCCCTCGACCGCCGCGTCGATGTCGGCGTCGTCGAAGACGATGAACGGCGCGTTGCCGCCCAGTTCCAGCGAGATCTTCTTGATGGTGTCGGCGCACTGACGCATCAGCAGGCGGCCGACCTCGGTCGAGCCGGTGAAGGTCAGTTTGCGCACCAGCGGGTTGCGCGTCATCTCGCCGCCGATCTTCGTCGCCGAGCCGGTCAGCACCGACAGCAGTCCGCGCGGCACGCCGGCACGCTCGGCGAGCTCGGCGAAGGCCAGCGCGGAGAAGGGGGTCTGCGTGGCCGGCTTGACCACCATCGAACAGCCGGCGGCCAGCGCCGGGCCGGCCTTGCGCGTCAGCATCGCGGTCGGGAAATTCCACGGGGTGATCGCCGCGGTCGTGCCCACCGGCTGCTTGATCGCCAGCAGGCGACGGTCTGCCAGCGGCGCGGGAATGGTATCGCCGTAGATGCGGCGCGCCTCGTCGGCGAACCACTCGATGAACGACGCCGCGTAGCCGATCTCGCCCTTCGCTTCGGCGAGCGGCTTGCCCTGCTCGGCGGTCATGATCTGCGCCAGGTCGTCGGCGTTGGCGAGCATCAGGTCGTTGAGCCTGTGCAGAATCGCCGCGCGTTCCTTGGCGGACACGTCGCGCCAGGCACGCTGGGCGACATCGGCGGTGGCGATCGCGCGGGCGGTCTCGGCCGCGCCGCACATCGGCACGGTGCCGAGCGTTTCGCCATTGGCAGGATTGGTCACCGCGACGGTGGCGCCGTCGTCGGCATCGATCCACTTGCCGGCGACGTAGGCCTGTTGCCGGAACAGGCTGGCATCCTTGAGTTTGAGCATGGGCACTCCCGGATCAGCCTTCGATGGCACTGGCCAGGGCGGCCATGCCTTCCTCGAAGACGGAATCTTCAATGGTAAGTGGAAACAGGAAGCGGATCACGTTGGCGTACACGCCGCAGGTTAGAAGCAGCAGACCGGCATCCCTTGCGCGCTGCTGGACCAGCTTGGTGAACTCGACCGCAGGCGAACCGTCGGGCTTGGCGAATTCGACCGCGACCATCGCGCCCAGACCGCGCACGTCGGCGATTGCCGGCACCGTGGCGCGCAGCGCATTCAGGCGCGCCATCAGCGACTGGCCGAGAAACTCCGCGCGCTCGCAAAGTCGCTCGTCGGCGATGACGTCGAGCACCGCGTGCGCTGCCGCGATCGCCAGTGCGTTGGCGGCGTAGGTGCCGCCGAGTCCACCGGGCGCCGGCGCGTCCATGATTTCGGCGCGACCGCATACCGCCGACAGCGGCATGCCGCCGGCGAGGCTCTTGGCCAGCGTCATCAGGTCGGGCACGACGTCGCTGTGCTCGACGGCGAACATCTTCCCGGTGCGCGCGAAGCCGGTCTGGATCTCGTCGGCGATCAGCAGGATGCCGTGGCGATCGCAAACCTCGCGCAGCGCCCGCATGAACTCGGGCGGCATCACGTAGAAGCCGCCTTCACCCTGGATGGGCTCGACGATGATGGCCGCGACCTGTTCGGGTTCGATGTCGGCCTTGAACAGCGTTTCGATCGCCTTGAGCGAATCCTGCACCGAGACGCCATGCAGCGGCATCGGCGCGGGCACGTGGTAGATGCTGGCCGGAAACGGGCCGAAGCCGGCCTTGTAGGGTGCGACCTTGCCGGTCAGCGCCATGCCCAGGTAGGTCCGGCCATGGAAAGCGCCGGACAGTGCGATCACTCCCGGCCGGCCGGTGGCGCAGCGGGCGATCTTGACGGCATTCTCGACGGCCTCGGCGCCGGTGGTGAAGAACGCCGTCTTCTTCGCGTGCGTGCCGGGCGTGAGTTCGTTAAGCCGCTCGGCCAGTGCCACCGCGGATTCATAGGGCACCACCTGGTAGGCGGTATGCGTGAAGCGCGCGAGCTGGTCGGCGATCGCCTCGACCACGCGAGGATGACGGTGGCCGGTGTTGAGCACGGCGATGCCGGAGCCGAAGTCGATATGGCGCCGGCCCTCGACGTCCCACAACAGCGCGTTCTGCGCGCGCTCGGCGTAGATGGGAAAACTGATCCCGACGCCGCGGGGCGTGGCGGCGATGCGGCGGGCGTCGATCGCGGCGTTGGTGGATCCGGCGGCATCGGCCACGTGCGCCGACTCGGTCTGGGTGATCTTGTTCATGGGTCCTCGCTGACGAACCCGGCCGGGTTCAATGGACTTGACACAGCCGCCAGTCTAGGACTAACTTGGCTCCATCAATAGATCCAATCTTAACATAAAAATAGAACCAAGCCATTGAGAGATTTCGCCTCCGACCGCTCGCTGCATGCGCATGCGTTGCCCGACTTCGTGCTGCGCCAGTTCGACCCCGCGAGCGGCGAATACGACCACCGCCAGCTCTATCGCATCCTGCAGACAGCCATCCGCGACGGCGTGATGCCCGCGGGCCTCAAGCTGCCGCCTTCACGCGCGCTGGCGCAGGCGCTGTGCATTGCGCGCAATACGGTCGTGCACGTGTACGAGCAGCTCGCGCTGGAAGGCTATGTGCAGGCCGGCGTCGGCCGCGGCACCTTCGTGGCCCGGATCGGGCCGCGCCTCCCGGTCGAGCCGCGGCGCGCGGCCCCGGCGACCGGAGGGGTCTGGCTGTCGCGGCGCGGCAGCCGCCTGGTCGACGAAGCCAGCGCCTCGCCGCTGCAATGGGGCGCCTTCACTCCCGGGGTGCCGGAGGTCCGCCTGTTCCCGACGCCGATCTGGAGCCGTCTGCAGGCGAGGCTGTGGCGCGGCGTGACGCCGGCGCAGATGACCTATGCCACCGGACAGGGCGACGCCGAATTGCGCGCGGCCATTGCCGAATATCTCCGGGGCACCCGTGGCGTGGACTGCTCGCCCGAACAGGTGGTCGTCACCAGCGGTACGCATCAGTCGCTGCACCTGGTCGCGCAACTGCTGGCCGATCCCGGCGACCGCGTGTGGCTGGAGGATCCGGGCTACTGGGGTGCGCGCAGCGTGTTCCGGGCGATGGGCCTCGAACTGGTGCCGGTGCGGGTGGACGACGAGGGCATGGCCCCCGACGAGGAGCAGATGCGCAGGGCGCCGCGGGCGATCTTCGTGTCGCCGTCGCACCAATATCCGACCGGGGCGCTGATGAGCCATGGCCGGCGCTGCGCGCTGCTGGACTACGCGTCAGCGCAAGGCGCCTGGCTGGTCGAGGACGACTACGACAGCGAGTTCCGGTACAGGGCGCGGCCGCTTCCGGCATTGAAGGGCCTCGACGAACATGGCCGGGTGATCTACCTCGGCACCTTTTCCAAGACGCTGTTTCCATCGCTGCGCCTGGCCTACATGGTGCTCCCGCCGGAACTGGTCGACGCCTTCGCGCGCGCGCTCAATGAACTCTACCGCGAAGGGCAGACGCTGCAGCAGGCGGTCCTCGCGCGCTTCATCGCCGACGGCTACTACGCGAGCCACATCCGCCGCATGCGCGCGGTCTACGCCGCCCGCCACGACGTGCTGATCGACGCCATCGCCAGGCATTTCGGCGACGAGCTGCCGGTGATCGGCGGCGATGCCGGACTGCATCTCGTGCTGGGACTGCCGCAGCGCAGCGACGATGTGGCGATCGCGCGCGACATCGCGCGCGCCGGCGTGACCACACGGGCGTTGTCGCGCTATCACATGGACCAGACCGCGCCGCGCAAGGGCCTGCTGCTGGGCTACGGCGCCGTGCGCGAGGAGGAAATCGCGACAAACTTCGCCGTGCTGGCCGAGGTCGTGCGCAGGTCACTCTAGGGTCGCGGCGGCCGCGGTCGGCGGCGTCAGGCGCCGAGCCGTCGGCGCAGTTCGCTCACCGCGCTGTCCACCGTGGTCAGCACCGGCAGGCCGCAACGGGCCTCCACATCGGCGCGTGCACGCGCCATGCTGAACTGCGCGAGGGCGATCAGGCCGCAGCCGCGCGCGGCGAGGCGCTGCGCTGCGTCGGCGATCAACCGGTCGTGGCCGGCGGTGTCGCCCTCGTCCAGCGCAGCCAGCGCGCCCTCGGCCAATTCCGCCTCGAGCTTGCAGGTCAACGGGAATTCCGCGGGCATCGAGCGCAGCGTCGGCGCGAACGTCGCGACCAGCCCGATTCGCCTGCCGCTTGTTACCGCGTCCGCGATCATCGCCTCATTGGGCTTGAGCACCGGCCGGTCGGAATGGCGCCTGGCGACCGCCTCGATGCACGGGCCGAACGCCGAGCAGGTGAACAGAAGCGCATCGGCGCCGCAGTCGACCGCGTAGTCGGCCAGCGCGATGAAACGCGCGTTCATCGCCTCGTCGAGACCCAACGGGCTTGCGGCGAGATCGGCCGACAGCGAGTCGTCGAGCAGATTCATGCGCCGGCATTGCGGCCAGTCGCGCGCCAGCGCCGCGTTGATCGGCGCCGGCGAATGCGCCAGCGCGTGGATCAACGCGATACGCGGACCCATGCTTCGGCTAGGCGGTCGGCGCCGGTTTGGGCTTGCGCTCTCTGCCCAGTCGGCTCCGTTGCAGGAGAACGATCAAGGCGAGAAGCATGACAGCCGCCACGAACATCCATTCCTTGGCGGGTCGTTGCGCCGGCACCTCGATGGAAACGATCTTGAAGCCTTGTTCGAGACCCAGTTTCTCGGCGCGCGAGCCGAACTGCACCGCCGCCACCTGCACCTCGTCGCCCAGCGTCATCACCGACAGGCCGATGCGGCGCAGGCGCTCGGTCCCCTTGCCGGCCTCGCCGAGCGGCAGCAGCACACCCTTGCGGATGTCCTTGCCGTCGAGCGTCGTGCCGGCCACGAAGACACGCTTGCGCTCGTCGGGGGCGGCCTCTTCGACCAGCTTGAGCAACTGCGTCGGCGGCCGCTCGTCGTAGGGGGGGTACATCATGTCCCACCAGTAGCCGGGACGAAACAGCGTGAACGTGACCAGCAGCAGGGCAATGGACTCGAACCAGCGCGAGCGCACCAGGAAATAGCCCTGCGTCGCCGCGGCGAATAACAACATGGCCACGGTAGCGCTGACGATGGTCAGCAACAGATGCAGCGTGCTGTCGATGCCGATCATCAGCAACTGGGTGTTGAAGATGAACAGGAATGGCAGGATCGCCGTGCGCATGCTGTAGAAAAATGCCGTGACCCCGGTCTTGATCGGGTCGGTGCGAGCGATCGCCGCGGCAGCAAACGAAGCCAGCCCGACCGGCGGCGTCACGTCGGCCATCAGGCCGAAGTAGAAGACGAACAGGTGCACGGCGATCAGCGGCACCAGCAGCCCGTTCTGCGCACCCAGTTCGACCACCACCGGCGCCATCAGCGTCGACACCACGATGTAATTCGCGGTAGTCGGCAGTCCCATGCCCAGGATCAGGCTGATGACGGCCACCAGCAGCAACATGATGATGAGATTGCCGCCGGATAGCAGTTCGACGATCTCGGTCATCACCAGGCCGATGCCGGTCAGCGAGACCGTGCCGACGATGATGCCCGCCGCGGCCGTGGCGACGCCGATGCCGATCATGTTTCGCGCACCGGCCTCGAGCCCGCCGATGAGGTCATGGACGCCCGTGGCGATGGCGACCGCTATGCCGCCATGACCGCGCAGCGCTGCCATGATCGGCCGTTGCGTGAGCATCACGAAGATCATGAACATCGTGGCCCAGAACGCCGAGAGAGCCGGCGACAGCTGCTCGACCATCAGGCACCAGATCAGCACCACCACCGACAGCAGGTAATGCAAACCGGCCTGCAGCGTCGGCGCGGTCTCGGGCAGCTCGAACACGGGGGCGTTGGGGTCGTCCATGGTCAACACCGGCTGGCGCGAGGCGACCCACATCAGTCCGAGGTAGGCAGCCAGCAGACCGGCCCCGATGATCCAGACTGCGCCATCGGGGAAAACGTCCTTGACCCAGCCGATGCCGTAATAGACGATGCCGGCGAGCACAATGAAACCGGCCACGGTGGTGGCAAACGACAGCAGTCGCTGCGTCGGCGTGGCGTGGCCGCGTCGGGGCAGGCCGACGAGGCCGGCCTTCAGCGCCTCGAGGTGAACGATGTAGAACAGCGCGATATACGAAATCAGCGCCGGCAGGAAAGCGTGCTTGATCACCTGCTGATAGGGAATGCCAACGTATTCGACCATCAGGAATGCCGCCGCGCCCATCACCGGCGGCATCAACTGGCCATTGACGGAACTGGACACTTCCACCGCGGCCGCCTGGTCGGGACGGTAGCCGACGCGCTTCATCAGTGGAATGGTGAAGGTCCCCGTGGTGACCACGTTGGCAATCGACGAGCCGGAGATGATGCCGGTGGCCGCCGACGACACGACTGCGGCTTTCGCCGGGCCGCCGCGCATGTGGCCGAGCAGCGCGAACGCCGACTTGATGAAATAGTTGCCGGCGCCCGCACGGTCGAGCAGCGAGCCGAACAGCACGAACAGAAAAATGAAGCCGCTGGACACGCCCAGCGCAACGCCGAACACGCCTTCGGTGGTCAGCCACATATGCGACATCAGGCGGGATACCGAGGCGCCCTTGTGGGCGATCATGTCGGGCATGTAGGGCCCGCCCAGCGAATAGGTGAGAAAGACGATCGCGACGATGACCATCGGCAGGCCGAGCGCGCGCCGTGTCGCTTCCAGCAGCAGCACCAGGCCGGTCACCGATACGATCAGGTCCATATCCGTAGGCTGGCCGGGACGCGTGGCCAACTCGCGGTAAAAAAGGAATAGATAGGCTGCGCAAAACGCACCGACCAGCGCGAACGCCCAGTCGAGCGCCGGCACACGATTGTGCGGCGAGCGTTTGAAGGCCGGGTAGGCGAGGAAGGCCAGGAAGACGGCGAAGGCCAGATGTATCGAGCGCGACTGGGTGTCATTGAAGACCCCGAAGTTCACCATGAACGGCAGCGGCGAGGCGATCCATAGCTGAAACAGGCTCCAGGCCAGTGCAACACCGAGCAGCAGCCGCTTGATCTGCGGTCCGGGTTGACGCCCGCCGGTATCGGTGTCGGCCATCAGTTTCTTGACGTCGACCTCGGGTGCGGCGCTCTTGGCTTTTTTCGTCATTGAAGATGCTCCCGTACATGAAATCCAAGCGCGACGGTGACCCTCGCGGGCCGTCGACTGAACCACATTGCGATATTCGGATACGGCATCGACGGACGCCGAACAGGCCCAACAACGCCCCGGCGTCAGCCGGGGCGTTGAAGACGGGCAATTACTTCATCCAGCCTTTTTCCTTGTAGTACTTGATCGCGCCGGGATGCAGCGGTGCCGAGTTGCCGTCCGTGATCATCTTCTTCGGATCAAGGCTGGCGAACGCCGGATGCAATTTCTTGAAGTCGTCGAAATTATCGAACACCGCCTTGACCACTTCGTACACGGCGGCGTCAGACACCTTGGACGAGGTGACCAGCGTCGCCAGCACGCCGTAGGTGGGCGTCGGATTGGGGTTGCCCGCGTACAGGCCGCCCGGGATGTTGACCTTGGCGTAGTAGGGCGCGCCGGAGACCAGCTTGTCGATCGCAGGACCGGTCAGCGGCACCAGGACGGCGCCGCAGGTGGTGATCGGATCCTGGATATTGGCCGACGGATGGCCGACACCGTAGTAGAAGCCGTCGATCTTGTTGTCGCACAGGGCGGCACCATGCTCGTCCGCCTTGAGCTCCGAGGCGAGCGAGAAATCGGCCAGCGTCCAGCCCATCGCATTGAGCAGCTCTTCCATCGACGCACGGGTACCCGAACCCGGGTTGCCGACGTTGAAGCGCTTGCCCTTGAGGTCCGCCATCTTGGTGGCCTTGGCCTCCTTGCGCGCCAGTACGGTGAACGGTTCCGGGTGCAGCGAAAAGACCGAGCGGATTTCCTTGAACGGACCATCCTTGGCGAACACTTTGGTGCCCTTGGTCGCGTGGTACTGCCAGTCGGACTGGGCGACGCCGAAGTCGAGTTCGCCGCTGCGGATGGTGTTGATGTTGAACACCGAGCCGCCGGTGGACTCGACCGAGCAGCGCAGGCTGTGCCGCGCGCGGTCCTTGTTCACCAGCCGGCAGATCGCGCCGCCCGCGGCGTAATACACGCCCGTAACGCCTCCGGTGCCGATGGTGACGAATTTCTGCTGCGCTGCGGCCGGCGCGGAAAACACGAAAGCACAGGCCAGCGCGATGCTTCCCGCGATGGTGGCGGTCTTGTTGCGGTACAGCTTGGGGATCAGTGTCTTCATCTTGAGTCTCCTCTCATCTCGAATGAATCGCCGTTGGCGCCACCTCGCGGACATAGCGAAGCGGGTGGCGCGTTCCGACACGAATCGCACTGCGCAGGCCGGTCCGGTCGCGCGCCTCGCGGCACGGCCGGCCCAGCTTGGATGTGTCGGCCGCTTGCGCGTCCGACGGGTAAATCAATCTCTCCCTGATGCGGATGCTGATGCTGGGCGGTGCTGCTGCCCCGGCACGGACCTGGTTGCGTTCATGCCGATTCCTTCTGTGCAACCGGCAACTCTGCAATGGCGGCATCGATAGCCTCGCCCAGTCGGTGCACGATCTCGTCGATCTCGGCCGGCGTGCTCACGAATGGCGGCGCGAGCAGCACATGGTCTCCGACGCTGCCGTCAATTGTGCCCCCCATCGGGTACACCATCAATCCGCGCGCCATGGCCGCGGCCTTGACACGCGCATGGAGCCTGAAGGCCGGATCGAACACCTGTTTGCTCGGGCGATCGGCGACCAACTCCAGCGCCATGAACAATCCGCGGCCGCGGATGTCGCCAATTGCGGGGTGACGGTCGAAGCGCGCATGCAGACCCTGGCGCAAGCGTCGCCCGAGCGACTGGACCGCGTCGAGCAGACGATCGCGGACAATCACCTGCTGCACCGCCAAGGCGGCGGCGCAGGCTACCGGGTGGCCGATATAGGTATGGCCATGCTGGAAGGCGCCGCTGCCCTTGGTCAGCGCAGCGACGATGCGCTCCTGCACCAGCACGGCACCGATGGGTTGAAAGCCGCCGCCGAGCCCCTTGGCAATCGCCATCAGATCCGGAACCACGCCTTCCTGTTCAACCGCGTGCAGCGACCCGGTCCGGCCCATGCCGCACATCACCTCGTCGGCGATGAACAGGATGCCATGGCGGTCGCAGATTTCGCGCACCTGCCGGAAATAGCCTTCCACTGGCGGTATCGCGCCGGAAGTCGCGCCACCAACGGTCTCGGCGCAGAACGCGATCACCGTGTCCGGACCCAGCCGCTGGATCGTGTCTTCCAATTCGCAGGCCAGCCGCGCACCGTAGGCAATGGTCGTTTCATCCGTGCGCCGGTCGCGATATTCGTAACAGGGCGAGACGTGCGCAACGTCGATGAGCAGTGGCGCGAACTGGCGGCGGCGCCAGGCGTTGCCGCCGACGGCAAGCGCGCCGAGGGTATTGCCGTGATAACTCTGCCGTCGCGCGATGAAATGGCGGCGTTGCGGCTGACCGGTTTCGACGAAATACTGGCGGGCAAGCTTGAGCGCCGCCTCGATCGCTTCCGAACCACCCGATACCAGATACACATGCGACATGCCCGAAGGGGCATGCGCGACCAGGTGGTCGGCGAGTTCCTCAGCGACCGCGGTGGTGAAAAAACTGGTGTGCGCGAAGGCGATGCGGTCGATTTGCGCATGCATGGCGGCGAGCACATCCGGGTGGCCGTGGCCGAGGCATGACACCGCGGCGCCGCCGCTGGCGTCAAGGTACTCGCGGCCATCGGCGTCGACGATGGTGATGCCGCGTCCCGAGACCGCAATGGGCGGCGTCAGGCGCAGCTGGCGGTGCATGACGTGGGTCATGCGCGCGCAACCCGGGCCGCTTCCGGCCAGTACGCGTTCGATCCGAGCAGCCGTTGCTCGACCTGGGCAAGCCGATCGATCACCTCGCGTCCGCCGCGACTGGCGAGTTGGGCCAGAAGCAGCTCGACGAGCGCCAGCGGAGCGATCATCGACGGGAAGTAGGACATCGACTCGGTGCGAAAACGCAGCACGTGCGCGGCATCGCGCGCCAGCGGCGACAGGTCGCTGTCGGTCAGCGCGACGATGGTCACGCCACGCCGCCTGGCGGCGTCGAGCGCCTCTACCGTCGGCGTCGAATAGGGCGCCTGGCTGATCGCCACCAGCACATCGCCCGGGTCCAGCGCCTCGGCCTGGTCGAGCAGCGTACCGCCCAGGCCGTCGAAGAGGACGCCGTTGGTGGCAATCATGTTGTAACCGTAGCGGAAGAAATAGGCGATGCCGAAACTCGCTCGAACGCCGAGGAAGCCCACCCTTTTGGCACCGGCTATGGTCTTCACCGTTGCGTCGATTTCTTCGGGTGTATTCAGCGATTGCACCGAATGCAGGTCGTCCAGCTGCGCGCCGGCCAATTCGCGGGCGAGGCCACCGATCCTGGTCCTTGACGGCGACGATTGCAGTTCCGAGGCGCGCTGGCTGAAGGCGGTCTGTCGGTCGGCGATCGCGTCCTGGAACGGCCTCCGTAATGACGCGTAGTCCGGGAAGCCGAGTGCGCGGGCGAGTCGAATCATCGTGGGCGCCGAGACGCCGGCGCTCTTTGCCTGCTGGCGCATGGACAACAGCGCGACGTCGGTCGAATGATCGGTCAGCCAACGCGCTGCCCGCCGAAGCTCCGGAGGGAAACGGTCAAAGCCGTCCCGGATATTGCGAAAGACATCCGCAGGATTGGGAGGCGGGACGTGCCGCTCAGGTGATTCAGACATTTAACAGATGTTACAACAATCAGCGAATTGTTACAAACGTTACGTTTTTCGGGCAACGAACGGGGCGCGCTTGGCACGGTGTGCATCACCACGAATCATCGGGTATAGCAGGGAACATGCGCCATGCCACGGCATGCGTTTCTGCGGACGCACCGATTGCTCTGCCTCCACAGCAATGCGATACTCGATCGACCGCATGGCGTCTGGCAGCGGCAGCGCGGCGTCAATCACCAATCGATGACGAAAGCACCGTGGCAACAGGGGCCTTCGGCACGCATTTCCGAAACCAGGAGGAGCATTGCCATGACCAACTATCACCACGCTGGAATTCGCCGCTGGGCCATCGCGCTCGGTTTTGCCGCAGGTCTGGTCGGCGCCGGATCGGCGCTGGCGCAGACGCTGACTTACGTGATCCCGTTCCCCGCAGGCGGCGAATCGGATGTGACGGCGCGCATCCAGGAGCCGGTGCTGAAGGCCGTTTCCGGGCGTGATGTGGTCGTGCAATACAAGGCCGGCGCCGGTGGCGCGACGGCGTGGGCATCGCTTAACAAGCTTCCGGCGGATGGCAACACCGTAATGGGCACCAATCTGCCGCACATTTTCCTGCAGCCGATGCAGAAGGACGTAGGTTACAAGACCAACGACCTGGTCAACGTCTACATCTTCCAGCTGACGCCGGACGCGATCGTGGTGCCGGCCGACAGCCCGTACAAGTCGCTCAAGGACCTGATCGATGCGGCCAGGAAAACGCCGGGCGCGATCACCATGTCGGGCAGTGGCACCAACAGCGGACCGCATTTGTCCGCAGCCACGTTCAACAAACTGGCGGGCGTGAAGACGACCTACATTCCGTTTGCCGGGACCACGCCGTCGGTGGCCGCGATGCTCGGCAAGCAGGTCAATGCGGCGATGACGTTCACCACCGCGGCGATCCAGCAGGGCGACAAGGTGCGCATGCTGGCCGTCGCGCTGCCCAAGCGGCTGGACTCGCATCCGGAGGTGCCGACCTTCAAGGAACTGGGCATCGACATGACTTCGGGAGTGTTTCGCGGCGTCGCCGTCCCCAAGACAACCCCGGAAGCCGACCGCAAGAAACTCTCCGATCTGTTCGGCAAGGTCAATCAGGATCCGGCCTTCCGCAAGAAGATGGCCGCGGCGGGCTTCGTGATCGTCGACGTCCCCTACGACCAGACGGGTCCGTTTCTCGAAGGCAAGCGCAAGGAATACGAGGCCGCCGCGCGTGAGGTCGGCATGATCAAGTAGCAGTTCCCGATGGATCTGCTTGCCAACGCCCAGGCCGCGCTGTCGGCCGGCAACCTGCTGCTCGCGCTGCTGGGCGTGATCGCCGGAACGGTGATCGGCGCCATGCCCGGACTGACCGCCACCATGGCGGTCGCGGTGCTGGTGCCCTTCACCTTCACCATGGAGCCGGCGCCGGCGCTGATCATGCTCGGTGCCATCTACACTGGCGCGATCTACGGCGGCGCTTACTCGGCGGTCCTGCTGAACACGCCGGGAACGCCTTCGGCCATCGCGACGACCTTCGACGGATTTCCGATGGCCAAGCGTGGCGATGGCGATCTGGCCATCACGCTTTCCTGTCTGGCGTCGGTCTTCGGCGGCCTGGTAGGCGCCCTTTGCCTGCTGCTGCTGGCGCCGCCGCTGGCCGAATTTGCGCTGGCCTTCGGGCCGGTCGAATATTTCTGGTTGGCGATCCTCGGCTTGACGCTGGTTGCCGCGCTGTCGGAAGGCGACGCGTGGAAGGGCATCGTTGGTGCCTGCGTCGGGCTGCTGCTGTCGATGATCGGCTCGGCGGTCGTCGGCGGCGACATCCGCTACACGCTCGACACCCAATTTCTTCTGGGCGGGATCGGTGTCGTA
Organism: Betaproteobacteria bacterium; assembly: GCA_032123655.1. Lineage (GTDB taxonomy): Bacteria > Pseudomonadota > Gammaproteobacteria > Burkholderiales > Casimicrobiaceae > VBCG01. The sequence continues at coordinate 46,127 of JAQBEY010000073.1, forward strand.
CCGGCGCTGATCGGATTGTTCTGCATTCCCGTGCTGATCGACCTCGTCGTCTCGCGCGAACAGCACCTGGAACTCGAGGGCAAGGTCGCCGGCTTTCGCCTGGGCGAGGCCATTCGGATCGCTCTTGCCAACAAGATCAATCTGATGCGCAGTTCGACCATCGGCACCGTGATCGGCATGCTGCCGGGGGCAGGGGGTTCGATCGCGGCACTGGTCGCGTATTCGGAGGCGCGACGCGCCTCCGGCGACCCGGAGAGTTTCGGCAAGGGCAATCCCGCGGGCATCATCGCCAGCGAATCCTCGAACAATGCAACGGTCGGCGGCGGTTTCATCCCGACGCTGGTCCTGGGCATTCCGGGGACTCCGGCCGACGCCGTGGTACTGGGCGCGCTGCTCGTCCAGGGCATCAAGATCGGCCCGGCGCTGTTCAACGAGCAAGGCGCGATCGCCTACACATTCATCATCGGCCTGCTGGTGGCCACCGTGCTGATGCTGCCGGTCGGCTTGGTGCTCGGACGCTATGCCTATGGCTCGATCATCGCGGTGCCCAAGGCGCTGCTGGTACCCGCGATCGCCTTCCTGACGATCATCGGCAGCTACGCCATCCAGAACAACCTCGACGACGTGATCGTGATGTTCGGCATTGGCGTGATCGGCTGGGTGCTGAATCGCTTCGGATTCGCGCCGGCGCCCATTGTCCTGGGTCTGATTCTCGGCCCTCTGGCCGAGCAGGGCTTCGTCCAGGGATGGATGATCGGCGCGGCGACCGACAATCTGCTGGGTATGTTTTTCGGCCGGCCGATCTCGCTGACGATCATCGCGATTGCGGCGCTGACGCTTCTCTACCCGACGCTATCGGAGCGCTATTATCGAAGGAAGGCCCGTCGTGCCGGCACCGAATCACACTGACGTCGAACGGCGCGCGGACACGACGGCCGCCAAACCCGGCGACATCGGCACGATCGTCGTCTCGACGCTGTTGCTGATCCTTGCCGTGGCGGCACTTTGGCAGTCGTGGAATTTTTCCGCATTGGGCGCGATTTTTCCCCGCGTAATCTGTTCGGTTCTGATCATCGTCAGCGTGATCACGCTTTGGCGGGCGCTGAGCCGGCGGTCATCGCCGAGCCGGGGACTCCCGCGCGACGGAATACTGCGCGGCCTTCTGCTGATCGCCGTCATGTCGCTGTGGATCGCCGTGCTTGAAACCGCAGGATTCGCCGTGGCGGGCGTTGCCGCGTACCTGGCGCTGGCGGTCATCACCGAGCGCGAACCGCTGACCTGGCGCCGAATGATCCGCTTCATCCTGGTCGCGGTCGCAATCGTCGTTGCCTTCCAGCTGGTGTTCGTCTACGGGTTGAAGGTGCAGTTGCCGACCGGCACGATGTTCTAGCCTGCCGCGGCGGGAATCACTTCGCCGCTGGGCGCAAACCGGGCAACACCGATCGCTACCAGCGCCAGTCGCTGACCGGTCGCCCTTCGCGAGACAGCGCCGCGTATTCGCCGAGCATTTGCGCCAGCGCCTGCGGCCGATCGACGACCACGTCCAGCTGCCCCAGCCGCTGTCGCTGCCAGCGCGCGCCGGTTCGTCCGCTGCGTACCCTGGCAGCGAATATCGCCAGATAGTGATCGGCCTCGGCAGTGTCGACGCCGAGCTCTTCCAATCCAGTGCGGGCGAGCGGCAGCAGTTGCGACGCCACGTCCTGCGCGGTCGCCTCGGTCGTGCCCGCCGCATGCGGCCAGCGCAATTCCGCGTCAAGTCCGTGCTGGGCGGCGCGGTAGAAATTGACCTGTGCGACATCGAATGGCAGTTGCGTCGTCCACGTCCGGGCGGTATGCGCCAGTGTCGTTGCGGCGCCGATGACAAACGCCGCGTTGGCGAGCATGTCCTCGACGGTCGGTCCGGACGGAAACGCCCGCATTTCCACGCGCAGGTGGCCGCCGCCTTCCGGGTCGTAGATCGCGCGATTCCAACGCCACACGGTGCCGTGGTGGAGGCGCAATTCGCGCAGACGCGGAATTTCTCCTCGAGCCATGCACTCCAGCGGATTCTGTTCATCGACGACCGGCAGCAGTGGCTGGTGCAGCCTGACGCTTTCCTCGAACAGTGGGAAGGGACCGGAGCGCAGCCAGCCGGTACCGAATCCAACGCGTGGAAACACCAGCCCGCGCTCGCTTGGGCCGCGATCGTCCACCGACTGCTTGAACAGCGCGATCCGAGTCTCGTCCCACAACCTGTGCCCGAGCAATGTCGGTGAATTTGCGGCCGCGGCGAGAGCCGGCGCGGTGACCAGCTGGATGGCGTTGTACAGATCCACGAACTGACCCGGCGCCACGCGCAAATGGATCTGAAACGAGGTGTTGGCCCCCTCGAAAGTCACGTCATCGCTATGCAGTTCCAGAGGATCGAGGCCATCGATGCTAATTCGAAACGGACGGCCGCGCGCGCGACGCAGTCCGTTGGCCAGGGCGCGGTAGCGAGGCGCGTCGGTCATCGACTCAGCCTGAAGATCGTCCGCGGTCAACGTCGGGACAATGCCGATCAGGACCGGGTGCGCGCCAAAGCGCGACGCCGAGCGCTCCACCGCGTCGACGTGGTGCAGCAATTCTCGCCGCAGCGCGCCAAACGGGGTCCCTTCCAGAGCGACGGGCCTGGTGTTGCATTCGACGTTGAAACGGTCGAGCTCGAGTTCGAGCTGCGGGTCGCCGGCAGCTGCGACGACCTGATCGTTGATCAGCAAGGCCCGACCGGCGGCGTCGACGAGCGACATCTCGAGTTCGGCGCCGAGAGATTGGGCGCCTTCGCCGAAATCAGGGCGGGCCAGCAGAGCCTCGAGGGCGGCAAGGTTGTCCTTCAGCCGCTCGGAAAACCGCAGGAAATCGTTCTCCGAGAACGAATCCCTGGAGATGGCTACGCCCAAGCTGCCCCCTGATCGAACGCCCACAATGGGCCGGCCCGGC
>JAQBEY010000074.1:0-54675 GCA_032123655.1 Betaproteobacteria bacterium
ATAGACCAGACAAGGCACGCCGAGCGGCGCGAGCAGAAACGGGCTGTAGCTGCCCAACGCCATCACATAGGCATCGGCCGTCATGAGCTCCTTGCGGTGCTCCTCGTTGACCAGCCGCACATGCCCGATTGCGTCGCCTTCCGCCACCAGGCGCTCGACCGCCACGTTCCAGCGAAAGGTAACGCCACGCGCCGCCGCCATTCGCGCCAGCTCCTGCGTGAAGCGCTGCGCATCGCCGGATTCGTCGCTGGCGGTGAAGATGCCGCCAGCCAGCAGTTTCCGGCTCGGAGCGAGCGCCGGCTCGATCCCGATGCATTCCTCGGCGCTTTTCACCTCGCGGTCGCAGCCGAACTCGCGCATCAGCGCAGCCGCGCGCACGCCGTGCCCGAATTCGCGGTTATCGGTGTAGAACGACAGGATTCCGCGCTCCAGATGGTCGTATTCGATGCCCGTTTCGCGGCGCAGCTCCTGCAGGCATTCGCGCGAATACAGTGCCAGACTGAGACATTGGATCGTGTTGCGCCGGGTCCGCGATGGCAGGCACTCGAGAAGGAATTGCAGCCCCCAACGCCATTGCCGCGGGTCGAGGCGCAACCGGAACAGCAGCGGCGCATCCTCCTTGCCCAACCACTTGATGATCTTGCCCGGCGCATCCGGATTGGCCCAGGGTTCGGCGTGCGATGCCGAAATCTGCCCGCCATTGGCGAACGAAGTCTCGAGCGCCGCTTCTGGATGCCGGTCAACGACCGTGACCTCGTGCCCGTCCCTCGCCAGATACCAGGCTGCGGTGACGCCGACCACGCCGGCGCCCAGGATCAGGACACGCATCCCCGCCTTTGCCGTGTTCGTGCCTGCGGCGATCCCGGCGGCCGTGTCATTCGCGCGACCGGCGGATCGCCGCCGCCATCATGGCGCGGCCGCGGTAGCTTCCGCCACCGGAATGCAACTGCAGAACAGGTTGCGATCGCCATACACATTGTCGACGCGCGCGACCGGCGGCCAGTACTTCACGGACTTCTGTTCCGCTGTCGGGTAGGCCGCCGCAAGCCTCGTGTAGCCATGCGGCCACGCGTCGGCGCAAACGGCATGCGCGGTATGCGGCGCGTTCTTGAGCACGTTGTCGGCGCGATCGGCGCGACCTTCCTCGATCGCGCGGATCTCGCCGCGCACCGCGATCATCGCGTCGATGAACCGGTCGAGTTCCGCCTTCGGTTCCGATTCGGTGGGCTCTACCATCAGCGTGCCGGCGACCGGGAAGCTCATTGTCGGCGCATGGAATCCGTAGTCGATCAACCGCTTGGCCACATCCTCCACTTCGATGCCCGACGACGCCTTGAGCGGACGCAGGTCGAGGATGCATTCGTGCGCGACCAGTCCGCCCGGCCCGGCGTAGAGCACCGGGAAGTGCGGAGCAAGGCGCTGCGCGACATAGTTGGCGGCGAGGATCGCGCTCTCGGTCGCGGCCTGCAGCCCGGTGCCTCCCATCATCGTCACGTACATCCACGATACGGGCAGGATCGAGGCGCTGCCGAACGGCGCTGCCGAAATCGCGCCGATCGCCTCGGCGGCGCGGTCGCCTGCGGGCAAGTCGCGGTGTCCGGGAAGATAGGGCGCCAGATGCGCCTTCACCGCAACCGGTCCAACCCCCGGTCCGCCGCCACCGTGCGGTATGCAGAACGTCTTGTGCAGATTCAGGTGCGAGACGTCCGCGCCGAATCGCCCGGGTGCGGCGAGTCCGACCAGCGCATTCAGGTTCGCGCCGTCGACATACACCTGCCCCCCGTATCCATGCACGATTTCGCAGATGCGGCGGATGCCCGCTTCGAACACGCCGTGCGTCGAAGGGTAGGTCACCATGATCGCGGCCAGGTCACCCGCGTGCGCCGACGCCTTGGACTCCAGGTCGGCGAGATCCACATTGCCGTCGGTATCGCAGGCCACCACCACCACGCGCATGCCCGCCATCTGCGCCGACGCAGGATTGGTGCCGTGCGCCGAAGCGGGGATCAGGCACACGTTGCGGTGCGCCTCGCCGCGACTGGCGTGCCAGGCGTGGATCATCAGCAGTCCCGCGTACTCGCCCTGCGAGCCCGCGTTGGGTTGCAGGGAAACGGCATCGTAGCCGGTCGCAGCGCACAGCATCGTCTCAAGCTCGCGGATCATCGCCAGGTAGCCCTCGGCCTGATCGGCCGGCACGAACGGGTGCAGCGCGCCGAATTCCGGCCAGGTCACCGGGATCATTTCGGCGGTCGCGTTCAGCTTCATCGTGCAGGAGCCCAACGGGATCATCGCGCGGTCGAGCGCCAGGTCGCGGTCGGCAAGCATGCGCAGGTAACGCAGCATCTGCGTTTCGGAGTGAAAGCGATTGAACACCGGGTGCGTCAGGAACGCGGAGGTTCGCAGCTGCGGTTCCGGCAGCGCGTCGCGCGTGTCGGCGTCGACCGCGTCCACGCCATCCGGCGAATTCGCGTCGAGGAAGACCCGCCAGATGCGCGCGACATCGTCGCGCGTGGTGGTTTCGTCGAGCGCGATTCCCAGCGTCCGCGCGTCGACGCAACGAAAGTTGACGCCTTGCGCGACGCCCCGATCGACAATGCGCTGCGTGGCCTCGCCGGTCGCCACGGTCAAGGTATCGAAGAATGCCGTCGTCGGCACCGCGAAGCCGCCACGTTCGAGGCCGGTCTTGAGAATCGCGGCAAGCCGATGCACCCGGCGGGCGATCGTCGCCAGTCCTCGCGGGCCGTGATACGCCGCATACATGCCGGCGATCACCGCCAGCAGCACCTGCGCGGTGCAGATGTTCGACGTCGCCTTTTCGCGGCGGATGTGCTGCTCGCGCGTCTGCAATGCCAGCCGGTACGCAGGATTGCCGTCGGAATCGACGGTTACGCCGACCAGCCGTCCCGGCATCGAGCGCTTGAATTCGTCGCGCGTGGCGAGGAAGCCGGCGTGCGGGCCGCCGTAGCCCATCGGTACGCCAAAACGCTGCGACGAACCGACCACCACGTCCGCGCCCCATTCGCCAGGCGGCGCAAGCAGCACGAGCGCGAGCAGGTCGGCCGCGACGATCACCAGTGCGTCCTGCGCATGCATTGCCGCGGCAAGCGCACGATGATCATGAATTTCACCATCCGCGCCCGGATACTGGAGCAATACCGCGAAGGCGCCGGCGCCAGGCGCGTCTGCCGCCGGACCAACGACCACCTCGATTCCGAGCGGAAGCGCGCGGGTGCGCACGACGTCGATCGATTGTGGAAAAACGTCGTCCGCGACATAGAACACGCGACTCGCATGCTTGCCGACACGCAGCGCAAGTGTCATCGCTTCCGCCGCGGCCGTTGCCTCGTCGAGCATCGACGCGTTGGCGATCGCCATTGCGGTCAGGTCGGTGATCATGGTCTGGAAATTGACCAACGCCTCGAGCCGGCCCTGGGAAATTTCCGGCTGGTAGGGCGTATACGCCGTGTACCAGGCGGGATTTTCGAGAACGTTGCGAAGGATGACGCCCGGCGTATGCGTGCCGTAGTAGCCGAGGCCGATGTACGACTTCAGGACCTGGTTTGCCGACGCCAATGCGCGCAACCGCGCCAGCGCTTCGGCCTCGGACAGAGCTGCGGGCAGCGCGAGCGGGACAGCTTCGCGAATCGCCGGGGGAACGATCGCGTCGATCAGCGCAGCGCGCGTCGGATAGCCAAGACAGGCCAGCATCGCCGCCTGATCTTCAGGCGAAGTGCCAATGTGCCGTGCAAGGAATTCGGCATGGGTTTCCAGGCTGGAAAGGCTCGGCCGGCCGACCTCGTTCATCTTCATCCGTCGTTCTCCAGCAGGTGCAGCGGGTAAGGGCGCAGCGTTTTCACTCGGCCGCGATTCAGGCGTCGCCGATGAGTCGGCCGTACGCGTCGGCGTCCAGCATCCCGGCCAGGGCATCGGCGGCCGCCGGTTTCAGTCTGAACAGCCAGGCCGCGTAAGCGTCGGCATTGACCGTCTCGGGCGCGCCGGTCGCCTCGTCGTTCACGGCGACCACCGTGCCGGCGATCGGCGCATAGACGTCGCTTGCCGCCTTCACCGATTCGACGATCGCGCAGGCTTCGTCGACCTTGAGCACGCGACCGACCGCGGGCAACTCGATGTAGACGAGGTCCCCCAGCGCCGCCTGCGCGTGATCGGTGATGCCGATGGTGACCGTCCCGTCATCTTCGGCACGCATCCATTCGTGGCTCTCGGCATATTTAAGATCGGCGGGGATATTCATGGTGTGAGCTCCGGTGAAGGGGTCAGGAATGATTTCGCGGCGGCAGTCATCGCACCAGCACCTGGCCTTTGCGCGCGAAAGGCGGCTTGACGACACGCGCGGCGAGTCTTTTGTCGCGCACGGCGACGTGCACAGTGTCGCCGACACCGAGCGCAGCGGGCAGGCGCGCCAGCGCGATGGACTTGCCGAGCGTCGGGCTGAAGGTCCCGCTGGTGATCTCGCCGTCACCGTGCGCGGTGTGCACGCGCTGGTGCGCGCGCAGGACGCCGCCCGTGTCGATCAGCAGCAGCCCGGCAAGTTGCCTGTCCCGCGGCTGCGCCGTGAGCGCGGCCTTGCCGACGAAATCGCGCGGACTGGCCAGATCGACGGTCCAGGCCAGGCCACTATCGAGCGGCGTGACCGACTCGTCCATGTCCTGTCCGTAGAGATTCATTCCCGCCTCGAGGCGCAGCGTGTCGCGCGCACCCAACCCGCAGGGGCGCACGCCCGCGGCCGCGAGTGCCTGCCATACCGATTCCGCGCGAACCGCCGGCACCATGAGCTCGAAGCCATCCTCGCCGGTATAGCCAGTGCGCGCGATGAAGATGTCGTCGAACATCGTGCCGAAAAAGGGCTTCAGCGCCGCGCTCGCGGCCTCGCTCCCGGGCAACGCCGCCCAGACGCGCAAGCGGGCGTTCGGCCCTTGCACGGCGATCATCGCGAGGTCATTGCGCACGGTCAACGCCAGCTGCGGTGCGTGTTGCGCGATGAGGCCTGACAGCCACGCAACATCCTTCCCGGCGGTGCCGGCGTTGACGACGATCCGGAAAAAATCCTCGCGCAGGTAGTAGACGATGAGATCATCGAGAACGCCGCCGTCTTCCCTGAGCAGGCACGAATAGAGCGCGCGGCCTGGTTCGGCCAGCTTGTCGACGTTGTTGGCCAGCGCGTGGCGCAGGAAGGCGCGGGCACCCGCGCCCACGAGATCCACGGCACGCATGTGCGAGACATCGAACATGCCCGCGTCGCCGCGCACCGTCCGGTGCTCGTCGATCTGCGAACCATAATTGACCGGCATGTCCCAGCCGCCGAAATCCACCATGCGCGCGCCGGCGGCACGGTGAACGGCATTGAGCGGTGTCTTGTTGAGCACGGCATCTCCCGAACGGTAAGGACGGCAAGACGCAGTTCTGGCGCCTCACCCCGTCTGTCCTTTGTACCTGAGAGATTGGAGCAGCGCATGTTGCGCTGCCCGGTGCCCCTTCGGTGGGCCGCCGCGATCCCGGCACTGGGCGCCGGCGTTCCGCGCGACCGCTCTCCAGATTGCGGTTGCGTCGCGTGCAGTCCTCGATGCCTGAGCGGTTTCGGGATTACGCCTTCGGCGGCGCCGCTGGAATCATCATCAGTCCAGTCAGCGCACTCTCCTGCACGGACCTGTCGATTCTACCGCAAAAGAAACGGCCGGGAGGCGCTCTCCCGGCCGTTCGCGGTTTCGCCCGGACCGGACTATTTCTTGAGCGTAAGGATCCACTCCACCAGCGCCTTGGCGTCGGCATCCGAGACGGCGGCGTTGGGCGGCATCGGGATCTGGCCCCAGACGCCGGAGCTGCCCATCTTGACCTTCTTGGTCAGCATTGCCGGGGCGTTCTTGTCGCCTTTGTACTTGGCGGCGACGTCGACATAGGCGGGACCGACGATCTTCTTGCCAATGCTGTGGCAGGCGGCACAGCCGTCTTTTTTCATCATGGCTTCGGCGGCGGCCTTGTCGAGCGCGGCGTGGGCCGTGCCGGACGCGACGAGCGCGAGGCCGGTCAGGGTGGCGAGAACGATTTTCATGGGGACTCCGTATGGTGGATGGCGTGCCGCTGGCGCGGCGCTCACGAGGAAAGCCGGGCGATTCTACCGGAAGCCGGCAGCGTGGCGCCATCGGAGCGAACGATTCCTGCGCTAGGCTGCCGCGCTCCCGGCACCCTCCGCGAGGGTAGCCTCGACCGCGTTCAGCGCAGTGAGCGGCGGCAGACAGACGCTGCCGCGGCATACCCAGGCTACTGCGCCCGAGCGCGGTACGACACCCTTGACGAGGGCCGCCGGCAGGTCGGCGACCCGTGAGAGGTCGATTGCGAAGACGTCCGGACGGTACCGTGCTTCGAGCCCGCGCTTCCATGCTGCGCAGGTCTCCGGCTCGCCCGACAGCAACACCGTGGCCGGCGGCGACTCCAGCGAGGTCAGCGCCACGAGCAGCGACGAATATCCGCCGGGCGATTCGGCAAGCGCGGAGGCAAACAGTTCCACCGTTCGCTGCGCGGCGTCGACATAGCGCGCCTCACCGGCAAGATGTCCCAACACGACCAGCGCCTGCGCCGCGACTCCGTTGCCCGACGGCGTCGCGTTGTCGTGACCGGGTCGGGGCCGGTGGAAGAGTATCTCGTGGTCGTGGCTGGTGAAGAAGAAGCCGCCGCGTTCGCGGTCTTCGAAATGCTCGAGCAGCGCGTCGGCGATTTCTTGTGCGAAGGCAAAGTCTTCCGGGCGAAACTCGACCTGAAGCAGTTCGATCAGTGCCGCCAGGGTGAACGCATAATCGTCGAGATACGCATTGAGTTCAGCGCGCACGCCGCGCCGCGTCGCTTGCAGCCGGCCGCCGGCCCAGGCCGCGCGCTTTTGCGCGTCCATCGCCGCGAACGCCAGCCTGGCGCAATCCGGCGCGTCGAGGGCGCGTGCCGCTCGCGCCAGTCCGTAGATGGCCAGTGCATTCCAGGAAGTGAGGATCTTGTCGTCGCGTCCTGGTCGAATGCGCGCCTCCCGGACTCGAAGCAACGCGGCGCGTGCGCCGTCCGCCCGCGCCTGCACCTCCGGCGAAGCGAGCGACAGTTTTTCCGCGATGCGCGCAAGCGGCTCGGCCAGACGCAAATGCCAGGCATGACCCTCGAAATTCGGCGCCTGTCCCAGGCCGAAGCACGGTTCCGCCACCGCCCACTCGTCCGCACTCATCGCCGCGCGCGCCGCCTCCCGGCTCCAAACGTAGAAAAGCCCTTCCTCGCCTTCGCTGTCCGCGTCGAGACTCGAGAAGTACGCGCCGTCGGGAGCGCGCATTTCCCGCGCCAGCCAGCCGACGATGCCGCGCGCGACGTCGGCGAAACGCGACTCCCCGGTGACCCGCGCGAGGTCCGCGTACAGGCCGAGCAACGGCCCGTTGTCGTAGAGCATCTTCTCGAAGTGCGGAATCGCCCAGTGCGCATCGACCGAGTAGCGACAAAAACCTCCACCAAGCTGATCGTGGATGCCGCCATCGGCCATCCGTTCAAGCGTCGTGCGCACGATATGCAGCGCTTCGGTGTCGCCGTTGCCGGCCCACGCTCGAAGGCAGAACTCGAGTTCCGCCGGATGCGGAAATTTTGGCGCCCCGCCGAAGCCGCCGTTGACCGGATCGAAGCTGTGCTTGAGGCCGGTGAGCGCAGCCGCCGGCGCGCCGGTGGGAAGCCCTTGCTCCCCGCCCTCGGGATCGAGCGTCGCGAGCGCTTCGGCGAGTCGGCGCCCCTGCTCGGCCAGCGTGTCGGACTGCTGCCGGTATGCGGCCGCGACGCGGGGCAGGAGTTCACGAAACCCGGGCAGACCGTGCCGCGGCTCCTTCGGAAAATAGGTGCCGCCGAAGTACGGCTCACCGCCCGGCGTCAGGAACATCGTCAGCGGCCAGCCTCCCGAGCGCCGTGTGAGCAGCGCATGCGCGGTCTGGTAGATCTGGTCGAGGTCGGGCCGCTCCTCGCGATCCACCTTCACGTTGACGAAGAATTCATTCATGACCGCCGCCACTTCGGGGTCCTCGAACGATTCATGCGCCATCACGTGGCACCAGTGGCAGGCGGAGTAGCCGACGGACAGCAGCAGCGGCTTGTTCTCGACGCGCGCCCGTGTCAGCGCCTCTTCGCCCCAGGGGTACCAATCGACCGGATTCTCGCTGTGCTGCTGCAGATAGGGGCTGGTCGCCCCGGCAAGACGATTGCTCATGGCCGGATGGACACGGCGCGCCTGGGAGCCGTTCGGCGGGTCAGGTCTCTTCGAACGCCACGCGCTCGAAGTCGCCGCCCCGCTGCAGCAGTCGCGTCAACCGGTACTTGCGCTCGGGTCCGGTGACCATGGAGCGAAGCAATCGTCCGGCATTGAAGGTGCGTGGCGGTACGATGAGCGTCGCCGGTTCGTCGTCGGTGGCCGCGATAAGAAGGACCGGTAAGGGTGGCTCCTCTGCAAAGGCGATGGAGGTCGGCCGCACCGCGAGCGATTTGGGCGCGCCGGACCAGAGCGCGAGCGAAATGCCGAATTCGCCCGGGCTGTTGCAGGACACCCGCGTGACATGGCCCAATCGAGTGCGCTCTTCGTCGCGCACGACCACCAGCTGGTCGAGAAACCAGCGATAGCGCGTGCTGTCCCGGCGCACCAGCCGGGCGGAACTCCACCCGTAATCGCCCCGCCAGCGCTCCCAGGGCCAGTTGCGCTCGGCCTCTTCCTTGTAACGATCGTAGTCGGTCAGCGCTCCCAGCGTCTGCAGGTGCTGCGCACCCTGAAAGGTCATGCGGCCGAGCGGATCCTGCCGGTCGAACGTGCGCCCGCCGACGCGAAAATACGCCGCCGGAACTCCGCCCGCGGTGATCTCGATTTCCGCCGGGACCGCATTGGCGTCGCGTTCGGGCAGCTGGTACCAGCAGGCGTCAAGGTGGGCAAGCAGCGCCGCGGCCCCCTCGGTAGAGGTATCGTGCCCGAGCTGCAACTCGGCCGGGCTGGCGCCAGAGGAAAGTCGCTTCATCCGGCCGCGCACGCTGGTGGCGAGCTTGCCCGGGTAGCCAAAACGCATCGACGCGGTGGCATTTTCCGGCGCGGCCGGCTCAATCCTGGCGCCGATCGCGGAATCGAGATCGATCAGCATCACCGGCCCCTCGGTCTCGCGTTGTTGCGCATAGGGAAATACCTTGCGCGCCCACTGCGCCAGCCAGCGGTCCGTGAGCTCGATCTGTCGCACGGACAATGCGCAGGGGTCGGCAAGGCCGAGCAGCAGCGCGTGGCAATAGGTGGAGTAACAGGAAATGCCCACCGCCTGCGGCTGCAGGTCGTCGGACACCGCCGTGACGGCACAGTCGAGCATTTCGGCCAGCCGATAGTAGGCGTGCAGCTCCTGCCAGAGGGTCAGCGGCGGCGCACGACGCGCGAGTCCGTGGACCAGGACCATTTGCTTGCCGACATAGAGCCCGCGCTGCAGCAGCTTGGCCTTGACGCCTTGCAAGTCGACGTCGCCCTCCAGCAGTGGCTTCAGGCAGGCCGAGTATTGCTCCCACAGCACCTGCCAAAGCGTGAGCGCCTGTTCGGCCGCGTCGAGTTCGCAATCGGCGGCCGGCTGCGGCTTGCCCGCATAGCGCCGCGCAAGCTCGGTATGCAGATGCACCACCTGTTCGCGCATCGTTTCCGCAATCGTCGCGCGCTCCCGTGGTGCGAATTCGGTCACCGCGAGCGCGCGAAGCTGTCCGAGAACGATCTGGTAGAGCGGCGTGACGCCGGTGACCAGCAGCGATTTGACCCAGCGCTTGGCGCTGTCGGCGTCGACAAACGCCAGCTGCGGGAGCTGGTCATTTCCGCCCGCGGATGGTGCGGCGGCTCCCGTAGGCGTGACGGTGTCCTGGCTCACGCGGCGCCCGGGCCCAGATCGCGCGCGAGGCGCGCGGTCAGCAGTGAAACGAAATCCACCGGCAGCGGCCGCGGCATGGCGTCGCGCAGCGGCTCGCCCCACACCGGCTGCGGAAACCGCGGATCGTCGGCGAAACGCGGGATCACGTGCCAGTGCACGTGGGGTACGGCGTTGCCCAGACTGGCCAGGTTCATTTTGTGTGGATCCAACATCTCGCGCAAGGCGGATTCGACGGCGAATACCACGCGCATCATTTCAACGCGCTCATCCGGCAACAGATCGCTCATCTCCCGCTCGTGTCGCGCCAGGATGACCCGGCAAAAACCGGCGTAGCCCTCGTCGGCCACCACCACGCGGCACAAGGAATCCGCGTAGACCACGAGACCTCCGTCGTCGGTGCAGAATACGCACGCGTCACCCATCGCGCCCCTGTCAAGCTCACCTCTGAATCGCATCGTTTATAGCACAAAGGCGCCGATCGGGCGGCCGGTGGACCGCCGGCCGTCGCCGCCGGCATGACGGCCGGCAACCGACCGGGCAAACCGCGCGTCGCGTTGCCGATGCACGGCCGATGTGCCACCGCGTGCCGGCCGGGCGCAGACCGGTGCACCCTCCGAACTTGTTTGCTCCGGACGGCAGAATTACGAATGCAACCGCTGCGGGCGTCGCCGCCGGACCGCGCTCAGACGAGTACGCGCTCGATGCCTCCCGCGTTGGCGCGCTTGACGTAGTCCGTCATCCAATCTGCGCCCAGCAGGTGCCGCGCCAGTTCCACGACGATGTAGTCCGCCTGCGTCCCGGCGTCGTCGGCGAAACGCGACAAGCCCTGCAGGCACGACGGACAGGAGGTCAGCACCTTGACCTCCCCCGCGAATCCGTCCGCGCGCACCCGGACGGCGCCCTCGCGCATCTCCTCCTCCTTGCGAAAGCGCACCTGCGTCGAGATATCCGGCCGCGTGACCGCGAGCGTACCGGACTCGCCGCAGCAGCGCTCGTTCGGCGCCACCGGCGCTCCCATCAATTCCTCTACGACAGCCAGCGGTGCGTAGGTCTTCATCGGCGTGTGGCAGGGGTCGTGGTACATGTACCGCGTTCCCGTGACGCCATCCAGCCGCACGCCTTTTTCCATCAGATATTCGTGGATGTCGAGCAAGCGACAGCCGGGAAAGATCTTCTCGAACTCGTATTTGGCGAGCTGGTCCATGCAGGTTCCGCAGGACACGATCACGGTCTTGATGTCGAGGTAGTTGAGCGTGTTGGCCACGCGATGGAACAGCACGCGGTTGCTGGTCGTGATCCGCTGTCCCTCGTCATGGTTGCCGGCCGAGGTCTGCGGATAGCCGCAGCACAGATAGCCGGGCGGCAGCACCGTCTGCGCGCCAATGTGATAGAGCATCGCCTGCGTCGCCAGACCCACCTGCGAGAACAGCCGTTCGGAACCGCAACCGGGAAAATAGAAAACGGCCTCGGCGTCGTCCGCGGCACGGCGCGGATCGCGGATGATCGGAACGATGGCATCGTCCTCGATGTCCAGCAGCGCCCGTGACGTGCGCTTGGGCAACCCGCCCGGCATCGGCTTGTTGACGAAGTGGACGATCTGCGCCTTGAGCGACGCCGTGCCCACTGTCGCCGGCGGCCGTTTCGTCTGCGCCTTCACCACGCCGGTGGCCTTGGCCAGGCGATACGCGAAACGCTGCGCCTTGAAGCCCCAGTCGATCATCAGCTTCCTGGTGAGCTTGATCGTCGCCGGGTCGGTGGCGTTGAGGAAGAACATCGACGCCGCGGCGCCGGGATTGAACTTCTTGTGGCCGCCGCGGCGCAACAGGTTGCGCATCGCGATCGACACGTCGCCGAAGTCGATGTCCACCGGGCAGGGATTCGCGCATTTGTGGCAAACCGTGCAATGGTCGGCCACGTCGCCGAATTCGTCGAAATGCCGCAGGCTCACGCCCCGGCGCGTCTGCTCTTCGTACAGGAACGCCTCGATCAGCAGCGAGGTCGCGAGGATCTTGTTGCGCGGGCTGTAAAGCAGGTTCGCCCGCGGCACGTGCGTCGCGCACACCGGTTTGCACTTGCCACAGCGCAGACAATCCTTGATGGAATCGGCCACCCCGCCCAGATCGCTCTGCTCGAGGATAAGGCTCTCGTGGCCGATCAGCGAAAAGCTGGGCGTATAGGCGGCGGTGAGGTCCGCGGCCAGCGCCGGATCGCGCAGCAGCTTGCCGCGATTGAAGCGACCCTCTGGATCGATGCGCTTCTTGTAGGCGGCGAACGGAGCGAGTTCCGCATCGGTGAGGTACTCGAGCTTGGTGATGCCGATGCCGTGTTCACCGGAGATCACCCCGCCCAGGCTGCGCGCCAGCGCCATGATGCGCGCAACCGCCGCATTGGCCTCCTGCAACATCGCGTAATCGTCAGAATTGACGGGAAGGTTGGTGTGCACGTTGCCGTCGCCCGCGTGCATATGCAGCGCGACGAACACGCGGCTGCGCAGGACCCGCGCGTGGATTTCGCGCAGACCTTTCATCACCGGCGCGAAGGCGAGCCCGGCGAATATTTCCTCGAGCGAGGCCGCGAGTTCGCGCTTCCACGACACCACGATCGAATGGTCCTGGAGCGCCGGAAACGTCTCGTCCATCCGGTCCAGAAGATCCTGCCATGTGCGCCTGACGGTCGCGATCAGCTCGTGTGCCTCGTCTACCTTGGCGGTGACGATGTCTTTCGCAGGGCGCGCGTCGCTGTCCGGCGGCCAGGCGTGCCCCAGCGAAGGGCTGACGAGGAACGCCGAGAGTTCGTCGCAGAGCACGAGTTTGTTGCGAATGGAAAGTTCGATGTTGATCCGCTCGATGCCGTCGGTGTAATCACCGAGCCGCGGCAGCGGAATGACCACGTCTTCATTGATCTTGAACGCATTGGTATGCCTGGCGATCGCCGCCGTGCGCGCGCGGTCGAGCCAGAATTTCCGGCGTGCCTCCGCCGACACCGCGACAAAGCCTTCCGCGCCGCGCGCATTGGCAATGCGCACGACTTCCGAGGCCGCCCGGGCGACCGCGTCGTCATCGTCGCCGACGATGTCACCCAGGAGCACCATTTTCGGCCGCCCGTGCCGCTTCGCCTTGGTCGCGTAACCGACGGCCTTCACGTAGCGCTCGTCGAGGTGCTCGAGCCCGGCCAGCAGGACCCGCGAGTCGCCTGCCTTGGGCAAACCGTCCAGGTAGTTCTTGATCTCGACGATGGCGGGCGTCGAACCGCGCACCTGTCCGAAGAATTCGAGGCAGACCGTGCGGACCGCTGGCGGCATCCGGTGCAGCACGAAACGCGCGCTGGTGATCAGACCGTCGCAGCCTTCCTTCTGGATGCCCGGCAGGCCGGCGAGAAACTTGTCGGTGACGTCTTTGCCCAGCCCCTCCTTGCGAAACGCCGAACCCGGGATCGCCAGCGTTTCGCTGCGCTTGACGGTCCGCCCGTCGACGGCAAACCAGCGGCATTCGAACGTCGCCTGCCGCGCATCGTGAATCTTGCCGAGGTTGTGGTCGAGTCGCGTGACCTCGAGCCATTCGGCCTGCGGCGTGACCATTCGCCAGGAGACAAGATTGTCCAGCGCCGTGCCCCACAGCACCGCCTTCTTGCCGCCGGCATTCATCGCCACGTTGCCGCCGATGCACGATGCGTCGGCCGAGGTCGGGTCGACGGCGAACACCAGTCCCTCGCTCTCCGCCGCGTTCATCACGCGACGGGTCACGACTCCTGCGCCGGCGTCGATCGTCGGCACCGGCAGCGCCTGTCCCGGCAGTGCGATGGTGTCGACCGCAGAGAGCCTCTCCAGTTTCTCGGTATTGATCACCGCCGAACGCGCGTCCAGCGGAATGGCACCGCCGGTGTAGCCGGTGCCACCGCCTCGCGGGATGATGGTCAGTCCCAGCTCGATGCAGCCCTCGACCAGGCCGCGCACCTCGTCCTCGGCATCCGGGTAGATGACGACAAACGGATACTCGACGCGCCAGTCGGTGGCGTCGGTGACATGCGAAACACGTGCCAGTCCGTCGAAGGCGATGTTGCCGCGGGCCGTATGACGCGCGAGCACACGCCGCACCCGCTTGCGCAGCTCGGCCGTGGCGCCGAACGCTCCGGCAAAGCGATCGACCGCCGCATGCGCCGCAGCGAGCAGTTCGGCCACCTTGTCGTCGCGACCGGCATCGGTACCACCCGGTCTGCCGTGGTGGTCTTGCCGTCGCTTGTCGATCTCGCCCAGACGGTGGCGCAGCGCATCAACGAGCATTCGCTGGCGCGCGGGATTGTCGAGCAGGTCGTCCTGCAGATACGGGTTGCGTTCGACGGCCCAGATATCGCCAAGCACCTCGAACAGCATGCGCGCCGAGCGCCCGGTACGCCGCTCCCCGCGCAACTCGTCGAGCCGACGCCACATCTCCGGCCCGAGCAGGCGGATGACGATCTCGCGGTCCGAGAACGACGTGTAGTTGTACGGGATCTCGCGCAGCCGTGGAGCGTCGCTGGGGAAATCCTGCGTGTCGGCAGTGGCGTCGCGGACCGTACTCATCGGCGTGACCAGGGTACTCGGGCGAAGGCGGGTTGCGTCCCTCGTCGGGGGCGACCCCGCAGTTTACCGCAGCGCAACATCGCCGCCTGCCCACGGCCCTCGAGGCCTCCGCCCATCCGGCGCCGCGAGGGCAGTTGCGCTCCCGTACACGCGGTACCATATCGCATCGTGAATCGGTCCCGGGGGTTTCACATGCGTACTGCTCGCGTTCTTTCGCTGCTGCTCGCCGGCGCCTGGCTCGGCGCCTCGGGCCTTGCCCCCGCGGCGGCGCCCGATGCCGCGTACGCCGAGGATCTCGGCAAGTGGCGCGCCAAGGCCAACACCAGCCTGACGCGCGAACGCGGCTGGCTGTCGATCGTTACCCGCGACGAACTCACGCCCGGCGCCTACAGGATCGGCTCGGCCGCGGACAACCAGGTAATCCTGCCCAAGGCGCTCGCGCCCGCACACCTGGGCACGATCACGGTCGGCAAGGACGGCGCCAGGTTCGTTCTCTCCGACGGCCAAAAAATGACCCTGGTCGCCAAGGAGGATGAAGGCGAGGCCTTCACCGTACGCAACCTGGTCACCGGCGCTACGCGCGTCGAGTGGGTCGCCTCCGGCCGCCTGTCGCTGCAGTTCGTCAAGCGCGAGGACGGTAGGATCGTCGTGCGCGCCGCCGACCGTGATTCGCCGCGGCGCACCAGTTTTGCCGGCCGAGTCTGGTACGAACCGCGAGCACAGATGCGCGTGCCGGCCAGGTTCGTGCCCCACGCGAAGGGCGCGACGATTCCCATCGCCAATGTCCGCGGCGAGATCAGCTACGAGACGGTTGCGGGAACGCTGGAATTCACCCTCGACGGCAAGCCGCTGACGCTGGACGCACTCGATAACGAAAATTCGCTGTTCATCATCTTCCGCGACGTGACCAGCGCTTCGACCACCTACCCGCCAGGACGTTTTCTGGTGGTCGAAAAACCCAAGGACGGCAAGTGGATGGTCGACTTCAACAAGGCCTACAACCCGCCGTGTGCGTTTTCCGCCTTCACGACCTGCCCGCTGCCACCGCCGCAGAATTGGCTCAAGGCGCCAGTGCCGGCCGGCGAGAAATACGCCGGTCGCAAAGGCTAGGCCAATGGCGCGCGCCCGGTCAGCGCGCGAAGTGCAGTACGCCCAGCGCAAGCAGGTAGTACCGGATGAATTTGCCGATCGCGATGGCCAACGCCGCGGGCAGCACCCGCTGGCGCAGCCATCCCGAGGCAACGCATAGCGCGTCGCCGATCACCGGCACCCACGAGAACAGCAGCGCCGGTATTCCGTAGCGACGTGCCAGCGCGACCGCGCGCGGCTCCGTTTTCGGCTGCGGGAGAAAGCGTCCGAGTGCATAGGAAGTCAGCCCGCCCGCGGTATTGCCCAGCGTCGCAACCGCGAGCGCCGGCCATTCGAGGCCCGGCGAGTGGGCGAGCAGCGCCGCCAGCACGATCTCCGAATTCCCCGGAAGGATCGTCGAAGAAACGAAGGCGGAGAAAAAAAGACCGGCAAGGCCGATATCGGGATCCATCTTCTTCCAGAGCGAAGCCCAGCGTACATGAACGCATTGGCGCGCCGGTGTCGCGTCCTACGCGCGATCGAAACGTCGATAGCCGATCGCCTCCGCCACATGCGTCGCCCCGATGTGCGTGGCGCCGGCGAGGTCGGCAACCGTGCGGGCGACTTTCAGCACGCGATGATACGCACGCGCCGAAAGCGCCAGCCGGGTCATTGCCTGCGCCAGCAACGCGGCCGCCGCCTGATCGGGCCGGCATAGTCGGCCTATTTCGGCCGGCGTCAGGCGCGCATTGAGCTTGCCTTGCCTGACCATCGCATATTGCGCCGCCGCGGTGGTGCGCGCGCGCACTGCCGCAGAAGTTTCCGCCTCGCCTGACACGATCAGGCCGGCTCCGTGCCCTTGGTCCCCGTCGGTCACGATTCGAGCCTCTCTCGGGATGGCGAGGATTTCCACCCCGACGGACGGCACTTCCAGGGCGATGTCGATGCGGTCGAGCAGCGGCCCGGATATGCGCGACCGGTAGCGCGCGATGCGTTCCGCCGTGCAGTGGCAGCGGCCACGGCTGTCGCCGAGCCATCCGCACGGGCAGGGATTCATCGCGGCGATCAGCTGGAACTGCGCCGGAAAAGTACTCTGCCGCGCCGCGCGCGAAATGTGGATGACGCCGGTTTCGAGCGGTTCGCGCAGCACCTCGAGCACGCGCCGGTCCCACTCCGGCAATTCATCCAGAAACAGGACCCCGTGGTGGGCGAGCGAGATCTCTCCCGGCCGCGGGTCGCTGCCACCGCCAACCAGCGCGACTGCGCTGGCCGTGTGGTGCGGCGCACGGAAGGGACGCTTGCCCCATTCGAGGGTATCGAAGCGCCCGGCGATCGACGCGACCGCGGCGACCTCCAGCGCGTCGTCTTCTGCCAGCGGCGGGAGCAGCGACGGCAGCCGCTGCGCGAGCATCGACTTGCCCGTACCTGGCGGGCCGACCATCAACAGCGAGTGCCCGCCCGCCGCGGCGATCTCCAGCGCTCGTTTCGCATGCGACTGGCCACGGACGTCGGCAAGATCGGGGCCGCCCGACGCCTGCACCGGCAAAGCCGACTCGATCAGCGGCAGCGGCTCCTGCCCCGAAAGATGCGCGCACACGGCGGACAGCGAGGTTGCCGCCAGAATGCGCGCGCCGGACACGCGTGCCGCTTCCGCGGCCGAAGCCTGCGGCAATACGAACGCGCGGCCGTCGCGATGCGCCGACAAGGCCATCGCCAGCGCGCCACGCACCGCGCGCAGCGCCCCGGTCAGCGCGAGTTCGCCGGCGAATTCGTAGTGCGGCAGTTCATCGAGCGGAATCTGTCCGGTCGCCGCCAATATGCCCAGGGCGATCGGCAGGTCGTAGCGGCCCGATTCCTTCGGCAGGTCGGCGGGCGCGAGATTGACCGTGATCTTGCGCGCGGGAAACTCGAATCGCGCGTTGTGCAATGCCGCGCGCACACGATCGCGCGCCTCGCGCACTTCGGTTTCCGGCAAGCCGACCATGTGAATCCCCGGCAGACCGCCAGCGATGTGGACTTCGACGGTGACGAGCGGCGCGGCGACGCCGACAAGCGCGCGGCTGTGCACGATGGCGACCGGCATGGAACGGGCCTCCCGCGCCCGGACGCTGATCCGACGGGATCGGGCGTTGAACCCAGAGCGTAGGCGGCGGCGTGTGCGCTGTCGCTCGGCCGTTTGCACGAGGGCTTGCGTTGGCAGATTTCCTCCCGGGCCGTGGCGCGCCTGCGCCATGCGGGGGGGTACCCATGGCATCCACGCTTCGGCCATCGCCGACGCGCAGGTCGAAGCCGTCGGTCAGCCGTTGCTCAGACCACGCCAGGCGGCGGCGGAAACCGTGTCTCGAGCTCTGCCAGACGCGTTTCCAGACGCTCCAGCTTTTCGCGCGTCTTGGCAAGTACCTGGGCCTGGGTGTCGAAGTCCTGCCGGGATACTAGATCCAGACGGGTCAGGCCACCCTGAAGCAGCGCCTTGACGTTTTTCTCGATGTCCTTGGCCGGGCTCGCCTCGGCCGCCTGACCGATTCGGGCGGCTAGGTCGTCGAGCAGCTTGCTGTTGAAGTTGAGCATGCGGACTCCACCACGGTTGACTCGAAGCGCCCAAATCGTCGTGCGCATGGTCAGTCTAACAAAGCGCCGCGGCGACGCTGCCGCCACAGTTCTTGCGCCGACGGAACACCGCGCCTCGAACGCACACCGCCCCACCATCGTGCGCCGCACAGTCCAGGGCGCGCTATTTTGGTGCATTCGGGGCTGCGCGCCGGGCACTTCCTCCTCGAAAAACAAATGTAATTACTTGATATTAGGTATTTTTGTGCAGTGGCACACGAAATGCAAATAGAACACGGCACCGCCTCGCCCAAAACCGCCACTCCAAGGATCATTGAAATGCTTTCGACCCCGCCCCGCCCCTCGTCGCTGGTCGCTGCCGCGTTCGCCGCGCTGCATGCCCAGTCGCCCGCAGTCGCCGCCGAGCCCGACTGGACATTCACCGGAAACGTTGGCCTTTTCAGCCAGTACATTTTCCGTGGCGTCTCGCAAACCAACGAAAAACCTGCCCTCCAGGGCGGCTTCGACGTCGCGCACAAGAGCGGCCTGTACGCGGGCACCTGGGCGTCGAACATCAGCTGGCTTTCCGATCTCCCCGAGCCCACGCCGTCGTCCAGCGTCGAATGGGACTTCTACGGCGGATACAAGCTGGCACTGCCCGCAGATTTCACCGCCGACTTCGGCGTCCTCTACTACTGGTACCCGGGCAGCTACCCAGAGGGCTTCATCAAGCCGAACACCACCGAACTCTACGTCGGCCTCGCCTGGAAATGGCTGTCTGCCAAGTACAGCTACAGCGTCTCCGACACCTTTGGCTATGCCGACTCGAAAGGCTCCGACTACTGGGAATTGAACGCGTCCTACGACGTCGTCGAAAAGGTGAATGACGTGATTGGCAAGGTCACCGTGTTCGGCCACCTGGGCAAGCAGAAATTCAAGAACAACGGTTTCTACGACTACGGCGACTGGAAGGTCGGCGTGTCCTCCGAGGTCTACGGCCTGACCATCGGCGTCTTCGGCTCCGGCACCGATGCCGAGACGTCGGCCTATACCAATCGGTTCGGCAACAACATCGCCGGAAGCCAGTTCGTCGGCTACATCCAGAAGTCATTCTGACCTGAACCGCCACGCGACAAGGATCTTTCGCACCTGTGAGGACATCATGAAATTCGTTACCGCCATCATCAAGCCGTTCAAGCTAGACGAGGTCCGCGAGGCTCTCTCGTCCATCGGCGTGCAGGGCATCACCGTCACCGAGGTCAAAGGGTTCGGCCGCCAGAAGGGGCACACCGAGCTCTACCGGGGCGCCGAGTACGTCGTCGACTTCCTGCCCAAGGTCAAGGTCGAGGCCGCCATCAACGACGACGCACTGGATCGCGTCATCGAAGCGATCGAAAAATCCGCCAATACCGGCAAGATCGGTGACGGCAAAATCTTCGTTTTCGACCTGCTGCAGGTCGTGCGCATCCGCACCGGCGAAACCGGTCCGGACGCGCTCTAGAAGGAGCCTCTGATGAAAAAGATCCTCTTGCTCATCGCGGCGCTCGGCGTCATCGGGCTCGCGATGCCTGCTGTGGCCCAGGACAAGGCCACACCCGCGCCGGCTGCCGCAGCACCGGCGGCGATGTCCGGGGCCGCGACCGCAGCGTCCGCAGAAGCCGCTCCCGCAGCGGCGGCCACACCCGCACCGACACCAAACAAGGGCGACGTGGCCTGGATGCTCGTCTGTACGGCACTGGTGCTGATGATGAGCGTCCCGGCTCTGGCGCTGTTCTATGGCGGCATGGCGCGCAGCAAGAACGTGCTGTCGGTGCTGATGCAGGTCTTCGTGGTGTTCTCGCTGATCACGGTCCTGTGGTGCGTCTACGGCTACAGCATTGCTTTCACCGAGGGCAACGCGTACTTCGGCGGACTCGACCGGCTGTTCCTGGCCGGGACCTTCGACGCTGCCAAGGGTGAGTTCGCCAACGGTGCGACATTCTCCAAGGGCGTCGTGATCCCGGAACTGGTGTTCGTCGCCTTCCAGGCCACGTTCGCGGCGATCACCGTCTGCCTGATCCTCGGCGCCTTCGCCGAGCGCGTGAGATTCTCGGCCGTGCTGCTGTTCGCCGTATTGTGGTTCACGTTCTCGTACCTGCCGATCGCGCACATGGTGTGGTTCTGGCCCGGCCCGGATGCCTACACTGCGGCCAGTGTTGTCGACGCCAACAACGCCAAGGCCGGCCTGCTATGGCAATGGGGCGCGCTCGATTTCGCCGGTGGCACGGTCGTGCACATCAACGCGGGCGTAGCGGGCATCGTCGGCGCCTACGTAATGGGCAAGTGCGTGGGCTTCGGCAAGGAGGCGATGGCCCCGCACAACCTGCCGATGACCATGATGGGTGCCTCGCTGCTGTGGTTCGGCTGGTTCGGCTTCAACGCCGGTTCCGCGCTCGAAGCCAACAACGCCGCGGTGCTGGCCTTCATGAACACCTTCCTCGCCACGGCCTGCGCGGTGCTGTCGTGGACCTTCGGCGAATGGTTGTTCAAGACGCGGCCGTCGATGCTCGGCGCTGCCTCGGGCGCAGTTGCCGGCCTGGTCGCGATCACGCCCGCGGCGGGCAACGTCGGCATCCTCGGCGCTTTCGTGATCGGCACGGTCGCCGGCCTCGTCTGCCTGTGGGGCGTGAATGGCCTGAAGCACCTGCTGAAAGTGGACGACACGCTCGACGTGTTCGGCGTGCACGCGGTCGGCGGCATCGTCGGCGCGCTGCTCACCGGCATCTTCGTCGCCCCGGCACTGGGCGGGCCGGGGTTCGTCACCGACTGGGTCACCGGTGCGACCGGCTACACCAGCTATGGCGAGCAACTGTGGGTCCAGGCCAAGGCGGTGGGGCTGACCATCGTGTGGTCTGGCGTGGTCGCCTACATCTCTTTCAAGATCGTCGACATGACCGTCGGTCTGCGCGTACCGGAAGAGCAGGAGCGCGAGGGGCTGGACATCACTGCGCACGGCGAATCGGCGTACCGGTTCTAGGCAGGACGACATTGCACGGGCGCGGCCGAAACCGCGTCCGTGCCTGCGGGGGATTTCTCTCAGTGACTCCCGGGGCGCGCCCAACGCGCCCCGTTTTTTTGCGTCACGCGCCGGCGCGATGCTGTAGCCAGGCGATCGGCGACATCCGCCAACCGCCGGCTACAATCCACGTTTCGCGTCGTCAGGGAAGTCGCACCGCATGATCTCGGTCGAATACTGCCAGCTCCTTGCCCGCTACAACCACTGGATGAACGAGCGCATGTTCGCCTCGCTTGCCTCGCTCCCGGACGAGGAGCGCAAGCGCGACCGCGGCGCGTTCTTTGGTTCGATCCACCGGACGTTGAATCACCTGCTGTGGGGCGATTGCATCTGGCTCGGTCGCTTCACCGGCACGCCGTGCACCGTCGCCGCGTACGGCGCCGACACGCATGAGGATTTTTCAGCGCTGTTGCGCGAGCGTGAGGCCACCGACACTCACACGGCCGACTGGGCGGGCCGACTGTCGCCGGAATGGCTCGCCGGCGCGCTCGAGTATCGCGCCGCATCCGACGGCCGGGCACGCAGCCTGCCCGCGTGGATCGCGGCCACGCACATGTTCCAGCACGCCTCGCATCACCGCGGCCAGGTCGCGTCGCTGATGATGCAGGCGGGCATCGACCCGGGCAGCACCGACCTGCCCTACCTGCCGGGCGACGTGCACCTCGTCGACTGAGGCTATTTCCTGCGCTTCGCGCGCGGGTGCGTCGCGTCGTAGACCTTGGCCAGAGCCTGGAAGTCCAGATGTGTATAGACCTGTGTGCTCGCAATCGACGCGTGTCCGAGCATTTCCTGCACCGCGCGCAGATCGCCTGACGACTGCAGCACGTGCGAGGCGAACGAATGGCGCAGCATGTGCGGGTGCACGTGCCGGTCCAGTCCCTGACGCAGTGCCCAGGCGGCAAGCCGCCGCTCGATCGTCCGGCCCGACAGCCGGCGGCCGGTGACGCCGACGAAGAGTGCATTGCAATCAACCAGCCGGAGTTCCGCCCGACGCAGCAGCCAAGCCGTGAGCGCGGCGCGCGCCGGCGCACCCACAGGCACGACGCGCTCCTTCGCACCTTTGCCCCAGACGCGAATCTCGCCGCTGTCCAGATCGAGGCGACCAATGTCCAGGCCCGTAAGCTCGGACAGGCGCAGCCCGGAGGAATACGCCAATTCGAACAAGGCGCGATCGCGCAGGTCCAGGTCGCCGTCGCCCTCGATGGTCACGAGTCGCGCGGCCTCTTCGGGCGTGAGCGCAGCCGGGAGTCGTCGCACCGACTTGGGCGGCTTCAATCCCGCGCAGGGATCTTCGCCGACCGTCGGGTCGCGCTCGAGCAGATGGCGATAAAAGGCCCGCCAGGCCGAGAGCATGCGGGCAAGACTGCGCCCGGACAGGCCACGACCGTGCAGCGTCGCGAGAATTCGTGCGATCTGCTGCCGCGTGAGCGCGGAAAGCGCAGTGGTGCCAGCGCAGCGGGCAAGTTGCTCGACATCGCGCGCGTAAGCCTCGCGGGTATGCACCGGCCGTGTCGCAAGCTGCGTGACGAATTGCGCGAGCAGCGCAGCGTTTTCGGCGTCGGGGACAGGATCAGGCGCGCGGCGGGCGCTCGAGGTCACGTCGGCGTCTGGTCCACGATCAGGACGGCGGCAGGAATCGCGCCGTGGCCACGCTGGCCAGCTCGGCGAGGCGTGTCTGGTACAGCGTCCCCATACCCGGATGAAAACGATGCGGATCGGGGCTGCCCAGCGCGAGCAGTCCGAACGGCTGCGCGGTGCGCAGCGGCAGGAACGCAAACGATTGCAGGATTTCGCCGTCCTCGAACCATTCGCGCGACTCGAATGCCGCGACGGGACCACAGTAGGGTTGGCCAAGCTGATCGGCGTACTGCCGGATTTCCGAGGACGTTGCGGCGAGTTCCTGCAAATACGACTGCTCGGGCACCTTTCCCCACAGGCGCGCCGCCACCTGCGGCACGGCAAAGTCTTCCTTCAGGCTGTGGTAGAGGACGGCAAGCGTCGTTTCAAGATCGGGCGAGGCAAACAACGCAAGCGTCGACCGGTGCACTTTTTCGCTGATCTGGTCGTTCTCGGTGCCGTATTCGACGAGCTCCTTGAATTTCGACTCGAGCTGGCTGACCTTTTCTCGCAGCGTGACGATCTGCCGCTCGGCGATCGGGATCGCGTGCCCGCCATGCGGGTGCGGCACGAAGATGCCGGCGATCTCGTCGGCGTAGTCTTCAAAAAAACCCGGATTCTGCTTCAGGTATTCCGCGACCGCTGCTGCATCCATGCGCTGTATTCCGATCGTTGTGCCGTTGTAGCTGTTGTCCGCGGGGTGTTCAACCCACCCACTCGCCCTCAAACACCGTAGTGGCCGGACCCTTCATCCGGACCGGCGCACCATCGCCAGCCCAGGTGATGACGAGTTCGCCGCCAAGGGTGATCACGCGCGCTGGCGAGTCCACGAGCCCGCGTCGGATTCCGGCCACCACCGCGGCGCATGCTCCGCTGCCGCAGGCGAGCGTCTCGCCGACACCGCGCTCCCAGACGCGCAAACGCATGGTAGCGCGATCGACGATCTCCATGTACCCGGCGTTCACTCCGGCGGGAAAGCGCCGATGGCGCTCGATGGCCGGTCCCTGTACGGTGACCGGCGCCTGTGCAACGTCGGGCACCACCTGCACGGCATGCGGATTGCCCATCGACAGCGCGCTGACGGTCAAGACCACGCCGTCGACATCGAGCGGCTCGGCAATCGCGCCCTGCCCCCCCGTGAACGGCACCTCGTCGGCCCGGAACCGGGGCACGCCCATATCGACGCTCACCTCTCCGTCGGCCTCCAGCCGAAGCGACATGGGGCCGCCGGCGGTCTCGACACGCAGCTCCCGCTTTTCGGTTAGGCCATGATCGCGGGCATACACGACGAAACATCGCGCGCCATTGCCGCATTGTTCGACTTCGCCCCCATCGGCATTGAAGATGCGGTAGCGGAAGTCGGCATCGCCGCGTGCCGGCTCGACGACGAGCACCTGATCGCAGCCCACGCCTAACCGTCGGTCGGCCAGCGCGCGAATGCGTTCGGGCGTCAATTCGAGTTGCTGGCGAACCCCGTCAAGCACGACAAAGTCATTTCCCAACCCATGCATCTTGGTGAATTTGAGCTTCATGTCCCTGGTCCCGCCCGCCGCCCGGGCCAGGGCAGCTCGCCATCCCGCCTGAACGGAATCTGACGGCCGCCACCGAGCGTGGCCACGCCGGAAACCGCATAGCCTACCGCCATTCGGCCGGCGGGCGTGGACTGCAGGCGATGAGCGACGGCGGCCAGCACGCGCAGCGCCGCGGCAAATTGCGCGCGTACGTCCAGCGTCACAGCGGTTCGTCCGAATGCGGGCAGCTGCGCGGGCGCGCTCAACCGGGTGGTGCCTGCGGCGATTCCCTCGATGCGCAGTTCGGCCTCGAGCGCCTCGACCACCAGCTCGACGTCGTTCGGGTTCAAAACGTCGAGGGTAAGCGCGAAACCTGCGCCACCGGCGTCGAGTCGATCGATGCGCACCGTGTCGACGCGAACCTCCGGAGGGGCCAGTCGCGGCAACGAGGCGCAACCGGCGATCGCCGCGACCATCAGCCATCCTCCGATGCGCGTGGTCGGCGCGAGCATGTCAGACGTTGAAGCGGAAATGCATGACGTCGCCATCGCGAACGACATAGTCCTTGCCCTCGAGGCGCATCTTGCCTGCTTCCTTGGCGCCATGTTCGCCCTTGCAGGCGATGAACTCGGCGTAGGCGGTGACTTCCGCGCGGATGAATCCCTTCTCAAAATCCGTGTGGATGACCCCGGCCGCCTGAGGCGCGGTGTCGCCAACGTGAATCGTCCACGCGCGCACTTCCTTGGGTCCCACGGTGAAATACGTGGCGAGGCCCAGCAGCGCGTAGGCCGCGTGGATGACCCGGTCGAGCCCGGGCTCGGTCAGGCCCATGTCAGTGAGGAACATCTGCCGATCCTCACCATCGAGATCGGCGATCTGCGCCTCCATCGACGCGCATGCCGCGACCACCGGCGCGCCTTCCTTCGCCGCATGGGCCGCCACCGCGTCGAGCAGCGGATTGTCGTGAAATCCGTCCTCGGCGACGTTGGCCACGTACATCGTCGGCTTCATCGTCAACAGGAAGAACTGGCGAAGCAACTGGCGCTCGTCCACATCGAGATCCGCCATCCGCGCCGGACGCGCCTCATTCAACACCGGCAACACTTTTTCCAGCACGACCACGATGCGCGCGGCTTCCTTGTCGCCGCCGGAGCGCGCCACCTTCGAAAACTTCGACAGGTGCTTCTCCACCGCCGCCATGTCGGCAAGCGCCAATTCGGTGTTGATCGTCTCGATGTCGGAAAGCGGATTCACGCCGCCAGTGACGTGAACGACATTGTCATCCTCGAAGCAGCGCACGACATGCGCGATCGCGTCGGTTTCGCGGATGTTGGCCAGAAACTGGTTGCCAAGGCCTTCGCCTTTGGATGCACCGGCAACCAGCCCGGCGATATCCACGAACTCGACCACCGCCGGAAGCACCCGCTCCGGCTTGGCGATGCCCGCGAGGGCATCAAGCCGCGGATCCGGGACTTCGACGATGCCGACGTTGGGCTCGATCGTGCAGAACGGGTAGTTCTCCGCCGCGATTCCCGCGCGGGTCAGCGCATTGAACAACGTGGATTTGCCGACGTTGGGCAGGCCCACAATGCCGCATTTCAGGCTCATGCGTTTTCCATCCTAAAGTCGAGCCGGCGGCGCCGGCCCGTTTCCATCAGAAGACTTCCCCCGCGTGTGCAATTCCATCATGGCGCGTTCCATGTCGCCGGCGGCGATCGCCGGCCAGGCATCGAGTGCGCGCCCGATCGCCGCATCGAGTGCCGCGGCCTCCTCCGCGCGCGGAGCCTTCAGGACATAGTCGACGACCTCCTGCTGGGAGAGCTCCGAGTCCCGCGGATGCCCGATGCCCAGGCGCAGACGCCAGAAATCAGACGAACCCAGCTGCGCCTGGATGTCACGCAGGCCGTTGTGCCCGGCGTGACCGCCACCGAGCTTCATCTTTGCCTCTCCCGGCCTGAGATCGAGTTCGTCGTGCACCACCAGGATTTCCGAAGGCTCGATCGCAAAGAATCGTGCGAGTGCGGCCACCGCTCGGCCGGACAGGTTCATGTAGGTCGCCGGCCTGAGAATCCGGACGTCGCCCGCCTTGGCGACCTCACCGGAAAACTTCGACTCCATGGAAAATCTCGCCGCCAGCCGCGCGGCCAGACCTTCCGCGTACCAATACCCGGCGTTGTGGCGCGTATTGGCGTACTCGCGGCCCGGATTACCCAGGCCAGCGACGAGTCGGATGGGATTGGCCATGGCAGTATTTCATGCGCCGCGCGCCGCAACGAAAAAGGCCCGTGACGCGGGCCTCTTTCGCGGTACGGCGAAAGGCCGGCGCCTATTTCTTCTTGTCGTCCTTCTTGTCGTCCTTCTTGTCGTCTTTCTTGTCCGCCCCCGGCTTGGCCTCGGCGTCGGCCGGCGCGGCTGCCGCAACTGCAGCGCCTTCCTCGGCCTCGACGGCTTCCTCGGCCTCGACCTGGGCACGTGGCAGGATAGCGGTCGCGACGACCGGATCGGCCTTGCCGCGCGAGACCACGGACACCCCCGCCGGCAACTTGACGGCCGAGGCGTGAATCGAGTCGCCGACTTCGAGCGCGGAGAGATCGATCTCGATGAACTCCGGCAGGTCCTTGGGCAGACACGAGACATCGAGCTCGGTGGCGACGTGACTGATGATCGCGGCGGAGAGCTTCACCGCCGGCGAAACTTCACCATTCACGAAGTGCAGCGGCACTTTCATGTGGATCTTCTTGTTTTCGTCGACACGCTGGAAGTCGACATGCAGGATCTCGTTTCGGAACGGGTGCATCTGCACGTCGCGCAGGAGCACTTTCGTGGCCTCGCCATCGAGTTTCATGGTCAGGATCGATGCGTGGAAAGCCTCGGTCCGCAGCGCATGGAACAACGCATTGTGGTCGAGTTCGATCGGCGTCGGCTGCGCGGTGCCGCCGTAGACGATGCCCGGGGCCTTGCCGGCGCGGCGCATGCGGCGTGACGCCCCCCGGCCTTCGGAGGTGCGCGGAAATGCGGTGAATTCGATGTTCATGAGTACTCCGGTTGTCTGCGGCCTTCCGTCCGGCGCTGTCTGGCAGCAGCAGCGCTTCGGGTCGTCCGCCTCAAGTTTGCCTCGATGGGCGACAACCGCCACGGTCCGGTCCGAGTGGGCCAGTCAGGGCGGAAAAGCTTTGAATTATAACCCGAATTCTGGCCGTGACGCCAGTGGGCCGACCCGCCGTCAGTCGGTGAACAACGACGACACCGATTCCTCGTTGGAGATCCGGGTCATGGTCTCGGCCAGCAGCTGGGCGCACGACAATTGACGCACTTTCGGACAGGATTGCGCCTCGGTGGTCAGCGGGATGGTGTCGGTCACGACCATCTCGTCCAGGTCGGAGGCCGCGATCCGCTCCACCGCGCCTCCGGACAGGACCGGATGCGTGCAATAGGCGACGACTTTGCTCGCTCCGCGCTCCTTCAACGCGGTGGCCGCCTTGCATAGCGTGTTCGCGGTGTCGACGATGTCGTCCATGATCACGCAGGTACGGCCTTCGACGTCGCCGATGATGTTCATCACCTCGGCGACGTTGGCCTTGGGCCGGCGCTTGTCGATGATGGCGAGATCGGAGTCGAGCCGCTTCGCGATCGCCCGCGCGCGCACCACGCCGCCGACGTCGGGAGAGACGATCAGCAGGTTCTCGTAATTGCGCTTCCACAGGTCGCCCAGCAGAATCGGCGTGGCGTAGATGTTGTCGACCGGAATGTTGAAAAAGCCCTGGATCTGGTCGGCGTGCAGATCCATCACCATCACCCGGTCGACACCGACTGTCGACAACATGTCGGCGACGACCTTCGCGGTGATCGCAACGCGGGCCGAGCGCGGCCGTCGATCCTGTCTGGCGTAGCCGAAATATGGAATGGCCGCGGTGATCCGCGCCACCGAGGCGCGCTTGAGCGCATCGACCATCACCATGATTTCCATCAGATGGTCATTGGTCGGCGCGCAGGTCGATTGCAGGATGAACGCGTCGCGACCGCGCACGTTCTCCATCAGCTCGACCAATATCTCTCCGTCCGAGAAACGGCCGACCTGGCAGCGCCCGAGACTGATGTTCAGATGCCGGCAGACCGCTTCCGCGAGCTGCCGGTTCGCGTTACCGGCAAAGATACGCATCCGCTCGAAGGCCATGATCGAACCGTTGGGGAACCGACTGGGGTGAAGCCGCGAGTCTATCTGAAAACCCGATGCATGAAGCCGGACTGGCCGCAGCATCCTTGCGAGCGATCAGGAAACCGCCGCAGAGTCCGGCGAAAATCCGCGAAATCCGCGACCGCCGGGGTCGCCGCCCGAAGACGGGCAGCGGCCATGCCTGCGCATGGTGATCGATTCGTCATGCCAATCTCCCTGGGCAGCATCTTTTGGCCGATGCGCCGAAACGACCCGGATTCAACGCGGATGCAGCCACTTGGGCAAGAGCTCATAGGGGTCGGTGCTGACGGACAGGTCGACGGTAGCGCCGTGTTCCTGCAGCAGCGGGTGCAGCTGACGTACTTTCAGGCCATCGAAAACCTCGGTGCAACCCCCGACGAATTTGCCGCCGACGAAGATCTGCGGCAACGTGACCGATCCGGTCCGACGTTTCAGGACTTCGCGTATCTTGCCGCCACGATCGCCTTGCTGATAGGCGACCGAATCGAGGTCGACCGACGTGTAGGCGATGCCGTACCTCGAGAACACGTTGCGGACCGACCAGCAGAACTCGCACCATTCGAGCGCGAACATGACGACGGGCTGGGACTTGTCGTCCAGAAGCGTGTCGACTTCGCGCGTGGCCGCTTCGTCGAGCGCGCCCGCGACTTCCGTCGAAGCGGGCGCCGCCGCCGTAGCGACGTCGAATCGATATCCCGGCGTCGATCTCGATATTTCAAGTTCTTCCTCGGTCATTTCCACCGAAACATCTTCGAACAGCGGCGTGGAAAGGTAGCGCTCGCCGGTGTCGGGCAGCATGCAAAGAATGTTGCTGCCCTGCGGCGCCGACCGGGCGACCTGCAGCGCGCCGGAGAACGTGGCGCCCGCCGAGATGCCGACGAAGATGCCTTCCTGCAGCGCGAGTTCCCTGGCACAGCGCAGCGATTCCTTGCCGTCGATCGGCACAAAACCGTCGATGCGGCTCGCCAGGGTGACCTGCTCGACGAGCTGGGGGATGAAGTCCGGGGACCACCCCTGCATCGGATGCGGCCGGAACAACGGATGGCTCGCGCTGTGCGAGCCATCGTCGTTTCTCGCCTGTGCAATGCCGCTCGCCAGCATCGCCGCGTTGTCGGGCTCGCAGACGATGATCCGCGTCTGCGGGCTTTTTTCCTTCAGGACCCGCGAGACGCCGTTGAGCGTGCCGCCGGTGCCGAATCCGGTGACCCAGTAGTCAAGCGAGACATCGGCGAAGTCCTCGAGGATCTCCACCGCCGTGGTTCTGGCGTGGACCTCCGCGTTGGCCGGGTTCTCGAACTGGCGCGACTGCCACCAGCCATGCGCCTTGCCCAGCTCCTCGGCCTTGGCGACCATTCCGGAGCCTTTTTGCGCAGCGGGCGTCAACACGACCTTGGCGCCGAGAAATCGCATCAGTTTCCGGCGTTCCACGCTGAAGCTCTCGGCCATCGTGATAACCAGCGGATAGCCCTTCTGCGCGCAAACCATGGCCAGGCCGATGCCGGTATTTCCACTGGTGGCTTCGACAATCGTCTGTCCGGGCTTGAGTTCTCCGCGTCGTTCCGCGTCCTCGATCACCCCCAGCGCCAACCGATCTTTCACCGAGCCCATCGGATTGAAGGACTCCACCTTGACGTAGAGGTTGACGCCCTTGGGCCCCAGCTTGTTGATGCGGATCACCGGCGTGTTGCCGATGGTTTCCAGAATGCTGTCGAATCGCTTGCCCATTGCTGTTTCTCCCGTTTACCTGCTCCGCCGCCGGATTGCTTCGAAGATGTCGACATCGACCAAGCGCGGTCGACATTTCAAATCGGAGGCCACCCACCCGCTGTATTCATATCACGTCGTCTCGGTTGCCCGGTGTCCCATCGCCGCCCTCGGCCACCAACTGGTCGCCAATCTCGATGACTTCGTCGACCAGTGCGTCCGCCCGTTCCATCGTTGTTCGGGCGCCGATGAAGCAGGGCCGGATCGCGAGCACGCCATCGACAACGGTCGTACTGGGCATGTTGCGTCCACGATGCACGAGTTCGCGGTGGATGCGCCGGTTCAGATCGTTCTGATCGCCCCCGGCCTCGGCCAGGTAGCGAAAGCAACAGATGGACAAGGTCGGCGGCTGAACCGTTTCCAGGCGCGGATGGTCCTGTGCCCGTTGCGCAACCCGACGGGCCATCGCGTTGTGGCGACAGACCCGCTCGCGCATGCCGTCCTTGCCGATTTCGCGAATCAGCGCCCAGACGACGGCGCCGCGCGAAGGCGCCGAAAGCTCGACACCAAAGTCAAAATAGGGAATGCCCAGGCTATCCATCGAGTGGTGAATGCCCTCGGTCGTGCACGACCCTTCGAGATAGTCGGCAGCCTCCTGCGTGAAGGCTCGATTCAGGACGCTTCGATCGCGAACGAAGGTGGCGCCAATGCCTACCGGTGCGCCCAGCCACTTGTGCGGGTCGACGATCACCGAATCCGCCAGCGCCAGGCCATCGTAGAGCGGGCGCAGCAGCGGATCCAGGATTCCCGGCAGCCCGTAGGCGCCATCAACGTGAAACCAGATGCCATGTGCGCGCGCCAGTTCACCCAACTCGCGCAACGGATCGATCGCGCCGGTGCCGGTGGTGCCGGCATTGGCGACCACGGCCACGCGGACAACGTCGTTCCCCGCGTCCGTCTCCAACTGGCGTCGCAGGGCCTCCGGACGCATGCGGCCCAGGGCGTCGCTGTCGATCGAAACCACCGCCGCGCGACCCATGCCCAGCGCCGCCGCCGCGCGATGAATCGTATGGTGACCGGCTGCGGTAGCGTAAATTCGGCAGGCCCCGCGGACGCCGTCGCGTGCCGGATCGATGCCCAGCCGCTCCATCGCCGATTGTCGCGCCCCACCCAATGCAACCAGATTGGCCGTCGACCCGCCACTGCTGTACAGACCCTTGAATTCGCGCGGCAACTCGAACATGTCGACCAGCCACTGCAACGACAGTTCCTCGAGGAAGTTGAACGCGGTACCGCCAATTCGTTGTGGCGCGGCGATCGACCCGGCCAACGTCGCCAGTGCGCCGACGGCAGTAGCCCCGGTGGTGATGAAGGCGGTGCTGCCGGGATTGGGAATCTGTGAGCCGTTCGGAATCAGGTACCGCCCCATTTCGGCCAGCACGGCATCGATGCCGATGCCCGCCGTGGGCAGTTCGCGGTCCAGCGCGGACATCCACTCGGCAGAGTCGGCCAGGGCGTCCGGGTGCTCGAAGCGCAGATAGCGGTCGAGATGCGCGCCCATTGTGGTCAGGTGCGCGCCCAGATTGCCGCATTCGGCCCGATCTTCCTTCATGCTGCGTCTCCGCGGTTCAAATGTTGCCTTTCCTTGCTGCAGACGCGGTCACACCAACGGCCGCATCGAATCCTGATGGCCAGGACAGCAAGCGAGCGCCACTGCCCAGAAACGCCATCGTACGCGGTGCACCCGCGATCTCCGCGCCATCGATCAGATCATCCACGCGCGCCCTCCCGAACTGCCGGTACCGGACTACGGCGCATCGTGCCGTCGCGGTCGCCCATCCCGGGCGCATCGATGAGGCCCGTCGTTCGGTCGCCGAGTTGCTGCGCAAGATGCCGGATTTTTCGCGCGCATTCTCACGCCAGAGACTTTTCGACCTGAAGGATCCGCGCCGGATCGAGCTGAATATCGATGGCTTGCAGCGGGCCGCCGTACCGGCCGGCTGAGGCGCCACCGGGCCGTTACCGTTGAAACCAATTCTTGTCTCAGCGTGCCCTGGTGGAGACTCCTGCAACGCAGGACCGCTTACTGTCCGGGGTCGACCTGCAACACCAGCGGTCGCTTGCCGCCACCGCCGCGCGATGCCCATCCAACAACATAGAGCCTTCCGGCATTGTCCTTGCTGATCGAACCGTAAAGCAGGATACCGGCCAAGCCGCGGGTGTTGAGTGGAAAAGCGGCGGATACC
This sequence comes from Betaproteobacteria bacterium, assembly GCA_032123655.1. Taxonomy (GTDB): domain Bacteria; phylum Pseudomonadota; class Gammaproteobacteria; order Burkholderiales; family Casimicrobiaceae; genus VBCG01. The sequence goes on from JAQBEY010000074.1 coordinate 32,401, forward strand.
CGCGTTCCGAGTTCGCTCACGACCCATTCGAACGACGAGCCCCGGCGGGCGACACCGGCAATCAACTTGCCACCGCCAATCGAGAACAGTGACGGTGCATAGGCATGTCCAGCGGGGTGAAACCAGCCCGCATCGGTCACTGTTGCCACGGCATCGGCCTTCGGTTCAATCAGGTACAGGCGTCCCAGCGCCGTGGTGAAGACGAGCTCGCCGCCGGGCAGGTAAGCCACGCCAACGATTCCGTGATTCTCGACGATGGAGCCCCTGCCAAGATAGTGATGCAGCGGCGTTGTCGCAATCTCGCGCAGTTGGGCGTCGAATTCGACCAGGAATGCCTCGGGACTGGCGTACGCGCTGCGTACGACGCGTGGCACGTAGGCGTGACCACGTAGGTCGGTGAGAAAATTGCGCGAGACATGCCCGCCCGCTGATCCGACCACGACGCGGCGAACCGCTCCGCCAGCGGTGTCGTATTGATACAGGACATGCCCGAAGTAGCCGAGCGCGTACACGAATCGCCCTGCGCCGCTGACGGCGACGAGGCCTTCGTCGACGGCCGCGAGATGTTCCCAGACCTTCCGTTTCGGATGCACCCGCCATAGGTGACCGCCCCACCGTGGCGGCCTGGAGCCGTCGTACGCTTCGCCTTCCTCGTCCGTGGACGCGAAGTAAAGCCACCCGTCCGACGCCGGAACGATCCTTGAGTGGATCTTGATCTGACCCTCGCCATCGCGTTTGCGGCCGAGGCTCTTCAGTTTCTCCAACACCACGCCACGGTCGAACCACGTATCGCTGTCCGGTTCATACTCGAACAGGCGTGCGCTCCTGCCGTCGTGCGACGCAGAAACGCCGACCCAGATGTGACCGCTCGCGTCGCGTCCTGTGGCACCCCAGACGGCGGTAGCGTCGTCGAATGGCGGCACCGCAAGCTCGCGCACTGCCGGGGGCCGAAACGGATCCTGAGACGACGGCAGAAAAATGCTGCCGGTCAACTCGGCATAACTGAGTACCTCAACTGCGGGGTTGGTCTGGCCCGTGCGCACGGCGAGCAATCGCGCGCTGATCGCGATGCAGACGATCACCAGCGCGCCGAACAGCATCCACCTTGCGCGAACCTTCAAAGTTTTGACCGGGCTATCTTCAAGTTGCGGCGATTTCAGTAGAGCGACTTTTCCCGGAACAGCCTACTTCACTGCCGCCCGCCTGTCACACCGTATTACGAGGCACGCACCCGTGCGTTCATTGAATCGGCCTTCTGCTTACGCGCAAAAAGGGCTTGCCACCAAATGGCTGAATGGATCACCTGGTGTTGTGCGTTGACTGCCTGTCGTCCATCGTTGGCGTAGGCTGGAGGCGCTGACCGCGCGACGCCAACGTGAGAACCGGTGTCGGCGGTGCAAGCACGGGCGGCATGGCCGGGAAAGCGCGGGCCAATGGCCTCCCTGACACCTCCTGACGGTGTCGCCAGAAACCATGACCGATGATGCTGGCGCCACCGGGCCGTTTCCGTTGAAACTGGTCATCGCGCGGGCGCCCGCCTCCAAAGCGCGGCGCTCTCGATCAGTTCCTGGATGACGCTGTTCCAGTCGCCGATTGCGCGCTGGTGGAGCACGCCGACACCGGGATACAGGACGCTCCCTTGATGATTGGCGCGCCAGCGCCAATCCGGCGCGAACGGCGACAGTATCGTCGCCGGCCTCGCCATGCCGCCCGCGAGATGCGCCACGGCGGTATCGACGCTGACCACGTGGTCGAGCGCTTCCAGCACCGCTGCCGTGTCGTCGAAATCGGCGAGCGCATCGGCGAGCACGTGGACATGGGCGTAGCGACGCAACCACTCACGCTCCGCGCTGGTGGCATCTTTCTGCAGCGCGATCACGACCACGCCCGCGGCGCGCATGGCGTCGAGCCACGGCGCCAGCGCCTGCACCGGGAGCGAGCGATTGTGGTCGTTGCGATTATTGGGGTTTCCGCGCCATGCGACACCCACGCGCAGTGCGCCTCCCGGCAGGCGCGACCGCCACGCGGCGCAACGCGCGGGATCTGCATGCAGGTACGCGCCGCCGGAGATCCAGTCGGATTGGTGCCGGAGTTGCAGGGCCAGCGGCAGGCTGAGGAGCGCCATCCTTCGCTGCGCAATCGCGCCCGACGCCTCTTCGCCCAGCGTGCCGACGCGCTGCGGGGACCACTGACGCCGCAGGAATTCGACCAGCGGCAACTGCACCTGCAACTGAATCTCCGCGCACTGCCGCGCCAGCCGCGGAACAAACCGGGCGAACAGCAGCGTGTCGCCGAGCCCCTGTTCCGCCTGGACGAGGACGCGCATATCGCGCAGGTCTTCGCCTGGCCGCCAGAGGGGAATTCCGGAATCGGGCAGTGGCGCTTGCGACCGCGCACCGCGCCAACGTGCCTCGTAATGGCGTGACGCCGCCGCGTAGTCGCCGGTAGCGAACCTGCTCAACGCAAGGTTGAGTTCGGCGTCCGCGTCCGCGGGATCCTGCGCGAGAAGCGCCGCGAGTTCGTCAATCGCCTCCGGGTGGCGGTTCAGGGCTCGCAGCGCCACGGCCCGATTGTGACGCGCATCGTCGTGCCGCGCGTCGATCGCCAGGATCTCGCCGCAGCGCGCGATGGAGTCCTCCGGCCGGCCGGAAAAGGTCAGGGCATTGGCAAGCGCCACCAGCGTGTTGACGTGATGCGGTCTTATCTCCAGCGATTGCTCGAACAGCGGCACGGCCTCGGCGTAGCGGCGTCTTGCCACGAGGATCATTCCAAGATTGTTGAGCAAGCCCGGATGCCGCGGAAACATTTCGACCAGGCGGCGATGGCACTCCTCCGCCTCGTCGAGGCGACCGGCGTTGCGCGCTGCGATGGCGCGCTCCTGAAGATCGTTCACCTCCGGCATCTTCGCCGCACTTTCATTCGCGATGGGTGAGGTGCCGTTCGCCTCTGGTGAGTGTCCCGACAATGTCCCACAGGGCGCGGGCAGAAGGAATCAGGGAACGAGGCTTGCGCTGTGTCGTTGAATCCATATGGCTGGGGAGGTAGGGATCGAACCTACGAATGCCGGAATCAAAATCCGGTGCCTTACCACTTGGCGACTCCCCAGCGGAAACCTGTTTTCCGGGAGGCTCAAAGAGCGAACCCCGCGAGCGGATGCCGCGCGAGGGTTCGGGCAACTCGACCATCGATATGCGCCGGAAGCGCTTCGACGGCCCGCCGAGCCTCCTGTTCGGTCCGGCACGCCGCATAAATGCAGGCACCCGAACCGGTCATGCGCACTCGTTGCGAAATACGCGCCAGCGCAGCGCTCGCTTCGGCTACGACAGGATGCCTCGCCACCGTGACGGCTTCGAGATCATTCCGGCCATAACTCTCGGAAAAGACGTCTATTTTCGCCGAGGGGCTGTTACGTGTCAATTCCGGAGCGGCGAAGATCGCCGCGGTTTCGACCGCGACCTTCGGGAACGCCAGCGCAAGCCAGATCGTCGGCAGCGACACCGGCGTCAGCAATTCGCCGATGCCGCGCGCAATCGCGTTCTCGCCCCCAACAAAAAATGGCACATCGGCGCCGAGTGTCCCGGCCAGCCGCAGCAACCGCTCACGCGGCAGCGCAAGCCGCCACAATCGATTGAGCGCGAGAAGCACGCTGGCCGCATCCGAGCTGCCGCCGCCCAGGCCGGCACCCAGTGGAATGCGTTTGGCAAGCGACAAGCGCACGCCAAGCCGCGTTCCGCTGTCGGCCTGCAGGGCCAGGGCGGCGCGTACAGCGAGATCGGCCTCCGGGGGTACGCCGGCAACGTCGCCGGCGCGCTCGACCACACCGTCGTCGTTCTTCGTCAGCGTGACGGTGTCGTCCAGATCGACCAGGGCAAACAAGGATTCGAGCGTGTGGTAGCCGTCGCCGCGCCGCCCGGTGACATGCAGGAAGAGGTTCACCTTCGCCGGCGCCGGAACAATCAGCGTGTCCATCATTTCGATCCCGGGTTCCGGTCGCTCTAGGGCGCAATCGGGCCGATGCGGTCGAGCACGACACGCACCTCGACAGGCTCGACATCGGGGTAGCGCATGACCAGGCGGAAGGGCCGGTACGCCGGGGCCCCTTCAGCGTAGGTGTACACGATTTCCCAGCCTCCCTGATTGAGAACCAGCGGGCGGCCTGCGGCATCGCGCTCCAGCCCGAATTCCCTTTCCGGAACGGGCCTTCCGACTACCCAGGACGCGAGGCCCGTGACCGGGATCGCGGCCCCGAAGACTTCGCGGGTGAGCGCGTCCCAATCGCTGTAGTCGACTGCCGGCTCGCCCGGTCGGGTCAGCCGCACCCCGGCGCTGTCGCCGGCCATTTGCGCGAGCGTCTGTCCCGTCGGCGTCGCGACGTCAATGCGATCCCTCGCCAGCTCGTGTCGCCAGGTGAAATTTGCCACGATTCCGTCATTGCCACGCCGCGCGGAAAGTCGCCCGGCGGCGTCGAATCCGGTCCCGGTGTCGAATGCGCTCCATGGACCCGGATCAACGGGCGTCAGGGCCGCGCAACCCGCGACCAGCACGAACACCAGAGGGGCGACCACAGTCCTGCAGCCACCACGCGCGGTCGCGGAGCCAGACTTCAGCGGCTCGCGCCGTCGCGATGCTTCAGCGTGCAAGGCGGCGAACCGTCTCCAGCAGCAGCACGTTGTCGGGCGTGTTTTTCAACTGCGTCTGCCAGACCTCCTGGGCGTGCTCCCGCTCGCCCTGCGCCCAAAGAACCTCGCCCAGATGCGCGGCAACCTCGGCATCCGGACGAATCTTCTGCGACCGCCGGAGATAGGTCTCGGCCTCTGCAAAGCGGCCCAGTCGGAACAGTGCCCATCCCATGCTGTCGAGAATGAACGGGTCGTCCGGGGAGAGACGATTCGCCTTCTGGATCAACTCGAAGCCTTCCACCGTGCGGGCAGTCCGGTCGACCAGCGTGTAACCCAGTCCGTTCAGCGCCTGCGCGTCATCGGGCCGCAGCTCGACGACGCGGCGCAGTCGCGCTTCGGCCTCGTCGATGCGGTCCATGCGCTCCGCGACCATCGCCGCGTCGTACAACAGGTCCGGCGCATCGGGATGTTCGCGCAAGGCCAGCATGAGCACCTCGTAGGCCCCTGCGTTATCGTTGGCCTCGCGCAGCAGCTGCGCCTCGGCCTGGCGCACCTGCACGCGCTGCTCGATGGTCACGGCAGGCAGATCCTCGAGGTATCGCCGCGCCTCCACCACCTTGCCCTGCTTGCCCATCATTGCCGCGACCCGCAACCGCGCAAGCCATGCACGCGCGCCCTCAGGGACAGCCATGTAGCGCTCGATCGCCAGATCGTAGCGACCGGTCTCCTCGGCAATCTGCGCAAGCTGGAGTTCGACCGCGCCATTCTCGCCGTAGTTCGCCCGCTTCAAATCAGAGAGCAGTGCCTCGGCCGTATCCCAGTCCTTCATCTGGATTGAAATCACTGCCACACCGAATTCGTACTCCCGCGCATTGCGGTCGCCGTCCCACAGTTTCTGGAACACCGCGCGCGCCTCGGCAAAGCGCTTCTGCTCGACGTAGTTCTGCGCGAGCATGCCGGCAACCAATTTTGCGGACGGATTGTCGGCAAGAAAACCGGACAGATAATCGCTCGCCTCGACCGGGGATTTCCCCGAGAGGATCTCGCCCTTGAGCAGTGCCCCGCGCTCCCAGTCGGACTTGAGCGCCAACGCCCGGTCGATTTCGACCAGCGCGGTGTTATCGCCATTGGTATCGGGCACTCCGCCGGTGAATGCCGCAACCGCGACTGCGAAATGCGCCTCGGCGATCCCTGGATATGGCTTGGCGAGATCGCGAACGAGTTCGTAGACCTGCCGACGATCCTTCGCATCGCCCAAAAATCGGTTGAGCTGTAGAAAGACCTCGCCGACACCCTTGTCGGAGGACGCCGCATCGGCCAGGACCTTTTCGAGCTTCGCCCTGAGCTCGCTTTCGACGCCGCCCTCCTGCGCCATCTTGCTGGTGCCACCGGCCGCGAGTGCGGCCAGCACCTGCCGGGGCCGCTCAGCTGCGGGGTCGAGCGCCGACCAGAGATTCGCGGACTCCTGGGCAAGTCCGCGCATCCGCGCCGCGAGCGCGACCTCGGTGGCGCGGCGGGCGATCCGCGGCTCGCGCGTTTCGCGTGCGGCCTCGTAGTAGGCGCGCGCGGCAAGCGCGGGCTCGCCTCGCTGCAACGCTACATCCCCAAGCAACAGCCGATAGAACACGTCGGCCGAAAGCCCTTCCACATCGGTCCGGGGGGCAGGGATGAGCGTGGCGTGAGGAACGATCCCGGGCGAGAGCGACTGCGCGTTCACCGCGCCAAAACCGGCCATGGCAAAAGCGGCGGTGAGCCACGATAGGGCCCGCAAGGGGCGGGCAAGGGGAGATCGACGGACAGACGGCATGGCTTCTCGCTAATTCTTGGAACGGCCTCGCGATTCTTCCACGCGCGACTACCGCGCGGGTCGAGGAAGGCGTCCAGATGGGCAGTCGATCTTAGGCTATATTCGATACCGCAACAAACGGACAGAATGCGATTCGGCAACGACCGCAGGCCGGCGTACGGGAACCTTTCCACGTCCGGTCGAAGTCTCAGCAACCGCGTTAACAGACGCCCCGATGCCCGAACTTCCGGAAGTCGAAACCACCCGCCGAGGCGTCGCGCCGCATGTGGTCGGGCGCCGCATTGCCGCGTTACACGTATACGACCCACGATTGCGCTGGCCGGTTCCCCAGGGCCTCGCCGATCATCTGGTGGGAGGCGTGGTCAGCGCCATCGACCGACGAAGCAAGTACTTGCTCTTCCGCTTGACGAACGGCACGCTGCTCGTGCACCTTGGCATGACCGGAAGCCTGCGAGTGCATCACCGCCCGCCGGTGCTGGCTCGCCATGATCACGTCGATTTGATGTTCGACGACGGTTCGGTCGTCCGGTACAACGATCCGCGGCGCTTCGGAGCGATGCTCTGGGTCCCTCAAGGCATGGAGGCCGGGCACCCATTGCTGCGCGACCTCGGGCCGGAGCCTTTTTCCCAGCGATTCGACGCCCGCCACTTCTGGGACGCCACCCGCGGGCGCACCGCCGCGATCAAGCTGGTCCTGATGGACAATCGGGTGGTCGTGGGCGTGGGAAACATCTACGCCAACGAATCGCTGTTTCGCGCCGGCATTCGGCCCGCGACACCTGCCGGCCGGGTATCGCGCGAGCGCTTCTCGCGGCTGGTGACCGAAGTCCGGTCGGTGCTCGCCGAGGCCATTTCCAAGGGGGGGAGCACGCTGCGCGATTACGTCAACGCCAGCGGTGAGCCCGGATATTTTCAGCTGGATTACTTCGTCTATGGCCGGGAAGGCGAGCCCTGCCGGGTCTGCGGCGCGCCAATCCGGCATCGGCGGCTGGGCGGCCGGGCGTCCTATCATTGCCCGCGCTGCCAGCGTTAACGTCCGATCAGAGCCCTGCCGGCCCGGAAGCGGTTCGACTGGCGCCTGCCAATGATTTCGGCACGAGTTGTGCTTCACAATCTTGGGTCACCATTTCCCTTTCCGCGCCGCCCGGCAGGCCAAACCCTATGAGATGCCCATGATTCCGTCCCACGATCTCGCGGCCCGTTTCGAGGCCTACAGCGACTGGCGCCGCCGCTTGTCGACGGCGGTTTCGGGTGTCCATCATTGGCTGCAGAATCAGGACCTCGCCGACGCCCAGATCGACCTGCGCATCCAGCAGTTGCTGGAACGTCTGCACCAGGACCAGTTGGTCGTTGCCTTCGTCGCCGAATTTTCCCGCGGCAAATCCGAACTCATCAACGCCATCTTCTTCGCGGACTTCGGTCAGCGCCTGCTGCCGTCATCGGCAGGGCGTACGACGATGTGCCCTACCGAACTGCTCTACGACGGCTCGCGTTCGCCTTCGATCCGCCTGCTTCCAATCGAAACCCGGCTGAAGGACGCGACGGTTACCGAATTCAAGAACTATGCGGACGAGTGGGTCACGTTTCCGCTCGACCTTGCTTCAGCGGAAAAAATGAGCGAGGTCCTGTCACGCGTATCGCAGGTCAAGCGTGTGCCGATCGACCTTGCGCGCAAATACGGCCTTTATGGCGACGGCGAGGAAGACATGCTCGCCACCATGGACAGCCGCGACCGCGGCAACGTCGAAATCCCCTGCTGGCGGCACGCGGTGATCAATTTTCCGCATCCGCTGCTCCAGCAGGGCCTGGTGATTCTCGACACGCCGGGCCTTAACGCGATCGGCACCGAGCCCGAACTCACGCTCAATTTGTTGCCCAACGCGCACGCCTTGCTGTTCATCCTCGCCGCAGACACCGGCGTCACCAAGACCGACCTCGAGGTCTGGAACCAGCATCTTGCCGGTAACGACCCGGCCTCCCGCGCCGGCCGCATGGTGATCCTCAACAAGATCGACGGTCTCTGGGATGACCTGAAACCCGGAGTCGAGGTCGATGCGGAAATCGACCTTCAGGTGCACAGCAGCGCGCGCATCCTCGGCATTTCCCCGACGCAGGTTTTCGCGACCTCCGCGCAGAAGGCGCTGCTCGCCAAAGTCAACGGCGACGACGCGCTGCTCACCCGCAGCCGCCTCCCGATTCTGGAGGCGGCCCTGTCACAGCAGCTCATCCCGGGCAAGCGGGAAATCGTCGGCGCAGCATCGCAGGCCGAGATGCGCGCGCTTGCCGCCAGCGTGCAGGCGATCCTCGGCGCCCGGGCCAGTGGCATCAACGAGCAACTTGGCGAGCTTACTGCGCTGCGCGGCAAGAATCAGGACGTGGTCGTCCATATGATGGACCGCGTGCGCGAGGAAAAGGAACTGTTCGAGCGCGGACTCGCGCGCTTTACCGCGCTGCGTAACGTCTTCACGCAGCAGACCAACGATCTTTTCGACTTCATTGGACTGGAGGCCCTGCGGGCGAATGCGGCCCGGACGCGCCGGGCCATCGAGGACAGCCCATTCACCCGCGGCGTCCGCGGCGCGATGAACGACTTCTTCGCGTCCATCCGCCATGACCTCTCCGAAGCGGCGCGGCAGTCCGGGGAAACCCACGAAATGATGCGCGCGATGTACGCTCGCTTTGCCATCGACCACAATCTTGCGCCGTTCAACCCGCCGCCGTTCTCGGTGCTGAAGTACCAGAAGGAAATCGAGCGACTGGAACGCGCCTACAACACCCATTTCAACACGCTCTGGAACATGGTCAGCCGCGCCAAGTTCGCGCTGATGAAACGTTTCTTCGAGACCATCGCCTCCCGCGTCAAGCACGTCTACGTGATCGCCAATCGCGACGTTGAAGCCTGGCTCAAGGCAGTGATGTCGCCGCTCGAAACCCAGGTGCGTGAACATCACCTGCAGTTGCGTCGTCGCCTGGACAGCATCAAGCGCATTCATCACGCCAGCGGAGAACTCGAGGACCGCATCGACGAACTCGAACAGCAGCAATCGGCAATCGGCGCGCAGCTGCGGGGCCTCGAACTGCAGATTGCCGAAATCGATCAGGTCATCGACCAGGCGGAATTCCTGCCGCTGGCCGCCAACGGATGACGCCAAACAGCGACAGTAGCGATTGACGTCAATCGACGACAGTTTTTTGCCGATAAGTGCACGTTATCACCCAGCGACTTGTTTCCATTGCTACTCTGGCGCTTCGCCGCGCATCGCTTTAGTAATTTTCCTTCGAAATGGGAACTGGCGAAGCGCCCGTGATGTCATATAATGGATTTTTTGTCCCCTTTCAGTCCGGCTCGCGGTCGGCGATTCCATTATGCGATTTAAATTCCTGCTCGGCCTCGTCTTCGCGGCACTGTCTTTTCCCGTGCCTGCCGCTATCGCGACCGAAGCGACCACCGAGCTCGTCGAGTTCTACAACCAGAGCCTCGATCATTACTTCATCACGCTGGGTCCGAAGGAAATTCAGGACCTCGATGCCGGCGTGCATCCGGGCTGGGTCCGCACCGGATACCGTTTTCTGGTGGTCAAGAACGGCGACAGCCAGGAGGGCTCGGTGCCGGTGTGCCGCTTCTACGGTCGCCCCGAGGCTGGCCTCGATTCGCATTTCTACTCGGCGAAAGCAAGCGAGTGTCAGGACGTAAAGGACAAATTCGCCTACGCTTGGCAAATTGAAACGGAAGAGGCCTTTCGCGCCTTTCTGGTCGACCCGTACACCGGCAAATGCCCCGCCGATACGGTCCCGGTGTTTCGCCTGTGGAACCAGCGACCCGACGTCAACCATCGCTTCACCGATCAGTTGACCGTGTTTCAGGCGATGCTTGGACTGGCCTACAAGGCGGAAGGCGACGGCAACCCCTCGCAGCCGGTCGCCTTCTGCGCGCCGGCAGGTGGTTCGGTCGTGCCGCAGGCGCCCGCAGGCACTCCGTCGTGCACGATCACCGGGACCACTGCCACCCCCTTGGTCGGCTCGACGCTGACGCTCGACGCAATCTGTACCGGCACTCCGACCAGCTACGCGTGGGTCGGTTGTTCCAGCACCAGCAGTCAGTGCAAGGTCTCGCAGGCCACGCCGGGGGCCGCAGGTTACGCGGTTACGGCGTCCAATGCTGCCGGAACAGGCTCCGGAGTGACGCTCAACGTCACCTGGCAGGCGGCCGGTGGCGCGTTACCACTGTGCACGATCTCCGGTAGCACCAGCACGCCGACAGTCGGTGGCGTGCTTGGTCTGACCGCCAATTGCAGCCAGTCCCCCACAAGCTACCAGTGGCTCAACTGCAACTACCTGGTCCAGGAAATCTGCATCGTGATTCCTTCCTGCTCGCCCAGCCAGAAGACCTGTTCGGTCACCTCGGGCCAGACCGGATTCGCCCGGTACGCGGTCGCCGGCGTCAATGGCGCAGGCGCTGTTGGCCCGCGTGCCGCGTTCGACGCTGAATGGAAGAGTGGTGGCGGTGGTGGCGGAACAACCCCGCCTCCCCCAGGCAACGTTCCGTCCTGCACGGTATACGCCAGCAATTCAGGGCCCGTGGCTGGTGAATCGATCGTGCTCTCGGCCTCCTGCAGCGGCAGCCCGACCAACTATGCGTGGGTCGGCGTGGCCTGCTCGGCGATCCAGTGTTCGACTTCGTCCTCCGTGACGGGTCCGAAAACCTTCACGGTGACCGCCGGCAACGCGCTGGGCTCCAGTTCCCCGGCTTCGATCACCGTCGAGTGGCAGTCGTCGCCCGCGCCAGTCTGCTCGCTTTCGACGAACAATCCGACGCCGACCATCGGCCAGACGATTACGATCAGTTCGTCGTGTACGGGAAGCCCGACCGGCTACGCGTGGACCGGCTGCACCGGGTCCGACGCGAGTTGCACGGATGCCGCCACCGCGGCCGGGGCGAAGTCCTACGCGCTGTCCGCGTCCAACGGCAACGGACCCGGCCCGCAGGCCGGTCTGGTTGTCAACTGGCAGGCGCCGCCCACGGCCGCGCCGGTCTGCTCGGTGACCGCCAGCAACCAGTCGCCCTTTGTCGGACAGTCGGTGACGTTATCCGCCAGCTGCAGCAACAGTCCGACGAGCTACGCCTGGACGAACTGCAACAGCTCCTCGTCGACCTGTGTGGCGACCAGCGCCGCAGAGGGCGCCCAGACGTACTCGGTCATCGCGAGCAACGGTATCGGCCCGAGCGCGCCGGCGCAGACCGGCGTCAACTGGCAGGCATCGGTGGGCGGTTCTGATTTCTGCGGGTCCTATCGTGGCGTCAACCGCATTTCGAAGTCGTGGGGCGACAGCTCGCCGATCTACACCCCGAAACATGGGGGCTTCGACGCCGAGGGCGTGGTCGTGGTCAGCTTCACCGCGCCGGCGACTCCCGCCAGCTATGGCAGCCCCGGCTCGACGGTAGTAGCCGAATATCAAGGACCGCCGACCTTCCGCCAGGTCACGATCTCCAGGAGCGCCTGCGACTTCCGCCCCTCCGATCCCAGCGGCGCCAACGGACCGTACACCGTGGGCAACGGCAGCTCGGTGACCATCACCTGGAACGTGGGCAATGGCAACGCGCCGCTGACGCCGGGGGAGACCTATTTCGTCAACGTCCGCAACTGGAGTATCGACAACGAAGCAAATCTCTGCACGACCGGCTCGTGTGAAGCGATCATCCAGATGAACTGGCCTGGCTGACGCGCGAGTTGCCCCGCTGTACGCACAACGGGCGCCACTTGGCGCCCGTTGTGATTTGGCCGATTGGGTTGTGCGGTCCACCGGAAAGCGTTTCGCTAGCCCTTGCCGGCCACCCGCATCAGCCCTTCGTATTTGCCCCGGAGCGCCTCCGGCGTCTCGATCCGCGCGGGGTCGACGGGGATGCAATCGACCGGGCAGACCTCGCGGCACTGCGGCCGGTCGAAGTGGCCGACGCATTCGGTGCACTTCTCGGGGTCGATGACATAGATCTCCGGCCCCTGCGAGATCGCCGCGTTCGGGCACTCGGGCTCGCACACGTCGCAGTTGATGCATTCGTCGGTGATCATCAGCGCCATGGCCGAGCCTCGACGGCGGACCGGCGGACAACGGGCGCTTGCGTGGCCACCCGCGAACTCACTCCCCGGCGTGCTCGGCGACGCGGGCTCGAATCCTGCGCGCGACTTCCGGATGGACGAAGTGCGAAACGTCGCCGCCGAAGCGCGCGATTTCGCGCACGATGGTGGCCGAGATGAAAGTGAACTGTTCCGACGGCGTCAGGAACATGGTTTCGACATCGGGATACAGGTGGCGGTTCATCCCGGACATCTGGAACTCGTACTCGAAATCCGAGACGGCGCGCAAGCCGCGCAGGATGATCTTCGCGCCCTGCGCACGGACAAACTCCATCAGCAGATTCGAAAAGCCCATGACTTCGACATTGGGAAGTCCGGCCAGCACTTGGCTTGCCATCGCCACCCGCTCGGCGCCATCGAACAGCGGCCGTTTGGCAGCGCTGTCCGCCACGCCCACCACCACGCGGTCGAACACGTTCGCCGCCCGACGCACGAGATCCTCGTGACCCCGGGTGAACGGGTCGAAGGTACCTGGATAGACGACCTTGATCATGGCTTTATGGTCAATGGCGGGGGCCACGGAACTTGTCGCGGCATCCTCCGTTCAGGATGAAGGGGGCGGCGGCACATTCTCACGCCGGCGCAACAGATGATAATGCACTTGCCCGGCCGTCGCCTTCCTCCAGACTTCAAGCGCCGCGCCCGGGTCGAGCGCGCGAGGCGCCTCGGCATAGATGTAGCCCCCCCCCGCCAGGTGTTCCAGGCAGGCCGCGAGCAGGGGCTCCCATTCGTCGGTGGCGAATGGCGGGTCGAGGAAAATGACATCGAATTTTCGCAGGTCCCGCGACAGCCAGCGCCTGGCGTCGGCAGCGTGCGCCTCGAGGCCCGCGGCACCGAACTCGCCTGCGGTGGCGACTAGCGCCCGCACCAGTGTCGAATCCCGGTCGACCGCGACCGCGCTGGCGGCGCCGCGGGAAAGCGCTTCCAGCGTCAACGCGCCGCTGCCTGCGTAAAGGTCGAGCGTGGCGAGGTCGGTAAGGTCCTGGCCGAGCCAGTTGAACAGCGTCTCCCGAACGCGGTCCGGCGTGGGACGCAAGTCCTTGTTTTGGGGAAAACGCACGACGCGGCCGCGAAAGCGACCGCCGATGATTCGCACGCGCTGCGCACTCCTGATGGTCACGGGCAAGTGTTCGGGTAGGTGAGGACGGTACAATTCTAGCCTTCGCCACGGGTGTTTCATGCCCGCTTTCATCGGGTGACCGTTGTTCGATCTCTTCAAGAAAAAATCCCCTGACGTCCCGCCACCGGAAAATCGCCCGTGGTCCGAACGGCTGAAGGCTGGACTCGGCCTGTCCCGCAACAAGCTCGCCGGCGCGCTCGGTGGCGTTTTCGTTCGTCGCAAACTCGACGAAGAGGCGCTCGAGGCGCTCGAGTCGGCGCTGTTGACGGCCGATGTCGGTAACGACGCCACGCAGCATCTGCTGACCAACCTCGAGTCGCGCTGGAAGCGCGCGGGCAACGACGCCGACCCGGTTCGCGAACTGGCCGGCGCGTTGGTCGACCTGATCGGGCCGCTGGAACAACCACTGATCATTGGTGCGGAGCGCCCGTTCGTCATTCTTCTCGTGGGCGTCAACGGAGCGGGCAAGACGACTTCGATCGGCAAGCTGGCCAAGTGGCTGCAGGCGCAGAACCTGACCGTGCTGCTTGCGGCAGGGGACACCTTTCGGGCGGCCGCACGCGAACAACTCGCGGTCTGGGGCGAGCGAAACAATATTGCCGTCATCCAGCAAACGGGCGGCGACGCCGCCTCGGTCATGTTCGACGCCATCGGTGCGGCGCGGGCCCGAGGGGTGGACGTGGTCCTCGCGGACACCGCCGGCCGGCTGCCAACCCAGACGCATTTGATGGACGAATTGGCCAAGGTGAAGCGGGTCATCGGCAAGGCTTTGCCTGGCGCACCCCACGAAACGCTGCTCGTCCTCGACGCCAACACCGGCCAGAACGGGCTCGCACAGGTCAGGGCTTTCGACGCCGCGATCGGTTTGTCCGGCCTCGTCATGACCAAGCTCGACGGCAGCGCGAAGGGCGGCATCGTCGCGGCCATCGCCAAGCAGCACCCGGTGCCGCTGCGGTTCATCGGGGTCGGCGAGGGCGTCGACGACCTTCAGCCATTTGCTGCCCGGGAGTTCGTCGACGCCCTGCTCCCGCCACCTGCCTGAGCGAGCACACCGGGTCCGCCTGCCGCGCGGAGCTCAAGAAGAGCGGGCACTTACAAACAAGCCGGCCTCGATTCCACCTGACCGGCGCCGCCCGGGCCGGGCCGCAATCCTGATCCGATGCGCTCCGGCATCCGTCAATCTCTGCCGGCGTCCGGTACCACCAGGACGCGACCGGTCGCAAAGGGCCGGCTCCGTCATGTCAGGGCCGGTATTCTGGATCCTGTCTTGAACCACGGCTGGACAATCTTTGTCCGACTGATTCGGTCGGGAACTAACGCTTCGGATTAGCACTCTTATCGTTCGAGTGCTAAAATCAGCTGCGGCTTGCTGCGGGGACGAACGACGTTTCCCCGCCTTTCCAAGGCCCAAGATGGAGGTTGTTGGCATGACGAGTACGACCCTGGCATTTCCGACCCCCGCTTCGCTGGGAAGCCTCGACCACTACATACAGGCCGTCAATCGGTTCCCGCTGCTGACGCAGGAACAGGAGACGGCGCTCGGCCGGCGCCTGCAGGCGGACGGCGACCTCGATTCAGCGCGCCAGCTGGTAATGTCGCATCTGCGGCTGGTCGTCGCCGTTTCCCGGAATTACGCCGGCTACGGCCTGCCGCAGGCGGACCTCATCCAGGAAGGCAACGTCGGACTGATGAAAGCGGTGCGCCGCTTCGATCCGGAACGGGGTGTGCGTCTGGTCTCGTTTGCGCTGCACTGGATCCGCGCCGAGATGCACGAGTACATCCTGCGCAACTGGCGGCTGGTCAAGGTCGCCACGACCAAGGCGCAACGTAAGCTGTTTTTCAACCTGCGCCGCATGAAAGCCAGTTCCGCCGCACTGTCGGTCGCGGAAGCGAAGGCGATCGCCAAAGACCTCGGGGTCAAGCCCGAGGAAGTCGTCGAGATGGAGATGCGCCTCACCGGCCGCGATCTGGCGCTCGATCCGACGCCCGGCGACGAAGAGAATTTCGTCTCGCCCATCGCCTACCTCTCCGACAGCGAGGACGAACCCGCACAGATCCTGGAGCGCAAGGAGTCGGCCCGCAATCGGACCCAGGGGCTCCGGACGGCCCTGGCCAAGCTCGACGACCGCAGCCGCCGCATCATCGAAGCGCGCTGGTTGCGTGAGGACGATGGGTCGACAACGCTACAGGACCTTGCCGACGAGTACGGCATCTCAGCCGAGCGAATCCGCCAGATCGAGAGCAAAGCGATCAAAACCATGCGCTCGGAGATGGCGCACGCCGCCTGACTCGCGTCTTTTCTGATTCCATCGACGCCGGCTTCTTGCCGGCGTCGGCATTTCCGGGCGCGACGATGACGCTAGAGTTCCACCTGCGTGCCAAGTTCGACCACGCGATTGGTCGGTATGTGGAAGAAATCGGACGCCTTGATCGCGTTCTTCGACATCGAGACGAAAAGCCGTTCCCGCCAGAAGGCCATCCCGGTTGCGGCTTTCGGAATGAGCGTCTCCCGGGAAACGAAGAACGACGTCTCCATCATCTCGAAGCCGAATCCGGCGCGTCCGGACTGTTCGAGCAGAGCCGGGATGTCGGGATCTTCCTTGAAGCCGTAGCAGGCGAGGAACTGGTAGAACTCGCCGCCGAGCGATTTCACCTCGATGCGCTCGTCGTCATCGACATAAGGCACATCGCGGATGGCGATCGTGAGCAACACCACGCGCTGGTGCAGCACCTTGTTGTGCTTGAGGTTGTGGAGCAGGGCGTGCGGCACGCGGTCCGGAGTCGAGGTCATGAAGATCGCGGTACCCTCCACCCGGGTCGGCGGCGCCACCTGGATGCTCTGGATGAACGGCTCCAGCGACAGGGCTTCAGAGGAAAGCTTGTCCATGAGGATGATCCGTCCGCGTTTCCAGGTGGTGAGCAGGGTGAACACGGCCGCGCCGATCGCCAGCGGGAACCAGCCTCCCTCCGGAATCTTGAGCGAGTTCGCGGCCAGGAACGCGAGGTCGATCAGCAGCAGCGGCAAGGCGATCGCCGCGGCGAGCGCGATCGGCCAATTCCACAGCCGCCGCATGACGACGAAGATCAGGATCGAATCGATGAGCATCGCCAGCGTCACCGCAATGCCGTAGGCGGCGGCGAGATTCTCGGATTTGCGGAACGACACGACGAGCAGCACGACCGCCACGCACAATGACCAGTTGATGAACGGGACATAGATCTGGCCGATCTGCCGCTCGGACGTGTGGCGAATCTGCAGGCGCGGGCAATAGCCCATCTGGATCGCGGCGCGGGTAAGGGAAAAGGTGCCCGAGATCACCGCCTGCGAGGCGATCACCGTGGCGCCGGTGGCGAGGACCACAAGGGGAACCAGCGCCCACGACGGCGCGAGCAGATAGAACGGGTTCCTGATCGCCTCGGGCGCGGACAGCAGCAGCGCGCCCTGGCCGAAGTAGTTGATCACCAGCGCAGGCATCACCAGGCAGGCCCAGGCGCGGCGGATCGGCACCCGCCCGAAATGCCCCATGTCGGCGTACAGCGCCTCGGTGCCGGTCACCGCCAACACGACCGCGCCGAGGGAAAGGAAGGCGGCCAGCGGCGCGGCGGCGATGAAGGCGATCGCCTGCCGAGGGTCGAGCGCCATCAGGATCGACGGCTGCGCGGCGATCTGCACGGCGCCCAGCGCGGCGATCACGATGAAGTAGACGCCCATGAAGGGACCGAAGAACGCGCCCACACTCGCGGTGCCGTGCCGCTGGATCGCGAACAACGCGACGATGATGACCAGTGTCACCGGCACGATGTAGGCATGCAGCGCAGGGGCCACGATCTCGAGCCCCTCGACTGCGGAGAGCACCGAGATCGCCGGAGTGATCATGCCGTCGCCGTAGAACATCGCAGCGCCGAAGATACCGAAACCGACCACCCACCAGCGCCGCCTCTCGCGGTGCGCAAGGCCGCGCGCGGCCAGCGCGGTCAGCGCGAGGATGCCGCCCTCGCCGTTGTTGTCTGCGCGCATGATCAGCAGGATGTATTTCAGCGTCACGATGACCACCAGCGCCCAGAACACGACCGACAGCAGCCCGTGGATGTTTGCCTGTGTCAGTTCGAGCGCGTGCGTGCCGGTGAAGGCTACGCGCAGCATGTACAGCGGGCTGGTGCCGATGTCGCCGTAGACGACCCCCACAGCGCCCGCCATGAGCGCGGCCATCCGTTTCGGGTCGTGCGGCACGTGATTCACGCAGCGGGCCCTCGCAGGGCGCCGGTCAGGTCGCGCTGTCGTCGGTGCGGCGGGCGAAGCGGATGTTGAGCTGCTTGAGCTTGCGATACAGGTGCGTTCGCTCGAGCCCCGCCTTCTCGGCGACACGGCTCATGTTGCTCTGTTCCTTGCCCAGGAGCTGCTCGAAATAGATGCGCTCGAAGGCCTCGCGGGCCTCGCGCAGCGGGAGTTCGAAAAATCGCGAAGTAATTTCCGGCGCGGGGACCGGGCTGGCCGACGCGGATTCGCCGAGCATGCGTTTCACGTGCTCGACGGTGACCTCTCCGCGCAGCAGGATCAGATTCTGCACAAAACCCTGAAGATGATCGAGGTTGCCCGGCCAGTAGGCGTTCGACAGGGCGGTGAGCGCGGCCGGAGGCAGGGCGGCGAGCAGCGGCGCCGTCGCCGCGAGATCCTTGCTGCCCTCCCGCCAGAATCGATCGATCAACAACGGGATATCCTCCCGATGGGCGCGCAGCGGCGGCAGGATGAGCGCGCCGCCGGAAAGCAAGGCGAGCAGGGCCGCGTCAAACTTGTTTTCTGTCGCCAGATTGCCCAGCGCCTCGCTGCTGGTGCATACCAGGGTGGCATTGTATTTTTCGAGCTTCGGCACCAGAAACGCCAACCCCTGCTGTTCACGCCTGGGGTACTGGCCAATCTCGCTGCAGTAGAGAACTCCGTCGCGCGCCTCCTCGATCAGCGCCAACGGGTTTGCGGCCAGGCGAGCGCCCCCGGCGAGCGCGATCCAGGGCGCGTCGGGCACCCGCAGCGCATGGGCGGCAATGTCATGGCCGGTCCCGGCCTCGCCGAGAATCAGGACCGATCGCCGGGCGTTCAGCAACTGCTCGAGCGAGCGCTCGACCTCGCGCACGGCCGTGCCGCCACCCAGTACGCCGAGCGAAATTCGCCGCGGCGCCTGCGCCGCCGCGCTCTTGAGCGCGCGCGCAACCGTCGTCAGCAGCTTCTGCAGCCCGACCGGCTTTTCCAGAAAATCGAATGCGCCGATCTTGGTCGCATCCACCGCTGTCTCGATCGTGCCGTGGCCGGACATCATGATCACCGGCATCGTCAGTTGCCCACCGGCCGCCCACTCTCGCAACAGCGTTACGCCGTCAGTATCGGGCATCCAGATGTCGAGCAGCACCAGCGCGGGCTGCGCGCGCTGTCGATACGCCCGCGCCTCGCCCGCGTTCTCGGCAAGCACCACGCGATAGCCCTCGTCCTGCAGGATCTCCGAGAGCAACTCACGGATGCCGACCTCATCGTCGACGATCAGAATTTCGCGGGCGACTGCCATGTTCTCTACGCCAACGCGGCTGGGCGGCCGGCGGCCGCCCCGCTCGTCCTGAAGACAAGGGTTACGCGCGCGCCCCCCGCCGGGTCATTGTCGAGCTCCACGCGAGCGCCGTGCTCGTCGATGATTTTCTTGACAATCGCGAGTCCCAGCCCGGTGCCCTTTGCCTTGGTCGTCACGTAGGGCTCGAATGCATGTTTGAGAACTTCTTCGCTGAATCCGGAGCCGCCGTCCGCGAACGCGAGCCGCGCCACGCCGTCGCCGACGGACAACGAAATCGCGAGGCGTGGCTCGGAAACATCGGCCTGCGAGTCGACTGCATTGGAAAGTAGGTTGTGAAACACCTGGCGCAGGCGGGTGGGTTCGCCCTGAATGTGGAGGGGTGCATCCGGCAAGGATAGCGCAATGCGGAATCCGGGATTGTCGTACAGAGCGAGTACGTCGAGCAAGAGGGCTGCCAAATCGACCTGCTGCATCTGCCCCGGCCTTGGCTGACGAGCATATGCCGCAAAGTCGTCGACCATGTGTTTCATGGCGGCGACCTGCGAAACGATGGTCTGCGTTCCGCGCTTGAGCATATCCTGATCGCTGCCTTCGAGTTTCGGTGCAAGTTTCATCGCGAGCCGTTCCGCGGAAAGCTGGATCGGTGTCAGCGGATTCTTGATTTCGTGTGCGAGCCGTCGCGCAACCTCGGCCCACGCCGCGTCGCGCTGCGCCTGCACCAGTTCGGAAACGTCGTCGAACACGAGGACGAAACCACCTGCTGCGCCGGCGCCTTGCAACCTGGTGCCGCGCATCAACAGCGTGCGCGAAAGGCTCGCCACTGCGAGCTCGGCCTCCTTCTGCCACTGTCCGTCGCGCGCGCCACGGAATCCGTCGGCGATCAACTCCGCGAACGGCGCCAGCGCCGGGACGCGGCGCCCCCAGTCGGAAAGAGGCATTTCCGTCAGTTCGGCGAGCGGTTGCTGCAGGATGACGGCAGCGCTCGGATTCACTGTCCGCAAACGATAGTGGTGATCGAACACCAGCACGCCCGCGGAGAGATTGCCCAGAATGCTCTCCAGATAGGCGTGCGAGGTTTCGGTCGCGCGCCGACCTTCCTCCGCCTTGTCCTGCGCCTCGGCAAGTTGCGCGGTCATGGTGTTGAAAGACTCGGTGAGCACGCCCAGCTCATCGCTCGAGACGACCGGCTGCCTGCGGGTGAAATCCCCCTGCGCAACCGCGCGCGTGCCTTCCGCAAGCAGGCCCAACGGCGCGGCGAAACGCTCGGAAAGCACCACGGCAAGGCCCAGCGCCGAAGTCAGCGCGAGCAGCAGCGTCAAGGTCAGCGTCAACGCATAAAGGCGCTTCAGCGCCTGCCGCGAAAACGACAGTTCCTGATAGTCCCGTACACCGGCCTGGACACGATCGGCATCCTGCGCGAGCGATTTTGGAACCGGCTCGATCACCTGCAGGAGCCGCAGAGGATTCAGATTTTCGTCGGTGTTCACCGGCACCACGACGCGCAGCACGAGGCCGCCTTCCGGAGTCTGCTCGATTTTCGAATACACCTGCTGCATGCGCGCCAGCCGAAGCGCCGCCGGCGGAGGCGACTCCGGCGCCATCCGCGACCCTCCGGCGCCCCCCATGGCGAGCACGCTGCCCGTCGGCGAAAACAATACCGCCTCGTAGACGTTGGCCTGTTCGGCCACGCGCGTAAGCGCCCCGGCCGCGGTACCAGGACTGTCGGCAATGGTCACTGCCATCTGCCCGGCCTTCGCCGCCGTTTCCTTGAGCAGGTAGTCGAGTGCGTTGCGGCCGAGATTCAATCCGCCTTCCAGCGCACGATCGACCCGCACGTCGAACCAGGTCTCGATACTGCGGCCGATGAACTGCACCGACACCGCGTAGACCAGCGCGCCGGGCAGGCCGGCGACCAGCGCGAACAGCAGGACCAGCCGCAGCGCGAGGCGCGAGCCGAACACGCCCGCCTTGAGATTGCGCCGCAGCTGCCAGAGTTGCCAGCCTACGACGGCCATCAGCAGCGCCATGAGTACGCCGTTCAGAA
The DNA here is from genome assembly GCA_032123655.1 of Betaproteobacteria bacterium. GTDB lineage: Bacteria > Pseudomonadota > Gammaproteobacteria > Burkholderiales > Casimicrobiaceae > VBCG01. The sequence continues at coordinate 53,680 of JAQBEY010000074.1, forward strand.
CCAGCAGGGCATCGTAGCGCTCGGCGAACAGTTCCGTGTTGGCCGTCGCCGTTGCAAGCAGGAACAGGGCGATCGTGGAAAACGTCGCGATCACCAGCAACAGCCAGCGCAAGCCTCGCTTGCCGGGCAGCGCGCTCATGCCGACCTGCCCGCATCGGCGGAGCCCGTGTCGCTCACGGGATGAAACTCCAGCGGTGCCATTCCGACGAAAGCGTCCAGTCGCGCGAAGCGAGCGCGTTTACCTGGAATGGCTTGGGCAACTGGTTTACGTCAAGCCGGAGGCGGACCGCCGCATCGTAGCGCGTGCCCGGCGAAAGCGCGGCGACGCTTCCCACCCGTCGCGACGTCACCCGGCCGATATAGCGCTCAACCTCCTCAAGCGATGCGAAGTTCTGCGCCAGAAGTCCGCTCGCGACCCGGTATTGCCGGGTCAGCGCTGTATAGGACACCCGATAGGAATAGGCTTCCTGCGCAACCGTCTCGTCGAACCAGTACCAGCGCTTGAGCGCCAGCTCGAACTCGAGGACGAAATGCAGGGGCACACCACGCTGCAGCGCCTCCTCCAGGGTCGAGTTTAAGGTGAAGTCGAAATCGGCGTTGAGCAGCACTTCGCCTTCGTCGACGCGCAGCTCTGCGGAGCGCACCGGAATGCTGTCGGCCCGGGAGTCCGGAGCGAAACTCGCGAATGCCGCGAGCAACGCCACACCCAGCAGCGCGAGCGTCGACTGGTGCAGGGCAGCGCGCGGGCGGGTTGGCGATGGCGAATGAAGGAGCAGCGGCATGCCGGCGAAGTCGGGAAACGCTCCCGGCGGCAAGGCAGCGGGGCCGGCGACGGGAAAGACAGGAACCGACGCGATGCGGTCAGTCCTTACGGAGCAGGGCGTAGAAAAGCCCGTCTTGATTTTGGCTCCCCCCATCGCCGGAAGGCAAGAGTTGGCCGCCGTTGCATGCGCAATCGGCGGGGAAGATGATGGTTTCACGCAACGCATCCGGGGT